>DASXOY010000057.1:0-203431 GCA_036493935.1 Steroidobacteraceae bacterium | reverse complement strand
CCCTAAGTGGGGCACAATGTGGACTCGGATCACCCCGCTGTACTTGAGCAGTGCCCGCAACTCCTTCATCCGCACGTAGTCGTCAAGGAATTTAGCCGCGAGCGCGCTGACGGTGAGACCACCCGCAGTTGCGCTTGCCTCAAGCGCTGCCACCGGGCTTATGCCCTTCTTGGCCTGGTCGAGGTAGGTGTTGGCCAATGCCCGTCCCCCCTCGATCGACAACGCGGGGTATTCGCCGAGTGTCACTCGCACCTTAGCCCCCTTCTTCTGGTGTCCGCGACTAGTAATTCCTCCTTCGCCCACGACACGGAAACGAAGCGACCAGGTAGCCCCGCCCCGCCCTATGCGCAGCATGAGCCCAGGAACGGCGCCGTCCCTCAAGTCAACGCGCTGCGCCGGTGGATTGCGCATCAAGCTTTGCAGTGCGGTAGCGGTGAGTTTTCTCATGGCAGGCCAGATTGCATGTGTTTCTGTGCTCGAGTTGAGAGGAACTTAAACCTGGATCTAAACCTGCAAGAGCTGGGGTCCATGTGCTCTTACTGGGGTCCATTTTGGGGTCCAATTATGCGCGGTTCGGCCACTTTTTGCACGAACGGCGGCGGACGATGGTCGACACTATTTCTCTATGTTTATAGGGCTCCCGCGCACTTTTGCGAATTGCGGCGGACAATGGGGATTAGATTTCGGGACGTAGGAGTCGCAGGTTCAAATCCTGTCACCCCGACCATTGATTTTCATACAAAAAATTCACTGCGGATTTCTTGGGGGACGCGTTAATTTTACTCGGGGGGAGCACGGGGGGCCAGATTTTCCGCCCATACCCGCGAAATTTTGGCGACGTTTTAGCTCACACGCAGCCTTTGACATTCATTGCCAACTGCCGTTTCCTCACTCGCTTGAACGTGTTCTTGTGCGCGGCCAAAAGCTTTGGATCGCCGTCCTGAGATTGCTAACTAAATAAGGTGCTACGACGACGAGCAGATTCGCTCCGGTTGCTAATTCCCCGCCATGTGCCAACGCTGATGAACACGATTTCGGAGCGACCATTAACTGTTGCCTGCTCCGTTGGCCGCGCGGCGATTTTTATCAACGATTGCGGTGACAATAAGCAAAAATGCCAGCAGCCTAACCATATAAATGTAATGTTGCCCTTCCCGCGAAGGATCAATCATTGCCACTCCAATCCAGTTGATTGTCATCGCCGCAAAAGCCGCTGCGAACAGCACAAACAGTCGATCCTGACTCTGTTTCCAGTAATGCCAGAAGAACAGAGCCGCCATCGCACTTGCAAAAGCCAACGAACCCACCAGGAATAGCTTCATACAGATTCCCTTACTTGGTTTCGCGGATGAGGCCATAGAGAAGTAGCACCATCCCGACTAGTGCCGCCATCGTGCGCCATAAAAACAAATCGTATGCCGGCAATATGATCAAATCGACAAATAAAAGTATGTTATTAAGCGCAAGTCCTATGAACCCCAAACTCGCCCAAAACAACAGCGCCGTTTTTTCCTTACGGTAGCCGGCGAAGAGCAACGCCGCGCAGATGAGGCTCGCCATCGCACATAGAGCGTAGACTGTTTCAGCCACGACCCTTTCCCTTGCGAATCAAGAATGCGTCTGAGAATGCCCGATGGGCTGCCCTTCTCACGCGGGCGATGGCGTTTTCGCTCATCAATTGCATGATTGCTGCCGGATGACTCTGATAACTTTGCTGTAGAACCAAGACGGCCTTGGCGATATCGGTAGTGGCGGGCGCATAAACATATACCGATTCCGGACCGCCTGTCTCCTCCTTGATTAAATCGGCTGCTTGCAGCGCCATCAGCGCCTCCGGAAGGCCGCCAGGAATGCCTAAGTTATCCGCCATTGCCTTGGTCGACCAGCGTCTAGGGTTACTTCGGTGCAGCAGCAACAAGACCAACAGCTGTTCGAACGAGGCAATACGATCTTGCAACAGCTTGCTTACGTCCTCAGGAATTGCGGCCGCTTCCGATCGACCCAACGTCATGGATTCTGCGCCGGATCCAACCGGCCTGAAGCGCGCTGCGGCGTGCCGGGCGCGGATGCGTCGCGAACTTTTGGCCGCGTCAGGTAGAACAATATCGCGCCGGCGACGGTCACGCCGACTCCACCTTCTATGAATCGACCCCCAAGAAGTTGCACGACATCGCCCACTCCATTGGCACTGAATATTCCCACAGCGAGCCACCAGCCCCAGCGGCGGTTAAGAAAATTACCCGCACTTGCGAACGCCATGATTACTGCCAGCAAAACAAAAAAAGGACCTAGCAATGCTCGGTAGGGCATGAGCATGGCGCGGCGTGGCGGATAGATCGACCAAATCATCTCGAGAGCGGTCCCGGGCCATTGGAGCGCGGCACCCACTACCAGCACTAAGCAGGCGCTTAGCATGAAAAAATTCGCGACGAGCAAGATACTTAGGGGCTTTTTGTTCATTCTGCGCTGGTCTGATGCCAGAAGGTCACGAGGAGCCCGCCGGCAACTATAAGGGCGCCTCCAGCCAGAATTGGAAGGCTCGGCAACGTGCGAAACGTCAGGAACGAGACAATCTGCCAAACACAGAATAACGTAGCAATATACATGCCGACGACGCGCTCGAACGGCAGCGGCGCGAGATTGAGCATGGTGCCGTATCCAAACAGAAGAAGGCCGCCACCGACCAAGACCGCAACTTGCGTGAAACCCGTGCGATTAAATAAGCCGATACGAATTGTCGCATCGCCGAAGGCTTCCAGCGTTGTCGCCGCGACTAAACATGCAAACACGACGGTATATTTGATCATCGGAGCCCTTTTGCTTTAGATCAGCGATTCTCGCCAAGGAATATTTAGCTGGGCGCGTTCATGCGCGCTTCAACCTGATATTCGCACCGTTTACCGTGGGAACGGCACGGCTTTCATGCCGGCCATGGCTGCGTGCTCCATACTGTCATGCTCTTCATCATCGTCCGTGGACCAAACTTGCTTGGGGTCCTTTTCATACGGGTAAACATGCACCATCCAACCAAAAATGTGAGGATAGAATGTCCCGCCGGCGGCTTCACAGTCTTCTTTTGTAGTAATCGAACCGTGCAGACCAAACTTCGCATGCGGCCCAAAATAGAGGGCCCTCTCATTCGTCGGCCCCTTGCAGAAGTTTACGTGTTGATGCCAGCGAGCAATGCTTAAGGGAATACGGGCATTGAGCTCTGCTTCGGTCGCTTTCAGGCGAGCCGTGTACATGACGCCCACCAGCCGATAGCCGCCTTCGGCGGTCTTGGTGTAAAGAAGGGAGGTGGGCTTGCTCGGATCAAAGTTCGAATGCGCTGACCAGGCGGCATCATAGTTCGTAAAGTGATATTGGCGTTGTGGCACATTGGGCAGAAATATTTTGTAGCCATCAGCAAGTGCCTTTCGAAAGTCTTTGTAGGGCTCCATTGCCGCCCTCGCCGCAAGCGCAACTCCATCAGCCCTCGCCTGATCACCCGGTTCCTGCGGACGTATAACTGTCATACGCATATGGCCTTGCATATGCGGCATCTTGCCGAGTTCGTCGCCTGCGCATGCGCTAGCGCTGACTAGCCGCGCGAAGAGTAATGCCACTGCTGCCCAAAAAGCCTTATGAAGGCGCAGCTGAAAGAGGCTCGGCATTGGAGTTCCCCTTTGTTTGGTCGATCGCCTAACTCCTCGATTGACCAGAGCGGTTCTTAGCCAAATTCGTCTGGCGTGGCAGCTGCTGCGCCCTATTTGGCAGCCGTCGTCTGCGGCAATTGGAGCTTTATCGCCGCGGCAGCCGCCTCTACCTTTTCCTTTGCGTCTTTCGCGGCGGCTAGGGCGTCATTGATTTTGCCGCTGCTGTTGGCACTGGTTGCATTTGCCCACCCAGAGTCCGCCTCGGTGAGATCGGCACGAGCCGTCGCGAGATCCAAATGTTTTGCGGGATGTTTTGCCTTGCCGAGCTCATCTATGCGCGCATGCACTGCCTCAAGTAACTTAGGAATTGAAGCGGAGGCATCAGCCCATCGAGCGGTCAAATCCTTCGTTTCCGCATCCTTATCCGTCGCCACCACCCGTGTCAGATCCTTGGCCGCCGTGGTAACGTCCGGCGCGGCAGCGATGACGGCCGCATAACTCTTAGCGTCAAAATTGGATTTAAGCTCTGCGAGCTTACCCTGCAATGCAGTAACCCGTTTTGGCGCGTATTTATCCGCATCGGGGGTAAGGGAGTGGTTAACCGCCGCGCTGGCATCATCCAGCGCTTTTTGTGCTGGCTCCTTTTGGTTCGAGCACGCCGCCGCCAAGGCCATCACAAAGACCAAGGTGCCGTAAAGCGATGTGCGTTTCAGAGTGTCGAATTTCATTTTTCTTGTCCTCCGTTCTGACAAACATTGCTGGGGTTAACGAAATCTGCGTATCACTTGGCGAGCCTTTTTCGAAACATCCGATCCGTCTTGTCATTAATGGCATCAATGCCGCTCTGATTGGTTTTATCGAGGGCGAGCGCTTGATTGGCTGTGCTTTGCGCATTGCCGGCAGCCTGTTGAGCGCTGTGAGCCGCGCTCATTGCAGCCTGGCTAGCAGCCTGCGCACTAACCGTCATGGACTTGAGGTGATCAACCTGAGATTTAAGGTCATCCAAGGTGGCTTGGGTCGGCTTCAGATCCGTACAACCAGCTAATGCAACCATAAGAGCCGCTGAGAGTGCCTTCACGAGAAACGTCATACCTGACTCCAAATGACTTGATCCTATTATTGCATTGTAGCAAATATGTTGCCAAATGCTTATTGCAAATCAATTAACTGTGGGGCAGGCATGGCAAAAGATTCAGGCAGGGAGCCGATTGCCCGAATCTCGGTCGTATCGTGGATTTTAGGCGGAAAATAGCCGCTATAGACCCAAGAGCGGCTCGCCGGCGGCATCCTTGGCGGGCCGCCTCAGAATTGTAACCAGCGCCCTCAAGCTTTGGGAAAGCTCGGCCAACTGCCGAGCATTCAGGTGGCTCAATGCGTTCGGCAAAAGACCCGCGTAAGGTCTAGGGGCACGGGATAACATTCGTTTGCCCGCAGCGGTGACGTGCAACCTAGCGATGCGTTGATCGCCCGCATCGCGCGAGCGCCGAATAAATTGCCGCTCCAGCAACGCATTGACCAGATTGCTCGCCGTGGTTTGATGCAAGGCCATGGATTGAGACAAGGCGTTGACACTAATTCCCTCGGCGCGAGCAATTTCGGATAGCGCCCAGAGCTGGGCGCCTGCGATTCCCGCTACCCGGCGAATTTCAGTATCGTGGCTCCGAGCAGAGCCAAAAATGGTTCTAAAAAGCTGCAGGGTGCTAAGCTCCAAGGTGCCTCGAGAATCCTGGGGGCGAGCCGCGCCAGCAGACTTCCTTGCGACGCGAAGGACTCGTGCGCCGGGAGCGGGGCTTTGTGATGATCGTTTTGCCATGCGCTTAGCTTCTTATCTTCCACCGCGGTTGGCAACTCTAGGGGAAACCAAGCCCTACTTCATCGCGCAGCGACCTTTGGGTGAAATTATGATTCGGCAGTATCCTCTCCCGATGCTCGAAGTGTTTGGCCCTTCTATTTGGTTGGCCGATGGGCCGACTGTCTCGTTTGCCGGGTTTCCGTATCCCACACGCATGGCGGTGGTGCGGCTGTCGGACGGCAATGTTTGGGTGTGGTCCCCCATTGCCCTGACGGAAGAGCTCGCCGATCAGGTACAGGCCCTGGGGCCGGTCCGCCATCTTGTCTCGCCGAACAAGCTCCATTATCTATTCTTACGCGAGTGGGCGGATCGTTGGCCTGATGCACACCTCTATGCACCGCCTGGCCTCGCCCGCAAGAGGCCTGAACTTTTTTTTTCTGCTGAGTTAGAGGATGAGCCCAGTCTCTATTGGGCGGCCGATATCGACCAGACCATTTTTCGCGGATCCTTCGCGATGCAGGAAGTTGCATTCTTCCATCGAGCATCGCGCACCGCGATTATCGGAGATCTTATCCAGCGGTTTTCAAAGACGACCGTGTCCGGCTGGCGGGGAGTCGTGATGCAACTCGGTGGCTTGGTCGGTCCGCATGGGAGCACTCCACCCGACTGGCGAGCAAGCTTTTTGCGGCGCGGCCCGGCGCGCGCTGCGCGAAGCAAGGTGCTTAGCTGGAATGCGGAACGGCTCTTGATTGCGCATGGAGAGTGCGCAGGCAGCGGGGCGGCGCAGATAATCGCGGCGGCTTTAAAATGGATTTAAGCGCTGTTCTGAAGCGACTTACTCTGTGACTTGGCCGAGCATCGCTCGCATTCCTGCGTCGATATGTCATCATATGACAATACACCCACTGGCGATTTTGGATTGAACTGTCGAGCTCGCGTGCTATCAATTTTTCTTGCTCTAAACAAGATCACTGCACCAGCCCGGTATCTGATCTTATCCCCAATGCGCTTGTCCCCATGACAGAAGGCGAGGAGACTCGACCAATGCCCCTGGGGCAGCTGTCGCTGCTGGCACTTGGGTTAGGAATCGTCACGGGCTTAGGTGCCGTGCTTTTTCGAGACCTGATCGGCCTTATTCACAATCTGCTGTTCGTCGGCCGACTGATAGTCCATTACGATGCCAACGTTTTCACCTCGCCTGCGCCTTGGGGCTGGCTTGTCATTCTGGTTCCCGTGATTGGGGCGGTCGGCGTGACTTTCCTGGTCACGCACTTCGCACCCGAGGCGAAGGGTCACGGGGTCCCGGAGGTGATGGATGCCGTCTACTATAAGGGCGGAGTCATCCGGCCGGTGGTGGCACTGGTCAAGTCCTTGGCCTCCGCGATCGCGATCGGTAGCGGCGCCTCCGTTGGCCGCGAAGGTCCCATCATCCAGATCGGCTCGGCCTTGGGCTCAACGATGGGGCAGCTCATTCGCATGCCGGCCGGCCAACGGATTGCCCTTGTCGCGGCCGGCGCCGGCGCTGGAATCGCCGCGACCTTCAATACGCCCATCGGCGGGCTGATGTTCGCGATCGAACTGATGCTGCCCGAGGTCAGCGCCGAGACCTTCCTCCCGGTCGCAATCGCAACCGGGACCGCAACCTTCGTGGGCCGCTGGTTCTTCGGCGATACCCCCGCATTCCACGTACCAGCCCTTCAAGCCATGCCGATCGATTCGCGGGCGCTCATAGTGCTGGTGCTCTACGCTTTGCTAGGCGGCCTTACCGGCATTGCCGCAGCAGGTTTCATCCGGGCGCTGCATCTGGCGGAAGATATCTTCGATCGGATCGGTTTCCGATATCTGCGGCACATGCTCGGCATGCTGATTCTCGGCGCGCTGATGTACGTCCTCATGCGCACGGCGGGCCAGTACTACATTGACGGCGTCGGCTACGCCACGGTTCAGGCGATATTGGCAGGCGAGATTTCAACCTTTTGGCTCCTGGGATTGCTCTTCGCATGCAAGTTATTTGCAACCTCGCTGAGTCTCGGGTCCGGCTCGTCCGGAGGCATTTTTTCCCCTTCTCTATACATGGGTGCCGCACTCGGCGGGGGATTCGCTGCGCTGTTGAATGCCGCCGGATTGCCCATGCACTTAAGCATCCCCGCCTTCGCCATCGTCGGCATGGGGGCGATGGTCGGCGGGGGTACGGGGGCGGTGATGACGGCCGTGACCATGATTTTCGAAATGACCCTCGATTACAGCATCATCATGCCGATGATCGTCGCCGTGGCCGTGAGCATCGGCGCGCGACGTGTACTGTCTCGCGAGACCATCTATACCTTGAAACTCGTGCGCCGCGGCCGCTCCATCCCGAAGGCGCGCCATGCCAACATGTTCCTGGTCCGCACTGCGCGCGAGGTCATGGATGCCGATGTCCAGGTCTTACCGGCGGATGCCAGTTTTGACGACTATCTGCGCCAGCCCGAGCACGCCGGACGCCTGCGCCATGTCGTCGTTACCGACCAAGGCCATCTCTATGGCGTGATCCGTGTCAATACGGGAATTCGCCGCGGCCTAGAGGGCGCTCATACCGGAGTGAGCTTGCGCGATGTAGCAAGCCGCAATTTCACGGTGGTGGGCGAGAATGAGTCGGCATTCGAAGTCATCCGCCGCATGTGGCGCAAGAAGGCGATCATGGCGGTGGTCGTGCGCGGGCGCGGAATTCCTCGAGGCAGCGATGTTGCCGGCGTGATCACCAAGGAGCATGTCGCGGACTCCGTCGCCGACAGCGTAAAAGCGTATCCCCAATAGAATCTTGCTCGCTTTACATGTGACTCACGCTCAGGATTCAGAGCCCACGGATCCGTACTCAATTGCTGCCTTCGTATAGAACAACCGAGTCCTTCAGAGCAAAGGTTTGAAGACTCGGACCGTTCCCACGCCGAGCAGTGTCATGACGATGCTGCCAAGAACGTGTGTTGCAATCGTCGAGATCGCCCAGAACGCTCGGCCTTCCATCAAGGCCGTGACAACCTCGGCGGAAAACGTCGAAAATGTGGTAAGCCCCCCCAAAAAACCGGTGACAGTGAGCAGTCGCCATTCTGGAGGGAGAGAAGGCATGGCGAAGAATACAGCCATCCCGATGCCGATCAGGTACCCACCCAAAAGATTGGCCGCCAAGGTGCCCGGCGGCAGTTGTGGAAAGATCTGATTGAGTCGCGTGGCAAAGTACCATCGCAGTAAGGCACCAAGTGCCGCTCCTACTGCAATGGCTGTGATGGAAAGAAACATTGAGCGACCTCGGTTTGGTAATGGCCTGTTTCCCTTTAGCGCACTGTCATCGCCAGCACTCAACTCACCCTGCGATGCAGTCATGTTGGCCGGGATCTCACGCACAGGTAGGCAGGCGTGCGATCGCGCGAGTGATGGTTTTTCCGATCGTTGATGGGCAGTCGCGTATCAAGACCTACTCCTCCATTCGGTGCGAATGAAATGGGGTAGGCATCATCAGCCGACAGCGGCGGTTGGGTTCGGAGGCATGCCATCTCCGGTGGTGTCAATATACGAAACGCCGGCGTTGATCCGCAAGCCATTTAAAAAAGCAGCAAACGAACATTTGCTCTCAGGATTGCCCGCTCTTATAGGATCGGCACAGGGCATGGCATCCTCCTTTACTAAAGAACCGCCTTACAAACGAGGGCTGATGATGCTTATTGGCCCGTTACGGGAGGTAGGCATGTGCGGCGAATCGATCATTCTTCTGACTCGCGCTCGCCCAAGTACAGCTTATAGCCGGTGTTGCGCGAGATATCGAACTCCCGGCACAGCACTGCCATCTTCTCCCCCTCCTGCAATCGCCCGACAACCTCAGTCGCTCGTCCACTTTGGAACACTCCCGCCACGGCATTTTGCGTCCCCCGCAAAAGCCTAAAAGTGTCACCTATGTGCTCGGAAGGAGTGTCAGCTATGTGCCAGGTAGCTCAGGGGGTCCTATCCAAGGACATCGGTGACGTGAACCACCTTCGTGTCATCGATCGATCGAGACTTCGGCCGATTGTTGGCGTCCGAAAATTGAGATAAGAATCACCACGGAGATTGCCGAAGACCTGCGCACCGCGGAAGACCCAAAAATGCCATATGACGTTACGCGACTCTCCCGGAAACGATTTGATATCGCGACCGCCCTGCTGATGGCCTTGCTGGCGGCATGCGTGCTGAGCGCGTGCGTCTCGCAAAAATATAAACGAGTCGATAAGAAGGTGCCACCGGCGCGGGCGTTGAACGTCAAATTTCCGCCAGCGCCTCTCGAGGCCACGCTCTACACCGAAATCAGCGACGGTGCGCCCGGCTCTTGGAAGCGCGAGGCGTTTTGGGACGAATATGTCGTGATTTTGCACAACCCAGGCGACCGACCCGTGCAGGTACTCTCAGCCGCTTTGGCGGATTATGCAGGGGCACCTCACGCGGCCGGTACCGATCCCTGGGCCCTCGAACGGGAGAGCAAGACGTTGGAGAGGCGCTATCGTGACGCGGGTGTGGCCTTTGCCCGAGTGGCCGCGCCGCGGGTGATCGTGGCCGCCACAGAACCCGAAGTCGTCGCCAGCGCCGGAGTCGGCGCTGCAGGCGCCGCAACGGCCGCGACTGCGACCGCGGTCGCGCTGCCGGTTTACGGGTTGAGTGTGTTCGGCATCAACATGCACAACAAATCGGTCATACACAAAGAATTCGAGCGGCGCCGTATTCCCTTCCCCTTGACCTTGGGTCCGGGCGAAAGCCGCACCGGCAGCCTCTTCTTCCCCATGACCCCGAATCCGAAAGCACTGAGTATGAGGTGGTCCGGCGACTCCGGCGAGGGAGACGCCACGCTCGCACTGGATTTTCTCGAGGGTCTACACGTCCCGGGCGCACAGACGCAGAGTCGGAACGCCGACGCAGCTCCTCAACCGCGGTAGCCTGAGCGGCCTCCGATCATGGTTCGATGTATCGCCACAGGCCGCTGTTCCACATAGCCCCGACAAGCACGTTGTTACTGCCATCATTAACGGTGCTGATTTGCGCAGCACCTTGAGTTAACCCGGCAGGAGTTCCTGGCGCCACCCAAGTGCCGTTGCCCGGTTGGGCTGCAAGTTCAAACGACGAATCAAAGGTAGCACCAGGTCCCGCAGGAAATCCAAACATCGAATAAACATCCTTGGATGTACCAATAACAACGGATTCAGTGTTGCTCAAACCCACATGAGCCCATGTTTGTCCGTAGTCAGCGCTTCTTAGGACACCATTGCCAAGGATCGAATTGGAGCCCGCCATAAACACCACACCGTTGCTATCGGGTTGATAGATTTGCGCAGCGCCAGGGGGGTGCTCGTTCTTGTCCACTTGAATCCAGGCAGTACCACGATTGGTTGTCCGCCAGGTACCATTGAGTCCGCCGTTTTCTTCACCGATCCAGAGCCAAGTCCCCCGAGTGGTCGCGGCATCGCCGGTATCGATGAAGAAGACAAAGCCGGTGCGACCATTTGTCAACATTCCAACGTCAAGGGGAACGGCGCTCCAATGACGACCGGCGTCAGTGCTCTCAACAATAGAGTCTTGTTCGTGGCCGGCCATAATGAGATGGTTTTCGTCGTAAGGATCAACGATAGGCGCGTAGTAATCCTGGCGAAGCAGACCTCCGGGAGCGACGAAATTGTTGGTCCAATTCACACCGCCATCGACAGACTTCCAAAACCCTGTTCCGCTGCCTTGAATGCATCCTTGATAAAGGGTCGGATGGTCGGGTCCGGGTCCTCCGCCGCTCGGTGAGACCGTAATTCCTCCAACGCAATCACTTACCTGGGCAGCATTCCTTCCCGTATTGATGGGCCCAGTCCAGGTGGCGCCATAGTCGGTCGATTTCCAGATTCCCTGGCAGTTAAATTGAGCATAGAGATTCGAGGGATTCGAGGGATCCGCAGCAACTGATTGTGTGCCGCCATTTCCACACAAATTGTCGGTGAGATCCACACCCGCTGGCGTCACATTGACCCAAGTCCCGGAGGTCGGAGGAGGAGGATTCGGAGTCGCGACGACTTGCGCCGAATTCGCGCTCTCGCCGCTCGAATTCTTCGCCGATACGACGTAATAATATGTCGTGCCGTTGATGACCGCAGAATCTGTATATCCATTCGCCGTGGGCGCGGCGAGTTGGGTGTACGGACCGCCGCTGGTGGTCGCGCGCTTGACGTTATAGCCCGTTGCACCCGTGCTGACTGACCAGGCCAGGGTTACCTCGGCGTTGCCGGCCGTCGCCGTGAGACCGGTCGGTGTTGGCGGAGTCACGCTCGGTGCGCTGGGCGTTGCGGAGACCTGCGCAGAGTTCGCACTCTCGCCGCTCGAATTCACCGCCGATACGACGTAATAGTATGTGGTGCCATTGGTGACCGCGGAATCTGTATAACCAGTCGCGGTAGGCGCGGCAAGTTGGGTATACGGACCGCCGCTGGTGGTCGAACGCTTTACGTTATAGCGCGTTGCGGTCGCGCTGGCTGACCAAGCCAGGGTCACCACAGCGTTGCCGGCAGTCGCCGTGAGACCGGTCGGTGGTGCCGGAGCCACGCTTGTCGCACTGGGCGTTGCGGAAACCTGCGCCGAGTTCGCGCTTTCGCCGCTCGAATTCACCGCCGATACGACGTAATAGTATGTGGTGCCATTGGTGACCGCGGAATCCGTATAACCAGTGACGGTGGGCGCGGCGAGTTGGGTATACGGACCGCCGCTGGTGGTCGCACGCTTTACGTTATAGCGCGTTGCGCCCGCGCTGTTTGACCAGGCAAGAGTTACCACAGCGTTGCCGGAAGTTGCCGTGAGATTGGTCGGTGCTGCCGGGGCCACGCTCGCTGCACTGGGCGTTGCAGAAGCTTGCACAGAATTCGCACTCTCGCCTGCCGCTGTGAGCGCAGAGACGACGTAATAATATGTCACGCCGTTAATGACCGAGGAGTCTGTATATCCACTCGAAGTGGGCGCGGCAAGTTGCGTGTACGGACCGCCGTCGGTGGTCGCACGTTTCACGTTGTAGCCCGTTGCGCCCACGCTGGCTGACCAGGCGAGAGTTACCAAAGCGTTGCCGGGCGTTGCCGTGAGATTGGTCGGTACTGCCGGAGACACGCCCTGTGCATTAGGCGTTGCCGAGACTTGCGCGGAATCCGCACTCGAGCCCGCGGCGGTAAGCGTCTGGACGACGTAGAAGTACGTCGTGCCATTCGTGACCGAGGAATCAGTGAATTGATTCGAGGTGGACGCAGACGCAGTGAGTTGGGCGAGTTGGGTGTACGGACCGCCGTTGGTGGTCGCACGCTTCACGTCATAAGCCGTTGCACCCGTGCTGGCCGCCCAGGTGAGAGTTACCACAGCGTCGCCTGGCGTCGCCGTAAGATCGGCTGGTGCCACTGGAGCATCAGGAATTGGACTCCGCGGTGGCAAGCAGCCGGTAAGCAGTGCCAAACACATCGCGATCATGAGGCCGCGGAACGGGATACGGCTGGGCGGGTGTTCGATCATCTTGAATGCTCCCCCTCATCGGGGGCTGGATGAAGGTCCCCTCTAGCCTTGATGATATGAGGCAATGCACTCAGTTTGAGGACGTGATACCGGCATTCGGAACGTAGGAGTTATCCGACTTTGGGCTTTAATGTAGGTGCTGGTCCTACCACCAATGTCAGCTTATGGATTCATTCCGCGTCACGGTCATGCGGTACCGATTGGGGCAGGCACCCCCTCGTTTCGTCCGGTTTCATTCTCAGTCCAGCGATACTGGCGAAATTCAGCCAGCGTGTGGGCAAGAGTTATTGCGGGCCTGATCCCTTTGTATCGCGTGATTTGCCGGCGACATAACGTCGCTCACCCGTGCGTGGGTCAAACATGACTTCAACAGGTTCCCCGCTCGACGGATCGATAAATTGCTCTTCGGTCCGCTGCCAGTTGCCGTTTAGCGGTTTCTCGATGCGACGGTAACGCCAGCGTTCGAACAGTGTGCCTATCAGAACGATCACGCCAATGACCAGAGCCTGCCAGCCAGGTGCGTGAACTCCACAGGCTATGAGGACGATGCCGGCGCAGGTAAAGATTGCTCCCACCGCAATGACGACAGTCCGCAACATGATCACGCTGCCGGTTCCAGCACCACTGCCGTTCCGTATGCAACGATCTCGCTCATCGTCTGGCCAATCTCCGACGAATCGAATCGCATCATGACAATGGCGTTGGCTTGCATATAGTTCGCGTTGCGGACCATCCGGTCGACAGCATGACGCCGCGCTTCCTCGAGCAATTGCGTGTATTCGGTGATTTCGCCGCCGACGATTGAGCGCAGCCCGGCCATGATATTTCCGCCAAGCCCTCGGCTTCTGACTACCACGCCGAACACCTGACCCTTGACCTCGCGCACGCGATGTCCGGGCACGTTTTCTGTTGTCACGACGAGCACGACACCTCCGAACAGTTGCAAACGGATATCGTAGGCTAACCCGAACTGATCCTACCTGGCCACAGCGCATCACTACTACTTGCCGCGCTTGCGTTCGCGCCTGTTCCGCGCGCGCTGGCGCGAACCGCGGATAGCCAAATTAAGCGCCAACCACCCGGCCAATGCCGCAAGCGGCCACGCGATTATTGCCGGCCAGAGCACCGCGACCACGGCGACCGCCGAGAACACTATCGCGGTCGTCAACCAAGGACCACCCGCCTCACCAAGCACCCGGGTATTGCCGAGCGCGGCACGCACGCCATTTGCGATTCGCAATGCGCCGGCCGCCGCACGTCCGGAACTACCTCCGGCGTGCGCCGTCTTTGGGGCCTGCGGGTTGCCGCTCTGAATCTGCTCGCCACGCCGAAAACGACGCTTCGCCAGCACGATTTCGGTGGCGTTCTGAAGATCAACCTCGTACTGGGCCGCGAGCTGAGCGGCGAAGCCAACGTCCTCGACGGCAATGTCAACCTCGAAATTACCGAGCCAGCTCGAAACGTTGAGATTGGATGATCCTACGCGCGCCCATTGGCCATCGGCCACAGCGGTCTTTGCATGCAGCATGGAGCCGTTCCATTCAAACACTCGAATGCCGGCCTGCAGTAGCGGCCGATAGCCGCTGCGGGACATCCGGGCAACCGCCGGGATATCGCTGCTGCCGGGAACCAGCAAGCGTACATCGACACCGTCGCGTGCCGCCGCAACAAGCGCCTGCACATATGGTGTTACGCCGACGAAATAGGCGTCGGAGAGCCATAGGGTCTTGCGGGCCATCGCGGCGATCTGTTGATCAAGACGGTATACGCTGCCGCTCGCGGGCTGTGTAGCAATGACCCGCAATGCCACGGGCCCTGCGGATCCGGCCGAATGCGGAGGAAACGGGGCGAGCGCAAGACCCGCGATATTCCAGCTTTGTACGAATGCGTCCTCGAGTTCGGCGACCGCGGGCCCTCGCAGTTCAACACCCGTGTCGCGCCATGGTGGAATGTTGCGCGCCGGCCTGCCTAACCATTTGGCGCTCACGCACACCCCAGACAGAGAGCCGTATGTACCGTCCACCACTAGAAGCTTGCGGTGGTCGCGGCTAAACCAGCCGAATGGCTCTCCGAGCTTTGGCGGATTGAACACCCGTACCTGGCCGCCCGCGGCGCGCAAGGGCGCCCAAAAAGCGCTGCGCGACTGACCGAGACAGCCGAACCAATCGGCGATGACCAGGACCGTAACTCCCGCCGCGGCACGTTCTGTCAGAGCGTCGCGGAATTGGCGGCCAATATCATCATTGCGGAAAATGTAGTTTTCCATCAGCACGCGCTGCCGAGCGCCGCGGATCACCTTGAGCCAGGCGTCGAAATGCGCCGCGGCGTCGATCAGCAGCTCCAAAGCATTACCCCCGATCAGCGGCGCGCCGGCCGCACGGCTCAAGGCCTGCTCAGCCAACAGGCGAAGCGGTTTCGCGGCAGACGGTAGGGATGCATCCATGCGGTCAGTGTATGACAACGCCCAAGAAACTTATCACGGCAGGTTCCGTTCACTTCGCCACCGTCATCGGAACGGCCGCAAGCAAGTTTCCGCGCAGTTGCAAACTTTATGAACCAGTTGTACCATTGGATCTACTGGTACATATAGGTAACCGAACCGATGGAAATCACCATCGACATCGACGGCGCGATGCCGCAGTTCGAGCAGCTCATCGAGCAGCTCAAGGCTGCGGTAACTGCAGGCGTTTTGAAGCCCGGCGACGCACTGCCCTCTATCCGGCAGCTCGCCAACGATCTTGATCTCAACAGCAAGACCGTGGCAAAGGCTTACAAGTTGTTGGAGCGGGATTTGATCATCGAAGCCAAGGGCTACCGCGGTAGCTATGTCCACCCCAAAGCCAAAGCGAACTGCAAGTTCAACCTGCAGGAGTGGACGCTGCGCAAGCTCGGCGAAACTCTCGCCGAGTTGCGCGAGGCAGGTGTGACCGATTCGGAAATCCGTAATGCGTTCGCCGGCGCAATCAGCCGGTCACCGCCGGGAAAGTGAGGTGTCATCATGCTTGAGGCTTATGCGTTCCTTACGGCGTTCGGGGTACAGATTCTGGTGACGTCGGTCCTGTATCCAGCCTGGTTCAGCAGGTACGTTCGAATGCGTTCTGCGCGCTTGCCGGCCGAGCGTCTTGCGCAACTGTACCCGGCTGTCGACCTGGGACCTGCTCGAGAGCGCTTTCTAGCTCGATACCGCGCGTTGAACACGGGATTGGCCGTGCTCGGCGTGTTGCTGCTGGTTTGGCTGTTCGGCTACTTGCGGCGCCCGGACTGGCATGACGGTCCAGTGGAAGTTCTGGTCACGGTGTACTTTCTTGCGGCGCAGATGTTGCCGCTGGGTTTCGTGGTGTGGCGCGGAATCAGGTTCAACAAAGAGCACAAGCGTGCATTGCCGGAGGGGAAACGGAGAGCCGTATTGCAGCGCCGCGGACTGTTCGATTTCGTTTCGAAGTTCGTCGTTTGCCTCGCCGCCCTAGGCTATTTTCTGTTCGCCGCGTTCGTAATCTTTATGCAAGGACGACCCTCCGCGAATTTGGCCGGACTCATCAATCTAGGCGGTGTCACGCTGGTCTACGCCCTGACTGGATTCGTCGTGTATACGGTGCTGTATGGCAAGAACAGGAATTCTCTTGAGACGCACGCCAGCCGCATGCACACCATCGGTATCGCAGTGAAGAGCAGCGTTTACTCATGCATCGTCATCGTCATGTACTTGTCGCTGAACTTTTCACTCAGGCTGCTGGATCTGCAGAAATGGGAACCGCTTGCGGTGAGCGTCTTTTTCGTCATCTGCAGCCTTCTCGCTTCCATGGGCGTGATCGCGCGGCAGCACCGGCCGGAATTGGATGAACTCGGCTCCGGACAGGCTTTGTGAGCCGACATTGTGATTTGGCGGTAGTCGTAAGCCTATGCGCCTGCAATCCTAGTCCCGGGCCAGCATGAAACGAGCATCCTTGGCCTTCCATTTTCCCTGTACGGGCGTCGCCGCGCACGAGTAATCAGCCGCGACATTCGAAACCGCCACGTTCAATGCGTCGCGGCACTGCTCCAAGCTAGGATACACGGCCACGGCCTGCGTCCCGCCCGCATGTATTTGAGCAACTAGAACAAACAGCATCAATTTCATTTAATAAACTCCCTTCTCGAGATTGCTTTGCCGGCGTCAACGGCATCGGAACGACACTGAACGTGTCGGCGACCACCAACGTGCCTTATCGGCGCTTGTTTCGAACTCTGGCAGCGAGTATCGGTGTGATCTCTGTTGCGACTCGGGACAAATGCAGTCGCCAGTCAATTCCTGGAGCCGGGCAAAACGGATTTAAAGCAAATGTCCGCTGGAGGGATTGCCCGTTACCGCTGCGTCGCATACAGCCCCCTATGTGATTGGCCTTCAGGGAATTGATGAACTGTGAACCATGTTCTAGCGATCTTCGATCCATGGCAAACGGCCGCGCCAAAACCATGGCGTCTATCGCGGATCCGAATGAGTTATGTCACCCGCGATGAGCGCCGGGGGCCCAATTGCCTAGGGCTTGCTCCGCATCACCGGCAATTCAATGTACGACGCATTCTGGCCGGCGTGATGAATCGTGTTGTTGGCCACGACCCATGTGCTCTCGTTTTCGTTCGCTCCGCCGGTGTTCAAGTTGCGCACAAATTTCGGAAAGTCGGATGAGGTGATCTCCACCCGGATGCGATGCCCCCTATCGAAGAGGGTGCTGGTTGTCATCGGCGTCGGCTTGATGGTGAAAACACCATCCGGAGTCATCATTTCGGGCTTGTCGAAACCGTTGCGATAGCGGGATCGGAAAATCGTATCGGCGATGATGTAAGCCGTGCCATCCGGCTGCACATCGACGAGCTTAACGGCGAAATCGGTGTCCTTCGCGCTGGAGGACACTTTCAGGACTGCATTGACGAAGCCTGTGACCTCCATAGCTTCCTTCAAAGATTCACTCGAATATACGAGCACATCCGAGCGCGCCTCGATCGAGCGTTGATCATAGGCGCCTGGAGTCACCAATCCGCCGTTACAGCAGTCGCTGCCTCCCAATGTCTGCACCGGATTCATGGGGTCGTACGTGAAGTGATCGGACTTCTCGCCTGCGGGCGGTGCCGCAAGCTCTAAACGGCCATTGCCATATAGGCTGTTGGCGCCTCCCTCGCTGCGCAGGTACATGCGCACGGATTTCACTTCCTTCGGCGGCCAGCTATCGGCCGCATTCCAGCGGTTCTGGCCCATGGTGAAGTAGCGCACGTGCGGAGTCGAGGCTGACCACGCGTTGGCATCCGCCTTCAACCATCGATCAAACCAAGCAAAGATGGTTCCGTCCACATCGAAGCTCGTGTCGCCCATCGCGCGTTCACCGACCTTCGTGTCGGGACCCATTTTCCAGTAAGTGCAATGAGGTATGGGGGCGACTACCGCGTATTGGTTGGGCGCAGCGTTCTTATCGCCATTGGTTCGCGCGTGGTTGAAAAGTTCGAGATTCGGTCCGATCGACACGTCGTACCAGGAGTCGAACCACAATGCGGGCACTCCCCAACCCATGTCTTCGTGATAGAGGCCGCCCTGACGCCAGGCCGGATCCGCGGGTGTGCGGTCGATCAGCTGTTCAAATGTGCCCGGCGGCTCGCCGAGATCGCTTAGCAGCTGATCGACCGGCAGGTGCCTGATCTGCTTGTTCCAATCCACCTTGGGCTTGGTCACCGCAAGGTCGTTGTATCGAGACACGCGAGCGTGCATCGCGGGGTCACTGATCAGCGGCAACTGAGCGCGCAACGGATTCTCAACGCCATACAGCCAGACAAAGAAAAGCGTGCGCGGCACTCCCCCCGTGTACCAATTGCCCTGCTCCTGAAAGCGGCCCACTTTGCCGATACCGGCACCGGCAGACATGGGCACCATGGCGGCGAGTGCGGGGTGATGGGTCCCGGCAAGGGCCAATTGCCACTCAGCGCTCGATGAACAGCCGAGCGTCCCGACTTTGCCGTTCGACCAGGCTTGTTTGGCAATCCAAGTGAGGGTGTCATAGCCATCAGTCTGTGGATGGCCGAGAATTTGCCAGTCACCCTGCGAGAAATATCGGCCGCGTTCATTCTGCACGACGAAGGCGTAGCCGCGGCGCACCGCGGCGAGCGCATAGCCCAGCGCGGGACCAGACTTCATCTCCAGCTCGTTGTAAGGCGTCTTCCAAAAGATCGTCGGCAGCGGGCCTTTGGCGTTTTTCGGCCGATAGATATCGGTGTCGAGACCCACGCCATCGCGCATTGGAATCATGACGGCATCGTCCGAGACCGCGTCGCGTTTCAGTTCGCGGATAACGGCCTCGGGCTGATAGTCCCGGTAGTACTCGCCGCTGCTCGAGGTCGCTTGCTGCGCGAGTGCCGCGCCGCTGATGAGTGAGGCGATGAATAGCAGTGACTTTGTACTCGTCATAATTTCTCGATTGGGCTAATGCGCCGAAAACATCTTCACCACATCGGCCTTCAGCAGCGACTGGCTCTGCGGGCGGCTGTAGAACATGTGACCGCCCGGGTACTCCTTCACCTGCACGCGCTCTGCCTTGCCCATCACAGGCATCTGGTCGACGATCAGCACCGAGGCCATGAAAGGACACGACAGATCATCCCAGCCGTGCACGATCAGCACGTGCATTTTGGGATCGATCGCGACCGATTCTCGCAATTCCTTGGCCGAGCCGCGCTCCAGGCCGTTGGCCTGTTTCTCCTTGTCCGGCGAATCCGTCCACAGATTGCCGACCTCGTAGCTCAAAGCGTTGTAGCGGCCGCTGTACTTCCAGCCCACGGTGCGCGTAATGAAATCGACCATCGCCGTGGTGGTCGGCGCGATGATGCTGTCAAGAATCGGGTCGTTGTTCTGTTGGACTGGCGCAAAGGGAAACGGATCGTACGCAGTCACATTGGAATCGTAGCGGCTGCCGAGTTTTCCCTCGGAACGATAGACTTCGCGCAGGTACGCCTGTGTCTCGAGGCGTCCGCCGGAGCGGCGTACGAAATTGGGATCGAGCCCCGACAATTCCGTGACCCGCTTGACGATGCGCTCGACGGCTTGGCCATCCGCGCGGCCCTTCAGCAGGTCCTGAACATACTCCGTGCGGGTGTATTCGATCACGGCCGCCATGGCGGCGTCGTTCAGCTTACCTTGACGCTCCAGGTTGGCGGCCGCGATGCTCGGCAGGGTCAGCATCCAGGGAAGCGGCGAGAGATCGCGGTTGCTGGAGGCACCCGGATCCAGGAAGGGCGATACCAGCACCTCGCCATTCATGGCTATGCCTAAGTGGGTCTGCAAAAAGTGCGTGATCCGCGGGCCGCGGAATCCCCCGTAGCTCTCGCCGACCAGGTACTTGCGAGAAGTCAGGCGCTCGTTCTTGACCAGCCAGTCGAAGATGATGCGCGACAGGTACTCGACGTCCGACTTCGGGTTATAGAAGCGCTTCTTGGCTTCCTCCTCGGGAACTTGGGCATAGCTGAAGCCAGTACCCACCGGGTCGATGAACACAAGGTCCGTGAAGCTGAGCCAGGTGCCCGCATTGTCGATCGGTGTTGCGGGATCCGATGGGCTGTCGCCGTCGGCGCCGAACTGTACCCGCTTGGGACCAATGGCGCCGAGGTTCAGGTACACGGAGGCGGCGCCCGGGCCGCCGTTCAGCGCGAAGGTCACAGGCCGGTTGGCTCCGGGCACGGTATAAGCCGTGAACATCACGCTGGCGATGGTCTTGCCCTTCTCGTCCAGTACCGGGAGCGAGCCGACGGTGGCATCGTACTTGAGCTCGCGGCCATCGAGCGTCACCGATTGGCGTACCGTTTTGTCGGCCGGAAAAGGCGGCAAGTTGATTTCGTCATCCTTGTGGGACTTGTCCGCCTTGTCGCCGCTCTTGGCGGCATCGGCTGGCTTAGCGGCATCGCCCGCCTTGGCAGGTTCGGGGTCTTTTGCAAACGTCGTGGGCGCGACCAGCAGGCCGCACGCGAGCATCATGGCAGGCAAGAAGTTCCTCAGCATTTTCATCCCTTAAATCCAAAAAAATCGAGAGCGGTATCCTACGCTATCGTTTGGCACAAGGCAGCTTTGAAACTCGAACAACTCGACGTGACGCGCCGTTCTACTTTTTCCGCATCCCCTCGAGCAGCTTGGTCCACTGCTTACCCACTCCAACACACCGCTCCTTTGTGTAGAACGACTCGTTTTCCGAGATTTCCTTTTTCATCTTGTTCCAACCATCTTGCACATAGACCGATTGATCCGCGGCCGGGTTCGCCGCCCATGTTTTCTCCAAGAACGACTTTGCAATCTCCTCGGCACTTTGATTGCCTTTGGGTAGAAATCCTTTCTTCACGCACAGATCGTATTGTGACGCCGTGCCGCCGAAAAAAATCCCGAACTGCCTGGCCTGCGCCTGGCCCTGCGTATTGGTGGTCGGTTCCGGCGCGTCAGCGGCATGCACCTGTCCACTTGCCGGCAGCATCAGCGCAAAAATTGCGATCAACTTTTTCATTGCTTGCCATTCGTACTTCTCAATCGGCATTGACCTGCCCTCCTTTTCCCATTTGCCCGTCCGCAGACCCTCCACCCTGTCGGCCTGGCTCGAGCCAATCTAATGATTTGTGGGCGGCGGCTTTGCGTCGCCTATCGCGACTCCGCCGTGCGCCGCGAACCAGCCGGCGATATGCGCTATCCAATCAAGCGATCCTAATGGATCGTCAGGGCCATGGCCGGCGTTCGGGTACGCGAGCAAGGCGACGTCCTTGCCCTCTTCGCGTAGTATTTTGAAAAACTCGATAGTCTGTGTGTAGGGTGCCTGCGTATCCTTGAGGCCGGCCACCAGCAATAACGGTGTGTTCAACGATCGTGCATATCGCACCGGAGACTGATCCATCAACACATTCTGGTTATCGGCGATGGGCTTTTGGCCAAAAAAGCGCCGCTGAATGTTCGGACTTTGAGTTAGCGTGTAGTCAAGCAGCAGATCGGTCACGGGAATCGCGGCCACGGCGGCCCGAAAGCGATCGGTATGCGTCACGATCCACGAAGTTAGATATCCCCCGTAAGACGCACCATAGAGAAAAAGTCGCTGCGAATCGACCGCTTGCGCCGCGACCTGGGCCTCGATGCCGGCCATGATATCCACCATTGGACCTGGCCCCCAATCATTGACGATGGCCTTATACGACCAGTCGCCATAGCCATCGCTCCCGCGCGGACTGGGGCGAAAGTAACTGTAGCCGTTGGTCGCAAAATACTGCGCAAATGGGCTGAACGCCGAGGTGTCTGCGCACTGTGGGCCGCCATGCAGCTCGGTCAGCAGGGGCGGTTTGGCGCCGGCTGCATGCGTGAACTGTCCGATAAGAGTGTGACCATGCCCATCGCTCCAGCTTGGAAAGCTAGTGCGAGCGAGCGTGAGATAATCGGGGAGGGTGTGGCGGTGAGTCAACTGCTGCATGGATCCGCCCGCATCAACGCGGTAGATCTCATCGGGTTTTTCCGGCGTGCTATAGGCGACGTAGAGCGCATGGCTCGGCGCTGCGGAAAAGGCATCCACGCTGCCGCCGGCCGGCGTCAGTGCGACGGGAAGGGAGCCATCCAGGGAAAACCGATACAGTCGCAGGTCCGCCCCGTCCATGCTCGAGGCGAGCAGTCGATCGCCAGCCCACGCCACCCGAGTCTGAGAACATGACCAGAAATCGTGATCGAAACTCGCACTTACATTGCGATCATCGACGAATAGATCTTCACGCGATCCGAACTGATTGTCCCACGTGTGAACGGTCGCCAGGCGTCCATCGGCCGAAAACACCGGCGGGGCGGTATCGGGCAGCGCGAATATTTTCTGGCCATTGAGCATTCGAACAGAGCCGGTGGCAACCTCGATTGAAACGTATTGCGCCTCCTGAAAATCCGCATAAAGCGCGCCCGGTTGCCGCACCACCGCGACTTTGGATCCATCAGGGCTCCATGCGGGATCATGATCGGTCACGGGGCCGCCGTAGGAATAGGAGTCAACGACTACGCGACGTTGAGAACCGGTTTTCGCATCGATAATCCACAATTGCCGGGACGGCGGCGTCCCCGCCAGTAAGTCGTTATTCTCGCTAAACCAAAACGACAATGGTGCGCCGCCGGACGCCACCGCGGGTGTTTCGACGGCGGCGATCTGTGTACCGTCGGGGGAGATCGAAAAATGACTGATGGAGCCTCCGTGGGTCAGGCGAGTGACTGCAAAAGTGCGCGCATCCATCCAGAAAAGCTGCTTACTGCCGTCTTTGTCCTGCAACGAAGCGGCGAGGCGGCGGCCATCCGGCTCCCAGTGTAATTCCGCGATCCGCAGCCGCCTGGGAATTTCGTGGACTGCGCCGCTTGACTCGAGAATCAGCCAGGTCTCCTCGATTGAATTCTGCTTCAAATCGGCATAATGATCGTTGAAGAGCACGGCGCCGGTCGAGGCCACCTCGATGGTATCCGTGCCCGCCAAAAATTGAGCAATATCGGTCACTGACCAGGGGCGGCCCTCGGAACGCAGCGAACAAGCGAGGAACACAAACACTAAAAGGCATGACGATGTTCGGCGCATAAGATTCCTTGCGCGCATTGCGCGACTCATTTCGCCCCCGAGTTTCTTTTCATCGGTTCGCTCATAGCGCGGCTCGCTCGCCGATCGTGGTGCGATGGAGCAGGCGCTCGTATCCCTGATATCCGCCCGTCGCCGCGTGCAGCAAAGATCGGTTGTCCCACATGACGAGCATCCGAGGCTCCCATTTGTGGCGATACTGAAACTCCTCGCGCGATTGCCACTGATACAGTTCCGCCAGAAGTTGCTGCGCTTCGTCGCTTGGGATTCCCTCGAGGCCGATGATGTAGCCGAGAGCACCGAACAGGCCCAGACGGCCCGTTTCGCGATGCGCGCGGATCAGAGAATGACGCTGAGTAAGACGCGCGTCCTCCGAAGGACGGATATCCATGCTCCGGCCCTTGTCCTTTACCCCATACGCGCCGGTTGGAGCGTAGGCGCGTGCGGCTGAGTGGATTGCGACCTTGCCTTCAAGTTGCGCCCGCATTTTCGCGGACAACGCCTCCAGCGCAGCATGTTGATCGGCGAACAGGGTATCGCCGCCGATCGGCGGAATGGTGATGCCATAGAGACATGTGCCCGCCGGCGGCACGGCCTGAAAGCTCCAGTCCGAGTGCCAGTTCTCCGCGAACAAGGGGGATTGTTCATCCGCCTTTCGTCTGACTGCGAGGACGTGCGATCGTCCCGAAATCGGCGCGATGAAGGGATCCTCACCGAATGGTCCAAACCAGAGCGTAAAGCGCTCTAGGTCATCGTCGCTCATCGCCTGATCGGGAAATGCGAGCACGTGATGCTTCAACCACGCAGCACGTATTTCGGATACTGTTTCCTGCGCGAGAGGAGTCGTCAGATCGACCCCTTCGACGCGCGCACCACAGGCTTGACCGCTCGGTGTGATTGAAAGTCTCACTTGTTTCCTGATACTCGGAATTTAGCGCTGCAGATCTCTTTCGATGATATCTGCTATTCGCGCGCTGATTCGCATCGCTTCCTCACGCAGCGCGGTGATCTCGACCTCTAAAATATAGTGCCGATCGGAGTTGCGCTCCAGTGTGTCGCGCTCGGACTCGAGGCGCGTGGCCTCGGCCGACAGCAAACGCTGCCTTGCATAAAGCGATTCAAGATGGTCTTGCGCACCTATTGGCATAAGGTAACTTTACGCGCCCGCGCTGGAAAATGCCCCATTGGGCTCAGCGCCTTGAAATCCCCGCCATGGCTGTCACAAAGTGACTACCGCAGACGTCTTATAGACGAGCGTACCGAATGGAGGGCTGCTGTGAAAATATTCATCGCTGGAGCGACCGGCGTCGTCGGCCGCCGAGCCATACCTCTGCTGATTGCTGCCGGCCACCACGTAGCGGCGGTGGCGCGTGCGGCCGAAAACCGCGCGGTGCTCGAAAGAATGGGCGCAAGTCCGGTAGCCATGGATTTATTTGACCGCGAGTCGGTTCGGCGCGGCATGGGAAAGCCCGAGGTGGTAATCAATCTTGCCACCCACATTCCCTCCTCCACGTTGCGCATGTTTTTTCCAGGTGCGTGGCGCGAGAACGACCGCTTGCGGCGTGACGCATCGGCACTCCTGGCAGAGTCTGCCCGCGCGCTGGGCGCACGCCGTTATATTCAGGAATCATTTGCACCCAGCTACCCGGATTCGGGCGATGCATGGATCCGAGAAGATACGGCGCTTGCGCCGGTGCGCTACAACAGAAGCGTTGTGTCTGCGGAATCAAGCGCCCTGGAATTTACGCGCCGCGGGGGAGTCGGCGTCGTGCTGCGCTTCGCGGGTTTTTACGGTCCGGATGCGGGTCAATCGGACGCGATGATCAAGGCAGTGCGCAAAGGATGGGCGCCGCTGCCTGGATCACCCGAGGCCTACATCTCTTCGCTATCGCATGATGATGCGGCAACTGCCGTGCTGGCTGCGCTCGACGTGCCGGCCGGTATCTACAATGTCACCGACGATGAACCGCTGCGCCGCC
Organism: Steroidobacteraceae bacterium; assembly: GCA_036493935.1. Taxonomy (GTDB): domain Bacteria; phylum Pseudomonadota; class Gammaproteobacteria; order Steroidobacterales; family Steroidobacteraceae; genus Bog-1198. Next base: position 177,924 of record DASXOY010000057.1, on the reverse strand, counting down.
GCGAATTCTCCGCAGCTTTGGCAACGGCATTGAATGCCCCCACTCCTAAGCCTCTGCCGAATTGGCTTGCTCACCTCACAGGCTCACTCGGTGAACTCATGTCGCGCTCGGAGCGCATCTCCAATCAGAAACTGCGCAACGCCGGATGGGCACCTAAGTACCCCAGCATGCGCGAGGGCTGGCCGGCCACCCTGAGCGAGCTATCCGCGGGGCATTAAAAATGAATGGAGCCGTTGATCCAAGGATGGCTGCGGGTTGACCGTATAAATGACTTTTATTTATTCTAGTAATATATTGTTTTATAAGTAATTAATAGCACAAAAGACAAACCCTAGAGTAGTGGACTGAGAAAACTGGTTCTGCCCGCGATGCTCGACCGGGCCTGATGATTGAGGGAGACTGACTGATCGGTCATAACAACCGAAACGGGTCGGCCATTAACGCTCGGGAGCGTATCAGTGCCACTCAAAAAATCGGGGGATGCGCCATCGCAGCGACGCGCAACCACAGGACCGCTGCGTCTCATCTTTCCTCCGGCCCTCAACTGGGTTTTGCTGGCGTATGCCCTGATCGCCGTCACGATCGGCTGGGCCTACGTGGCCTCGCGAATCCATTCGGACTATCTGCAAACGCTGGAATCGGAACGCAATCGTCTGCGCGGCGTCGGCGCGACGCTATGGTCCGCCACCTTGGCAATGCTCAACGATGGCGTAGGGGCTGCCGTTGCGGGTGCGAATGAGCTACAGCTTGCAGGCGGCATCAAAGCAGCCAGCAGCGCCAATCTGACCACGACGCTGCAAAAGCAGCTGACCGGCGGCGACTACGTGCGGTTTCTGTTCCTCGCGGACAAGGGGCGATTCGCACTGGCAAGCCGCCAGCGAAGCACTGACAGCGCGCAAGCGCCGGAATGGTTGACGATCGATAGCGCGGCTCCCGGCAACTCGTGGGTCGGCCGGCCCATCGCCGATCCTGAGCGGCCGGGCAAGCTGGTCGTTCCCATTGCCCAGCGACTGCCGCCCCTGGGGGACTCAACAGCGTGGGCCGGCGGCCTGTTTAGTTTCGACGGATTTGATTTTCTCTACGAACAGTTTCGCGACCAGATTCTGACGATGGGATTGATCGCGACCGACGGCACGATTTTAGTGCGCGTCCCCAAAGTGGCACACCGCGATGTGGCCGCCGGTGAAAGTGTTGCGTCGGACGCGACATTCCGTCGCGCGGTCGCGGACGGCAAAAGCGGTGTCATCGAGGGATACGGCCCCACGGCCAAGAAAGAGGTCATCTATGCCTACGATCTGATGAACGACTATCCGATCTATATCATCGCCGGCCAGGCGCGCGATGCGGCGCTGGCACCCTGGCGCGAGCGGCGCCAGATGAGCCTATCGGCAACTGCGGGTTTTACAGCCTTGATGCTGATAATGACAGCACTCTTGAATCACTACATTTACACGTTGCGAAGGCGCGAACATCATTACCGAACGCTGTTCAACAATGCGCATTTCAGCGCATTTCTCTTAGAGGGCGCACGGTTCGTTGACGCGAATCGTACTGCGGTCCGCATGTTCGGCCTCCAAAGCGAACAGGCCGCGGCCGGCATGACCCCTTGGGACCTATCGCCGGAACATCAGCCAGACGGCCAGCGGTCCGACGAACTTGCCCGCGCGCGGATCGAAACCGCCCTGCGTGACGGAGGATCCACATTCGAATGGATGCACAAGCGCGCCGACACCGGTGCGCTTTTTCCGGCCGAGGTCGACCTTTCTAGCCTCAGCACCGGCCGCACCGTGCTCGCGCTCGCAGTGGTGCACGACGTCACGGTTCGCAAACGTGCGGAGCAGGATCTGCGGGCGCTGTCGGCCGAACTGATGCGCTTGCAGGACGAGGAGCGGCGCCGAATCGGACGTGATCTGCACGACTCGACCGGACAGACGCTGGCGGCGCTGGAATTGGGCCTCTCTCAGCTCATGCAGGACTCGCGTTTGACCGCCGAGGCCCGGCGCGAGTTACTCGAACACTGCGCACGACTCGCTACACAATGTTCCACGGAGATTAGAACCGCATCCTATCTGCTGCATCCCCCGTTGCTTGACGAGCTCGGGCTGCTGAGCGCGCTGCGTTGGTTGGCCGATGGATTTTACAAGCGCAGCGCAATCCAAGTACGGCTCGACTTGCCTGCATCGATGAATCGCCTGCCGCCCGATGATGAGCTTTGTCTGTTTCGAATCGCCCAAGAAGCGCTGACCAATATCCATCGTCACGCGGCCAGTCCTTGGGCCGCAATCCGCCTCAAGGTGCAGTCGAATAGTGTCATGCTGGAGATCGAGGATGCCGGCCGCGGAATTGATGTGAGCGAACCGCAGATAGGGGTCGGCCTCGCGGGAATGCGGGAACGCATCCGCCACATCGGCGGGATATTTTCAGTGGAGAAAACCAGCGCAGGAGGGACCCGAGTGCGCACGACAATCTTGATTCCGCCGCGGCCATGAGCACCGTTCGCATTTTGATCGCGGACGACCATCAGCTCTTCCGGCGTGGCGTGGCTGCGGAGCTCATGCAAGTGCCGGGCTGGATCATAGCCGCGGAGGCGACCAACGGCAGGGACGCGGTTGCACTGGCGGCCGAGCATAAACCGGATATTGTCGTGCTCGATTTGACCATGCCGGAATTAAACGGCCTTGAAGCAGCGCGTCAAATTACTTCCAACGATCCCTCCGCGCGCATTCTCATTCTGACGGCCCACGAGTCGGAACAGCTCGTAAGGGAGGTGCTGAATGCTGGCGCGCGCGGATACGTTTTGAAATCTGACGCAGGACGAACGCTGGTGACCGCATTGCAGGCGTTGCTGGGGGGAGGCTCGTTCTTCACGTCCAATGTCGCTCGTATGGTGCTCGATGGGTATTTACGAAGCGAACCGATTGAAACCGCACAGACATTGTCCGCGCGCGAGAGGGAGATTGTGCAATTGCTTGCTGAGGGCAACAGTAATAAGGACATTGCCAGAGCGCTTAACATAAGCGTCAAGACTGCCGAAACCCATCGCAGCAACGTCATGCGTAAGATGGGATTTGAATCTCTCGCAGAACTCGTCCGCTATGCCATCCGAAACAATATTATCGAGCCCTGACAGGCATCACCCCGCCTAAGCACGCGCGCCGTCCGTTCCGAAATGCCGCCGTTGAGCGCCGGCTACATAATTTCCCTCGCTCCCATACGCAATTCTCTCGATATCTCGCGCAGGTAAGGCGAGGTATTTTGCGCGCCTCAAGTGGCGGCAAGCCAACGCAGGGATTCATGACCGTATATACCATTGAGGGTTGGGCGATCGCCATTGGCGCATGCATGGCCTTTCTTTTATCGAACACCACCTTCGCGCTGGCGCAGCAGACCGCTAGTGTGCGGTCGCGCAGCGGTGCGTGCATTGTGCTGCTCAGCGCGCTGGCACTGGGAATCGGTCTGTGGACGACTAACCTGGTGCAAATCCTTGCCGTTCGGCTGCCGGAACAGCCCAATGTGGGCGCGACATGGTTACTGCTCTCCTTTGCCATTGCAACCTCGAGCCAAGTATGCGCGTTGATCTTCATTTCCTGCCGCGAGCCGGACTTGGCCAGCATTGTGGGCAGCGCTTTCGCACTGGCGCTTGGAATAGCGGCGACCCACGCCGCGGCATTCGACGAGCTGCCCAGCGAACTCGTCGCGCGCGAGGGCCTGGTATGGATCTGCGGGTCGTTTCTGCTGGCGTTCGCCACGTTTCTGGCGGGACAGTGGGTTTGGTTGAAATTGCGGCATGACAAAACTTGGAAGGCGCGCGCGGCACGTTGCGTGGCCGCCCTTGGAGCAGCCCTTGGTGTTCTCAGCATCAATGCGCACACACTGGCTGTTTCGCTGCTGGCACTCGGTCCCTGCTGTGAAGGTTGGGGCTCCGCCCGGCGACTCAGTATCATATGCGCCGCGGCGCTGGGCTGCGGCGTGTTAGGCGTCGCCTACGCAATCGCCGTTTGCGCCAATCTACTGCGGGACAAGGCCAATCGGAACGCGCGCGAACTCGAAGAAGTACACGCGCGCCTACAGTATCTCGCCTCACATGATTCACTCACTGGCCTGCCGAATCGGCAACGGTTTAAAGATCGAATCGTAAAATCGATTGGCGACACCGAGCATCACGGCCGCGCCATCGCTCTTGCGGTATTCGACCTAGACCATTTCAGCGCAATCAATCAATCGCTGGGACACGGCGTCGGCGATTGGCTCCTTACGGAGATCGCGCGCCGCGTCACGGGCGTCCTTTCACCGTCCACGACGCTCGCGCGGCTCGACGGCGACCGATTCGCGGTCCTCATTGATAATGTGGCCGCGCGCTTGGAAGCGCACAGCGTCGCGACAGCTATCCTCCAGACTTTCGACGCACCGCTGCAGGTCAATGGCATGGATGTCAGCCTGCGATCGACGATCGGCGTGAGCGTGTGGCCCGACGACGGCCGTCGCTGCGACGACCTTTTGGACCACGCTGAAGTTGCCATGGCCATCGCCAAGGAACGCGGCGGCGGACAGGCTCTCTTCTTCAAATCCGGCATGACGCATTCTATGCACGAGCGCCTAGCTCTCGAGAATGACCTGCGGCGCGCATTGGCGGCTGAAGAATTTGAGCTTTACTTCCAGCCCGAAATCTCCATCAAGACAGGAAAGATTGTGGCCGCGGAAGCACTCTTGCGCTGGCACCACCCAACCAAGGGGCTTATTGGGCCGAGCTCCTTCATCTCGCTCGCCGAGGAAACCGGGCTGATGATACCTCTCGGTGAATGGGCGCTTCGAGAAGCCTGCCGCCAAGCTCGGGCATGGCAGACCGAGCTGGGGCCCCTTCTTCCGGTGGCCGTCAACCTCTCGGCCACGCAATTTCGCCATCAGAACATCCTGCAGGTGATTAACGCGGCGTTGGTCGAATCCGGACTCGACGCGCGCGCGCTGGAGATCGAGCTAACGGAGAGCGCGCTGATGACCAATCCGGAGGAATCCGCCGGTGTGCTGAAGCAGCTGCGCAGAATGGGAGTCAGCGTCGCCATTGATGACTTCGGCACCGGATATTCGAGCTTAAGCTATCTGCGGCGCTTTCCCATCGACAAGCTGAAAATAGATCGTAGTTTCATCAGGGAACTGGCGATCAGCCGAACGGATGAATCCATCGTTCGCGCGATCGTGTCGATGGCCCGGAGCGTAGGCCTCAAGGTCGTGGCGGAAGGAATCGAATCCGCAGAGCAACTCGAATTCGTGGCGCGCCTGGAATGTGACCAATGGCAGGGTTATCACTGCTGCACACCGCAATCGGCGACACGTTTCGCAGCAATGCTGCAGAATCGAAATGACGGCAGGACCGGCATCGTCGCCGCGCTAGCTGCGCTCGTGGCGCGCGGTACCGAATCATGAGCAAGAATTCAGCGTGCGCGACCGCGCGGCATTCTGTCCGGCGCGTTCTGATAGTCGACGACCAGCCGGTCGTGCGGCAAGGCGTGCGGCAGGTCCTGGAAGACACAGATGACCTCATCGTCTGCGGCGAGGTCGACGCCGCGGGCAATGCTCGCAGCGCCATCGAGCAGATGAAGCCCGATATCTTGATCTGCGACATCAGCCTGGGGCGCGTCGATGGCATCGATTTGGTGCGTTATTTGCGCTCGCACTACCCTGGCCTGCCGATCTTGGTGTTATCTGCACTCGATGAAACAGTCTATGCCGAACGCATGCTCGCCCTTGGAGCCAGCGGCTACATAATGAAACAAGCGCCGATGGAAACGTTTCTGATGTCATTGCGCAGAGTTCTGGACGGCCAGGTCTATGTTTCCGAGGCGATTAGCAGCAAGATGTTGTCTAGGCTCGCCTCGGGCGATTCCAGCGTCTCGGCCGACCCGCTCGACCGGCTGAGCAATCGTGAACTGCAAATACTGCGCCTCATTGGAAGCGGCGCTGGCACGCGTGAAATCGCGCAGTTGCTCCACTTGAGCGTCAAGACCATCGAGTCGCATCGTCAACGCATCAAGCGCAAGCTGAGTCTCACGACGGGAGTCCAACTGCTTCGCTATGCGGTGTTGAACCGCGGCGGCGCCATACCGACACTTCCCATCGCCAACTAATCAGGGGAACCTGGACCCGCTAATGCAACCGACAATGCACTAGTGTATTGTTTTACAACAGAACTTTAGTCTTCCTCGATCGTCGATATGAGGCGCTTCCAAAAATTCCATGCCTGCCTGAGCATGAAAAGGCTGGCGAGACCGGATTTGAGATCACTCCATGCGTCATACAAAGCGGGTACGGGAAATTTGTCCGCAGCACGCCGGCCGCCTTTCCTGCGATCTGGAAGAGAATCGACGCTCGTCTTGGATACGGGCAACGCTCGCATGGAATACCCCCGGTGATAAGGAACATAGCCATGATGCGGGATGCGGCGTCACAGACGTGTAGGAAAGCGATACCCTCAGGCGTAGGGTGAGCGCTGAAATTCAATTAACATCTGCCACACGGATCATTGGGGGAGAAAATGTTCACATTGTCGCGAAGGGAATTTTTGGCCGCGGCTGCACTCCTGGCGGCTCGGGCCGGCAGCGCCGCGAACGCTCAGCCCTTTTTCCGGCGCACCGGTCTGCCCATCGGACTTCAGCTCTACACCGTAGGCGATGATCTCGCTCGAGATTTCGACGGGACTTTAGCTGCCGTCTCCAAAATCGGATATCGCGCCGTCGAACTGGCTGGTCTTGCGGGCCATACTGTCGCCGATTGGCGTCAGGCGCTCGATCATACGCAGTTGAAGTGCCCATCGATACATGTTCCTCCCCACGCCAAGTCCGGCCCGAACTTGGATGATCTTGGAGTTTTGGCGGACATGGCGCATACCCTCGGTATCGGCACGATCATCTGCCCGATGTTCAACATGCCTGCGCGTCTTAGTGTGCAGCAACTGCCCGGCGAAGATACGGGCAAAATGCTGGCGCGGCTTGGCGCTGCCATGACGTTGGATGATTGGAAGTCGAACGCGGACTACCTCAACACCAAGGGCAAAGCGTTGAAGGCGTACGGACTTCGCTTTGGCTACCACAATCACAACGTCGAGCTCGCGCCGCTTGGCAACAGCACTGGGCTGGCTGAAATGATACGCGGCACCGATCCCGCGTTGGTGACCTTCGAGATGGACGCCGGCTGGGTTGTCGCCGCGGGAGCGGATCCGGTGGCCCTATTGGCCGCGCATCCACGCCGCTTTAGCGCAATGCATGTAAAGGACGTCAAAGTCAGCACGCGACCTAATTTCAATTTGCAGCAGGACCCCTGTGAAGTTGGACAGGGCACAATTGATTGGAAGACACTGTTGGCAAAGGCGTACGCATCAAATGTGCGCCAGTTCTACGTCGAGCAAGAGCCGCCCTTCAATAAGCCGCGGCTCGAATCCGTGGCTATCAGCTTCAACTATCTCAACGGCCTGGTTGCTTAAGCCTTATGCCCGGCCGTAACGCCGCCGCGGGTATCATTCGAGTCGGCGTCGGCGGCTGGACATATGAACCCTGGCGCGGCTCCTTCTATCCGGCCGATCTGCCCCAAAAGCTCGAGCTTGAACACGCTAGCCGTCAACTCACTTCAATCGAGATCAACGGCACGTATTACGGCGCCCAAAAGCCCGCTAGCTATATCAAGTGGCACGACGAGACGCCTGATGATTTTGTTTTCTCATTGAAAGCCCCCCGCTTCGCGATGAACCGAACCGTGCTGGCGGAAGCAGGCAAGAGCATCGCGCGGTTTTTCGCGAGCGGCCTCACCGAACTCAAGGAAAAGCTCGGACCTATAAATTGGCAGTTTCTGCCGACCAAGGAATTCGAACCTGCCGACTTCGAGGCATTCCTGAAGCTTTTGCCCCAAGAGGCGGCGGGCCGCCGGCTGCGTCACGTTGTGGAGGTTCGGCACGAGAGTTTCATGACGCCTGATTTCATCGCTTTGGCGCGCCACCATGAGATTGGCGTGGTGATCGCCGGTGATTCGGCATATCCGCAAATCGCCGATCCAACCGCACCCTTCGTCTACGCCCGGATTATGGGCACTCGTGCGAAGGAGGCATCGGGTTATTCCGATGCGGCGCTCGATATCTGGGCAGCTCGCGCCCGCGCATGGGCCTCAGGCAGCGCAGCGCAAGGCATCAATTGCGTGCAGCCTGGCGCAGGCGATGGTAAACCGCGCGACGTTTATCTTTATGTGATCAGCGGCCACAAAGTCCACAATCCGGCCGCCGCGGTGGCATTGATCAAGCGTCTTGCCTGATCGGCGCGTGTACACATCGTTGCGGATCAGGGGTTCAGCTTGTCTTTGAGGGCTTTACGAATATCCTTGAGAGCCTGACCCGCCGCCTCATTGCCTGCGTTGGTGGCGATCAAAATAATCATATTGCGCGGTGGAATGATTCGAATATCGGCCAACCAATAGCCGTTGCTGCCGGTATGCGTCAACAGCCGCAAATCTCCTTTTGAGTCCCGAATCACGCCCCAGCCCAAGCCGTAGTCATGCGATACCACGCTATGAAGTCTTCGATAGCTGGCGGCCGTCAGCAGCTTGCCGCGACCCAACTCGCCGTTGAGCTGATCCTGTGCAAAGCGCGCCCAATCGCCTAGCGAAATGTTAATTGTCCCTGCGGGCCCGAGCGCCGCCGGATTGTCCGCATCGATACTGCCCGGATCAAGCGGGACCAATGTTCCGTTGTCTTCAGAATGCCCGCGAGGCTGATCGATCCTGCTCGACAGACCGGGGGCACCGAAGCCCGCGTTCTCAATGTCTAGCGGTTCAAACACCTGCTCCCGTACGAGGGTTTCCCACGACTTACCCGTGCGCGCTTCGGCAATTGCACCGGCAATGATGAATCCCAGATTCGAATAGCTGAACTCGCCCGCCTCGCCCGGCGGCGGCATAGTCAGATATTTGCGCGCGATGGCGGCACGCTGCGCCTTCACGTCCTGGATCGGCTCTATGACGGCCATGAACGGCGGCAACTCCTTGTCATCGGTCAGCTGCGGTAAACCCGCGGTATGACTCAACAACTGCGTCACGGTGACCTTGCGGTACTTTGAATCCATCTGCTTGGCAAATGAGGGAAACGATTTGGCCAGCGTGTCCTCGAATCTCATGACGTGCTGCTCGACCAGCCGGGCGATCAGAGTCGAGGTAAATGCCTTGCTATCGGAACCGATATGCCATCGGTCACGGATGGTAACTGCTTCGGTGTGGCCTACCGCACGCAGCCCTGCTGCGGCCTCGGCTGCAATCTTACCGTCAATTTGAATGAGCGCGGCGATGGCGGGCAAATGCTTTGCATCAAGAGTCTGCTGCAATGTTTGCTGCAGAAAGGGCTGCAATTCAGCATCTGTCTGCGCACAGGCGAGGCCGCCAAGCAGGAATGGGCACAGGAACAAAACAAGAGTCAGCTTAGCGTGCATGTTTACTTCTTTATTGGAATATCGATGTAGCTGTCACCGTACCACTGAATCTCAACCGGAATCTTGCCATCCGCGATGGATTCTTCGCTCACGTCGCCGCCCGTGCCGTAGTTGATCTCGCGGTCAGGCCGCTTAGCGATGCTCAGCACCAGGGCGAGACGACTACCCGGCTGCAGCTGGACGCTGGTCATCCGTTCGCTCTTGAAAGAGAGCTTTTGCCGCTCCCCTGCCTTCAGCAGATGCCGATGAACACGGTCCTGTGCATAGCTCGCGCGGATCTCGTAGGTCGGGCTGAAAAGGCGGATGTAGTCGCCGTTCGCCAACAGCTCGTACAGGGTCATGTTCAGATCCACGTCCATTTTGTTGATCGCAAAATCAAGCCGCCCGGAGAACAGGCCATTGAAGCTGATTGCCTTGGTGAGCGGATCGCTTATATAGATCGTGCCGTGACGCGGCGCCAGACTCTTGCTGATGTAATCCGTAGGTGGCGTCCACGCCGCGTCCTTGCGATCTAGGAAGCTCACCGTCTGCGGGACGGCAAGATCGCCCGATTTCTTGCGCTGACTGAGGTGATGATTCCCCGCTGTAACCGCGGCATCCAAGTAGTACCGCTGCGAAGCACTCGCTGCGGCCTCCAGCGAGGGGGCGTGGCGCCACTCGTTTGCTCCCATCACCTCATAGTTGAGCGGAGCCGACAGCAGTGCCGGCACCGTGGTGCCCTTGAAAACATGATCGAACCACTCAAAGCGCAACTCGCGCAGGTCTACCAGTGCAGCGGGATCCACTTGATACCCACGCAAATCGGATGACGGCCCAACCCGCATCACGTCCGCTTCATAAGGTCCAATAAGCAAGGTGTGGTCGGCGCGCGGATTGTATCGATGATGCTGCGTGAAATAGTAAAGATCAGCGGGCGCGCTGACGCAGTAATAACCGGTGATGGTAAGAACCGGAATGTTGATGTGCGCAAATTGCTGACGGTACGGCACGAACTTTTGCCAATAGCTGTCGTAACTCGGGTGATTGAGCCAACGAATGAAGATTGGATTGTGTTTTCCGAAAAGGCGGCCCATGTCGCGATAGCGCCTGCCGCTGCGGTACCATTTCTGATTGAGCGCCCGCCACTGTGCGGCGTCGTCATCTTCTTCTTTCACATTTGTGCCGCTGTTCATCTGCAAGGACCAGCCGTACGCCGAATTCCGAAATATGTTGCCCTCCATTGGAAAATTGATGCCCGGTGCGCTGGCCGCCGAAGTGGCTATGGCCTTGAGCGCCGGCGGCAGGTGCTTGGCGGCAGCCCATGGCGCAAAGCCGCCGTAGCCATCGCCGTACATTCCCACGCGACCGTCACTCCAGGATTGCTTCACGATCCAATCAATCACTAAAAGCGCGTTCGCACCGACCAGATCCAGCGGATCGATTCCGGCCGGAGATTTTCTCTCGACCATGAAAGCAACCACTCCTGCATAGCCGCGCGCCGCACCTTCTTTGGCGTAGCTCTGTGTTTCATTGGCACCAAATTCAAGCAGCGCCGGCACGGCTTTGTCGCCGCCAGTCGGACGAACGACAGTGATTGAAATTTCGGTCCCTTCTGCTCCCTTGATGAGGATCCCGCTGTCGCTGGAATAGCGCCGGTGATCATCCTGCGCATTCAGCAAGACGACGAGCGACCCAAAGTGCCGATAAGCATCAAAGGACAGATACTTCCAAATGAGGTCGATTGCTTCGGATTCATCGACGCTATCCTTGCCGCGATATTGATCCAAAGACCGTTGCAAGGCATCTCGGTATGTCGTGGGCGGTGAGCCGAGCCAGTGCGCAACGGCGAAGGCGTCGCGATCGTCCAGGCCTTGCATGGTGTCGCGATACACGTTGGTAAACGCCTCGGCAAAGGTGACTTTAGTCTCGGTTTCCACCGCCTTTGCGTGGGCATACATGTCGAAAATCACGGCCCGTCCGATCGGATGCCCGAAATCCGATTTTCGCCGCCGGTCGCGCAGCGATGCCCTGGAGATATCGGCGGCGGCGTAGTCGCCGACCGCCATCTGCAGCGCGGAAAGATTCGCCAGATATCTCTCGGGATCAGAGTCCTGGTAGACGGGGATGAGGCGCGACGCCAAGTCGCTCATCGTCGCTGCGGTCGCGGCGTCCAGCGGCGAAGCCGGCACGCGGAAATCGAAATCCACGGCGGCCCAGCCCGGCGAGGTACAGAAAAGCAGCATCATCGCCGCAGTTCGCAATCCGTGCAGCATGCGGCACCGGCCCAGTGACAGCATCCTCATTGCGGATTTCCGCCGTCGATGCGCGATGCAGCGCGCTCGATGTCACTGCTTGCGGATTCGGCCTTCGACGAGTCCTTGGGAACTTTAATAAGATGCAGCGTTGCCGAGAACAGATCGTGCGCCTCGCCTGCCCCGCCCACGTGGATAATGCCGATGTGCTTGAGCTCCTTGGTAAAGACATCGGTGACCAGCGCGAGCACATCGTCATCGAGCAATCCGAAAGTTCCGTCGATGAGCACCCAGGACGGCATCTGTATCAGCATGCGCGCAAACACCAGGCATAGCTGCTCGTCCTGGCTCAGCTCGCGGTCCCAGCGGCGGGTCTCGTCGACCAGCGGCGCGAGGCGTTCAAGCCCTAAGCGGAACAGCGCGCGCGCAAAGGCTTCCGCGTTGAAATTTTCAGCCTTCAGGGGATAGGCCAGCACTTCTCGCAGGCTGCCCCGCGGCAAGTAGGGGGTGCCGCGTGGCAAATAGAATATTTGCTCGCCTTTGGGTCGCGTGATGCGGCCGGAACCCCAGGGCCACAACCCTGCCAGGGCTCGGAAGAACTGAGTCTTTCCCGTTCCCGGCGCCCCCAGGATGAGCACGCGCGAACCAGCCTCGACGACCACTTTCAATTCGCGCAGTTTGTCGGCATGGGCAGAAGATATGCTTTCGAGCTTTTCGATCATGATCCTGCCCGGATCACCTTCCGCGTACACGATGCGGCTTTCAAAACCGCGCGGCTCATCGGTGGAAATGACTGCGTGACGAAAATTGGCCACGCGCAGCAGGGTGGCGCGCCAATCGGCGATGACGCTGAAATTATCGACGAACCAGCGCAAAGAGGATTGCGCCTGGGTGAAGGCGGCAGCAGCCATCATCAATCCACCGAACGAAACTTTGCCGGTAAAATACAGCGGTGCGGCGACCAATATCGGCGCCACGATGGTCACCCAGCCGAATCCAGCAGTAACCCATTCAAGATTTGTGTGGCCCCAAACGATGCGCCGGGTTGCGCGCAGCACGTCCACGAGGCGGCGTTCGATGCGGCGCCTCTCGTCCGACTCGCCTTGGGCCAGCGATATATCGTCGACGTGCTCATTGACTCGGACCAGCGAGAAGCGAAGGTCGGCCTCTCGCGCGTAGCGATCAGCATTTCGGTTGATGAGTCCCCGACCGACCCAATAGCTCAATAGCGAGCCCGCGCTTGCGTACAGAATGGCGGCCCACAGCATGAATCCCGGGATAGCGTAATCTCGGTCGCCGAAGTGAAGAGTAAACGTGCTCGACAGCCCCCACAGGATGCCGGCAAACGTGCCGAACAAGATTGAGGCCTGAAAAAGACCGATTCCAAGGCCGCCCGACAGCTCGCACAATTTTCTCGCGTCCTCGTGGATGCGCTGGTCCGGATTGACCCCCATCGTGCCGCTGCTGGCGAGCCAGAATGCCCGCCGCGGCATCAGCCAGTCCCGCAGCAGACTTCGGGTCAATCCCTCTCGCAGCCTGACTTGCAGCATCTCCGCGAGCCATCGCTGCGTCACATTCAGGGCCAAGATGCAGCCGGCGATCACGAAAAAAACGCCCAATTGGAACAGAAAGTCCCTCAGGTCGCGTCGCGATAGCGCGTCGTAGAACGGCTTGTTCCAGCTATTGAGCCGGATTTGTCCGTAAGCCGTAGCCAAGATGACGAGCACGATCGCCGTCAACAGCACGGCGATTTTCTTGCCGACACCGGAGCTGGAAATCGCGCGGATCATCAATGCCAGCTGCCTCAGGAGGCCCAGCTGCACCAACTTGGCTTCCTTTGCAGCGCGCGGTTTTGTCGTTGCGGGATCTGTCACGAGTTCAGCACCCCTCCGCGTCAGACTTTACACGGTTGCACGCGCTGCCGTCCCGCTCGCCTGCGTGTAATTCCTACACCCATCAGGGCCGGTTAACGGCGTCAATTCCGCAGGGCCGTTCTGAGCATTGTCAAGCCGCGGCGAATTTCCGCCAGATCCACGGTGCCATAGCCGAATACCAATCCGGTCTTCGTTTGCGGTCCAAGGAAGTATCGGCTCAGGGTATGTATTTTGACGTGGTGCTGCGCCAAGGCGTTGGTCACTGCCTCCAGATCGGCCGATAAAAGAGCCTCGGCGCAGACATGCATGCCATAAAGCGATTGAATGGGCGCGAGCTGTTCGCACAAGGTCTCCCTCAATGAGCTCAAGAGCAATTGGCGGCGCGCGCGGTAGATCTCGCGCATTTTTGCGACGTGGCGCACCAGATGACCTTCGCTGATGAATGCCGCGACGGCGCTTTGGACCGGCGTAGCGCAATGCCAGTCCAGGCAATTCTTGGCGGCAGTCAATGTATTGATCGCCCAGCCCGGCGCGACGATGAACCCGAGCCGCAATGCCGACAGCATGCATTTCGAGAATGTGCCGACATAGAAGACCACGTCCGCCGCGTGGGCCGCCCGCAGCGCCGCTAAAGGGCTGCCCTCGTAGCGAAATTCCCCGTCGTAGTCATCCTCGATGATCACGGCGCCGTGTTCGCGCGCGAATTCGACCAGCGCCTCGCGCCTGCGCATCGACATGCTGACACCCAGCGGGAATTGATGCGATGGAGTAACGCAAATGATGCGTACGCCGGGCGGCAGCTGATCGACCATCAATCCCTCTTCGTCAATGCCGACCGGCACGAGCCGTGCGCCGGCAGCAGCAAAAGCCACACGCATAGGGGGATAACCCGGATCCTCCAAAGCAACTATGGTTTCTTGCGGTGTGACCAACGCCCGGGCGAGCAGATCGAACGCTTGCTGTGCTCCAGAGGTAACAAGTATTTCCTCGGCCTGGCAGGCAACGGCACGGGTGATGGCGATGTGCTTGACGATTGCCCTGCGAAGATAGAAATTTCCCTGGTTTCCCTGCGGACTTTTGTAGCTCGCCGGCTTTCTTTCCAGCCCCCGCAGTTGCTTGGCGCTAACCCGTCGAAATACGTCGAGCGGAAAAAGACGGGAGTCGACCATCGCAGGGCGGAAATCAATCAACGCGCTTTTCCGCGTAGACAACTCCGACTCAGGCGGATCGCGCCAAAAACTCATCGCCGCGGCAACATCGGGGCGCAGCCAAAAGCCATTGAGGCGATGACGAAACGCCTGCTCTGCCTGTGGCCGCACCGCTGCGCCCCGCGAGGGAGTCTTTTTCGAAACAAAAGTACCCGCACCGTGCCGGGTGACTGCATGGCCTTCCGTCACCAACCGCTCATAGACTTCCGCAGCGGTATTGCGGGAAACGCCGAACACATCGATCGATTTTCGCGTGGCGGGTAGTTTGACGCCCGCTGCCAAGCGCCCATCGAGAATGGCCGCTTTTAACTCGTGATGCAGCGTTCGTGACGATTCTCGTGAACCGGCCGGCTTGAGATCAAGCTTAATCTCAAAAAAAGGTTCTGCTGCCGGCCGACGCCGTAAACGAGAGTGGCCCAATTATTTTTCCTCCAAGTGGCCCTTCAGCGAAGGGTCCCGCCGTCACAAAATCCCATCGACGATAGCTTAGCGCCGCCGCGGGCGCGACGGCCCACCTTTGGCTAGAAATATTCATGGAGACGACGATGAAGCTCTCAAAAACGATTGCGATCGGCATCTTGGCCGCCGCTGGAGCATGGTTTGCATCTCTCAACGCTTTGGGCGAAACGGCAGAGCCGGCTCGGCCGGTCCATGATGGGCAGCACGACTTTGATTTTAACTTCGGTACCTGGAGGACCCACATCAAGCGCATCCTCGACCCCTTCGCGGCATCTTCGAAATCGCTCGAGCTCAACGGCATCGTCACGGTCCGAAAGGTGTGGAATGGCTGCGCTCAGTTGGAAGAGATCGAAACCGACGGTCCGAACGGACACTGGGAAGGCCTGACCCTGTTTCTTTACAATCCGACGGCGCATCAATGGAGCCAATCCTTCGTCAACAGCCAGCGCGGCGTGCTCGCGCCGCCGCTCATTGGATCCTTCAACGGTGGCCGCGGCGAACTGTTCGCCTCCGACACGTTCAATGATCGGTCAATCCTCGTGCGAGGGGTTTGGTCAGACATCAAACCCGACTCACATCACTACCAAGAATCGTATTCGAGTGACGGCGGCAAGACCTGGGTTCCGGCCTTCATCGCCGACTTGAGCCGAGAAAAACCATGAAGGGCGCACGACCCTCGAGGGCCCGTTGGCTAGCTCTGCTAGCCGCAGCCTGCGCTGCTGCAATCCTGCCCGCTACGTCGCAGAGTTCAGGCCTGCCACGCGACGGTCAGCATGATTTCGACTTCGATCTCGGCAATTGGAAAACCCACTCCAGGCGATTATTGCATCCCTTGAGCGGTTCTCAGGACTGGGTGGAAATGAATGGCGTCACCATTGTGAAGAAGGTTTGGGGCGGTAAAGCCAACCTTGCGGAATTCAAGTCAGATGGACCGGCGGGGCACTTGGAGCTATTGTCGCTGCGCTGGTACAGCCCGGTCGCGCATCAATGGTATTTGGACTTTGCGACGCCAAACGTCGGCACATTGGGGATACCTGGCGTCGGTGAGTTCAGCAACGGACGAGGTGATTTCTACGACCAAGAGACCATTAACGGCAAGGCCATTCTGGTGCGATTTTCCATCTGGGCGATCAGTGCCGACACGGCCCAGTCGGAACAAGCATTCTCTTCGGACGGCGGGGCGACGTGGGAGGTGAACTGGGTAAACCACTATACCCGCGACCCGGGCGTGTAGGACGATCCCGACGCTGGGTTAAGTGCTTCTGCCTTGCGGTTTCTGCGCCTAAAGGAGGATAAGTCTGCTGCAGCACTACAACAAAAAGGATTCCAGATGTCGCGAGTACTAATCGCCGACGATCATGCCGTGGTTAGAGCTGGATACAAGCAATTCCTCGAGGCCGAGGCCGGGATTACCGAAATCGGCGAGACTGCCAGCGGCAACGAGACCCTGGACCAGTTGCGCCATAAAGAATGGGATTTGCTGCTGATGGACATCCATATGCCCGACCGCAGCGGCCTGGATATTTTGAAGCATGTCACCAGCGGTTTCCCCAAGGTCCGGGTGCTCATCATGAGCGGACTGCCGGAAGCGCAGTATGCTCGCAATGTGCTTCGAGCCGGCGCAAGCGGCTACCTGTCCAAGGGCGGGTCGCCCGAGGAACTATTGAAAGCGGTGCGCACCGTGCTTGTGGGGCGCCGATACGTCAGCGCATCCTTAGCCGAATCGATGGCCGCAGACCTCGAATCCGATCACGATCAAAATCAGCCTCTGCACGAGAGGCTATCGGTCAGAGAATTCCAAATCTTCGGCAAATTAGCCGCCGGGGCAGGCGTCGGAGAAATAGCCGACGAACTGAGCCTGAGCGTCAAAACAGTCAGCACGTATCGATCGCGAATCTTGGAGAAGATGAATTTCAGCAGCAATGCCGATATGACTGCGTACGCGCTGCGTAACGGTCTAATTTTGTAACCGCACTCCGCTCATCGCCTCGGGACGATGGGCGCAATATTGGCATTTGATGCCCATCCAGAGCGGCCGGCTCCCGTCCGAATAAGGGTGTACCCCTCGTGCTCACCCGCGAGATTCACGATCTCGCCTTCCGCCAATGTGAATAACGCATCACCCATCGGCACTGGGGATACGCCGACCGGGGTCGCGGCCACGACCACCACCCCAGAATGCAATTTGGGCCACAGCGCGATGCCATTGCAGATCGTCAGACTCACCATGCTCGCGCCCAATAGGGTGCCCGTATGTCGCAGACGCCGATACTGCGTCGAAAATCGTCCCGCCAGCAGGCACGCGCCTGCAATCAGCATTCCCACCGCTCCAAGCCATGAAGCAACTAAAGGACTCGTGAAGCCGGCAACGCGACCGAAAGTGCTGCGCGTTTCAGGGGGCAAATGCGCAGAAGAGCGCACAAATTGCAGATTCGCTTCCACATCCGGATTGTCCGGCGCCAGCAATTCCGCGCGCTCGTAATTCAAT
Organism: Steroidobacteraceae bacterium; assembly: GCA_036493935.1. Classification (GTDB taxonomy): domain Bacteria; phylum Pseudomonadota; class Gammaproteobacteria; order Steroidobacterales; family Steroidobacteraceae; genus Bog-1198. Next base: position 160,206 of record DASXOY010000057.1, on the reverse strand, counting down.
ACTGCCATCCCCGGCTTGCCTGCGCGGGCGTAGGAATTTCCAAGATTGTAAAGACCCGCGGCGGAATAACCCGGCGCCTCGCGATCGGAGGCCGCATGCGCTTGAAGGGCACAAAGCAGCAAGCCGGTGCACGCCATGGCCCTGGCCAATGCTCTCATGCGGATTTCTCACTCGCCAAGCGGCTGCGAACTACGCTCAGCCATCGTGCAAAATCCGTGGCATTGGGCGCGCGGCCGGAATACTTCGATTCATCTGCAAGCGCAAACAAGCGGTGTATGTCGTTGTCGGCGCCGATTCTGGCATCGACCTCAGCAGTGGTAACCTCATCGGGCATCAGCTGCCACTTTGCCGCTAAGAAACACTGCAGCGTGAAACGCGCCGCATCAAGGAACAGCACGTCATTTCCGGCACGAGCCGCAGCTTCCATCTGTGCCATTACACGTCTGATCGACTTACTCTGCCCGTCCCTGCGGCGCCTCCCCCGTAATGATGCCGCCAACGCGATTGCAAGGAATGAAGGTATTGCAAGGAACTTCGGCTGCAAGTACGGCGGCGTGAGAGAAAGCCTCGGTGATTCGATGTCTGCCTGATCCGGCCGCAATCCGGCAGCAGCCTTCCGCGCGCCGCTCGCCGCCGCATTGGCAGCGACCCGAGATGCCGTCAGGGTACTGTCTGCCAACGAAGGGGATATCGTGACACTGAGCGGTGCGCTGCGCGCCGTTTCGTAACGCCGAGAATTCGGATCGAAGTAGCTAAACGACAGCCCGGGCAGAGTTTGCTGCCCGGGTTTTGACGCGATGACCGGTTGTTCAAAGGTCTTCATGCCGCTGAATCCGACCGGGTCGCTGGTATTGAAGGAAGACTTCGGAGGGTATGTCTTCCACTGGTCGACGTGATCCAGCATGGTGCTGTCGACGCGGTCGAAGCTTCCAGACCCCGTGATGCGCATGCGCAGCGTGATCGGATCACCGACATCCGCTTTGGCCGGAGCAATGTCGCTGACTATGTTGAACGTGCCTATGGCGCCATGAAAATCCGCCGGCCGGCCGGCAGCGGGCAATTCCAAAACCTTCAGCTCTTGCGGCGGAGATGTAACGTCAAGATCCTTTGGGACAGTCGTGCCGAACAGATTCTGCCAAAAAGGGTCCCCGAATCGATCATCCAAGAGCGCATCTTTCTTGGACCGAGTCCTAATTTTCACGGTCAGTGGGGCCGCGGCCGCCAGCGAAAACGTGCCCGGCTTGACTACTGAAAGAATGCTGCGCCAGGTAAACACGACAAATGGCTCGCCGTTGATCAATTTTTCGCTGCGCTCTGGCTGATGCGAAAGATTGTTGAGCGTGAAATTATCCCCCGTCAGCTTGGGCAGTCCGTTCAGCGAGGACACAAACCCGGAGCGCATTCCGACTTCAATTTCGACGGGAACGCTCTCGCCGACGTACATTTCCCGTTTCGGAATACTGAGACGAACATAGGCCGATCCATCGTCCGTCAAGTGCACGCCCTTGGGAAGCGATCCTCCTGACAAGATCGGCGGGGGAAGGGGCGCTGCGCGGTTGTCCGCCCGGGGTACGTAGGCACCGCTCGGCGCTGCATTAACCTGCAGCACGAGGGGTTGAGACTTCGGCGTCACGCTGGGAATCGTGAAGATGCCGGCAATCTGTGGTGTCACCCGCATGACGATCGATGATGAAGGCAGCGTTGTTCCGTTGATGAGTTGAATCTCATGCGTGCGCGCGACGATCTCAAATTTCAATCCCGAGACCACCGGCATGGTGATCGGGTTCGTGCCGTCCCCGAGATTCGTGATCGTAAGCTGCGCCGATTCGCCCAGATAGATTTGGGCCGGCTGAATGGTCGCGTAGACCAGTGGATCGTCGGCCAGCACCTCGGTTGCACCAAGAAGACTGAGCAGCACCGTGGCGAGCAGCCAGCGGCATGTGTGTTTATTTCTGCACATCACCAATTCTTAAACGGCTTGTCCGGCGGTTGCACTGCACCGCGCTGTGCCCACGGAATCGCCATGTGTTTCTCGTCTCCTTTGACTGAATCCAAGAGTTCGCGGGCTTCCTCGCCGGTCATTTCGCCCGGAGATCTCTGGTTGTCAGCCGTCCGCGAATCCCCGCCCGCCGGCTTCTGATCACCGCCCTGCGAAGGTGGCGGCTGACCGGCGCTCCGCGGCGGCGCTTGCCCCTGTTTCGGCTGCTGCGGGGGAGGCTGTCCTTGGGGCGGCCCTGAGCCCGGCGGCGGCTGATCCTTGTTTTGCGCGCTTTTGTCTTGCGGCTTCTGCGGGTTCTGCTGCGGATTCTGGCCCTGGTTTTGCGGCGGGCTTTGGTTCTGCTGATTCTGGTTCTGCTGATTCTGGTCCGGATTCTTACTCTGGTCCTTATTTTGGTTGTTCCCCTTGTTCTGTTGATTGTTTTGATTCTGCTGCTGCTTCAGCGCGTCGATTTTGCGCTTCACCAAGTCGCGATTGAATTTGCTGTCCGCGTCATCGGCGCGCAGTTGCAGCGCCGTATCATAGGCCTTCACAGCATCGTTCCAATTTTTCAGCGTCTCTTGCGGTGAAGCCTGCTCGGTCTTCTGGCCCGATCGATATAGAGTATTGCCGAGATTGTAGTAAGCATCCTCTTGGACGGCCAATTGTTTGGGATCGCCGGAGGGTACGTGGCTGATCGACTGCTCAAACGATCGCGCGGCTTGGGGAAATTGCCCCGCGCGGTACGCCGCCGTGCCGGCATTGTATTCCAGCACTGGCGTCTTCGATTCAAGAAGGGGGTCGGCGTGCGCCGCCTGCGGCGAAATAGCGATCGCAATAATCAAGGCCGCGCCCCCGGCCGTTGCCCCAATTGAGGCCCTCCTACGCCGCCGGCTACCCACCGTTAAGCTGGAAAGCAACATTGCGAGCGACGCGGCCAATGGCCATTGAAAGCGCTCGATATAGATTTTTTGCTGGCGCGACGCCAGATCGTGTTTGGCGATGGCGCCCAACACAGTCTGGAAAATCAGCTCGAGGCCCTCTGCCTGGGTCCCGAGCGGCACGTAGAACCCTCCCGTCGCACCAGCGATGGCCTTCAGCGCGGTTTCATCGAGTCGCGATTTTACGAACGCGCCGCTGTCGTCCTTCACAAAACCACCGCCTTGCTGGGGCGCGATGGGAATCAAATCGCCGGCAGCAGTTCCCACGCCCACCGTAAAGATCTTCAGTCCGTCAGTCTTTGCCGCTGCCTGGGCTGCGTCAAAAGAACTGCCCTCGAGGTCCTCGCCATCAGTCACAAGAATCAGTATTTTATCGCTGTTCGGACGGCGGCGCAGCGCGGCCTGAGCCGCCTGAATGGCCGTCGAAATATCAGTGCCTCCGCGTGGGACTATATTGGTATCAATGGCGTTCAAGGATTCGTGAAAGGCACCATAATCGAGCGTCACAGGACACGCTAAAAACGCCGCGCCGGCAAATGCCACAATGCCCACCGCGTCGCCGTCCAGTTTCTTCGCGAAGTCGTCGATGGCTAGTTTGGCGCGCGTCAGCCGGTTGGGTTTTACGTCCGCCGTCAACATGCTTCGCGACGTGTCGATGGCGAATATGACTTCAATTCCCCGACGGCTGACTTGTTCCCAATGAAACCCTACCTGAGGCTGGGCAAGCGCGGCAAATAGGCAGATCACGGCGCCAAGATACAAGCCGCGCCGGACTCGGCGCCGGCCGCGCGAGATAGAACGCGTCAACTTGTGCCGCAAATGCGCTGATACGAACCTCGCCAGCGCGGCATGCTGACGCATATCGTACAGCCGCCAGAGCCAGACAAGCACCGCGGCGGCGATCAAGCCTGCCAGCAGCCAGACCGGACTGCCGAATCTCACGGCAGTCTCCTCAACCGAGTCTGCTGCAGCAACAGACTGATCGCGAGAATAGCGAGCGCGGGGATGAGCGCCCAAGGATACAGCTCTTCGGTGTGCTCAAATTTCTGGACCGTCTGCGCATTTTTTTCCAAGCGATTGATCTGCTCATAGATTCTTTGCAATGAATCCGTGTCGGTTGCCCGATAAAACTTGCCGCCCGTCGCGTCTGCGACCGCTTGCAGTGTCTTTTCGTCTACGTCTACCTTGGCCATTACCAGGCGCGCATTTCCCAACGCGTCCCGGACCGGAATCGGCGCATCGCCGCGAACACCGACGCCGATGGTGTAGATCTTGATACCCATGGCTCTGGCCGCCTCCGCGGCGGCGAGCGGCGAAATTTTGCCGGTATTGTTCACCCCGTCAGTGAGCAATATCACCACCTTCGATTTCGCCTGCGTGAGGCGCAGCCGATTGACGCCGGCCGCGATCGCCGAACCAATTGCGGTGCCATCGTCCACACCCCCGACCGAGACCCGATCCAGATTTTGCTGCAACCAATCGTGATCGAGCGTGATGGGGCTGACCAAATAGGGAGATCCAGCGAATGCGATGATGCCGATGCGATCGTCAGGCCGTTCATCGATGAATTTGGAAACCACCGCCTTGACCACCTCAATGCGGTTTACCCGTTGGTGCTCCATTTGAAAATCCAACGCCTGCATGGAACCCGAAACGTCCAGTCCCAGCACGATATCGATGCCATTGGCAGTTACTTCGGTACGGCCGTGGGCACGTTGCGGCCTCGCGAGCCCCACGATCATCAATGCGCCGGCCAAAATCGGCAGCATCCATATCAACCAGCCTATCTTGCTGCGGCCGCGCCGAGACACCTCGCGCGCCAGGCTGACATCGGAGTATTCAATCGCGGCAACCGGCCCCCGCCGTCCACGCCACATCAAGACGAGCGGAAGGAGTGCCAATAACCAAAACCATTCAGGTTGCAGGAAGCGAGTCATGAGATTGCTCTGCGGGAGGTTCCGGGTCTTCCTTCGCCGTCTGCAGGACGAAGTCACGCGCGCTCTGGCGCAGCGTTTCCATGTTGTTGAGAGTCAGAGAGAGCGCGGCGAATTTGACGAAGTCGCACTGGTAGAGAAAGTCGCTCAGCCGTCCTTGATGCCGCGCGAGAGACACCCGTGAGTTCCCCAGCAGGTCGCGGAGAAACTCTTCCGTAGTCTGGCGGGTCGCCGTTACTTCGAATCTCTGCTCGATATATCGGCGAATGATATCGGAGACGGCAATGCAGAATTCGCGCGCACTCGCAGGCTGCATGAGCGTGCGTATTTCGTCGAGCCGCTGCAGCGCAATCTCATAGGGAAGCAGCACCGGTGCGCGGCGCTTACGCCGCCAATGTCCCAATCCGTACAACGCCAAAGCCAAGAGCACGGCACCGGCGATCAACGCCGGCAGCACCCAGTCCGGCAATAAGTATCTTGGGCCGCGGATGTCGCGAATGTCCTCGGTCAAGGGCGCGGCGCGAAGACGCGCGCAAAAAAATGCGGCCAGAGCCGCAGTACATGAGGCGCGCAGCCGGTCGATACCCGACATCATGCGCGCCGACGCACGCGAGTCTTGAAGAAGCGCTGCAGCGCCGGCATGTAGGGCGCGTCCGTCCGCAACTGCAAGGTGTCGATGCCCTCTGATCGGAAGTCGTTAACCAGTTGCAGATCTCTTGCCAAGGAGAGTTCCTTGAACCGTTTTCGAATTGCGGCACTTCCGGTATCCACCTCAATCACCTCGCCGCTTTCCGCATCCTCGAGGGCGACGATGCCCACGTCCGGCAGTTCCCTTTCACGAGGGTCCTCGACCTGAACGGCTATCAAGTCATGGCGGCGGTTTGTGCGCCGCATTGCCCGCCGCAATTCGACGCGTACCGCAGCCGCATTTTTCGGCGTTTCAAAATCCGATATTAAAAACACGACCGCGCGACGGTGCAGGAGCCGGTTGGCAACGTCCAACGCCTTCACCGTATCGGTGCCGACAGCTTCAGGCGTGTGATACAAGATGTCTCTGACCACTCTTAAAACATGCCGGCGGCCCTTTTTCGGCGGCAGATACCTCTCGATCTGGTCGGTGTAAAGCAGCAAGCCAACCTTGTCGCTGTTGCGAATGGCCGAGAATGCCAAAACGCTGGCAAGTTCCGCCGCAAGATCGCGCTTGGATATCGACCCGGATCCAAAATTTCCGGACGCGCTGATATCCACCAGCAGAAAAATGGTCAGTTCGCGCTCCTCCGTAAACTTCTTCACGAAGGGCCGTCCGGCGCGGGCCGTGACGTTCCAGTCGATGGTCCGTACTTCATCGCCCGGGCTGTACTCGCGAACTTCGTCGAAGTCCATGCCGCGGCCTTTGAAGACTGAATGATACGAGCCGGCCAAGCTGTCGTTGACCATGCGGCGCGTGCGGATTTCCAGCTGCCGCATACCGCTCATGATGGCTTTATTGGATTTTCGGCTTTCCGGCTCCACGATTACGGCACCGGCAACGTGTTCAGGATTCTCTCGATGACATTCTCGGAGGAGATATTTTCGGCTTCAGCCTCATAGGTCACGGAGACCCGATGGCGCAACACGTCAAGAGCAATTGATTTGACGTCCTGCGGTATGACGAAATGACGCCCATTCAAGAACGCCATTGCGCGCGCTCCCAAGGTGAGCGCGATTGTGGCGCGCGGCGAAGCGCCGGTCTGAATGTAACCATTCAGTTTGAACGCAGCGGCAACAGGAGGTCGCGTCGCGAGCACCAGGTCCACGATGTAGTCGCGGATTTTGTCATCGACATACAGCGTATTGACGACGTGACGGGCCTCAACGATTTGCGCCGCGCTTACCACCGCGCGAGACACCGGCAGGGCCTCCGTCGTGGACATGGCATCTAATATCGCGCGTTCATCAGTGCGGCTCGGATAAGTAACCAATACCTTCATCATGAAGCGATCGATCTGCGCTTCAGGCAGCGGGTAGGTCCCCTCTTGCTCCAAGGGATTTTGAGTGGCCAGCACCAAAAACGGCGTGGGAAGCACATAGGTCTCATCGCCAATGGTCACCTGGCGTTCCTGCATGGCTTCCAAAAGGGCGCTTTGAACCTTCGCCGGAGCGCGGTTGATTTCATCCGCCAGAATCAGATTGCTGAAAATCGGACCATGCTTGGTCCGAAAGGCTCCGTCCTGGGGGTTGTATATCATCGTCCCGACGATGTCCGCAGGAAGCATATCGGGCGTGAATTGCAGTCGTTTGAAGTTCAGGTCAATGCAGCCTGCCAAAGTCTTCAATGCGAGTGTCTTTGCCAATCCGGGAACGCCTTCGAGCAAAACATGGCCATTCGTCAATAGCGCGATCAGCAGCCGGTCGAGCAGATGTCTCTGGCCGACAATCACCCGCGCCATCTCCTGCTGCAGCGGGCGAATCCAGGCCGAGCTGGCCGAAACCGTCTCGCGCGCAGCACGCATCGCCGGGTCCATCGTGAGCGGCACGGGCACCTCCCGTGCGGCCACGTGCTCGCGCACGGATTGCTCTCGAGCCGCCGCCGGCTGGTACCTCGCGTGTTGCTCGCTGAGCGGCGGAGCTGCTTTCTGATTCATTGGACAAAATCCCTCACAGGTAAATCATGGATACACAAGATGGCGCGGCCGCGAAACCGTCCCCGCAGCTCACGAATGAGGTTTGAACTTGAAGTGGCCTTTCGGTTCCCCAAAGAACTGCCGAGCGCAGGGCAAACTAAAACTCTCCGTAACCCCGCGCCATAGCGGCGGCAAAAATCGGCAGCAACATAAACAATGCCACTTCCAAATGCAGATAGCGGCGGACCCGCTTGATGTCGGTCTCGCTCGGCTGCAAGGCCAATTTTCGCCAGCGCATGAAGCCTAAGGTCGGCGGCAGAGACAGCAGTCCGACGGCCGCAAAAGTGCCGAGCTTGGCCCAAAAGAATGCGTTGTGAGAATAGTAGGCCCACCCTTTTGCGGCGAACACGGCGCGGCAAAATCCAATCACCAGGACGGCGGTCGCCAAAATGCCGTACCACAGGTCTATCGAGGCAATGCGCGCCACCATCGCGCTGCTCAAGCCGGGGCGTACAACCCAAAATTCGGCACAAATGATGCCGAATATTGCGAAGATGAGGAGGTGATGGCCTATGGCGAGCAGCAGATCGAGCATGGCAAATGGGTCCTAAAGTCGAGGGGCGCGATTCACTGGCATGCAAACAATAATCCGCGTGCGCCGGGATATCAATTAACCGCTGACGCCGGTGGGTCCATTAGTCGAAATGCCCTGCATATTGATCGCGTAGGATCGCTTTTTGGACCTTCCCCGTTCCTCCCACGGGAAGTGAATCCAGGAAAATAACCGCATCCGGAATCCACCATTTAGCGACCCGTTCCGCCAGAAACGCCAGAACCTCTTCGCCCTCGAGTCCCTGACCGGGCTTGCGCACAATGAAGAGCAACGGCCGCTCCTGCCAGCGCGGATGTTTTATACCGATGACGGCCGCCATCGCCACCGCGGGGTGCGCCATCGCGGCATTTTCCAAATCGATCGAACTGATCCACTCGCCTCCGGTCTTTATCAGATCCTTTGCCCGGTCCCGAATTTGCATGGTGCCCGACGCATCGATGGTCGCGATGTCGCCGGTGGGCAGCCAACCGTCCACTAGGGATGCATCCTCCGCCTTATAGTAGCCGGAGACGGTCCACTGCCCGCGCACCAGGAGCTGGCCTTGCGATTGGCCATCGCGCGGCAGCGTGCGACCACTCTCGTCGATCACGCGGATCTCAACGCCAAACACCGATTTGCCTTGCTTGGCCATGAGCGCGTGCCGATCGGAGGCCGGCCCCGTCGCCTGATGCGTATTGAGGCAGCTCATGGTCGCAATGGCGACTGTCTCCGTCATGCCCCAGGCCTGGCGCACTTCGATGCCGTATTCATGGTCGAATTTGGCAATCAGCGACTGAGGCATTGCTGAACCGCCCACCAGAATGCGTTTTAGGCTCGTCAGCGGTAGACCGGCTTGCTCGATGTGGCGCATCAGCGCGATCCAGATGGTCGGCACGCCCGCGGTGACGGTAACCTTCTCGGTCTCGAAGATGTCGTACAGGCTTGCCGCGTCGAGCCGTTGACCAGGCAGGACCAGCTTTGCGCCGCCAATGGGCGCTGCGTAGGGCACACACCATCCGTTGACGTGAAACATCGGCACTGCGGGAAGAATCGTGTCTCGCGGCGAAAGCGAGATCATCCCAGGCAGGCAGGCTGACAACGCATTGAGCACGATGGCGCGATTCGAATACAAGGCACCTTTGGGGTTTCCTGTTGTGCCGGAGGTGTAGCAAAGCGCTGCGGCGGTTCGCTCATCGAGCTGCGGCCAAGGAAAATCCGAGCGTTGCAAGGCGATCAGTTGCTCGTAGCAAAACACGCGCGTCGGGCCGCTCATTTCCGGCATGTGCTCCTCATCCGCCAGGCAGATCCAATGCTCAACCATCGGACACTGCGCTGCGATGCTTTGAATGAGCGGAGCGAAGCACGGATCGAACAACAGCGCGCGATCCTCGGCATGATTGATGATGTAGACGAGCTGCGATAGGTGCAGGCGCGGATTGCAGGTATGAATGATCATGCCGCTGCCCGACACCGCGAAGTAGGCCTCCAAGTGGCGATGATTGTTGAATGCAATCGAACCGATCGCCGTGCCGGCGGTCATGCCGATCTCCGCTAGCGCATTGGCAAGTTGCAGTACTCGCCTCCTGCACGGGGCATAGCTGTACCTGACGATGCTGCCGTCAGCTTCGCGGGACACGATTTCGGTATCTCCAAATTGACCCGCCGCGTGCTCGATGACGTCGGAGATCAACAGTGGCCGGTCCATCATGAGGCCAGATTGAGGCATGAAACGATTTTCCTATGATTACTCAGGATTTTGTAAAAAATGCGATGCCTGAAAACAGGAAGTGCACCGCATCATGCCATCGATATACCCTGTACCGGTACAATGGCTAAAGGCGCACAAGACGAGGACCTTCATGAGCCCGGTAATCCGGCCCGCTGGTGTTGATCAACCCGAAGTGGTGAATGAAAGCGCCATAAAAACGTGGTTGGATGCGCTCGCGGGCGGGAGTTGCGACGCCTCGGCGTTTCTGCAGGCCATGCATGATCGATTCAGCGCCGATCCTGAGGGTAACTGGGAAGTTCTTTCGCTGCTCGACCAATACTATCGCCGCGGCAGAATTGGCGCAGAGATCTTCAAAACAATCAAGACCGCACTTGCCGAGTCCGCGCTCGGTGTCGGTAACAGCCCAGCTGCGGATACGGACACGCGCGCAGTCCCCGCGGCTCGCGATACCCCGGTATCGCGCAATATTCCCGCCGCACGTGATGCGCCGCCGTCACGTGCTCCCATGCCGGCGCGCGACACCCCTGAACGCGACATTCCGATAGCTCGCGACATCGTCGCCCCCGCACGCGTAGAGCAAACCGATGCGCATCCGCGCCGCGACGAGACGCAATCGTTGGATGCGGTGGGCGAAGCCAAGCCCGGCAGTGTCCTGCGGCGTCGATACCGTTTGGAAGGCGTGGTGGCGCACGGCGGCACGGGCACGGTGTTTCAGGCTATCGACGAATATCGCCTGGAAACCCCGGGCACTCAGCGGCTGGCCATCAAAGTGCTGCATGGGAGCGTGGCGAAGCGCGCGGAATTGCTCGCCGACCTGCGGCGAGAATTTCAATCACTGCAGCTATTGTCGCATCCACACATCGTGCGCGTATTTGAGTTTGATCGCGACGGCCCGTTGATGTTTTTCACCATGGAGCTGCTGAACGGCGCCTTGCTCGGCCGCGTGTTGCACGTGAGAAAGCTCGTTCATCTGGGGCACCCCGAGGCGTTGGCATTGATCCGCGACATCGGAGTCGCAGTCGCCTACGCGCATTCGCGCGGCGTGGTGCACGGCGATCTGAGTCCGCACAACATATTTATCACCACTGGGGGCGACCTACGCGTTCTCAGTTTCGGCGGCGCCCACAAGACGAGTCCGCACTCAACCGCCTCGGATCATGAAGTGAACTTGCCATTCGCTGCATCCGGATTTGCGAGTTGCCAGGTGCTGGAGGGCGAGCATCCGGATGCGCGCGATGACGTGTTCTCGCTGGCGTGCATCGCTTACCTGCTGCTGAGCGGCCAACACCCGTTTGCCTCGAAGCGAACCGCGCTCCAAGCACGCGATGCGGGCTTCAAAGTGCAACGAGCTCCCAATCTGAGCAATCAGCAATGGCAGGCGCTTAAGGCGGCCCTGGCATGGGAACGCGAAGGACGGCCGGCCGATATGCAGAAGTGGCTTAGGCAATTGGAGCTGAAGGGAGCTGCCAAGGGGTTGCCGGCACTGACCGATCTTCTGGAGCCGCCGTCTCGCAGTGAGCCGAAGCCTCGGCTCACTGCGGCAGCGGCGGCGGCAATTGCGCTGTTGCTCGCGGGCGGCTATTGGATATCCAGCCGCCGCAATGCCTTGCCGAGCATCGATTCCCTCAAGCCGGTTAGCGCGCCGGCGCCCGATGAAGACAATGCCCCTGCCGCGGTTGGCGCACCGAGCGCTGCGCCGCCCCCAGCCGCGGTGGATCGCCGCAAGCCGCCAACGCTCACCTCATCTACAACGACGCCTGCCGCAGCGCCGGCGTTGCGAGATGTCGGTGTTCCACCGCCTGCAGCCGCGCCGGCCCCGACGCCGCAAACCACTCCTGCGCCGGCACCGCACGCCGCCGCACCCCGTCCCGCCGCGCCGGCTGCGCCAGCGCCGGCTCCCGCTGCGGCAGCGGCCGGCACATCAGGGGGTGCCTCGAAAATCGAGCTGGCTGAGGACACCGTCGACGTTCCCGCGGGGGAATCGTCCGCCCAGGTGACCGTACATCGCAAAGGCAGTTTGCGCGGCGAGACCAGCTTTACATGGTGGACCGAATCGGGGACAGCGAAACCCGGCGCGGATTTCTCCGCAGCGGTACCGCAGCTCGCGCACATCGGCGATGGGAAATCCAGTGTCACTCTGAACATCCCGTTGAGCAATGCACCGCATGCTCAAGCCAAGAGTTTTTACATCGTGATCGACCAATCTGAAGGAGGCGCGCCGCTCGGAGCGCGCTCACTCACGATGGTAACGCTGCTGCCGGGCAGCTAGCCCAAGAGCGACTCACTCCGTGGAATAGATTTCCGCAAACGTTTTGCGCAGAACGTTTTTTTGCACCTTGCCCATGGTGTTGCGGGGCAGCTCATCGACGAGCAGGATACGTTTGGGCAGCTTGTAGCGGGCCAATCTGGGCTTTACGGATTCGACAATCGATAGTTCCGAGAGTATCGCGCCGGGTTTGGCCACGACGACAGCGGTGACGCCCTCGCCAAAGTCGGGATGCGGAACCCCAAACACAGCACTCTCCAGCACTCCCTCGACTGCATCCAATTCAGATTCAACTTCTTTCGGATAGACGTTGTAGCCGCCGCTGATCACCAAGTCCTTGGCGCGCCCGACGATGTGCACGTAGCCGTTGACATCGATGCGGCCGACGTCGCCGGTTTTGAACCAGCCGTCCGCCGTGAATTCATTGCGGGTTTTTTGCTCATCGCGCCAGTAGCCTGCGAACACATTCGGGCCCTTGACTTGCAGTGTGCCGATCACATCCGCCCCGCTTTCGATTTCACCGGTCTCCGAATTCGTTACCCGCACCGCGATGCCCTGCAGGGGTGGACCCACCGATCCGGGCAGCCGCACGCCTTCGTACGGATTTGACGTATTCATCATCGTTTCTGACATGCCGTAGCGCTCGAGGATGACGTGTCCGGTGCGGCGTTGGAATTCCCGGTGCGTTTCCGCCAACAAAGGGGCCGACCCCGAAACGAAGAGCCGCACGCTCGAGGTCGTCTCTTTGTTCAAGCTGTCTTGCTGCAGCAAACGCGTGTAGTGCGTCGGGACGCCCATGTATACCGTTGCCTGCGGTAAGTGCTCGAGGACGAGGGCTGCATCAAATTTCGGCAGCAGCAGCAAGCTCGATGCTGAGGCGAGAACCGTGTTGAGTGCGACGAATAATCCGTGAATGTGAAACAAGGGCAGCGCATGCAGCAGCACATCGCCGCTGGAAAATTGCCAGGCCTCGGCAAGAACAGCTGCGTTCGAGGCGAGATTGGCCCGGGTCAGCATTGCGCCTTTGGAGCGGCCCGTGGTGCCGGACGTGTAAACAATGGCGGCGATGGAATTGAGCTGCAGCTTAGGTGGATTGAATTCCGGATGCGATTCGCGCGACCGCTGCAGCAATGAACCATCGGCGTCCGCGCCCAAGCTTTCGACGTGCGCGACGCCCGCTGATCTTGCCTGCGGCTCGATCAAATGCCGGTCTTGCGGACGGAAGATGGCGACCTGCGGCTGCGAGTCGCGCAAGAAGTACTCAACCTCATTGGCTGTATTCGCGACATTGATGGGCACGAACACCGCACCCATGCGCAGGCAGGCTACATACAAAAATATTGCTTCGACGGACTTGTCGACCTGCGCGGCAACGCGGTCGCCGGGATGCACCCCGCACTGGATCAACGCTGAGGCGATGCGACCGGACTGCTCGCGCAGCGACGCGTAGCTGATACTGTGGCCGCCCGGTGTCGTCAGAAATAAGCGATTCGAGCGGCCGGCCGCCTCATCGACCCAGTCAGTTGGATCCTTCAGAAATAGCATCCCCGCATGATGGCATAGAGCCTATTCGGCCGTCGTCAGCCGCTCCCATATAGGTGCGATGATCGCATCCGGCAACCCCACGTCATTGGCGGTCGCCAGACCTTCATCGGACGTGATCACATTCTGCGTCTTCAGCAGCGACAAGCTGCCCAGTAGCTCACCCACGCACAAGGCCATCGTCAACTCTTCGACCGACGATCTCTCGATAGCCGCCACCAGACGCGGCGAGGTTTCCCAATTCCGCGCGATGCGCATCGAAACTTGCGGCCCAAGCGCCGCGGTGAGCGCGACCATGAGCGTGGGATTCGGCACGACTTCCGGATGCCGCGCGTACATATCGAGAGCAGCGCCATAAACCACCAGCGGTCCTAGGGCGCTCAGCAAAATAACCAGCTGAGCCTCAAAGCGATCTTGCGGTTGGGTCTTGATTGCGTACATTTCCGCTGCGCGTGCGGCGCGCTCGGTGCGTTCCCATAACGTGCGCGGAAAGCGCGGGAAATTTGTGCGGGTCGCCCGAAAGACCGGTTGCAGCATGGCGGTCGCCACGAGCCCGCGCAGAGCATCCACGCCCAGAACCACGATCGCACGCTGAATCGTTTCGATTGGAACAGGCGAAGTTCGATAGAGTGCCGAGTTCGCAAGCCGCAAGACATCCGAAGTCAGCACAGGGTCGTGCGCGATAATGCGCGAGAGCTTATCGGTTGCCGTGCGCTGGTCATCCACGGCGCGCATCAGTTGCGGCATCAATGTCGGCCGCCGTGGAAAGTATTTCGGGTCCGGCGAGTCCGATTGAAGAGCAGCGGCGACGGCGTCTCTAATTTTCGCTTGCGCAGGCTCGAACATCTGCGCTTCCGCCGGCGCCGCAAAGGCAAGTTTCCAAAGGCGTTCAGTTACCAAATTGTTCGCGAGTTCGGCGCGTGAAGATTGAGGTACCGCAATGGGGACTTTGCTTTGGGTCGGCGTTCGCGACGGCGTCAAAGCAGCTGTTGGAATTGGCGTGCGCAAGCGGACGACGACCCACATTCCAAGGGCCAGCAGGCACGCGATCAGAACCGCAGCAGCCCAAATCATTCGTCGGCCCTCTCAATAGTGCGGCGGCCTCTCCTGCTCCATCGTGCTCGGCTCATCGGCAGCGCCTGTCAGCCGGTCTTTGAGGGCCTTAAGCTGCGCCTCCAATGCTTGAATTTCCTTGTGCTGACGAAATACCACGTCGCTGAGCTCATTCATCGCCTGCTCCAGATACGCGATTTTCGTTTGTACCCGTTCCAGCGATTCTTGCAGCGCTGCACTCAATGCTTCATGCCGTAAAACAAATAATCGGCCGTGTAAGCGGCGCGCAGCTGTTGTCCGGCCTGCTCCCTGCGGCACCCGCCGGCCGGTAAGCTGCCGCCCACGGTATTGATACGCTGAATAAATTGCACGCCGCCGAAGAGGCCCTTCCCCGAGGTAGCCCTGGCACGCAACAACAGCCAAGGAATGGAGTTCGGCTTTTGGCTGGGACTGCTCGAGACTACCTCGCCGACCACTCGGCTGCCATCTACGGCCTCCCAGGAAGGGCCGCCATAGTGTCTGGCGATGTTTTTGCCGCCTTTGGTCGATAACGCTGCTTCCGGTGCCTTGAAGATCCATTCGAACTGCGAAGCATCGCCTTTCGCCGCCTGGCATTCGTAGATCTGCACACCGGTGGCGTGCAGCTCTTTGATCAGCGATTGAGCAGCCGGCACGCGCAGTGGTCCCGGCACCGGCGGCGCAGCCGCGCAAGCCGCCAGCGCTGCGCATAGCGCCAAGAACAGGCCAAAGGTAATTGGAGGTTTCATGACCGCATTATGTCAGTAGACGCGACTGACGAGTCAACCGTAAGTGCGCTATTGTGCGCAAATTATGCCAACTAGCCTTAAGCGGCGCGTGCTCGCCATCGACGTCGGCGGTAGCCATGTGAAGACCCGGATCTCGGGTCGCCACGAAGTGCGTCTGTTTGATTCCGGTCCTACGCTGACCCCGCGCCTGATGGCCTCACGAGTGCTGAAGCTCAATAACGACTTGAAATACGATGTGGTTTCCATCGGCTATCCGGGCGTGGTCGTGCACGGCAAGATCGTCACCGAACCGTACAACCTCGGGCGCGGCTGGGTCGGATTTGACTTTCGCAAGGCGTTTGGACGCCCGACACTGCTGATGAACGATGCAGCGATGCAGGCGATCGGCAGCTACGAGGGAGGCCGCATGTTGTTCCTAGGTTTGGGCACCGGCTTAGGTTCGGCCCTCATCGTCGATGGCACCGTGGCTCCCATGGAACTCGCTCACCTGCCTTACAAGCACGGCCGAAGCTATGAAGATTATCTGGGTGATCGCGGGCGTCAGCGGCGCGGCGCGAAGAAGTGGCGCCGCACGGTCGCAGACGTGGTCGGGCAGTTGAGCAAAGCATTGGAAGCCGACTATGTGGTCATCGGCGGCGGAAACGCGCGTAAATTGAAAAAGTTGCCTAAGAATTCGCGTCTCGGAAACAACGAATTTGCGTTCCTGGGCGGCTTCCGCGTTTGGGGCAGAAACGCCCCGCGCCTCTGACTTAGACCGCGAGCTTCGCCAACGGCGCTTTTGCCATCATTCGGCGCGCGAAAAAGGACACGATCAACCCGAATAAAATCATGGCCGCCAGATTCTCCGCGAACGAGACCATCGTGACATGTCCTGATTTCGCTCTTGATAGCGGCACGGCCACAAACGTCATGACGAAATACACGACCACACCGTAGCCGATGCCTGCCGCAATCCAGTTGCGCAACAGTGCTGGAACCTTGATCGAGGCAACCACAAAAACGGCGGCAATGATGATGGACATCACCCATTGCAGCAGCATCCCCAGGCAGTAGACCCACGGCTCATGCGGGAGCGGCGCACCCAAGAGTCCACTCGCAATAAACCTCAGAATGGGTACCGGACTTACTTGGTTAATCGCGCACGCCGCCCCGATGTCGACGGTCCCAGCGATGAGCCCGGCGCAGAGCGATGCTTTAAGTATTGAAGCCATGCGACTTCACTTTACCCTACGCAGCTCGAAACCCAAGCGCGGGAAGTGCACGACAACGCGGCCCGCGCGTGGATCTTCGCGCGCGACAGAAATTCGGTCGCGGCCGGCGGCGTGGAGCGTTCCTTCAATGGGATCGACACCCGTGTCGGTGGCCGCGATAACCACTCTGTCGCCGAGCGCCAGGCCGTGCGTGTCTACATTTCCCGTCGACTTCTGCGCCGTCGATTCGCGCGCGATGGCAATGGCCGCGCCGCTGTCGAGTCTCTCGTGCGTGCCGTGGCCGAAGCCCGCCATGCGCGCACGCCAGCTTTGCAATACGGGATAGGAATCGAGAATTCTGGCGACCGGGCCGCCGCGTTCGACGAACCAAAGGCAGTGAAAAACCGAAAAATCCGCGAGACTGGCGGCGGATCCGAAAAAGAAATCTTGCGCTCCGAGAGCCTGCTCCAATCGCTCCAAGTACAAAGGGAACGCTCCGATCGCATCGCCGGGCCGCATGCGCGGAATATTGGCGCGAAAAACAGCACGATCATCACCGAACGCCTTGATGGTCTCTGGCGGCGCTCCTTCGAACACGTGACCGAGCCCCGCCGGCTGCATGGTAAAGGGTATTGCCGTCCAGAAAAGCGTTGAATCCGCCCATTGAGCGAGAATGCGGGTCGCCCCTCTGGTCCCTCCAGGATGCAGCGTGGGCTGCGGCGCGCATTCCTCGATGACGTCCGCAATCAGCGCGGTATCGCAGTAAATGTCTGCGCCGATCTGCAGCACCGGCGTCTTGCGGTAGCCGCCGGTGAGCGCGGTGACATCCGGCTTGGGCATGATGTTGGGGATCAAAACCGAGGACCAACGCAATCCCTTGAAACCCAAGATGAGCCGAATCTTTTCGGCGAAGGGCGACATCGGATAGTGGTGCAGAATGATTTGTTGCATGCTCATTCAGTTATAGTCGAACCAGCTGCTTACCGAAGTTATGTCCCTTCAGCATGCCGATGAACGCCGAGGGCGCCGCCTCGAGACCTTCGGCAACGGACTCACGGTATTTCAATTTTCCCGAGGCGACGAGCCCGCCCAACGCCGTCAAGCCCTCAGGCCACAGATTCAAGTGATCGGAGATGATGAAGCCTTGCATCCTGAATCGTGCCACCAGAAACATTCCCGGATTCAGGATCGCGCTTTTCAGCATTTGGCCCGGGCTCGCATTGTAGTCGGCGATGAGTCCGCAAATCGCGACGCGCGCAAACGGATTGAGCAGTGCCATTACCGCGTTCAATACATCGCCGCCGACATTTTCGAAATGCGCATCCACTCCTTTAGGCGCGGCAGCGGCGATCAATGCCGCCAATGATTTTGCGTCGACGGCCGTCTTATAGTCGATGCAGGCATCGAATCCCAACTCGTCGGTCACGTAACGGCACTTGTCCGGTCCGCCGGCGATGCCGATCACGCGCACGCGGCCGATGCGAGCCAATTGGCCCACGACGCTGCCCACGGCCCCGGCTGCTGCGCTCACCACCACGGTATCGCCGGGCTTCGGCTCCATGATCTTGTTGTAACCGTACCAGGCGGTCATGCCCGGCATGCCGAGCACGCCCAAGTATGCCGATAAGGGAACCTGCCGCGCGTCGACCTTGGCGATGCCCTCGGGCTTGCTGACGCCGTATTCAGCCCATCCAAGCATGCCGCGCACCGTGTCGCCGACCACAAATTGGCTGCTGCGCGACTCCACCACTTCTCCAACTGCTCCGCCGCCCATGGTCTCATTCAGCATTTGCGGCGCGGCATATGACTTCGCGTCGTTCATCCGTCCGCGCATGTAAGGATCAAGCGAGAGATACCGATTGCGGACGCGGACCTCGCCATCGCCCAATTCAGGTGCGGGCACTTCCTCGAGCCGGAAATTCTCTGCAGTGGGCCACCCATTGGGTCGAGACGCCAACACGATGCGGCGATAGGATTTAGCCATCGGCAACAGCTCCGGATTTCAAGTATTTAAATGTCCCCATCGACTTCGCAATCAATCGACCGTCGGAGTCGCGCACTTCGCCTTCGCAAAACGCCATGGTCGTGGAGCGGTGATACGCGTAACCGGAAACGAGCAGGCGTGAACCCGCTTTTGCCGGCTGTAGAAAACTGGTCTTCATCTCGACTGTTACGCCACCGCCCGCTCCGGCATTCAACGTTCTTCCGGCAACCGCCATTGCAACGTCGAGCAACGACATGAGTACGCCGCCATGTGCAACTGACCAGCTGTTGAGGTGCCAAGCCTCGAGGTTGAGCGCTACTTGGGATCGGCCGTCGGCGGCGCTCAAGAACTCGACTCCGAGCTCCTTGATGAAGGGAACGTTTAGGCGAAATGCGGTCGATTGAGTCACACGAAACCGTACCTTGCGCCGCCACTGCGTGTCAATCAAACGGTACGCCGCGTTCCATAGGTTGCTGGCACAATGCCCGGGATCATGACAACCGCAAGTGTCTTGCGAATTGCAGCCGCGCTGATCGAGAGCCTGCTGATCGGCATACCGGCAATTTGGGGCGGACTGGCGCTCTGGTATCAAGCGCCCGGCACGCAACTGAGGTACGGCTTCGTTCTTCTGTGGGGCGCACTCACCGCGGGTGTTCTGATTCTTCTCTGGAGAGGCGGCGCCGGGTTCGGATTCACAAGCTTTGCTCTGGCCTTTGCGATTCTGCTCGTTTGGTGGCGCAGCATCAGGCCGACCAATCAGCGTGATTGGGCGGACGATGTGGCACAAATCACCCGGGGCACGATCGAGGGCTCCCTCGTCACGCTCCGCAACGTGCGCAACTTCGATTGGCGCAGCAACATTGACTACACGCCGCGCTGGGAAACCCGCACCTATGACCTCGATCAGCTCAAGTCGGTTGACATGGTCATGTCCTATTGGGACGGCTGGGCAATCGCGCACATGCTGATTTCGTTCGGGTTCGCCGACGGCCAGTACGTGGCTTTTTCCGTCGAGGTACGGCGTCAGAAAAATAAGATCTATTCGGAGATCGGCGGGTTCTTCAAGCGAGACGGACTCAGCATCATCGCGGCAGACGAGCGCGACGTCATCAGGGTCCGCACCAATATCCGGGGCGAGGACGACTACTTGTATCGGATCCGCATGCCGCTGTCCGCGATGCGCTCGTTATTTGCCGGCTACGTCGAGCAGGCCGACAATCTGGTCGAGACACCGCGCTTCTACAACACCATTACAGTCAATTGCACCATGCTGGTCTACCACATGATGAAGCGGATCGTCGGCTATCTGCCTTGGAGCTATCGCTTGTTGTTCACCGGCTACCTGCCCGCCTATGTGTATCGGGTCGGAGGCTTGGATCAGCGCCATACGCTTGCGGAGCTTAAGACTCTGGGACGAATCACGGATCGCGCCAAGCAGTCGGACCGCAGCGCGACGTTCTCCGAAGACATCCGCGAGGGCATTCCCGCGATCGAGCCTATTGATCCGGCCGCCGCCGGCTAGTGCAACGGCACGAAGGCGTAGTGCTTAAAGGCTAAATCCCCCGCCGGGCCGCGAACGTACGCCAGGAACTTGGCGGCGTCGGCCTTCGCCCCCGTTGTCAGTGCCGCGGGATAGATGATGGGCTTATGGCTCGTAGCGGGAAACACGCCGATCACGCGCACGCCCGTATCGATGAGCGCATCGGTTGCGTAAACGATGCCCAGCACCGCTTCTCCGCGATCGACGAACGCCAGTGCCGAGCGCACGCTGTCAGTGCGCACGAGACGAGCCGCGACGTCGTCCCAAACACCGAGGTTCGCGAGGGCTTCGTGTGCGTAGCGACCCACCGGCACGGAATCCGGATCGCCCGTTGCTAGCCGTCCCTTTCCCACGGCTGCAGCCAGCGCAAAATGAGGGCCTATCTTTAAGCTGATTTTACTGGCGACCGGCGCGATCAAAACCAGCTGATTTCCCAGCACATCATGCCGAGTCTGCGCCTGGATCAAATTCCGCGCTTGCAGATAGTCCATCCACTCCATATCCGCGGAAAAAAACACATCGGCGTGCGCACCATTTTCGATTTGGCGCGCGAGCGCGGAGCTCGCGGCAAAGGAAAAGCGCACCGGAATGTTACTGTCCTTGGTGAAGCCGTCGCCCAGATCTTGAAGCACATTGGTCAGCGACGCCGCGGCAAACACGGTGATCTCTTTGACCGCGTCCGCGGCAAAGGACTGAAATGCAATGAGACATGCGCTGAGCGCCAGCGAGCAGCGCAACAATCTCCTCGCCGACATCAGTTGTGCGCCAGCACCGGCTGTCCGCTAAAGAGTTCCGGAAAGGTTCGCCGGAAATTCTGGATCTTGGGTATGTCGTAAATTGCGATGTAGGGTTGAGTCGGGTTGTTGATCAGATAATCCTGATGATAACGTTCAGCGGGATAAAATCCTTTGAGAGGATCGACCCGCGTGACGATGGGCCGTGCAAAAGCGTGCGACTGATCCAATTGGCTGATGTAGGCCTGGGCAATGCGCTTCTGATTGTCGTCGCTGTAAAAAATCTCCGAGCGATATTGGGTGCCGACATCGGGTCCCTGCCGATTCAGCTGCGTCGGATCGTGCACCACCGAAAATGCAATCTGCAGCAGCTGCCCATAGGAAATCACGGCAGGGTCGAAGGTTATTTGCACCGACTCAGCGTGACCGGTGGTTCCGCTGCTGACCGTTTCATATTGGGCCGTGGCTTTCTCGCCGCCCGCATAGCCTGCGATCACGTTCTTGACGCCCCGCACGTGTTCAAAGACGCCTTGGACGCCCCAGAAACAGCCGCCGGACAACACCGCGGTTTGCATGGGTCCCGCGGCCTTCGGATTGTCCACCGCGGGCGGCGCAATGACGACGGGCGCTTCCGCCCCGAAGAGCGGTGCACGCCACGCCGCCACGCCGGCCGCCAGGGCGACGAACAACACCGCAAAACGCAGCGGCGCAGAAAATTTCCGGAACGCCATCTTCATTCTCCTTAAGCGCGAGCCGTAAAGTGCAGCGCGACTGAATTCATGCAGTAGCGCAACCCGGTGGGCTTCGGGCCATCGTCGAACACATGCCCTAGGTGCGCATCGCAGCGGCGGCACGAGATTGCATCGCGCGTCATGCCGAGCGAGTTGTCATTGCTCTTGACCACGTTCATGGCCGAAATGGGCTGCCAGAAGCTGGGCCAACCCGTGCCGGAATCGAATTTTGTTCTCGAATCATAGAGCGCGGTGTCGCAACAAATGCAGTGATAGATGCCATCGGCATGATTTCTGTCGTATTCACCGGTGAACGCAACTTCGGTGCCGGCCTGACGCGCCACCCTGAAGCTCAACGGCGAGAGTTGCGACTGCCATTGCGCGTCCGTTTTGACGATTTTTGCGACACGCACGACCCCCAGGCTCTTGCCGGCGGGCGAAAAATTCTCGATCGACACATCGTTGCCCAGCATCGGGCCGGAAAGCGGTGCGGCCGAGACGCCGCGTATCCAAGGGATCGCCGACAACGCGGTCAACCCAGCGACAAAATGACGACGATTTAGCTTTGCACTCATGACTTGCCCTCACCCGAATGTAAATGAATACGCTTGGACGCCGGAATCCAGGAATTCAATCGAAAACACATGTTCGCCCACATCGCCCGACTGGCGAATCAATTGAAATAAACGTTGCCGGTCAACCACGCCTGCGCCGCTCGAATCCGTATCGGCACCATGGTTTGCCCCCGGGGCAGCGCCGTCCAGCATGACCCGAAATCGCACCGGTTTTCCGTCACTCGCCGGGCCCAGCACCAAGTGCAAGTCGCGCGCGAAAAAACGAAACTCTATTCTGCCGTGAACGGCCGCGAGCACTGCTTTCTCCGGGTCTACATTCCATGACCCGATCAGTGCCCATTGATTCAATTTTAATGCGGCCGGTGCCGCGTAAGCATGGGCTTGATCCTGGATCAGGCCGCCCGGCGAGGCGAAATTATCCGCACGGCGGTAACCTACATAGGTTTCAGGTGATTGATCGTGGGCCTCATCGGGGGGCGCCTGCACTCCGACTGCCTTGGCTGCCCCCAGCCCGGCGGCCGGCAGGTTGCTCTGGCCCGCCTCGGTAAGCAATTTTCGAATGGTCTGTTCGGACTCATCGTAGTTGCCTTCGCCAAAGTGATGTGCGCGGATACGCCCGCTCGCATCGATGAAATAATGCGCGGGCCAATACTGATTGTTAAACGCCTGCCATATGGCGTAGTCATTGTCGAGCGCCACCGGATAGGTGATCTTCAAGTCCGCGACCGCGCGGCGCACATTGGCAGGATCCTTCTCAAATGCAAATTCCGGCGCATGTACGCCGATCAAGACCAGCCCATGGTCCTTATATTTTTGGTACCACGACTCCACATAGGGCAGCGCACGCAGGCAATTGATGCAGGAATAGGTCCAAAAATCGACGACCACGACTTTGCCGCGCAAGGCTTCAGGCGTAAGCGGTGGAGAATTCAACCACAAGGTGGCGCCGGCGAACGAAGGGATCTCTCCTTCCACCGGCAAATCGCCGGCCGGTTTCGCAGCCGACATCATCATTGCGTGGCTATCGGCTTTCGAGTTGCTCATCGCCATCGTGGAGTTGCTCATTGCCATCGTCGAGTTGCTCATGGCCATGCTGCCGCCGGCCGCCCCGCTACGCGGGTTGATTTTGTCCAACAACGACTGCTCGAGGCTGTTCGTGCCGTTGAGCGACAAGCGAGTGAGCACGGTGGAGTCCCAGCCGAAGACAATCGCCACCACGGCGAACAGAACGGCGACTCCAAGCCCCCGCCTTATCCATTCACCGGTTCCCAACGACTTCTTCAAGGCCGCAAATACTCGTCCTCCTGCAAGCAGCGCCACCGCCAACGAAGTAGCGGCACCCGCGGCGTAGGCAAACAGCAGCAATGTCGTGCGCGCATTCGGCCCGGAGATTGCTGCGCCCGTCAGGATCAATCCCAAGATCGGGCCGGCGCACGGCGCCCAGAGAAGTCCCGTCGCAACGCCGAGCAACAAAGAATTGAGCAGCGTGAATTTGCCCGGCGTTTGCGATTCCGTTTGCGTCAGCCGATTACCCAGTGCGACGAACGGGCGCGCGAGCCAATCCGCCAAGCGCCGCGACAGCAGCGTCGCGGCAAACGCGGTGAGCAGCACCAGTGCAAAGATTCGCCCGTATTGATTGACCCTGACTGCCCAAGAACCTCCCACTGCCGCAAGCGTTGCGATTGCCGCAAAAGTAACGGCCATGCCGGCCAACATGGGGAGGCCATTGGTGAGGAATCTCTGCTCGGAGCGAACAAACACGAACGGCAGCACGGGCAGAATGCAAGGACTCACGATGGTCAGCACGCCGCCGAGAAACACTAAAATTATCAGGGTCATGGGCTAATCTTACTCCTGTCAGATTAGACCGGCGATCGGCCCTTTACATTGCAAATCGCCGCTAAGTTCCGCAAAAGGTTTGCAGCACTCGCTCGCTGGGCTCAGGCGGAGCGGCGTAGCGCGCGAACGAAGCCTGTTCTTGATAGGGCTTTGACAGCACCGCCGAGAGGTGTTCGAACGGCGCAAAGTCGCCCTGCTCCACGGCAGCCGCGATCATTTGCTCGATTCGATGGTTGCGCGGGATATAGGCGGGATTGACTCGCCGCATGGACTCGGCGCGGGATGATGGCGGGGAGATCTCGCGCGCCGACCGGGCCTGCCAACGCTGCGCCCAATCATCAAAGACGCGCGCATCCGCAAAGCAGTCGCGTATCCGCGCCGCGCCCGGGTCTTCCAGCGCATCGCAGAGCCCGCGAAAGGTCAAGGTGAAGTCCGCCTGATTGCGATGCATCGCGCCAAGGAAATCCTCGGCGAGCCGGCGATCCTCTGTTTCCGCCGTCGACAAACCGAGCTTGAGCCGCATTCCCGTCAACCAGCATTCGGCGAAGAGCGCCGCGAATCCGGAAACGATTTCGGTCGCGGCGCCTATTGCGCGCTGCGGTTCCGCATCGATGAGCGGCAGCAAGCATTCCGCGAAGCGCGCCAAATTCCAGGCAGCCGCGTGCGGCTGATTGGCGTATGCGTAGCGGCCGCGCTCGTCGATGGAGCTAAAAACTGCGGCAGGATCAAACGCGTCCATGAAGGCGCAAGGCCCGAAATCTATGGTCTCGCCCGACACCGCCATGTTGTCTGTGTTCATCACGCCGTGAATGAATCCAACATTCATCCACTGCGCAATGAGCGATGCCTGACGCGCCACCACCTGGGTCAGCAGGGCCAGGTACGGCGCTGCGGCTTCTCTCGCCGAGGGGTAGTGCCGATCGATGACATAGTCGGCCAAAACCTTGATGCCGGAGGCATCGCCCCGAGCTGCGAAATATTCAAAAGTGCCGACCCGAACATGGCTCGCGGCGACTCTCGTCAATATCGCGCCCGGCAACGCCACCTCGCGCTGAACGGTCTCGCCTGTCGTAACCGCCGCGAGAGAACGGGTCGTGGGGATCCGCAAGGCATGCATGGCTTCGCTGACCAGATATTCCCGCAAAACCGGCCCCAAGGCGGCGCGGCCGTCGCCGCTACGCGAATACGGCGTGCGCCCGCATCCCTTCAAATGGATGTCGCGCGGCACGTCCGCCTGATCGCGCATCTCGCCGATCAAAATCGCTCGGCCATCGCCAAGTTGCGGTACAAAATGTCCAAACTGATGCCCTGCATAGGCCATAGCGATAGGCGCCGTGTGTGGCGGCAAGACATTGCCGCAAAAGACGCCGGCAAGCCCATCTGCATCGAGTTCAGCAGGCGTGAAATTCAATTCCGCCGCGAGCGCGTGATTGATTTTGACAATGGCCGGCGCGGCCACCCGTGTCGGTGCCACGCGTGCGAAAAACCGCTCCGGCAGAGTCGCATAGCTGCTCGGATTCACACGTTGACCGTCGCCTCGGTGGATGAACTCGATCGAGCGGTCGATCCGCGGGTGGCGAGCCAGGAGCCGAGCAAGATGAGCGCGAACGCGATGAAACCACCGATTCCAAGATGCTCGTCGAGCACCCATACACCCAGCAGCGCCGCCACCACCGGATTGATGTAGGTGATAACCGATGCGCGCGAGGCGCCGGCGTGACGCACCAGATAGAACATCAGCAACATCGCCATCGCCGTGCACACGGTGCCGAGCACCGCGATTGACAGCAGCGCCACGGGCGATGGCCAGTTGGAAGGGAAGTCCATGGCGGCGGGAATCAACAGGATGAGGCCGGCTACCAATAGGCTGGCCGCAAGCGGCCCGATCGAGTCCAGTCCATTCATGTGACGCTGGATGATCAGCGGCCCGATGGCGTAGCACAGCGTCGCCAGCAGCATGCAGCCAACGCCTGCCCAGCCCAGCGATCCCGAGATCGAGCCGGTCCCCAACAATGCCGCCACCCCGATGAAGCCAACCACCAAACCTAGGATCCGCCAGACGCCAAGCGCCTCGCGAATGCCGAAGAAACGCTGAATCAGCGCGATGGAGAACGGCACCATGGCGATCAGAATGCCGGTGACCGAAGAACTGATCCAGCGCTCGCCGAGGGAAATCAGCGAAAACGGAATCGCAAACTCAACCAGTCCAAAGGCAACGATTGCCATCTTGTGATTGCTGAGCGAACGCAGCGCGCCTCGGTGCCAGGCAACGGGCATCAATATCGCTGCTGCGAGCACAACGCGGCTGAATGCCAGGATCAGGGGTGATACTTCCTGAAGCGCCAGCTTAATAAAAAAGTAAGGCAGCCCCCAGATTATGCCCAGGGCCACGAAGGCCATCCATCCTCGCCAAGTCACGCGTATCTCCGACCGGTGCGCTGAAAACAGGCGCACATGCTAGCAGGGATCCTCATGTGAGGATCGGCCTACAAGAATATCGGCGAACGCCGTGCGAATCTGCGGCTCTCATTTTGCAGACGACGGTCCTAAGACCTACGAGAATACTCATGAGGAGCGAGATCGATGCCGTTTTTTCGTGACGATGAGTTGACTATTCACTACCTCGAGCGCGGGCGCGGCGAGCCTTTATTGCTTATTCACGGGCTAGGATGCAGCGGCGCCGACTGGGCTTTTCAAGTTGCAGCTCTGGAGCAGCGCTTTCGCATCATCGTTCCCGATCTTCCCGGCAGCGGTCATAGCTTGCCACCGCGCAGCGAATATACCATCGAAGGATTTGCGGCCGCGCTGTGGAAACTCATGGATCACCTGCACATTGTTCATCCGAACATCGTTGGGTTCTCTTTAGGCGGGGCCGTGGCATTGGAAATGGCTGCGCTGCGGCCGGCATGCGTTCCAAGATTAGGGCTCATCAACAGCCTGGCGACCTATCTGCCGCGCGACTTGCGAAAGTGGCTCGAGACGTACGTAGCGGCAACGGTTGTGCGGCTCTTGGGAATGCCGCGCGCGGCGTGCTTGATGGCCGCAAGATTATTTCCGGAGCCGTGGCAGCGCGCCATGCGCGAGCATGCCGCCCATGCCTTAGGATCGGTTCCCGCCAATTCCTATCTCGCAACCGGATTGGCGCTGGCCCGCTGGGCGATACTCGATCGTCTGGACCGATTGAAAAGCCGGGTCCTGCTCATTGCCGCCGAGAACGACTTCACGCCGCTCGCTGAGAAGCGCGAATTGGCAAAAAGGCTCAGAGCTGAACTGGTGGTGGTGCGCGGCTCGCGTCACGGCACGCCCTTTGATTCCGTCGAAGCCACCAACGCAAGCTTGCTGGCGCTGCTCACGGACCAGCCCCTACCGCCCGCCATTCGCTGGGTGCGCGATACGCCCACCCGCGCGCAGACATTATCGCTGACCGGCAGCATTGCCGAGGAACATGCGTTGAGTCCGTTGCTCCTGGACTAAAAATCACTGCCAGGGCAAGCGGTTCAAGTCCAGATTACCGCCGCTCAAGATGATTCCTATCTTGGCGCCCGATGGGCTGATCTTACCGTCGACCACGGCGGCATAGCTCACCGCACCGGAGGCCTCCACGATGAGCTTCATGACCTCCCAAATTTGGCGCATCGCCTGCACGATCGACTCCTCGCGCACAGTAACGATATCGTCAACCCAACGCACGATCTCCGCGAATGGCCTCTCCCCCAATGATGTCTTAAGGCCATCCGCAATGGTGCGCGGCTCCAGCATCGGGATAATGTGACCTGCCTTGAGCGAGCGTGCGGCATCGTCCGCCCCGGCGGGCTCGACGCCGACCACGCGAACGCCGGGCTTCAGATCCTTTGCCGCCACCGCGATGCCGCTGAGCTGCCCTCCGCCGCCCACGGGGCAAAGAATCACATCGAGGTCCGGGACATCCTCGAGCAGCTCAATGGCCGTCGTGCCCTGCCCGGCCATCACGCGCAAGTCGTTATAAGGATGGATAAAGGCCGCTCCGGTGCGCTCCATCACTTGCCGGGCCGTTGACTCCCTCGCAGCCAGCGTCGGTTCGCAAAGCACGACCTCGCCGCCGTAGCGGCGCACGGCAGCTTGTTTGGCTTGGGGTGAGTTGCTGGGCATGACGATGAAGGCCGGGATGCCGCGCAATCGCGCGGCGCGGGCCAGCGCGGCGGCATGATTGCCGGAAGAATGCGTGACCACCCCTTTCGCGGCCTCCGCGTCGGAGAGCAGGAATACTGCGTTTGTCGCGCCACGCGCCTTGAAAGCGCCCACCTTTTGCAGGTTTTCGCATTTGAAATACAGCCGATTACCCGCCATCTCATCCAGTACTTCGCTGGTCATCACCGGCGTGCGATGAATTTTGTCGCGAATGCGCGCGTGCGCCTCGCGAATCGAACGCATGGTCAACGCGGGTTTCTGGTCCGGGCTACGTGTATTCATAAACTCTGTGCTAAAAGTACGGCCATGAAATCCCGCCTTACATGGTTTGTCGTCATCGCCATGATTACGGGGCCCCTATTCGGATTGCTATTGCATCAATTTCTCGGCGCCGGCGCCGCGGCCGACAGTGCCGCCGCTGCCTTCTCGCTCATCACCACCAGCTTCTTGCGGCTCATCAAGATGATCATAGCGCCATTGGTGTTCTCCACGCTCGTCGTCGGTGTGGCGCGCATGGAGGGCGCCGCCTCAATCGCCAGAATCGGTGCGAAGGCGTTGGGCTGGTTCGTGATAGCGACGCTGGTGTCGATGACGATCGGTCTTGCAGCGGTCCAGCTATTCAAACCGGGTCTCGGCCTTTCGGCCGCGGCGGCAGCCGGCAGCAGCGCGTCACCCGGTGCGTTGCAATTCAAGGACTTCCTCGATCACATCATTCCTACCTCCGTCGTGCAGGCAATGGCCAATAACGAGATATTGCAAATCGTGGTGTTCTCGGTATTTTTTGGCGCGGCTGCTTCGAGCCTCGGCTCCAAGGTCAAGACTCTCATCGATACCATAGACGAGATTGCCGCCGTCATTCTAAGAGTGACGCGCTACGTCATGGCATTGGCGCCGTTGGCCATCTTTGCAGCGCTCGCCGCCACGGTCTTGAGCCAGGGCTTGAACGTCTTGCTGGTGTATGCGAAATACATCGGCAGCTTCTATCTGGCGCTGGTGCTTCTGTGGGTGTTCTTCATCGTGGCTCTTTATGCAGGCATCGGCGGGCGAGCCCAGCGGCTGTTGACCGAAATTCGCTCGCCCCTGCTGCTGGCATTCTCCACGTCCAGTTCCGAGGCTGCATATCCGCAGACTCTGGAACGCCTGGAGTCGTTCGGCGTGAGCACTCGCATCGCTTCGTTCGTTCTCCCCCTGGGCTATTCTTTCAATCTGTGCGGCTCGGCCATGTACTGCGCGTTTGGGGTGCTTTTCATCGCACAGGTTTATCGCATCGACCTGAGCGTGCATCAACAAATCATGATGTTGCTCATTCTCATGGTCACGAGCAAGGGAATCGCCGGAGTACCGCGCGCCGGATTGATGGTGATTGCAGCCTCGCTGACCTATTTCGGGCTGCCGGAGCAAGGACTGGTGTTCGTGATAGCAGTTGATCACGTGCTCGACATGGGACGCACCGCTACCAACGTGCTCGGCAATGCGGTCGCCTCCGCCTTGGTTGCCAAGTGGGAAGGCGAACTGCGGGAGAGCGGCGGCCTGCAGCCTTAGCCGCGCCCTGCGGTAAACACGGCCAGCATGTCCTCTTCTTCCTTGGGCGGCTCCGCGTCATTGCGCAACAGCTTCAATATGTCATCGGCGGGCATCGGCCGCGCGAACAGGAATCCTTGGCCGACCGAGCAACCCAAGCGTCTCAAAATTTCAACCTGCTGGTAAGCTTCGATGCCCTCCGCTATCACTTCGATGTGCAGGTGGCGGGCGATTGCAATGATGGCGCTGACGATGGCCAGGTCGCTGGAATCGGTCACAAGATCGCGGACGAAACTACGGTCGATCTTCAAAGCGTCGACGCGCCAATTCTTGAGGTAGCTCAAGCTCGAGTAGCCCGTTCCAAAGTCATCGATGGCGATCTTGATGCCGAGATCGCGCAATCGAGCCATGGTGTCCTGGCGATTTTCGCCGGCAGGGGTGTGGGAATCGAACACCGCGCGCTCGGTCATTTCCAGCTGCAGAACTTCAGGCTTGAGATTGTGCGATTTCAGCAGCGTGGAAATCGTGGATTGCAGCTCGCCCCGCTGCAACTGGGCGGGCGCTACATTGAGCGAGACCGGCACCAGGGGTATGCCGGCTTTGCGCCAGGCGCTCATGGTCTGCAAGGTCCGGTGCAGCACGAAGTTGCCCATGGGCACAATCAACCCGGTCTCTTCGGCCACAGGAATGAATTGATCGGCGGGTATCATCCCGTGCACCGGATGCGACCAGCGCATTAATGCTTCCAACCCGACGATCTTCCGCGTGATCAGATTGACGAATGGCTGATAGTGCACATCCAGCTGTTTCAAGCGCAGCGCCTCGCGCAACGAGGCCTCGACCGCCACGCGATGCTTGAGCTTGCGATTCATGGCGTGGCTGAACATCTGCACATTGTTGCGGCCGCGGTCCTTGGCCTGATACATCGCAGTGTCGGAGTGCTTGAGCAACTCGATCATGTTGGCGCCGTCCCTGGGGTAGAGGCTGACGCCGACGCTGCCGGTGGTCTGCAGCGGATGGCGATCGATGACGATCGGGCGATTCAACGTTTCGATGATGCGGCCGGCACCCAGCGTCACCTCGTCGTAGTTCCTGACGTTTCGGAACACGACGACGAATTCATCTCCCCCCATGCGGATAACCACATCGGAATCGCGCACGCAGCTGCGCAGCCTCGACGCGACTTCCTGAAGGAGCTTGTCGCCGGTTTCGTGACCCCGGGTGTCGTTGATGTGCTTGAAGCGATCCAAGTCCAAGAACACCACGCCCAGCATGGTGTTTGCGGCCTTTGCCTCATCGATGGCCTGCGGCAGGAAGGCGGTAAGGTAATGCCGGTTCGGCAGGCCGGTCAATTGATCGTGATGTGCCATCTTGTCGAGGCGCTGTTGATTCTCGATGAGCTGCTGCTCCGCCTTCCTGCGCAGAGAAACGTCGTGCGTAACGTAGGCAAGCACGTCGCGGCCATCGACGTCGAGCGCATTGCACCGCACCTCGGTGTCGAAGAACGCTCCACTCTTGCAGCGCTGCTGCAAATTGAGCGCCATCTGAGAGTCCGCTTCGACCAGCCGCGACAAGACACTGTCGGGTGTAGCGTTGCCATCGACAAAGATGTCAGTCAGCGTCAGCGCCTGGGCTTCCTCGTTCGTATACCCTAAGCGGCTCAAGAACGCAGGATTGGTGTACAGCACCTGGTGGCTATGCGAATCCACGATGACGATGCCATCGTTGGCTTGGTCGATGAGCGCCTTGTAGCGAGCATCGACGGAGCGCTGGTGGCGGAAGTATCGTCTCAAAGCCAGGGCAACACCGCCGACAATTGCCAGCAGCGCCAGCAAGGCGGCCAACACATAACCCTTGATCCCGTCGGACGAGTCGGCGGCCGCTAGCGAGGCACCGGCGGCGTTTTCAGGGCGCGTGAGGCGCAGGACACGGACCACGCGGCCGGCGGCGTCGCGCAATGCGATGAGGCCTGATGAATCCCCGCCCGATAATCGAGTGGCAACGCTGAATTCGCGCACCGGTTTCGCAGCGTCGGCCGTTTTTGCAGGCAGCGGCTCAAACTCTTTGGAAGGTTGGAGGTTCAACGATCCACCCACAGTGGCCGCCAATTTCGAGACCAGCGCCGGTGTCAACATGCGGCTTGCGACCAGCCACCCCAGCACCACGGGCGAGGAATGGCCGATGACGGGGCGCATCGCGACCCAGCGATCGTCTATGAAAGTCGTCACGACGGAGGCACGACTCGGGCCGTCCGCTTGTGCGGCGATCGCCTCAACAATCTGCAGCAACGCCGGGTCAGGCGGTTGCTCGCTCAATTGACCGTCGGCAATCGTGACGCTGAAGCGCACAGTGCGCAGCGCCGTGAGAACGAGGAGCGAATCCACGCTGCGCCGGGACATGTCCGCCAGCTCCAGCCGGTCGGCGGAAGGATCGGTGGTTTCCTGCACTAGGCGGATCGCCGCATCGGATTCAGCCAGTTCCCGGGCGTGCTCTGCTAAGCGTTCGGATTGCGCCGTCAATTCCTCGGCCAGCTGTGTGAGCTGCAGAACGGTGTTTTCGCGCTGAAGAGTCACGGCGCGGATGCGCCAGCCTCGTTGGCTCAAGACGAGCACAACGAGGAGCACCAGAATTAACGCAGTGGCCGCCGCGAGCCAGAGCGCCCGCCGCCGGAACGCTGCCTGAATCCAGGCTGCCTTAGTCATGCTAAGCCAACGCCCAAGCGGTAATTGCCTCGCGCAAACCGGCTGCTATTCGACATAATCATGCACAGATTTAGTAACTTGGCGGCAGTATCTGCGATAGCGCCTGAAGTAACCGGTATGGGATCCACAGTCCCACGTAGGACTTGTGTGATGCCGATCGTATGAGGCTCGCCGGTGGCCCGTATGGAACAATAAGGTCATGGAAGTCCGGCTTGATACCAGTCTGGAACTGCTGCTGGAGCGCTCCCCCGCTGCGCACCCATCGCGCGTGCTTGCGACCGTCGTGGCAACCGCCGGATCGACGTACCGCAAGCCCGGCGCGCGCATGCTGCTGATGGCGGATGGTAGCTACCTTGGCTTGCTGAGCGGCGGTTGCCTGGAGTCGGATCTACAAATTCACGCACGCGAGGTGTTGGAGAGCGGCGTGGCGCGCGCGATCGAATACGACACCCGCGGCCCGGACGACACCCTGTTCGGCGTGGGGGCAGGCTGCGAAGGCACCATGCGCGTTCTGCTGGAGCCCGCGGGTCCTGCGAGCCCCGCGGAAACCGCCTTGGCATCGGCCGGCCGTCACACGCAACGCGGCGAATCCGCTTGCCTGGTCATGGTGCACAACTCGTCGAACCTGCCGCTCGGTACGTACCGCAATGAGGACCTGCTTCCCGAGGGCGAGCGAGCACGTGCATTCGTGCAAGACCTCGCGCCCCCGCCGCACTTGCTCATTTGCGGAGCCGCGCCCGATGCCCAACCCGTAGTCAGCGCTGCTCTCGCGCTGGGCTGGCATGTCTCGGTAGTGGATCACCGGCCGGCCTATGCAGTCGCCGCGCGCTTTTCCGGGGCTGACGTGCATGCCGCGAATCCCAAGGCCCTCCGCACCGAGATCGATCTGGCGCGCTGCCACGCGGCAGTTGTCATGAGTCATCACCTGCCCTCCGATGAGATCTACCTACGCGAGCTCGCGGCAGCCGGCGCGCCGGCTTATGTGGGATTGCTGGGCCCCACGGCACGCCGCCGCCGTCTGGCCGAAGCACTTGGAACCGACATGCATCTATTGAACTCGCGAATTCGCGGACCTGTGGGCCTCGACATCGGCGCGACAACGCCTGAGGGAATCGCGCTGTCCATCATCGGACAGATTCACGCATGGCTCGCGGGTCGCGGCTACAGTGAAGCCGTATTGAGCTAGCAACGGCTCAAGATTCGGCAGCCTTTGCCGAACTTCTAGGGCTTATGCCAAATGTGATAGCCCCCACATACCGCTCCGGCGCGCAATCGCTTCCCGCTAGCGATGCCGCTGCCACTCCCGAGGAGCGCGCCACTGCACTCGCGTTTCTGCAGAAGCTCGCCGCCGAGGTTTCCAAAGGCACTGTCGATCTGCCGTGCTTTCCCGATGTCGTGGTCAGGATCAGTCATGCACTCGCCGATCCGAACACCACTTCCGACCGCGTCGTCACCATTGTGGGTGCAGAGCCGCGCCTCGCCGCGCGCGTTTTGCAAACCGCCAATTCCGCCGCATTCAACACCTCCGGCAAGCCGCTGACGGACCTGCGATCCGCCATCACGCGGCTCGGACAGCAACTGGTTCAAAGCACTGCCATGTCGTACGCCGTGCAGCAGATGAAAAACGAGTCGTCGTTGCGATCCATAGCACAGCCGCTCACGGATTTGTGGAACCGGAGCATCTCGGTTGCATCCATTTGCAAGCTGGTCGCCGCACGAACCAAGGTGCCCGCCGACGAGGCATTCTTAACGGGACTGCTGCACGGGATCGGAAAGCTCTACATCATGGCGCGCGCTGCAAGCGACGCCAACGGACTCGGCAACGCGCAATCCTGGATGGAGCTCATCAGCGGCTGGCAAGCGTCGATCGGTAAGGCGGTGCTGCAGAGCTGGGGATTTGCGGAGGAGATGTGCGACGCCGTAGGCGATCAAGGCGACGTCGATCGGCGTTGGAAACATGAACCGACGCTCGTTGATGTGCTCATTGCCAGCTTGGTGCTCGCCGACGCGCTGACTCAACCTGAGCCGAGAACCTTGGGCACCGAAGGGATCAACGCATTCTTGAGCCTCGGCGTGACGCCGGCCGATTGCAACGCCATCCTCGCTCAGGCCGCGGAACAAATCCGCCAGATCCACGAGGCGTTGGCGTAGAATAACCACGATGCTTAAGGTTCTCGCCCTGCTGATCACGCTCTCGGGCTCTGTGTCGTTCGCTGCCGCCGCACCTGCCGCGCCGCCGGCGCAGGATTGGCGCGCGGCTGTGCGGGAACTGGCGTTGAGCCATTTCAAGAATCCCGCCTGGGGATATTCGCACTGTCTGCGCGACTACGCGCTGGCCCGGGAAATGGCCTCGGCCGACCACGTTGCTGTCGATGATGATGTACTGTATGCCGCTTCGTATCTGCACGACATGGCGGCATTTCCGCCCTGGGAAGACACGAAGACCGACCACTCGGATGTTGCGGCTCGTGTGGTCGATACGGTATTGAAAGGCACCGGATTCCCGATGGAGAAAATCGATGCCGTGCGCGGCGCGATCCGCACGCACATGTACTATCGGGACCCCGTCGGACCCGAAGCGCTCTACCTGCATGACGCCGACGCTCTCGATTGGCTGGGTGCGATCGGCGTGGCGCGCATCATAGCGCTGGTCGACCCGCATGGCGGGAATCCAGACGGACCGAAAGCCGTCGCCATGCTGAGCGACAATCTCAGCAAGGTGCCGAGCCGCGTCCTATCGCCGGCGGGCCGCGCGCGCGTCCCGGAGCGCAAAGCAGAGCTGGAAAAATTCCTCTCCGATTTGAAGCGCGAGAGCGAGGATCTTCGCACCCTCTAGCCTCGAGCCGACGCAGGTGTATTTCTCCCGCTTATCGGGGCGCCGGATGGATCGGGTCGATCCAATAAACCTCTTCGAATCGTTCAGCGGCGTCGATATTCAAATTGACGACCACCGATTCGTTGTCGCTGCGTACCAGCACGCATTCAAGCGGTGCATCGCTTAGTGCGTTGATTTCCTGGTGCGGCACGTACGGCGGAACAAAAATAAAATCGCCGGCATCGGCCTTGGCGGTGAATTCAAGCCGATTGCCCCAGCGCATGCGCGCCGCGCCGCGCACCACGTAAATGACGCTCTCCAGCGCACCATGGTGATGCGCACCCGTTTTGGCATTCGGTTGAATGATCACGGTGCCCGCCCAGAGTTTTTGCGAGCCGACGCGCGCAAAATTCACCGCCGCGGCGCGCAGCATGCCCGGCGTCTGCGGCGTGTTGCTGTCCAGACGGCCGCTCTTGATTACCCGTACACCGTCGTTGCGCCAGTCGCTTTCAGGCTTCAACAATTTTCCCCAAGAGGTTATAAGTGAAACGCGGCGATACGCTGCTGAAGCATAACCGATTCCATGGCGACAGGCATGCGCACTACTCGATGGCCGGCCGAGCTGCCTGCGTGGACCGTCGTTGCGCCCGTCGTTGCGGGAGTCGTGATCGCGTCTGCCGGTTTTGGTTTCAGTGCCAGCGGAATGTTCGTCGCCATAATCGCACTGACCCTTGCCGGCTGCGTGTTCGCGGCCGTGCATCATGCCGAGATTGTCGCTCATCGCGTCGGCGAACCCTACGGCACGCTGGTACTGGCGCTCGCGGTCACGCTGATTGAGGTTGCGCTCATCGTTTCCTTGATGATTGCCGGAGGCGATGACGCTGCGGCGCTGGCGCGCGACACGGTGTTTGCCGCGGTTATGATCATCTTGAACGGCATCATCGGCTTGTGCTTGCTGGTCGGGGGCCTTAAGCACCGCGAGCAGTCATTCAGCCTCGACGGCGTCAGCGCGGCCCTGGTCGCGCTGGCCGCCATCGTTGTCCTCACCCTGGTATTTCCGAACTATACCGTCACCACGCCAGGTCCCTACTACTCGCCGAGTCAGCTCATGCTGATCGCCGTCGTATCGCTGGCCATTTACGGAGCTTTCGTGTTTGCGCAGACCATCGGCCACCGCAGAATCTTTGTTGAGGAGGAGCCGGTCAACGAACCGGCTGCGCATTCGAATCAGCCAACCGGCACGATAACCGCGATCAGCGTCATATTGCTGATGGCCTGTCTCGCGGCGGTGGTATTGCTGGCGAAGAAACTCGCGCCCAGCTTGGAATCCGCGGTGCTGCAGATCGGAGCACCCAACGCTGTGGTCGGTGTGATCATCGCCGCGATTGTGCTCCTGCCGGAAGGCATGGCGGCGCTGCGCGCCGCCCGCGCGAACCGCTTGCAGACCAGTCTCAATCTTGCTTTGGGATCGGCACTGGCGAGCATTGGCTTGACCATTCCCGCGGTCAGCGTCCTGTCGCTTTACATGCAGACGAAGCTGATGTTGGGCATCGATACAAAAGCCACAGTGCTGTTGATGCTGTCATTGTTCGTCACGGCCATCGCCCTGCGCACCGGCAGAACAATTCTCCTGCACGGCATCGTCCTGCTGGTCATCTTTGTGGTGTACCTGTTCACGACCGTCGTGCCTTAGCCGAGGATTGCACCGTGGAGGCGAGGCAACCGCGCTTTGGTCGCGTCGCCATTTCATGCCCTGAAATATCACCAAACCCTTGGATTTCGGGCTTTGTCGCTGCATCACGACGCTTTTTCAAGTAACCCCGCGCAGGCAGAACGTTACCCATGCATAGAACTACCAAAACGAGGATACGTCTATGCTCTGCTCACCACGTGCAACTAATGCATGCGTAAATCTGCGCCGATGGCTGCCTGCAGCCGCCGGTGCCTTGCTGATGACCGCCTTGAGTGCCTGCGGCGGTGGAATGGGGTATTCATCATCGTCCGCGCCGGCAACTCCGGCAGCGCCTGCGGCGCCCGCAAGCTGCACGCCTTCCACGTGCGGCTCGATGGTCGTGACCATGACAGATGCTGCCGGCGATTTCCTCTCGTATCAGGTGAGCGTGGTATCTCTGCAGCTTCAAAAGGCGGACGGCACCAAAGTTGAGACGCTGCCGGCAACCACCGCCGTCGACTTTGCACAGCTAATCGATCTAAGCGAAATTTTGAGCGCGCGGCAAATTCCGCCCGGCGATTATGTCGCCGCGCAGGTCACCGTGGACTTCACCAACGCTTCCATCATGGTCGATGACGGCACCGGCACGGGTGTGGCGGTCAAGCCGGTGGACTCGACCGGCGCGGCTCTCACGCAATTGCAGCTCATGGTGCAGCTCGACAATAAGAATCATCTGCAGATCAATGCAGCAAAAACCTCTCGCATCGCATTCGATTTCAATTTGCTGGCATCCAACATGGTCGACCTGACCGCCAAGACTGTGACGGTCAGCCCGGTGCTGGTCGCCAGCGTGGTGCCCGTGGACAACAAGCAGATCCGGGTGCGAGGTGAGATAGCCTCCGTGGACACCGCCAATAGCGCGTACACCGTTCAGGTCGATCCCTTTCACGAGCACCATGACGACAAGTCGAGCCAGCTGGTGATTCACACCAGCGACACGACGTCATTCGAAATCAACGGCACGCCCTTTGTCGGCGCGGCCGGGCTTGCGCAGCTGGCGACGCTCCCGTCGAGTGCGCTGTCGGTCGCCTTCGGCAGCCTGGACCCGGACACTCAATCGTTTACGGCGACCCGTGTGTTGGCCGGGAGCAGCGTCGAGGGCGGCGGCCTAGATCACATCTCGGGTACAGTCGTCGCGCGAACCGGCAATACCTTGACGGTACGCGGCGCCCATATGCAGGATCATGACAACGGCGATGATCATGACGGCAACGATAGCTTCATGACGGGCAATTCCAACGTCACGATTGCCGCGGCTACGGCTGTAACGGTGCAAGGCCAGACGGCGGCCGCACCGGCGCATACCATTGCGGAAATCTCGGTGGGGTCGCTCATCGATGCTTTCGGCAGCGCTTCAACCGACGGCTCCGGCAAAGTCACCGTGGATGCCACGGCCGGGCGAGTCAGGCTGGACTTTACCCAGGTTCAGGGTGCGCTCAATGCAATCGGCACGAATCAAATCACGATGAGACTCAACTCCATCGACCGTCTGCCGGTATCGCTGTTCAATTTCTCCGGCACGGGCTCGGCTGCGGGATCGGTCAGCGATCCAACCAAGTACGTGCTGTCCACAGGCAACTTGAGCTTGACTCCCTTCGCGGTCGGCGACTCAGCAATGGGGATCGGCTTCGTTGCGCCCTTTGGTTCGACGCCGCCGGATTTCAACGCCGTCACCTTGGCCGCCGGTTCGCAAGGCGATGTCGATGACAATGATGATCAGGATGACAATCGCGGCAAGGGTGCTCAGATGGATATCGATTGGGGGAAATCAGGCACGACGGCGCCGTTCAAGGCGTTGGACGCCACCCATCTGGACCTCGATGCGTCGAATGCCGACATCGGCAATCACCATCGCATCCAAGTCGATCCGCAAGATATCGACATCACGTCCTTGGCTAGCGATCCGTCGATTGTGGGGGCCGCAAGCGGGATGACCCTGTTTGCCATTACCGGCCAACATGGGCGCGCCACCGACAATTTCTACAGCTTCGCGGACTTCGAAGCTGCCTTGGCGATGGACTTGGATGGCAAAACCACCGCCCTGCGTTTGACGGCGGACGGCCAATACGATGCTGCCAGCAACACCTTCACCGCGCGCCGCATTACTGTCCTTCTTAGCAATTAGACTCAGCGATTAAATTCGGCAATTGCAACCGACCTATTGGGGGGCCTGATCAGGCTCCCCTTTTTCTTGGTGCACTAAGCCGCCACGGGCTTGAAGGCGAACGCCACTACCGCTGCCGCGATCAGCAAAACAAAAGCGACGGCATAATTCCATGCCATCTTCTCCTTGAGATAGACCATGGCGAACACCAGAAACACGGTCAGTGTGATGGCTTCCTGGAGGATCTTGAGCTGAAAGCCTGTAAAGACGCCGAAGCCCAGCCGATTGGCAGGAACCGCCATGCAATATTCGATCAGCGCAATGGCCCATGACACGAGAATCGCCTTCCAAAGCGGCCAGTCATGGCCGTATTTAAGATGCCCGTACCAGGCAAACGTCATGAAAACATTGGACCCAAACAACAGCA
Source organism: Steroidobacteraceae bacterium (assembly GCA_036493935.1). Taxonomy (GTDB): domain Bacteria; phylum Pseudomonadota; class Gammaproteobacteria; order Steroidobacterales; family Steroidobacteraceae; genus Bog-1198. Next base: position 120,740 of record DASXOY010000057.1, on the reverse strand, counting down.
GAATCGTCATGAACCCCTCCATCGGTTAGCGCCCATTTTCCGTGCGTGCGGTGCGCATGTACAATCAGTAAATCATGAAAGCTTTGATTGCCGCCTACGCACGCTCTCCTCAAACCTTCGCCCGCAAGGGACCGCTCGCCGCGGTGCGCCCGGATAGCCTTGCGGCGCAAGTGGTCAAGGGCCTGATCGAACGGACTCGGCTCGACCCTGCGTTGATCGAAGATGTCATCATGGGGTGCGCCTATCCGGAAGGGCCGCAAGGCTCGAACATTGCGCGGATCGTGGCGCTGCTGGCGGGCCTGCCGCTCGAGGTCGGGGGCATGACGGTCAACCGCTTTTGCGGCTCATCGATGTCGGCGATTCAAATCGGCGCGGCGCAAATCGAGGCGGGCATCGGCGACGCGTATCTTTGCGCGGGCGTCGAATCAATGAGCATGGTTCCGCAGGGAGGATTTAACCGATCACCGAATCCTGAATTGATGAGCCGCTTTCCGGATGCCTACATCAGCATGGGGCTAACAGCTGAAAATGTGGCGAAACGCTATGACATTTCGCGGCACGACCAGGAAGTCATGGCCGTCGATTCGCATCGCAAGGCGGCGCAAGCCCGCGAGCAGGGACGGTTGCGCGACGAAATCGTGCCGATCCGGCTCGAATCCGGCGAACTGGTATCCGAAGACGGCTGCATTCGCCCTTCAACCTCGCTCGAGGCACTGGCAGGATTGAAGCCGGTATTTGCCGAAGATGGTGTAGTCACGGCAGGTACTTCCTCGCCATTGACCGACGGTGCGTCGGTGGTCTTGGTGACGAGCGAGGAATTCGCGGCACGTCATGGCTTGCGCCCGCTGGCGCGCATTCGCTCCGCGGCCACCGTCGGCTGCGACCCGGCGGTGATGGGAATTGGGCCCATTCCCGCCACCCGCAAGGCTTTGGCGCGTGCCGGCCTGAAAGTCGACGCACTTGACGTGGTCGAGATAAATGAGGCGTTCGCATCGCAGGCGCTCGCCTGCATCCGGGAATTGGGCCTTGATCCCGCCAAGATCAACCTGGACGGCGGCGGCATGGCGCTCGGACACCCGTTGGGCGCAACGGGCGCGCGCATCACCGGCAAAGCCGCCTCGCTGCTGGCTCGCACCCGGGGCCGCTATGCCCTTGCGACCCAGTGTATCGGTGGAGGTCAGGGCATTGCCACCGTCATCGAAGCGCTCTAAAAAGTTGCATCCAGCGTGATGCTCACCGGGCAGTGATCGCTGCCCATCACCTTTGAGTGGATCTGTGCGCCCTTGACCGCATCGCGCAGCTTGGATGAGACCATGAGGTAGTCGATTCTCCATCCGACGTTGCGGGCACGCGAGTTGGCGAAGTGACTCCACCACGAATAGTGTCCGTTTCCCTGGGTAAACAACCTGAAGGTGTCGACGAAGCCGGCGTCGATGAACGCCTGAAATCCAGCTCGTTCCTCATCGGTGAAGCCCTTCTTGCCCCGGTTCGGCTTAGGGTTGGCAAGATCAAGCTCGGTATGGGCGACATTGAGATCGCCGCAAAATATGACAGGCTTGCTCTTTTCCAATTGCTTGCAGTAGGCCAGGAAGGCCGGGTCCCAGTGTTTGTGCCGCAGCGCCAACCTGCTCAAGTCGTCCTTGGCGTTCGGCGTATAGACCGTGACCATAAAGAAATTGGCGAACTCGGCGCTGATGACGCGGCCCTCTTCCGCGCTATCGCGTTTCAGCTCATCGGCGAACGTGAACCGCTTGGCGAAGTCATTTGGAAATCCATTGATGATTTTCAACGGTTCTTGCTTGGAGAAAATCGCCGTCCCCGAATAACCTTTCTTCACCGCAGAATTCCAGTATTCGCGGTAATTGGGCAGATCGATCTCGATCTGGCCGCGTTCTGCCTTGGTCTCTTGCAGGCAGAGAATGTCCGGCTTGTGAGCGTCCAAAAACGACTGGAACAGGCCTTTCTTGTGCACGGCGCGAATGCCGTTGACGTTCCACGAATAGATTTTCATTTTTGTCCCGAGGCGCGCCAGCCGGCGCCCAACGCTTTGTAAACGGCAATCAAAGATGTCGCGGCGTCGGTTCGGCTTTGCGACAAGAGCAGCTCCGCGCTCAACGCCGTGCGTTCTGCATCGAGCACTTCCAAGAAATCAATCAGGCCGCCCTCGAAGCGCTTGCGCGCCAGATCCGACGCTTTGTCGCTCGCCGCGGCGGCGACCTGCAACGCGTCGCGCCGCGACTGCGCGCGGCCATAGCTTATCAATGCTCCCTCGGTGTCTTCGAGCGCACCGAGCACCGCACCTTCGTAGGCCGCAAGTGCAGCATCGGTTTGAGCCTTGGCGGAGCCGATCCGCGCGCGAACGCGGCCAATATCGAATGCGGCCCACGAAATGCTGGGTCCAACCGAGAAAAAGCGCGCCTCGCTCTGGCCGAAATCGCCGAAAGTTGGCGCAAAATACCCGACCTGCCCGACCAAGGTGACTTTGGGAAACAGATCGCCTACCGCCACCCCCACCCTCGCCGTGGCGCCGGCGAGGCGCCGTTCCGCGACGCGGACATCGGGCCGGCGCCGCAGCAATTGCTCCGGCGTGCCGATGGCATTGAGAGGCGGCAACGCCGGCAGCGGCGCCATCGAGGACAGGCTTGTGCTGAGCGCCGTCGGCTGGCGTCCGGTCAACACGCTCAAGCGGTAGCTGGTCGTGGCAATCGTTGCCTGCAAGCTCGGGATGGATGCGACCGTCGTCTGCCATTGCGCCTCAGCGCGCGAGGTATCCAATTCATTGCCCCTGCCTGCTTCCAATCGGGCACGCGTCAACTTCAGCGAACTGAGCTGATTGTCCGCATTGCGCTGCGTGAGCGCCAACTGATCCTGCAACCCGCGAAGAATAAAATAGTCGCGTGCGACTTCCGCAATGACGCTCACCCGCGCATCCTGCAGAGTGGCGGCGGCGGCGCCGACGTCGGCTCGAGCCGCCTCGACATTGCGCCGCACCCGGCCGAACAGGTCCAGTTCCCACAGGCCGTCGAATCCGGCTTGTGCTGCATCGAATTCCCGGTCATGCATGTCGACGCCCGGCAATTGTTCCTGCGAGTCCAGGTTGTGCGTGTAGCTTGCCGCCAGATTGACCGTGGGGAATTGATCGAATCCGGCCAGTCGGCGCACTGCACGCGCCGCACGCAGGTTTGCCTCCGCAACGCGCAAGTCCTTGTTGTGCGTCAACGCGTCGGCAACCAAAGCGTCGAGCGCAGGGTCACTGAAGCTCGTCCAATAGTGCTCGACTGCCTCGGTCTCGGTGAAACCCGGCTCGCGGGCATTGGCAAAGTGCGCATCGAGCGGCGTGTCCGGACGGCGGTAATTCGGACCCACTGCGCATCCGGTCAGCATGATCGCGGCGGCGACGGCCCATTTACGCACGCGGTGCCTCCTCTGTGGCGGACAGCGGCGCGTAGTCCGGATGCTGCTTGCGCCGCGCCAGCCAGGCTTCGATGGTTACGAAAAATACCGGCGTCAGGAACAATCCAAATGAGGTTACGCCCAACATACCCGCGAACACCGCGATGCCGATCGCCTGGCGCATTTCACTGCCGGCACCGCTCGCGGTTACCAGCGGAATGACGCCCATGATGAAGGCGAAGGAAGTCATGAGAATCGGCCTCAGCCGCAAGCGGCACGCTTCGATTGCCGCCTCGACCGGCGCGAGGCCATGCTCGACGCGCTCGCGAGCGAACTCGACGATGAGAATGGCATTCTTGCACGCCAGGCCGACCAAGACGATGAAGCCAATTTGGGTGAGCACGTTGTTGTCCGACCCCTTCAGCCACACGCCTGCCATCGCCGATAAGAGACACATCGGCACGATTAGGATTACCGCGAGCGGCAGCGCCCAGCTCTCGTACTGCGCCGACAAAATCAAAAAGACCAGCATGACGCAGATTGGGAAAACGATGAGCGCGGTATTGCCGGCCGACTTTTGTTGGAAGGTCAGGTCGGTCCATTCATAACCGAAGCCTTTCGGAAGCGTGTCATTGAGCACGCGCTCCATCGCCGCCGTGGCCTGGCTCGAAGAGACACCGGGCGCAGCTTGACCATTGATGTCGGAGGCAAGGTACACGTTGTAGTGCGAGACGCGGTCGGAGCCCGCCTCGAAGCGGATATCCGCCACTGCGCCCATGGGCACCATATCGCCGCTCGAGTTGCGCATCTTCAAGTTGGCAATATCTTCGGGTTGATTGCGAAACTTCGCTTCCGCTTGTGCGTAGACGCGATAGGTGCGTCCGAAACGATTGAAGTCGTTGATGTAGACCGACCCCAAATAGGCCTGCAGCGTGTCGAACACCGAGGACAGCGGAACGCCCTCGCGTTTGGCTTTGACCCGGTCCACATCCGCGAACAGCTGCGGCACGCTGTTCTGAAATGTGGTGTAGGTGGCGTAGGGATTCAGCTCATGCTGCTGGCGTGCCTTGCTCAAGACCTCCGCGGTGACGCGTGCCAATTCCTCGTACCCATGCGCCGCTCGATCCTGCAGATAAAGCTTGAATCCACCGGTTGTTCCCAGACCCTGCACCGGGGGCGGCGGCACGGCAAAGATGACGGCATCCTGTATGGTGGAGAACTTCTTGTTGAGCTCTTGCGCAATCGCGCCCGCCGACAGGCTCTTGGTCGTGCGCTCATTGAAAGGCTTCAAGGGAAAGAACAGCACTGCCGCATTGCTCAAATTGACGAATCCCTGCACCGACAATCCGGAGAACCCGATGACATGGTCGACGCCGGGCGTTTCCTTGGCCAGCGCCGACATTCGCCGTACGACATCTTCAGTGCGATCCAGGGAGGCCGCATCGGGCAGCTGCACGATGCCAATGAGGTATTGCTTGTCCTGCGCGGGAATGAAGCCTCCGGGCACCAGCCGAAACATGCCCCAGGTGCCGAACAACAAGGCGGCGAACACGCAGAGCACGACGACTCGAATCGCGGTGAGACGGCGCACGCCAACACCGTAGCGCTCGGAGCCGCGCTCGAAACCGCGGTTGAATAGCCGGAAAAAACCGCCCAGCACCTTATTGATGCCGCGCTGAAACGCATCAGGTTGCGAGTTTCTCGGCTTGAGCAGCAGTGCCGCCAATGCGGGAGACAGCGTCAGCGAATTGAAGGTCGAAATGATGGTGCTCGCCGCGATGGTGATGCCGAACTGCCGGTAGAACTGACCGGTCAGGCCGGAGACGAACGCGACCGGAACAAACACCGCGCAGAGCACCAGGGCAATCGAAATGATGGGGCGCGTCACCTCGCCCATGGCGGCGTGCGCCGCCGCATGCGGATTCAATCCCTGCTCGATCTTGCGCTCGATATTTTCAACCACCACGATGGCATCATCGACGACGATGCCTGTCGCCAGCACCAGCCCGAACAACGTGAGCGAGTTGATGGTGAACCCGGCGAGCAGCAATGCCGCAAGCGTGCCGACGATGGCGACGGGCACTGCCACCAATGGAATGACGCTGGCACGCCAGGTCTGCAGGAACACCACGACAACCAGCACGACCAGCAGCACGGCTTCGAACAGCGTGTGCACCACCGACTCGATCGAGCTGCGCACGAAGATGGTGGGATCGTAGTCGATTTCGTAACTGACGCCTTCAGGGAAACTCTTTGCGAGTTCCTTCATTTTGGCGCGCACTGCATCGGAGAGCTGCAGCGCGTTCGCGCCCGGCAATTGAAATACCGGAATCGCCACCGCGGGACCGCCGTCCAGCATGCTGCGCAGGGCGTAGTTGTCCGGCCCCAGTTCGATCCGCGCTATGTCGCGCAGGTACGTCGTCTCGCCGTTGGCGCCGCTCTTCACCACGATGTTGCCGAACTCTTGCTCGGTCTGCAGCCGTCCCTGGGCATTGACGATGTACTGGAACTGAGTTCCCGGCAGGGCCGGCTGCCCGCCGATTTGTCCCGCCGCGACTTGCACATTCTGTTCGCGCACCGCCGCCAGCACTTCGTCGACATCCATATTGCGGGCGGCGATCTTTCCGGGATCCAGCCATAGGCGCATGGCGTAGTCGCCGGATCCGAATACGCGCACATCGCCCATGCCCGGAATTCGCGCCAGCACATCGCGGATCTGAATCACGGCGTAATTGCGCAAGTACAGTGAGTCGTAGCGGCCGTCGGCCGATTTCAAGAACACCACCATGGTGAGATCGGGCGAGCGCTTCTGCGTAACCAGCCCGATTTGCCGCACGACATCGGGCAAACGCGTCTCGGCCTGTGCCACGCGGTTCTGCGTCTGCACCTGCGCGATGTCCAGGTCGGTGCCCAACTTGAAAGTCACGGTGATGGAGAAAGTGCCGTCCGGGGTGGCGGTGGAATTGGTGTAGATCGCGTTTTCGACACCGTTGATCTGCTGCTCGAGCGGCGTGATCACCGTTTCTGCAATGGTCTTGGGCGATGCTCCAGGATATTGGCCGCTGACAACCACGGTGGGCGGAACGATTTCCGGATACTCGCTGATCGGTAAATTCGGCATGGCGAGCAAGCCGGCAACCGTGATCAATATCGCCAGCACCGTGGCAAATATCGGCCGCTCGATGAAGAAAGAAGATATGTTCATCGGCCGGCTCTAGCTCGCGGCGGCTGCGCCGTCGGCGCCCATGGTCACCTTTTGCGGCGCGACCGTGACTCCCGGATGCACGCGCTGCGCGCCGTTAACGACGATGACGTCGCCGGCTTTGAGGCCCTCCTTCACCACCCGCAGGCCATCGATCACGCGACCGAGCTTGACCTTGCGGTATTCAATCTGGTCATTGGCACCGAGCACCAGGACGTATTTCTGGCTTTGATCGGTGTTGACGGCGCGATCGTCGATCAACACCGCGGAATAGGCGCCGCTGCCGAGCAATTGCACGCGGGCAAACATGCCGGGGGTGAATTGTCCATTCTTGTTCGGCAGGACCGCGCGGGCGCGAATGGTACCGGTCTGAGGATTCAATTGATTGTCGATGAAGTCCACAGTGCCGGCGTGCGGGAACCCTTGCTCATTGGCAAGGCCGACCTGCACCGGCTTGCCGGATTCCTGGGAGCTCGGACGCTCGCCGCCGCGCGCCATCTGCGTGTAGCGAAGATAGCTCTGCTCATCGGCATCGAAATACAGATAGATGGGATCCATCGACACCACCGAGGTGAGCAATGTGCCGCCGTTGCTGCCGCCCGTGACCAGGTTGCCGCGGGTTACCTCGGCGCGGCTGACGCGGCCGTCGATGGGACTGGCGACCTTGGTGAAATTCAGGTTGAGCGAGGCCGCTTCGAGCGCGGCATTGGCGCCGGCGACATCGGCTTCCGTCTGGGCCACCGCGCTTTTACGCTGGTCCAGCTCTTCCTGGGAGACCGCGCCGCTGTCCTTCAGCCGCTGCACGCGCGTCAATTCGATGCGGCCGAGATCCAACGCCGTTTTGGCGCGCTTGAGGTCGGCGGCAGCGCGATCATAGTCGGCCTGGTAGGGTCGCGGATCGATGACGAAAAGCAGCGTTCCGCGCTTGACCAGGCTGCCCTCGGTGAACGCCACTTTGTCGATGTAACCCGAAACTCGGGGGCGAATCTCGACGGTCTCCACCGCCTGCAGCCGGCCGGTGAATTCGTCCCAGTCCTTGACCTGCTTGACGAGCACTTGCGCGACGCTGACCTGAGGCGGCGGCGGAGCCTGCGGTCCGCCCGATTTGCCGCAGGCGGCCAGCAGCAGCGCGGCACAAGCAGCAAACGACCTGCGATACAACTTATTGGTTTTTAACACGTTTTTAGGTCCCACATCTAAGGGCAGCATCGACCGGCGGATCACCGGGAGCGGCTATTCCATCACAAGTTAAACATAATGAGATGACGCAGCGTAACCGTGACCCGTGACAGTCATACGGTATTGACAATCATTCGCATTCGCGTTCACAATAAACCCCATGATCGTATGCGTTTGCAAAGCCGTTTCAGACCGACAAATCCGTAGCGCCGTGAAAGACGGAGCCACCTCCTTGCGTGACCTGACGCGCGATCTTGGGGTGGGAACCTGCTGCGGCAAGTGCTTGCCTGAGGCCAAATCGGCATTAGCTTCTTGCTTAAAAGCATGCGACTCCTCTCGGCCCGGCCTGTTCTCGCCCGCCGCCCCTGAATTCGCGGTCTAGCGGCCAATTGAAATTCCTTGCGGCTTGGGTTCCGGCTTACAATCCGGGCTTAAATACCCGCGCAAATAAACAAAGGGGCCGGCCGTGCAAGGTGACGCGAAAGTATTGGATTTCCTCAATCAGGCGCTGAAGAACGAGCTCACCTCCGTCAACCAATACTTCCTGCACGCGCGGATGCTCGACAACTGGGGCATGAAACGGCTCGGGAAAATCGAGTACGAGGAATCCATTGATGAAATGAAGCACGCAGACCGCCTGGTCAAGCGGATTCTCTTTTTGGACGGACTACCGAACCTGCAGGATTTGGGCAAGCTGTTCATCGGCGAGGATGTACAAGAGATACTGCAGTGCGATCTGCGCCGCGAAATGGAAGCGCACCCCATGTATAAGATGGCCGTCGCGCACTGCGAAACGGTCAAGGATTTCGTGACTCGCGATCTGTTGGTGCACATCCAGAAGAGCGAGGAAGAGCACATCGACTTTATCGAAGAACAACTCGGTTTGATCGAGAAAATGGGATTGCCGAATTACGTGCAAAGCGCGGCCGGCGAATTAGAAGAAAATAGCTCCGGCTGACGCCGCGAGTCTTTTGGGGAGCCACATGCTGAAAAAAATACTCATCGGCCTGGTCGGGGTCGTGGTCCTGCTTGCCGTCATCGGCCTGATATTGCCGCGTCATGTCAAAGTCGCCCGCTCTGTTACGATCAACAGGCCCGCGAGCTTGGTTTACGCGACGGTAAATTCCTTCGTGTTATTCCCCAAATGGTCTCCCTGGCAAGATTTGGACCCCAACATGATCCAGACGACGGAAGGTGCGCGCGACGGCGTGGGGGCCAAGCTCGTCTGGAAAGGCAATGAAAAAGTCGGGTCCGGCAGCCAACTCATTACGTCATCCACCCCCAACCAAGCCGTGGCGAGCGATCTGGACTTCGGCGAGATGGGAGTCGCGAAATCGATGGTGACATTGGCACCCGAGGGCGTCATGACGCGCGCCACTTGGACAGTGGACGTGGACATGGGAGCCAATCCCATCGGTCACTACGTTGGCCTAACGATGGACAGCATGCTGGGCAAGGACTTCACGACCGGACTGAACAGGCTCAAGACTCTGGTCGAAGGCATGCCGAATGCGGACATTGCGGGATTCAATGCGGAACCCGTGCAACTCACAGCGGCGCCCGTCTTGCTCGTCGCGGAGGCCTCCCCGGCGGACGGAATCGCCAAGGCCTATTCGGACGGCTTTGCGCAGATCGGCAAGTTCATGTCCAAAAACAAGCTTCATTTCGCGGGCGCACCTTTCGGCATCGACCGCGACATGACGGCGGGCACGTTTATTTTCGACGCCGGAATTCCGGTGGATCGCGGCGACATTGCCGGCGCGGACGGTGTGCAGGTTGCGCAAAGCTATGCCGGAAAGGCGCTGAAAACCACCCACGTGGGTGCTTACCAGGACTTGCCGAAAACTCACCAGCAACTGCTGGCCTACATGGCCGTGCATGGCTATAAAGCCAACGGACCGGTGATCTCATCCTATGTGGATGATCCGGGCAACACACCGGTCGAAAAGCTGCGCACGGAGATGTACGCGCCGATTGAGTGACTAGAGCCGCGTGCCGGTGAACGATGCGGTGCCCAACATATGGCGCGCGGTGCCGCTGATGCGATTCTCCTCCACCACTGCGGTGAAACTGAAGCTCAGGCGCATGGGCTTGGTGATCATTGCGCGCCACCTTAGGCGATTGCCCTCAATTTTGCCGTCGCTGATATCGACATGGTGATCGGCATCGGATAGCGAACCGCTTAGGGTGTTGCCGTCGACCCGCAGCTCGAGCACGCCGGATTTATCGCCCATCGGCGTGGCAATCGTAACGCTCCACCTGCCCTGCACCATACGATTGCGGCCGGAACTTAGGCGCACGCCTGGGGGTGTCGAGGACAGGCGCCGCTGCGTGGGCAGATGACGCTGGCTTTCGATCCCAGCGCATCCGCAATCCACGAAATATTCAGAACCTGCGAGGCTGCGCGAATCGCAGCGGAGGCAGACGCCGGGATGGCGCCGTCGCCGCCGCCGCGCCCACAGGACTGCGCGACCGCCGCAACGATTTCCTCGCCGTCAAACCCCTGCGCGTCCAATGCAGGCAGCAAGTCCACACCCACCGACAGCACATGCAGCTCATCCAACGCATCGCGAGTCAGCAATGAATGACAGCAATAAAGGCGCGCACGCTTGCCGTCCTGCATGATCGATATCTGCGATTTGGGCTTCTGCACCGAGGGCGCATCCGGAGTTTGCAGCAGACGAAACACCGCCCAGCGGGGACAGGGATCGGAAACCAGGCTCATGTTGCCCCAGGGCAGCGGAATGCCGTTGCCGCGATACACCGCGCGAAGATAGCCCGGCGGATAGGCATCGAAGAAATGCCAATGCCGGTAGGGAGACACGGCCGTCATGCGCCGCATGACCAATGCCGGCGTCACCCCGACCTTGTGGCAGGCATCGACGTTATGCGATTCACGAATCAGGAAACGGCGAAACGGGATGCGCGGACAAAGAAGCGCGCCGGCAAAAAAACTGCACTCGAAGTCGCGCCAGGCATACAGCACATCCTGCGCACCCATGCCGCCTGCGGATCCAGGCGTCTCCCCGTCGCCCGATTGCGCGGCGCTGTGCGGCGATATCATGCCGTCGCCGTTGTGCAGAATCTTGTGGCCCACAAAAAAGGCCAATTCATATTTCAGGCGTTCCTGCTGGCCGCGCAGACGCTTGTTGACGAGCACGGTTCCCGGCGCCTCGAAACGGGATCGAATGAGCGCCCCGCCCGGCTTGCGGCCGTCGCCGTCGAACCACTTGATCGCCAGACCGTGCTGATTGCAAATCGCGACGACGGCGTCGAGCGTCAAAGGCATTTGCCGATTGCCGCATTCTTCGGCCGCACGTTCGATATCGGGAAAATTATTGTGACGCGTCTCCTGCCACACGCGTATCAGGAGCTGCGCGAATTGCCGGCCGGTGGTGCCGGTTTGCGAGAGCAATTCCGGCAGGGCGTTCTGCAGCAGTTCATGTGAGAACAGGAATGCCGGCTCGAGCGGCATGGCTTCCAGGCCGCCGCGCTGACGAGGCGGCGGCGCGACCTCGACATCCGTGTTCTCATCCAAAAACCAGCGCGCATCCTTGCTGAAAATACCGGCCAGCATGTCCAGCATTTCAGCGGAGGGCATGCGCTTGCCGGTTTCCACCATGCTCAAGTAGGACACAGAAGGCGCCGAAACCGCATCGATTTGCACACAGCGCGCGGACAGCTCGTCCAAGGTTAAACCGTTGCGCTTGCGCAGCGATCGCAGCTTTGCCCCGAGGAAGTGTCCCTGGCGAATCAGGCCGGCCATGGAGGCTCCTATGTGAAATTCACACTGTGAAATTTCTAATGTGTAAATCCGCGCTTTTACACTCTAAGCTTGCTGCATCCCTTTAGGCAAGCAGACTTTGAGGAGCACTGATGAACGCACAAGCGAATGGTCGATGGCAGGGTGTGGAACGTCCCTACAGCGAGGGCGATGTGGCCCGGCTGCGCGGTTCCGTCAAAATCGAATATTCGCTGGCGCGGCTCGGCGCGGAGAAATTCTGGCGCCTGCTGCATGCCGAACCCGTAGTGGCGGGCCTCGGCTGCATGACGGGCAATCAGGCCATACAGACGGTGCAGGCCGGCTTAAAAGCCATTTATTGCTCGGGATGGCAAGTCGCGGGCGATGCCAATTCGGCCGGCGAGGTCTATCCGGACCAGAGCCTCTATCCGGTCGATTCGGTACCCAAGATGGTGGATCGCATCAACAATGCGCTGCTGCGCACCGACCAGATTCATCACATGGATGGCAAGTCCGACATCGACTGGTTGGCGCCCATCATTGCCGACGCCGAGGCCGGTTTCGGCGGCAATCTCAATGCCTTTGAACTCACCAAGGCGCTGATACGCGCCGGCGCAGCCGGCGTGCATTTTGAGGATCAACTCTCGTCCGCCAAGAAATGCGGCCACTTGGGCGGCAAGGTTCTGGTTTCAACGGCCGAAGCCATCAACAAGCTCGTGGCTGCACGACTCGCCGCGGACGTCATGGGCGTGCCGACGGTGATCATCGCGCGCACCGATGCGGATGCGGCGGATCTGCTGTTGACGGACCATGACCCGCGCGATCAAGCCTTCCTCACCGGCAAGCGTTCCAGCGAAGGATTCTTCTACGTGAAGGCCGGAATCGATCAAGCCATCGCCCGCGGACTGGCGTATGCGCCCTATTGCGATCTGATCTGGTGCGAAACCTCCAAGCCCGACATGAACGAGGCGAAGCGCTTCGCCGCGGCAATCCATGCAAAATTTCCAGGGAAATTGCTGGCCTACAACTGCTCGCCCTCCTTCAATTGGGCAGCCAAGCTCGGCGCACCCGCGATGAAGAAGTGGCGCGAGGAATTGGCCGCCTTGGGCTACCGCTTCCAATTCATCACCCTGGCGGGATGGCATGCGCTGAATTTGTCCATGTTCGAATTGGCGTCCGCGTATAGCACCGACGGCATGCTGGGCTATTCGCAGCTGCAGCAACGCGAGTTCGGGCAGGAAGCAGCCGGCTATCGCGCCACCAAGCATCAAGCATTCGTCGGCACCGGATATTTCGACGCCGTGCAGACGGCAATCAGCGCCAAGAGTTCCACCGTTGCCATGGCCGGCAGCACCGAGACCGAACAGTTCCACGCGGTCACCGGGCCTGAACGCGTGGTGGCGTAAGGAGAGATTGCAAATGCGCGCAGACCTCGCCGCCGCGACGGCGGCGCAGATTGCCGAACACTTTCGACTCTATAACGAAGAGTTCGGCCGCATCACGCGGCGCGCGGCGCGGAATTTCCTCGCCGAGGATTGGCATGCTGCGAAGCTGGATTCCGTGCAGCGAATCGAGCTGTATGAAGAGAGGGTGGCGCGTTGCGTCGCCGCAGCCGGCGGGCAACTGGCGGCGCGACGCGTCGATGTCGCACTCTGGTCCGACATCAAGCGCGACTACGCCGCACTCGTCGCGCGGCGGCCCGACAGCGACTTCTATCACACCTTTTTCAACTCCGTAACCCGCGATTTGTTCGGCACGGTCGGCGTCAACAAGGCGGTCGAATTTTGCGCGACGACGGCAGGCCGCGCCTCCGGATCCGTGCCCATCCGCGTCTATCGGGTGGGCGCCTCGCTGCCCGTGGCAGTGCGCGAAATTCTGGCCGATCTGCCGTTCAGCGCGGCCCTCGGCGACATGGACTCTGCGGTACACCGCATCAGCGCGGAAATCGGCCGCTATTTTTCAACGGGCCGCATCAGCGGCGCGCCCGAGTCGATCGAACTGATCGAGCCGGTGTTCTACCGCGGCATGCAGGCTTTCGCGGTGGGCCGCGTGATCGGCGACGGCACTATTACACCGCTGGTGCTCTCATTCAGCATCGCGCAGAAAAGCGTGCACATCGATGCCGTGATGCTGGCGCGTGCCGACGTGGGCTCTCTGTTCGGCTATTCGCGCAGCTATTTTCACGTCGATCTGCCCGTGGTCAGCGCGGCGATCACGCTGCTGCGATCCTTTATGCCCCGCAAGTCCGTCGACGAGCTCTACACGGTGCTGGGGCGCGCCAAGCAAGGCAAGACTGAAAGGTACTTCGCGCTGCAGCGGCACCTGGACAAATCGATCGATAGCTTCGTTCACGCACCCGGGGATCGCGGTTTGGTCATGATCGTTTTCACGCTGCCGTCGCATGATCTGGTGTTCAAGGTGATACGCGACAAGTTTGGGGCCCCGAAAACGACGACACGCGCCGAAGTCATGGAACGCTACCAATTCGTCTTTCGCCACGATCGTGCCGGCCGGTTGGTCGATGCACAGGAGTTCAAGCGCCTAAGGCTGCCGCGCGCCCGCTTCATGCCCGCCCTGGCCGAGGAATTGCTGCAGCACGCGAAAGAAAGCTGCCGCGTGGAAGGCGACGATCTGATCGTCGAGCATTGCTACATCGAACGGCGCTTGCGGCCCCTGAATCTATTTGTGCGTGAAGCCGAACCCGCCGCCGCCGAGTCCGCCATTATCGACTACGGCAACGCATTGCGCGACCTGGCTGCCAGCAATGTATTCCCCGGCGATCTGCTGCTGAAGAACTTCGGCGTCACCAACCATGGCCGGGTCATCTTCTACGACTACGATGAGATCTGCCTGGTGTCCGACTGCGTGTTCCGCGATTTACCACGGCCGCGCAACGAGGAAGAGGAATCGAGCGGTGAACCTTGGTTTCATTGCGGACCGCGGGATGTTTTTCCCGAGCAATGGCTGCAGTTTCTTTCCATACCGCCGGCGCTGAGCGAGGTATTCACCCGCGAGCACGGCTGTTTATTGACGGGGAACTGGTGGCGCGCGCAAGCCGCGCTTGCACCGGAAGCACTTTCCGCCCTGAGCGCACAATCTGCCGCGCTCAGCGTTCAATCGTCGAACGCCGCGTAGACCAGATCACGGAACAGAGTTCGGAAGTAATCGCGCTGTCCCGGCGCTTGGATCATCATGATCGCGAACAATTCTTCGGCGGGATCGACCCAAAACGTAGTGCCCGCGAGGCCGCCCCAAAAGTACTGGCCCACCGAACCCGGAACATGCGAGATTCCCGGCTGCAGCCGGACTGCAAAGCCAAGCCCGAATCCGTAACCCGGCAGCAGCAGATCGGGCGCGCCCGTGATGGGGCCGAGATGATCGGCCGTCATGAGCTCAATGGTCTTGCGGCTCAAATAGCGCACGCCATCCAGCTTGCCGCGATTCAACAGCATCTGCAGGAAACGGGCATAGTCGCCCGCCGTCGAGACCAATCCGCCGCCGCCCGATTCGAACTTCGGCTTATCCTTGACGTTGACCAATTGGACGCCTGAGCCGGTATCGGGATCCTTGGCAAAGCCCTCCGCCAGCCGCGCCTGCAGCACAGCGGGCACGTGAAACGCCGTATCGACCATTCCAAGGGGCCCTAGAATATGCCGATGCAAATATTCGGCCAGCGGCACGCCGGCAAGGACCTCGATGAGGCGCCCTACCACGTCGGTGGATCGGCTGTACTCCCACTGGGTTCCCGGCTGATGCAGCAGCGGCAGCTTGCTCAACGCAGTGACTTGATCGGCGTTGCTTTGATCGCGGCTATAAATCCGTGCGGCCATGTATTGCTTGTGCACGGGGCCGTTGCCGCGGAACTCATACGTCAGTCCCGACGTATGGCGCAGCAAATCCTGAATGGTGATGGGTCTTTCAGCCGCAACGAGCTCGATGTCCGTGCCTGATATCGCGGCGACGCGGACCGTGCCCAGTTCGGGCAGATATTTTCCGATCGGGTCGCTGAGCAGGAATCGCCCTTCCTCCCACAGCATCATGGCGGCCACCGATACGATGGGTTTGGTCATCGAATAGATGCGAAAGATGCTGTCTTTGGCCATCGGCGCGCCGTTCGCCGGATCGCGGTTTCCAAAACTTTCGAAGTAAGCGATTTCGCCGCGCCGAGCGATGAGCGCGACCGCTCCCGGAACGCGGCCGCGCTCGACTTCCCCTCGCATCACGCGTCCCAGACGGGCGAGACCCGCCGGAGCCAATCCGACATTTTCGGGGGCGGCGTGCGGCAGCGGCGATTCGCTCATGTAGTATCCTGAAGTGAGGGTTTGGCGCGTTGGCCGCTGATTATAATGGAGCCGCTCCCAAAGGTTTGTGGATCGCACCTATGAAGCTGTATAACGAAAATAATCCCGCGCCGAATCCGCGCCGCGTGCGCATTTTCCTCGCCGAGAAGGGCGTCTCCATCCCCTGCGTGCACGTGCCGCTGCGGCAAGGTGCGCACAAGCATCCTGATTTCATGGTCAAGAATTCCCTCGGACAGGTGCCGGTGCTGGAACTCGACGACGGCTCCACGCTGTCGGAAAGCATTGCCATTTGCCGCTACCTGGAGGAACTGCACCCGAGACCTGCTTTGTTCGGCGATGACGCCTGGCAACGCGCGCAGGTCGAGATGTGGATGCGCCGCATCGAGTTTGCGCTCATGAGCCGAGTCGGCGCCGTCTGGATCAACACGCACAAGTTCACCGCGCATCTGGGCACGCAATACAAGGACTTCGGGGAGGCAAGCCGGATCAGGGCGGTCAAGGCCATGCAATGGCTCAACGATGAACTGGCATCGCGCGAATTTCTGGCCGCGGATCACTATACGATCGCCGATATCATCGCGCTGACCACGATAGACTTTGCGGCCTTCATCGGCATAGAAATGCCCGCGGAACTCGCGCACCTTCGTGCCTGGCATTCACGGGTATCGGCGCGTCCGAGCGCTGCAGCCTGAAAAAAACGCCGCCCCCAAAAAGAACGGCAGGGTTTTGAGCCCTGCCGTCCGAATCGCCTCAATCTTGTCTATGTTAAAGGCTGGCCGATCACGGGTTGCTCGGCGTGCTCGGCGTACCTGCCGCCGGAGCGCCCTGCAACAACAGGAAGTTCTTCACGTCGAGCGTGCTGTTGCCCAGCACTTCACTGAACGCCTGGCCGGGCTTGACCTTGAAGCCGTTGTTGTCGCCGGAGATGTCGCGGTGGAAGAACTGCAACGCCTTCGGCGCCTTGGTGCCGCCGGCGATGGTTTGCACCGCGGACAGCGCATAGATCATCGGATTGACATTGCCCAGACGGCCGCGGTTTAGCTCCACGGCCAGCGCCAATACGCCGGCCATTTCCGGGGATCCTGAACTCGTGCCGATCAGCAAATTCGGGACGCCGCCAATCCAGACAATGACGGCGCTGCGTGGTAAGAATCTGCAGTCCTGCGCGGCAAGGTCCGCGTCACCCGGACAACCGCCCATCATCAGAGAAACATCAGGCACTGCACGGTGCACGTTGCTTCCCGTATTGACGAGAAATTGATACGCCGGCTTGGCGAAAATGTGGCTGAAGCCGCCTCCCGAGCCCCACGTGTTATTACCGAGGCTGCCCGTCGTTCCGTCGGGGAGCGGAAAGGTAATCGGCAGGCGCGGGTCGAAATCCGCGTTCTCGCTCAGGTAGGTCGAATCGTTGACGCCGGGACTGGCAACGGTCTGCAAATTCGTCCCGCCCACGGACGTGACGTTCGGATCATCCGCCGGATTCTGAACGCCCAGCACGAAATTCGTGCCGTCGATGAGCACGGGAGAATCGGCGAAGGCCTGCGATACGCAGGACGGCGCGCCGTTGTCTCCGGAGCTCGCCAGGAAGGTGATGCCCTGCGCGTTGCCCTGCTGGAACAACGAGTGAATCGTCTTGAGGATGCTGGTGAAGTCCGTGCCGTTGTTGTACGCGGCCGTGAAATCGAGCTCGCATTCACCGAACGATGAACTGACCACGTCGACCGCGTTGTCTTCATTCACGGCCGTGTAGCCGGCGATGATTTCGTCCGTCGTCAGCACCGGCAGGTTATACAGCGTCTCGGTGGCGCCCGGCGCAGTACCCAATGACATCTGCGTATCGAGCGAAGCTTCGTTTGAATCGGCCGTGTCCGGAACGAACGCGCCGCTGCCGCCGTCAACCGGGCGGATCTTCACGGTCGGAACCGGCAGATTGGAATTTGCGGTATACGCCTGCACGTCGACGTCGGTCGCACTGGTGCTGACCGTCGAGTTGAAGGACTTCGCAAGATCCGCCGGATCGATTACCGAGGAGATTACGATGCCGATGTGCGCGCCGACGCCTGCGATTTGGAGTTTCTTGCGCGAGAACAACGGCGTGACTTCGGTCTGGAACGACGGGAATGAATAGGCCTCATTCAGGTCGTTGGCGTAATAGAAACTATCGGCCGTCGACAGGCGCGCTGCCGGGGCACCGCCGCCGCCGGGGCTCAGCGATAGCGCCGCAGCGTCCGCGAGCGGCCGTATCACATGCGAATGCACCTGCGAAAGCAGATGCGGGGCAAACTCCGGGATGACGGCCCCCATCGCCGCGAGCGACTGAGGCAGCGTCAGATGATGGTTGGCCGCCGCCATTCTCGTGTGGCCGGGCTTCACCTGCACACGCTCGATTTGCGTGTTGAACATTCTCTCGACCGCCGACACCGGGCCCTCGACTTCGAGATTCTGCGTATTCTCACCGACTACTTTGAAGCCCGCATCCTGGAGCAACTGCGTGGCCTTCGCGACGTCACTGCGGCTCGGGCCGAATTGCTGCTTGAACTGAGCAGGGGTCAGCCACTGATGATAATTTGCCGAAGCCGTGTCGGTTTGACTCTGCAGCAGCCTCTCGAGAGCGTCAGTATGAGTAAGAGGCAAGTAGACACGGAAATGTGTAACTGCATTCTGATCGGCAGCGCCGAGCGATTCGATGTGCTTCGCTGCGGATGCGCTTTGCACAAGCGCCATGCTCGCCAACGTTAAAGCGCCGAGCGCTACGCCCGGTGCCGCTGAGCGGATTCTCATATGACCTCCATTTGATTTTGACCCCGTATCGTTTTCGTTGTAGTTGCGAACACCTTGGGTTGGTATTCTTCCCAGCCGCCCCGTGTTGCCTACGCGCGCTACTCTATTACTAATGGACAGAGTCGAACAGGCCATATCCACCGTGTGGCGGCCGCGCATGTCACGGAGGCGACACATCGATCTGACATAATTACCGCATCTCAACGAGCGCGAATCCGCGAAGAACCGTGAAGGCGGCAAATGGATCGCGACCGGCGCTGATGACGGCGTGAGCGGCCGCTTTGTAAAAACTACCACGATCAATCGCCGCCACGCTTACGTGCGTGTATATTTCCGCCATGAAAATTCTCCCACTATTTGGTTTTGCAGCGGGCACCGCTTTCATCGGCGCTGTCCTCGCCACGCCCCAGGCCGACGACCCTTTCATTTGGCTCGAGCAAGCGCACAGCGAGCGTGCGATGAATTGGGTCAAGGCGGAAAACGCCAAGACCGACAATGTGCTGGAGCGAGACCCTCGGTTCAAGTCGCTGTTCCATGAGGCACAGGTCATCGTCGAGGCCAAGGACAGGATTCCCGAGCCGAGCATCATCGCCGGCAAGGTGTTTAATTTTTGGCAGGATGCCGAGCATGCGCACGGAATCTGGCGTGAGACCAGCCAAGCAGACTTTCCGAGCGCGGCGCCCGGCTGGCACACCGTCCTCGACCTGGATGCGCTATCCAAATCCGAAAAAGCCAATTGGTTCTGGAAAGGCGCAATCTGCCATGAACCCGAAGAACAGCGCTGCATCGTAAATTTATCGGACGGCGGCGAGGATGCGGTGACGCTGCGCGAGTTCGATGTGAGCAAGGGCGCGTTTGTCGAGAGCGGTTTCTCTTTGCCGAGCGGCAAGCAGGACGTTGCCTGGCTGGACGCCGATACTCTGTTGCTGGCGCGGGAGTGGAAGCCGGGCGAAACGACGCGCTCGGGATACCCCTTCGTCGTCAAGCGCATCAAGCGCGGCCAACCGCTCGATGCCGCCGTCGAGGTCTATCGTGGCTCCCCCGACGACGTCGGCGTAGCGCCGGTATCCTTGAGCGACGGAGCGGGCCATAGCGCGGCATTCATTCAGCGTGCGCTCTCAATCTTTGAGTTCGAGAATTATTTGTTGGGCCCGAAGGGCGCGGCGAAATTGGCCCTGCCGATGAAAGTGGATTTGCTGGCGCTCATCGACGGGCGCGTCATCGTCAGCCTGCACGAGGATTGGAAGCGCGCCGGCCAAGCGACGCTGCTGCAAGGGTCGCTGGTATCCCTCGAGCTTGCAGCCATGTCGGCCGATCCGCAGCACCTGCAACCCGCACTGGTGTATGCACCCGCGGCGCGAGAAGCATTCGTCGAAGCCGGAGCCACACGAGGCCACCTCGTGGTCCATACTCTCGACAACGTGAACGGCCGGGCCTACGCGTACACGCCCGAACCGAACAATCGCTGGTCGCGGCGCGCGCTCGACTTGCCGAACAATATTTCCGTGAACATCATCGACACGAATTTGCACGGCGAGCAAGCCTTCGTTCAAGTCACCGGATTTTTGACGCCACCCAAGCTGATGCTGGCCGATTTGGCGAAGGGTTCGCTGCAGACCGTGAAGACCTTGCCGGCGAAATTCGACGCCTCTCGCGACATGGTCGAGCAGTTCGAAGCCACTTCCAAGGACGGCACGAAGATCCCGTATTTCATCGTCCATCCGACGGCGATAAAGATGGACGGAAGCACGCCCGCGATTTTGAATGCTTACGGCGGCTTTCTCGATGCCCGCACCCCGACCTATTCGGCGGAGCTCGGCAAACTGTGGCTGGAGCGGGGCGGCATCTTTGTGCTGGCCAATATTCGCGGCGGCGGCGAATTCGGCCCCGCATGGCATGAAGCGGGGCTCAAGACGCATCGGCAGCGCATCTATGACGACTTTGCGGCCGTCGGCGAGGATCTCATCGCGAAGGGTTTCACGAGTTCCGCGCATCTCGGAATCATGGGTGGATCGAACGGCGGCCTGCTCATGGGGGTGGAATTCATCCAGCACCCGCAGCTCTGGCGCGCAGTCGATATCCAGGTTCCGCTGCTGGACATGCTGCGCTATGAACAGATCGCGGCCGGCAGTTCCTGGGTTGCCGAGTACGGCAGCGTGTCGGTGCCCGAAGAGCGCGCATTTCTTGCGTCGATCTCTCCCTACAACAACCTGAAGTCCGGCGTGCAATATCCCGAAGCCCTGATTTGGTCGACCACCAAGGATGACCGCGTCGGGCCGCAGCATGCGCGAAAGTTCGCCGCCAAGCTCGCGGCGATGGGCGTGCCTTACTTGTACTTCGAAGTCATCGAAGGCGGCCACGGGGCCGGCGCCACGCTCGATGAGAAGGCAAAAATGCACGCCCGCGAATACACCTACTTCTCCCGCAAGCTAGGACTGTGAACGGCACTGCGCGCCGAAATCAGCCAGCACTATGCTCACGCACTCCGTGAGGCGGGTTGCATAAGGAATATGCAGGAATTCATTGGGTCCATGTGCATTGGAGTGCGGCCCCAGCACGCCGGTGACAAAAAACTGAGTTTGCGGAAACCGCTCCCCCAGCATCCTCAAGAAAGGAATGGTGCCGCCGCCGCCCAAGCTCACGGCATCGCGTCCGAAGACATGTTTCGAAGCGCGCTGCATCGACTGCTCGAACCAGGGCGCGAACTCAGGCGCATTCCAGCCGCCGGACGAAGACTCGGGATTGAAACTCACCTGCGCGCCATAGGGCGGATTGGCTTGCAAGGCCGCCTGAACCGCCCGGCTGGCGCGTGCCGGATCCACCGTGGGCGGCAAGCGCAGCGAGATTTTCAGCGAGATCTGCGGCAGCAGCACGTTGCCTGCCGCGCTCAAGGCAGGCAATCCGTCGGCTCCGGTTACCGCCAGCGAAGGCCGCCAGGTGTTGTTGACCAGCAATTGCACTGCATCGGCCGACACGGGTTGCACGCCCTCCGCAAAGGGAATCTTGTCGAGAAATTGCGCGCCCAATACATGCGCCGCGGCCGCGACTTGCGCGCGGCGATCTGCGGGAACATCCGCATGCAGTTCATCGAGCGATAGTTCTCCGCTGGCCGGATTTTCGATTCGCGCCAGCAGCTGCTGCAGAAGCCTAAAAGGCGTCGGTGCAATCCCGGATGCAAGGCCCGAGTGCGCGCCCTCAGTCAGCACACGCACCTTGAGAGTCCCGACGAGGTTGCCGCGCAGCGAGGTCGTGGTCCAGAGCTGTTCGTAGTTGCCGCACTCGGCGTCGAGACAAACGACCAGCGACGGCTCGCCGATGCTGGCGCCGAGAGCATCGAGGTGCGCGGGCAGGTGAATGCTGCCGCTCTCCTCCGTGGCCTCAATCAGCAGCACGCAGCGCGGCAGCGGGATGGCTTGCGCCTTGAGCGCTGCGATGGCAGTGAGCGAGCTGAATACTGCGTAGCCGTCGTCTGCGCCGCCCCGCCCGTACAGTTTGCCATCGCGAATCACCGGGTCCCAGGGCCCGAGTCCCGGCAGCCAGCCCGTAAACTCAGGCTGCTTGTCGAGATGACCATAGAGCAGCACGCATTCCGGCAGCTCGCCTGGGATGTCGACCAATAACACCGGCGTGATGCCGGGCAGGCGCCGCACTTCAACCCGCATGCGCGGCACCGCTTGAGCACGGCACCACTCCGCCATCAGCTCGATCGCTTGATCCATGTAGCCGTGGCGCGCCCAATCCGGGTCAAATGCCGGCGACTTGTTCGGAATGCGCACATATGCTTGCAAGCGTTCGACGATCGACTGCTGCCAGACATTCTCGATGAAGTGACGTAGCGCCTGTAGATCCATTCGACTTCAACCCCCGATGTAAATCAGCGTCGTTTCAGGCGGCACGGCTGCCCCGGCCGTCTGTGTTTCGCGTGAAGAACTCAACACCAGCTGCCACTCGCCGGCCGGCATGGGTATACGCTGCGCCTGATCGCCGAAGTTGAACACGGCGAGCACACCATTATGAACGAATGTCAGCCATTGAGCGGCGGCATCGAATTCAGTGAATGGCGGAGCCGAGTCTGTCCGGCTTTCACGCGGCAGCACCACGCGGTCGCGTCGCAGCCGAATGAGGCGCCGGTACCAATCGAGCAGCTCGGCATGCTTGGGCTGTCCCAACTGCGGCCAATCGAGCTTCGAACGCGCAAACGTATCCGCATCCTGGGGATTCGGGATAGCACCCTGCCAGCTAAATGCGCCAAATTCGCGGCGACGCCCTTCGACGACGGCCCGTGCCAGTTCCAGGTCCTGATGATCAGTGAAGTACAGAAATGGCGTGTCGGCGCCCCACTCCTCACCCTGGAACAATAGCGGCACGAAGGGCGAGAGCAGAGTGAGAGCGGCGATGGCTTTGAGCTGCGGCATCCGCAACAGCATGCTGAGCCTCTCGCCCCGTGCCCGGTTGCCGATTTGATCGTGATTCTGCGCGCTCACCACGAGCTGATGCGCCTCCACCCCGAACGGGGGCCGCCCGTGGCGGCGCTTGCGATGCGCTGAGTATTGCCCTCGATAGACATAGCCGTCGCGCAATGCGGCCGCCACATCCTGTAACCCGTGAAAATCCGCATAGTAGCCGTCGGACTCGCCGGTAAAATATCGATGCACTGCGTGATGAAAATCATCGGCCCACTGTGCATCCAAGCCGTAACCACCTTGCTGGGCGCTTCGGACCAGACGCGGATCGTTCAGATCGCTTTCCGCGATCAACACGAATGAACGCTGCAATTCCTTGCCCAGAGACCTGACGGCGTTCGACAGCTCTTCCAGGACATGCACCGCACCGAAGCTGAAGATTGCGTGCACGGCATCGAGGCGCAGGCCGTCGAATCCATAATCCTTGAGCCACATGAGCGCATTGTCGATGACGAAGCGGCGTACCTCATCGCTATCCGGACCGTCGAAGTTGAACGCGGGACCCCATCCGGTCCGGTAGCGATCGGTGAAATAAGGACCGAATTGCGCGAGATAATTTCCGTCCGGTCCGAGGTGGTTATAGACCACGTCCAGCAGCACGCCGAGGTGCTGTGCGTGGCAGGCGTCCACAAAGGCGGCGAGTTCCGCCGGCGTGCCGTAGGCGGGCAATGGCGCGAACAAATCCACGCCATCATAGCCCCAGCCTCGCCGGCCCGGGAAAGCCGCCACCGGCATGAGCTCTACATGCGTGACGCCGAGTTCCCGCAGATATTCGAGCTTCGCTTGCGCCGCCGTGTAGGTGCCCTCGGGCGTAAAGGTCCCGATGTGCAGCTCATAGAGGATGGCCTGCTTGAGCGGCACAGGCTCAAAGACTTCCCGCGCGTCCGCGCGCAACCTGTCCGGGAATTTATCCGGAATCTGCGATTCGCCGTGAACGCCCTGAGGTTGCCAGCGCGCGCGCGGATCGGGAACGGGGGCTTGACCGTCTATGGAGTATTTATAACCGCATCCGGCCTCGGCATCGACATCAGCCTGCCAAACCCCGTCAGCGAGCGGCTGCAACGCGATTCGCCGCTGCTTCGACACCCATTCAACCGACTTCGCATACGGCGCCCAGACCGAAAAAATCACGACGCATCTCGAGTCAGCAATGCCACGGGGAATCCCGCGAACAAGTCGGCCGGCGCGACTTCGCGCTGTATGATCTCGCCGGTGAAGGTGTTGTGCCATGCGCCTCCCGGCAACGGCAGCCGCGTGTCGCCCCATTCTCCGCCCAAGGTCAGAGTGAAGCGCGGCACTACCGCGATCAGATTCTCGCCGCGGCGAAACGCCAGCAGCCGCGCCAAATGACTGCCCTGCGCCACCAGGGGCTGATATTTGCTGGCGGCGGAGAAATCATCGCTGCGCTCCCTGCTCAAATCGAGGACGCGCGCCGTCATCCATAGTTTGGGCATGCCCGAGTCCCAATCGGCCAACACCTCGGCCGCGCCGAGCTGCCGCACGCGCGCCAGCATTTGCGCACGCACGCCGAAGTCAACGGGCCTGCGGTTATCCGGGTCCACCAAGCTCAAGTCCCAGAGTTCCGTGCCTTGATAGAAATCCGGCACGCCTGGAGCGAGCATCTTGATGAGGGTCTGCGCCAGGCTATTGATGCGCCCCGGCAAAATCAGCGGCTCAATGAACCGCTCGAGGCTCGCGATGAAATCCGGCGTTTCAAAGACACCGCCGACGAATCCGCGAATCTTTTCTTCAAAGCTGATATTCGGCTCGTGCCAGGACGTGTTGATCTTGGCCTCGCGGCAGGCCTTGAGCATGTACTGCCATGCGCGGTCTCGATCGATGGGCCAAGCACCGATGAGCGTTTGATATAAAAGATACTCGGCGTGCCGGTCCGGCAAGCGATTCTGCCACGCAGCGGCATTGAGCTGCGACCATTGATGCAGGGCCTCCGACCAGCGCTCCGGGATCTCGGAGAGGATGGAGACACGCGCGCGCACATCCTCGCTGCGCTTGTTGTCGTGCGTCGAGGTTGCCAGCATGTTGCGCGGCCAGCGCTCGCTCAGATGATGGCAGAATTCGTGAAATTTGTCGGCCGAAATTCCCACCAGCGAGGCCTGGGATCCCACCTCATTGCCGGATACGAGGCGGTCAAAACAATAGAACATGGTGTCCTCGACACCCTTGGCCATCACCGCCGGAGTCAGCTGCTGCCACTTGGCGACGAAATCCGCCTCGGCCTCGTTGAGCTGCGGCTTGGTCAGCAGTGCGGCCAAGAAGTCGAACGCGGCCGCTTCGATTTCCGCGGAAGCGATGCGCGCGCTTTGCAGTGCCTCCAGCATCACGCGCTTGTCCTCCTGGTCGAGCGATTCGGCGGTCCGGTAGGTTCGGTAGACCGGCAGCGCGGTGATGAATTTTTGCAGCGCATCCCGCAACTGATGCGGGCTCAAATCTCGGCTGATCCAATCGGCGCGCGCAATGGCGAGCGCCGCGTCGGCAAGCTGCTCGTGAGAGGCGGAAAATGTCGTCTCCAGGATGGCGCGTTTCTTTTCTCGCACCAATTTGCCGAAATTCACCGAGTGCCCAGTAAAGTCGGCATACGTCGCGGTCAGCACGTCGGTGCGCTGATCGTCCATCCACAAGCGGTTTACTTTCGCCAGGAATTCATACCCTACCGTCCCATCGATGGGCCAATCCTCCTTGAGGCGCTCGTCGTTCTCGAGAATCTTTTCCACATAGATGCGTCCCTCCGCCGCCAATAGGCGCTGCAGCTGCTCGAAATATCGCAGCGGCTCGCGCAGGCCGTCAGGGTGATCGACCCGCAGCCCGTCGATCTCGCCTCGATCGATCATCGTTTTGATGCGTGCGTGGACTGCGGCGAGCACTTCGGATCGCTCGATACGCAAGCCGATGAGCGTGTCGATGTCGAAAAAGCGGCGATAGTTGGTCAATTCGCCCGCGAGCTTCCAGCCATGCAACTGGTAGAACTGACGGCGCAAGACACGGTCAAGACGCGCCTTGTCGCTCTGCAGGCTGTCGAGAGCGGCTTGCAGCCGCCCGGACTCGGCAGCCTCGGTGAGCTTGATGCGCGCACGAGCAGTCTGTTGTTGGTAAGCGCACCGAGCTTGCTCATCGGGCGCGGCAAGCGCACTCAGACGCGCCAGCTCGATGAAAGCCGGATCGCCGTCCGCCAGCACCTCGCCCCACGATGCCGGGTTCAGCGGCCACGTGCTGTCGTAGTGCTTGACACGCGGCTCTTGTCCAATGATCTCGATGCCGATTTCGCCGGCCTGCAGCGATGCACCATAAGGTTGCGCCAGTGAGCACAGGTGCACGCAGAAACGCTCGCAGCGTGGAATCCGGACGTCAAAAAAATCCGCGAATCGGCTGAACGGACCATGCTTCAGCACATCATCCCACCATGGGTTGTGCGGCGAAGTGGCCATGTGGTTGGGCACGATATCGAGCAGGATTCGCAGCTTGAGCTCGCGCGCCGCTAGCACGAACTCCGACCACGCCGCCTCACCGCCGAGATCCTCGCTGATCTTGCTGGGATCCACGACATCGTAGCCATGCAGGCTACCGGGCACCGCCTGCAGGCAAGGCGACAGGTATACGTGGCTGATCCCCAACTCGGCCAGGTAGGCAAGCACCTTTTGTGCCGCGGGCAGCGGAAAGCCGGCGTGGAGCTGCAGCCGGTAAGTCGCTATCCATCTAGCGCTCATGGCTGAGCAGCACCAGAGAACGGGCCGCGAGATTCACCAAGCGATTGCGCTTGACTGGTTCCTTGTCTGTTTCGAGAGTCGGCCGCGCGGTATCGAAAGCCACCCGCCAGCCGCCGTGGTAGAGCTCGTGAGAGATCCGAAATGCCACGGGCTCGTGGTGCGCGTTCAGCAGCAGCAGGAAATCCGTATCCTCGGCGCACTGGCCGAGATCATCGCGAATTTCGGACGCCGCGCCGTTCATGAACATTCCGAGCGTGCGCATCCATCCTCCGTCCTCCCAGTCCTTGGCCTCCATGCGCTTGCCGTCGGCCCTAAACCAGACGATATTTTTGTCCGGATGCTTGGCATCGGGGTCGTGATCGTAAAAAACGCTGCGATGGAAATTGGGATGCTTCTTTCGATAGTGGACGACGCGTTGCGCGAAATCCAAGAACGCCTGCTTGGGTTCATCCAAATCCCAGTGGTACCAGGATAGTTCATTGTCCTGGCAATAAGCGTTGTTATTGCCTTGCTGGCTGCGGCTCAATTCGTCGCCGCCGCTGATCATGGGGGATCCTTGGGCGAACATGAGCGAACACCAGAAGTTTCGCTGCTGGCGTTCACGCAGATCCACGACGCCCGCGTCATCGCTGGGACCTTCCGCACCGCAGTTCCATGAATTGTTGTCGTCTGCCCCGTCGTGGTTTTCCTCAGCATTTGCTTCGTTGTGCTTCTGCTCATAGCTCACCAGATCCGCAAGCGTGAAGCCATCGTGCGCGGTTACAAAATTGACGCTGGCCGAGGGCAGCCGGCGCGTGGACTCATACAGATCCGCGCTGCCGGCCAGGCGCGTTGCGATGTCGGAGTGCAGGCCCATGTCGCCCTTCCAGAACTTGCGCACCGTATCGCGATACTTGCCGTTCCACTCCATCCAACCCAGCGGAAAATTTCCCACCTGATACCCGCCCTCGCCGAGGTCCCAGGGCTCTGCGATCAATTTCACCGGGGCTATGGTGGGATCCTGATAAATTGTGTCGAAGAACGCGCCGAGCTGATCCACATCCTTCAATTCGCGCGCCAGCGCCGATGCCAGATCAAAACGGAAGCCGTCGACGTGCATTTCCGTCACCCAGTAGCGAAGACTGTCCATCAACAACTGCAACGAGTTGGGGTGCACCATGTTCAAGGTGTTGCCGGTACCCGTATAGTCCATGTAGTGCCGCGCATCGCCCGGCATCGTGCGGTAGTACGCCAAATTGTCGATGCCGCGGAAGGAAAGCGTTGGACCGACCTGGTTGCCTTCCGCGGTATGGTTGTAGACCACATCCAGGATTACTTCGATCCCCGCGTTGTGCAGAATTTTCACCATTCCTTTGAATTCGCGGACCGCATCGTGAGGTGCTCGAGGATTGGAGGCGTAGCTCATTTCCGGCGCAAAGAATCCGAGGGTGTTGTATCCCCAGTAATTGCGCAGCCCCTTATCGATCAGGTGCCGGTCTTGCACGAAGGCGTGCACGGGCATGAGCTCGAGCGCAGTGACGCCCATCTGTTTCAGGTGCCTGATGATCGGCTCGGACGCCATCCCCGCATACGTGCCGCGCAGGTGCTCGGGCACCTGCGGATGCAGGCGCGTCATGCCGCGCACGTGCGCCTCGTAGATCAGGGTTTCATGCGCCGGATACGAGGGACGCTGCTCGCCGCCCCAGTCGAATCCGGAGTCGATGACCGCGGCCAGTGGGGCGAAAGGCGCGCTGTCGCGATCGTCGAATGACAGATCCGCGCTGTCGTCGCCGAGCTGGTAGCCGAATAGCTCATCGGCCCACTGCAACGGCCTGCCGATCACTTTGGCGTAAGGATCGAGCAGCAGCTTGTTCGGGTTGAAGCGCAGCCCCATCTCAGGAACGTAGGGACCGTATACGCGATATCCGTACAGCTGCCCGGGACTCAACCCCGGTACGTAAATGTGCCATGCACCGTTGGTGCGCTCCCGGATCCGGATACGCCGCTCAACTTTCTCCGGCCCATCAAAAAGGCATAGCTCCACGGACTCTGAGGATTCCGAGAACAGCGAGAAATTGACCCCTCGACCGTCCCAGTTCGCGCCTCGCGGGAACGGCGATCCCGCGGTCTGCTGTGACCGTTCAACGTTGCTGGAAATTTCAAACCCCTCGCCGCGCGATTACTTATTCCAGGCATTATTGCCTCTGCCCCGGGCGCGAACGTAGGTCGGATGCCGTAGGACTTGTCGGTTCCACGCTATTCGCCGTGTAGGACAACAGCTGCTACGGTTCCCACTTCCAGTTTCTGATCTCCGGCATGTCCTGACCGTGCTTGTCGATGTACTGCTTGTGCTCCACCAGCTTGTCGTGCAGTTGCTGCCTCAAGTGATCGCCGCTGCTGCCGGTTTGCGGCAGCCGGCTGATCGTATCCAGTACCAAGTGAAAGCGATCCAGATCATTGAGCACGGCCATATCGAAGGGCGTGGTGATCGTGCCTTCCTCCTTGTAACCGCGCACGTGCAGATTGTCATGGTTGTGACGCCGGTAGGTAAGCCGATGGATCAGCCAAGGGTAGCCGTGAAAAGCGAAAATCACCGGTCTGTCCTTGGTGAACAACGCATCGAAATCATTGTCGCTCAATCCGTGGGGGTGCTCGGAAGGCGGCTGCAGCTTCATGAGGTCGACCACATTGACGACACGCAGCTTCAATTCAGGCATTTCCCTGCGCAAAATGGAAACGGCCGCAAGCGTTTCCAGCGTCGGGACATCTCCGGCGCAGGCCATGACCGCATCAGGCTCGCCATGCGAATCGCTGCTGGCCCATTGCCAGATGCCGATTCCTTCGCTGCAGTGGTTGACTGCCGCGTCCATCGACAGCCACTGAGGCGCCGGGTGTTTTCCCGCCACGACGACATTGACATAGTGGCGGCTGCGCAAGCAATGATCCATGACCGACAGCAGGCAGTTGGCATCAGGCGGCAAATACACGCGGACGATTTCCGCCTTCTTGTTGACGACATGGTCCAAGAACCCGGGATCCTGGTGGGTAAATCCATTGTGATCCTGCCGCCACACGTGTGAACTCAATAAATAATTCAGCGAAGCGATTTTTCTCCGCCACGCCAATCCTGCCGTGACCTTGAGCCATTTGGCGTGTTGATTGAACATCGAATCGACGATATGGATGAACGCTTCGTAGCAATTGAAGAGGCCATGCCTTCCGGTCAGCAGATACCCTTCCAGCCAGCCCTCGCATTGATGCTCGCTCAGCATTTCCATAACTTGGCCGCTGCGCGCCAAAAACTCATCGTCAGGCACCGTTGCGGCCATCCATTGCCGATTGGAAACCTCGAACACCGCTTCCAGCCCGTTGGACAAGGTCTCGTCAGGTCCAAAAATCCGAAAGTTTCGCGGCGATGCATTGAGCTTTTCCACATCGCGCAAGAATTTGCCCAATACGTGCGTATCGCCTATGCCGCCGATACCCGGCTGCGTCACATCCACCGCGTAGTCCTTGAAGTCCGGCATGCGCAGATCACGGAGCAGCAACCCGCCGTTGGCATTGGGGTTTGCGCCCATGCGCCGCTCTCCCTTGGGGGCCAGTTCCGCGAGCTCCGCCCGTAGGCGGCCGCTCTGGTCAAACAATTCCGACGGCCGGTAGCTGCGCAGCCAATCTTCCAGCTGCCTGAGGTGTTGCGGGTTCTTTGCCGGATCCGTGATCGGGACCTGATGCGACCTGAAGGTGCCCTCGATGCGCTTGCCGTCGATCACTTTAGGCCCCGTCCATCCTTTCGGTGAGACGAGGACGATCATCGGCCAACGAGGCCGCTCGACGGTGGCCGGCGAATTGCGCGCATCGGCTTGAATTTTGCGAATCGTCTCGATCACGGTGTCGAGCACAGCGGCCATCGCTTCATGCATGGGCATCGGCTCATCGCCCTCGACAAAGTAAGGCGTCCACCCGTATCCATACAGCAGGTGCAGCAACTCTTCGCGGGGAATGCGTGCCAGCAGCGCAGGATTGGCGATCTTGTAGCCGTTAAGATGAAGAATCGGCAGCACTGCGCCATCGCTCGCAGGATTTAGAAACTTGTTGGAATGCCATGAAGTGGCAAGCGGTCCGGTCTCGGCTTCGCCGTCGCCGATTACGCACGCCACCACGAGCTTCGGATTATCGAAAACCGCTCCAAATGCATGACTCAACGAATAGCCAAGCTCACCCCCTTCGTGAATCGATCCCGGGCATTCGGCGGATGCGTGGCTTGGAATTCCGCCCGGAAATGAAAATTGCGTAAAGAGGCGCTGCAGGCCCGCTTCGTCCTGGCTGACGTTCGCATAGACCTCGCTGTAGGTACCCTCGAGATAAGTGCCGCTGACCACGGCGGGGCCGCCATGTCCGGGACCGGACATATAGATCATGTCCAGGTCGTATTTTTTGATGACGCGATTGAGATGCGTGTAAATGAAATTCTGCCCCGGGGTTGTGCCCCAATGGCCCAGCAGCATGTGCTTGATGTCCTCGACGGCGAGCGGTTCCTTCAATAGCGGATTGCCGCACAAATAAATTTGTCCGACGGACAGGAAATTCGCGGCACGCCAATAGGCATCGATTCTGCGTGCGGTCTGCTGATCGAGCACCGGGGCTGCGGTTTGCGGCATTTTCAGTCCTCCGTCATTCCCAACAATCGCGACGTCAATTCGGCGATCACACATTCTTCATCGGTGCGGATGACACGTACCGCAACCCGGCCGCGCGAGATGCTTGCGGCGTGCTGGTCATTCATCGGCCCGTCAATCTCGATTCCGAGGTGCTGTAATCCTTCGCAAATGCGCGCGCGAATCGGCGCTGAGTTCTCGCCGATACCGCCGGCGAAAACCAGGGTGTCGATACCGCCCAGTGCCGCCGCGAAGGCACCGATCCACTTTTTGGCCTGATAACAGAATAGCGTGAGCGCCTCGCGTGCCCGCACATCGGTGGCCTCGCGTTCGAGCAGATCCCGCACGTCGGCGCTGGTTTCCGAGATGCCAATGAGGCCCGACTCGTGGTTCACCATGGCTTGAAATCGCGCCGCGTCCATCGACTCGGCCATCGCCAAATAGCTCATCAGCCCAGGATCCAAATCACCGGAGCGCGTCCCCATTACCAAGCCGGCAGCGGGCGTGAACCCCATGCTGGTGTCGATGCTTCGGCCGTCCAAGACGGCGGCCATGCTCGCGCCCCCGCCGAGGTGCGCCAGGATCACCCGGCCTTTGGCGGCGGCGGAGTCGCCAAGGCGCCGCAGTTCCTGCATTAGAAACGTATAGGACAATCCGTGAAATCCGTAGCGCTGCACGCCTTTGCTTGCGTAGCGCCGCGGGATCGGCAACATCGTCGCAGCGGCCGGCATGTGGCGATGAAACGCCGTGTCGAAACACGCCACGTGTGCAGCTTCGGCATAGCGGCGCTGCAGCTCCTCGATGAGCTCGATTTCGCGCGGCAAGTGTTCAGGGTCAAAGCCCGAGATATGCCGCAACTCTGCGAGCAACGCCGGCGACACCCGCTCCGGCTCAGTATGCCGCATGCCGTGCACGACGCGATGACCAACGGCATCGGGCGTGCCGACCGAAGACTCTGCTTTCAGCATTTGCACCAGCCGGTCTGCAGTCGAGCGCGCATCTTCATCGCCGATGCGCTCCATTTTCCCATCCAGCAATCGGCGCGGCGGCGCGCCGCTTGAAAACAGCGCATAGCGGACGCTCGAGGAGCCGGCATTGACCGTCAGGATATGGTTCATCGTAGGACAAACACCGACATTGGGGGCCGGACGCGGCCGCCTCAGGCGGCATACCATAAGAGATCACGCTTTCCGCGAGATTACAATGTCACCAAACAGGGGTTCGCAGCTTACCTGCGCGAGAAGTATCCGCAGCTCGGAAAATCCATAGTTGCCGTCGAAAACTCCGACCACCCCACCGATGCACAAGTGCTCAAGTTTGCCCGGCAGCATTTTCCTAGCCTCGATCGGATGAACTGACCGCCGCCTGCACCAATTTTTCGAGTCCCGCGATATTCCCGATCAAGACGGCGGGAAAGCCATGCCGCTGCTGCAAATATTCAGGCGTATTGAACGACACCCAACAACGATCGGCAGAGTCTTGCCACGCCAGCACTTTCAACGGCAAATCCAGCGCAGCCCCAGGCGCCGCAACCATCAGAGCTGTTCCCGCGGCGGGGCTGCCTAAAATCAATAGCTGCGCCGGCCGCAATTGCAGACCCGCCGCAGCGGCGTCTTTGGCAAAATCAATGCGCGCAAATACGATCAGGCCGCGGCTTTTCGCCAGGTCCTGGAGCCGGTTCAAAGTTTCGTCTACGCCGCGCGAAGCGGCTAATATCCGGATCCCGTTGCTTGTCGCGCCGGCATTCATGGCCTCTCCTTGCATTACATTTGAAATGGTTCCGCATTCATAATCGCCGGTCGCCTCGCGGCGCGGAGTTCCGATGGAAGCGTTTTTGATTTCAATTGCGACCATATCGGTGGCCGAGATCGGCGATCGAACTCAGCTCTTGTCGCTATTGCTTGCGGCACGCTATCGGCGTCCATGGCCCATCATCGCAGGAATATTGTGCGCAACGCTCGCCAACCACGCGGCGGCGGGCGCGATCGGCCTATGGTTCGGCAGCCTGCTCAAGCCGCGCACCCTCGAGATCGTGGTCGGCATCAGCATGATTGCAATGGCAATCTGGACCTTGAAGCCCGACAAGCTCGATGAAAGCTCCGGTACCGCCGGTGCCATGGGCGCATTCCTAGCCACGCTGACCGCTTTTTTCGTCGCGGAAATCGGCGACAAGACCCAGATCGCAACGCTGGCACTGGCGGCGGCCTATCCGAACCTTCTCGCAGTCGTGAGCGGCACCACCGCAGGAATGATGATCGCCAATGTGCCCGTGGTGTTCTTGGGGAAAGCGTTTGCCGATCGACTGCCGCTCAAGGCCATCCATATCGGCGCCGCCGCTCTGTTCGCCATTCTAGGAATTGTATTCCTGGTGCGAGCGTTCCGGGCATCATGATCCGTGCTCTCGTGATCGGGTGGTGCTTGTCGGCTGCCGCGGCCTCGCACGTGGCGGCCGCCGCAGACCCAGCAGAAAACGAAACGTTTGCCGTGCACGGACAATTCACCTATGTGGAGCAAGATACGTCGGGATTCAAGTCCCCCTATCGGGGCGAGAATAGCCTCTCGCCCCACAGAGGCGCCGAGACCACCGATGCGACCCTGTATCTCGGCGCAAGGGTGTGGACGGGAGCCGAAGCGTGGTTCAACGGCGAGCTCGATCAGGGATTTGGGCTTGACGACACACTCGGTGTAGCGGGGTTTCCCAGTGGCGAGGCCTACAAAGTGGGGAAGAACCAGCCCTATGCCCGGCTGCAGCGCGCGTTCCTTCGCCAGACATTCGACCTGACGGGCGACGTGCACCCGCTTGAAGCGGACATCAATCAACTGGGCGGATCTCAAAGTGAAAACCGCTTGGTGCTCACGGCCGGCAAGTTCAGCGTCGTGGACATATTCGACACCAATCGATTTGCTCACGACGCCCGCATGGATTTTTTGAATTGGTCGGTGATTGATGCCGGCACGTTCGATTACGCTGCCGACGCCTGGGGCTACACCGTGGGAGCAGCGATTGAGTGGTACTCCCACGAGTGGACGCTGCGCGGCGGCGTGTTCGACCTGTCGGATGTGCCGAATAGCGCGCACCTTGAACCCGGATTTCACGAGTTTCAAACAGATTTGGAGGTCGAGCACAGGCATGAAGTTGCAAATCGATCGGGGCGCGTGCTCCTAACCGTATTCGATAGCCGCGGGCGAATGGGACTGCTCAATGAAGCTGTTGCTGCAGAACAGGGCACGCAGCTGCCGCCGGATATTGCAGCAGTACGCCGCTATCGCAGCCGCGCCGGGATCAGCCTCAGCATCGAACAACAAATCCTGGCGGATCTGGGAGCCTTCATTCGCGCGGGCAACGCCGCCGGCAATGTCGAGGCGTACGAATTCACGGACATCGATCGGACCCTGGCCATCGGAGTTTCCCTGCAAGGCGCGCGCTGGCATCGGCCCGCGGACACCATCGGGCTCGCCGCCGTGGACAATGGCATCTCAGCGGCGAGAGAGAGATACTTGAATGCAGGAGGCCTTGGCATCTTGATCGGCGATGGCCAACTGCCTCACCCAGGGCCGGAGCGGCTCATTGAGAGTTACTATTCGGCCGCGGTGTTGAGTTTCGCGCACTTGAGCTTCGACTACCAATGGATCGGCCATCCCGCCTATAACCGCGATCGTGGGCCCGCCTCCGTGATTGCTGTACGATTGCACACTCAGTTCTAGAAACCAAAGCAGGCACGCTTAGAAGGGGAATGCCATGGGAATAGCATCAGAATTCAAAGAATTTGCGATGAAGGGAAATGTGGTCGACCTCGCAGTCGGTGTCATCATCGGCGCGGCATTCGGAAAAATCGTCTCTTCGCTGGTTGGCGACGTCATCATGCCGGCTCTCGGCAAAGTCATCGGCGGCGTCAATTTTGCCGATCTGGCCATCAGCCTCGGCGCGGATCCCACCGGCAAGGCTGTGCTGATCAAATACGGCTCCTTCATCCAGACCATATTTGATTTTACGATCATCGCAATCGTTCTGTTCATGTGCATCAAAGGTATCAACAAACTCAAGAAGCCCGCGCCTGCCGTGGCGCCGCCGCCACCGCCGCCTCCCAAGTCCGAGGTGCTTCTCGAGGAGATCCGCGACCTGCTGGCGAAGCGCGCCTAAGTCCAGCTTAGGCTGCGATCGATCCGGCGTAGACAGTGAGCACGCCAGGGAAAGGCGTTGGTTAAATTTTCAATCAATCTATAAAGGAACATCATGGCTACCATCCGCAAACTTGCTATTTTCCTGGTGCTTTCGCCCGCTGCGGCCGCATGGGCCGACGAGGCAGCACCGCCGCCGCAAGGAGTCTGGATCGGCAAGGGTCAATTCGGATTTTTAAGCTCCCATGGCAACAGCGATGCCGAGTCCATCAATGGCAACGTCGATTTGCTGCGCTACGATGGCGCCTGGAAAAATGAGATCTATGCCGGCGGCCTGTACGGAAAGAATTCAGGCATCGTCTCGGCGGAGCGTTGGGAGACCAGAGGCCAATCCAACTACACCATCTCAGGCGACCTGTTCGCGTTCGGCGCTCTTCGCTATGAGCATGACCTATTCGACGGTTTTCAATATCAAGCAAGCGTGACGGGCGGCATGGGCTACAAGCTCATCAATTCCGACGACACCAAGCTCACCGCACAGGTCGGCGCGGGTTATCGGCGGCTTCGGCCTGAAGTCATCGACAAGGACGCGACCGGCTTGGTGATATCGCGCACGCCGCTGGACGCCACCGGCGACCCCATTGCAACGGTCGGCGTGGATTTCTCGCATGCCTTTACCAAGACGACCGTATTCACGAACAAATTCCTCATGGAGGCGGGGTCGAGCGACACCTTGCTGCATGATGACCTTGCGCTTACCGTGAAGATGTCGGATAAGTTGGCACTCAG
Organism: Steroidobacteraceae bacterium; assembly: GCA_036493935.1. Classification (GTDB taxonomy): domain Bacteria; phylum Pseudomonadota; class Gammaproteobacteria; order Steroidobacterales; family Steroidobacteraceae; genus Bog-1198. Next base: position 84,415 of record DASXOY010000057.1, on the reverse strand, counting down.
CGTCGGTTACGGGATCACCGACAACACAAAGCCGCCGGCTCCGCTCAAGAAGCTCGACACGGTGGCGAGCGTCAACCTGGTCTTCGGATTTTGACGAAAACAATTTAAGGGAGGGTGTATGGGCATGTTCGACGGAATTTTGGGCGGCGTGGTCGGCGCGGAAATGGCCACAGTGGTCAATGGACTGATACAAAAGCATGGCGGCGTGCAAGGCATCGTCGCGCAGCTGGAGCAGCAGGGCTTGGGCGGCACCGTGCGCTCGTGGGTTGGGACCGGCGCAAATCAAGCGATTTCGCCCGATCAAATCCACCAAGCCTTCGGCTCCGACACCGTCAAGGAACTCGCTGCCAAAGTAGGATTGTCGCCCGACGTGCTGGCCGCGAAGCTCTCGCAGGTGCTGCCGCAGGCGATCGACAAGCTGACTCCCGCGGGCGCGATACCAAAAACATAAGACGAGATCAAAAGATGAACAAACCATCCGCAATTTTGCTGGCCGGCTTGATCGCCGCTGCCGCCGCCCACGCCGGCGATCCAGGCCGGACCTTCGTCACGCCTCCCGGCGCCGATCCGAAGACGGCGGCCCCCTTCAGCAACGGGGTGATGGTCGAAGGAACCTTCTACGTCGGAGGGCACCTCGGAGTGGACCCCGCCACCGGAAAAGTTCCGCCCGAGGCTGAAGCCGAAGCACGCTTGGTGCTCGAATCGGTCAAACAATCCTTGGAAAGGGGCGGATTGTCGATGTCGGACCTAGTCTCGGTCACCGTCTATTGCACGGACCTGGATCTTTACGAGAAATTCAACGCGGTCTACCGCGGCTACTTCAAGGACAACTATCCGGCGCGTGCGTTTGTCGGCGTTGCCAAACTGGTGCGTGGCGCGCATTTCGAGATCGCCGGAGTTGCCGTCAAGCCGAAGCGTCGATAAGGCTTCTCAGGCGCTCGATCTGCTCGCCGAGGACGCGATCCGCGGCTTTCGATGCGGCATCGAACCCTTCCTTGGCATAGCCGCCAAGCGTGTAGCTGACGGAGATGTCAGTGCCGTTCGCGCCGCTCCTGAGAACCCAGGTCAACGCACCGTCGGCTCCCAATCCTTGAAACGGTCCGAGGGCGCCGCGCAAGCGCAAGGTCTTGCCGGGGACGACATACACCACGCGCAGGTGTTCAACCGAGCCGCCGTCCGCCAAGCTTTCGCACCAGCATCCACCGGCGCGCGCCTCCAGCACCAGGTTTGCGGCGCTGCCTGAAAACGTGTGGTCGGAACTCCACCAGCGTGCCGGCTGCAGCAGCGCCGCGTATGCCTTGTCCGATGCGGCCGTCACGTGCACGGTCTCTTTCACTTCGAACCCGTTCGAACCGACGCTGAGAACTTCTGCGGGCGCATTTGCCGCGAGCAGCGCGGCCGGCACGGCGCAGCACAGCCAAAATCCATTAAACATCGCCATTTGAACTCTCCCCTACACATCCGCACATTTTTTGAAAGACTCCAGGATCGCCGTCCATCCTCCCGGAGCATCTACCATGCTGCGCACCTGCGCCGCTGCGTCGCCCATGCGCTCCAGATTTCGATGTTCTAGCTCGACGCGTGTGACTTCGGCACTCTCGGCGACGAATCGCACTTCCACTTCTGTGACGAGCTTTGGATCGAATTGCCACGCGCCGCTGAGCTGCCAAGCCAGGACCAGCCGCGTGGGAGGCTGCCATTCGATGACCTGTCCCGTTTCACCCTGCGAACCATCTTCCGCGATGGCGTACCAGCGTCCGCCGACGCGCGGCTCGACGACATACTGTTTCAACGGCGACTTGAGTATCGAGTGAGTGGCCGGCCACCAGCGGGACATCTCGTTGGTGAACAAGGCAAAGGCGCGCTGCTGACTCGCGGCGACCGTCACTTGCTTGCGCACCGGCGCAATTTTGATCATTTCGTGGGCTCCCCTTTTTCCAGCTCGGCTTTAAATCCGCTCAGTGCATCATCCCAAAATTGGTCCAGCCAAATCCGTATGGCCGCCAGTCCGTGGGGGTCGATGTAGTAGACACGGCGCGTGCCCTCGGCGCGATCGCCCACCAGCCCCGCTTTCTTCAGCACCGAAAGATGCTGGGATACGGCAGGACGGCTCACCGGCATTTGAGCCGCAATCTTGCCGACGGACTTGGGACCATGCCGAAGATGCTCAAATACCTCGCGCCGGGTCGGGTCGGAGAGCGCCAGAAGGGCCGTTTGGTAAGCCATTACTTACGGTAAGTGAATACTTACGGAAAGTCAATTAGATCGTGCGCGACTGCTCTGTCAGCATTTTGTAGATTTTGAGGACGCGGGGCACGTAGGCCATCGTCTCGCTAAACGGCGGGATCTGGCCGCCATTGCGCTCAACCGCGTCCTCTCCGGCGTTATAGGCCGCCAACGCGAGCCGCACGTCATGGCCGAAGTGTTCGATGAGGAACTTGAGGTACCGGGCACCGCCATGAACATTCTGGCGCGCATCATAGGGGTTCGATACGCCATACCGGCTCGCCGTTGCCGGCATCAATTGCATGAGTCCCACGGCTCCGCGCTTGGACTTTGCGCGGGCATTGAAGCCTGACTCCACCACGATAACTGCCCGCAAAAGATTGGGCTCCAGAGCCGACGAAACGGCGGCATGCTCGATGATCGAGTCATATTGGGTGGCTTTGGCGAGCAACTGAAAGTCATAGCGGTCGCCGCTGGCGGTCCTGTCTTGGGGCGACAAAACCAACAAGCGATAGCGGTTGTTGTCGGGCACATCGGTGTAGTGGCGCTGCCCATGAGCATCCAGGTAGGTGTAAATCTTCGAGCTTGCCGCAGCGCTCGAAGCGCTCAGCAAAATCGCAATGAAAAACGTCAATCGCAGCATGACAATCCTTTGCCAAAGCCTATCTTGCGGGCTGACCGTCCGATGGGACCTGCATCAAGAAAATGCTGCGCAGCAGTCAATTTAGGCGGCCGGGCGCTTAATGGACGTGCGTTTTCCCCGCAGCGCTACTCGTGCGACCGCGAAGCCGAACACATTTTGGCCGTGCACGGAACTATAGGATGGCCGTTTAGAACCCTTGGAATAAGCTCTTGCCCGAAACCGCCGACTGGAAACAAAAGTACCGCGATTCCCTGATTGAGATGGAGGCGGACGAAGTCCGCTGGCGGCATGTCGAACAGGTCTTGCGCCGGCTGGTGGGCCGGCTGTGCGCGGCCGGCATGGGGGTGAACCCGCAACTTGATGACGAACTGCGCGCGCTGGCTGCCGCCAACCGGCGCAATGCCGACGCCGATGAGCTCGCGCGCCTGGCGGAATCGCTGACCACGACGGTGGTGGCGGTCGATACGGCTTGCCCGGTTCCCACCATCACCTTCCCTGCTACCGACACCCAAACCCGTCTCGCCGTCAAACGCCTGCTCGAGTGCCTTTCGGCCGCCGATCCGGATGATCGGACCGCCCCGGCATTGATCGGAGAGCTGGCTACCGTAAAGAATGATACGGCCCTCGCCAAGGTCGTGGCTCGCGCAGCGGATCTGGTGCGCGATCGCAGCGATCAGCTGCAACGCGAACGGCTGCAGGCCGCGGCAATCTTGAGCGAAGTGACCAAACGCCTGGATGAGATGGCAAGTTACTTGTCCGACTCGAATCATGCCACCCGGGCTCACTTCGAGGACACGCAGACTTACAACGATACCGTCATGTCTCAGGTGCGCGAGCTGAGCCACGAAGTGGGCAGCGCGACGGAGCTAGGCCTCCTGCAGTCATTGGTGAATGCGCGCCTCGAGCGCGTTGCAGAGCATGTGAGCAACTTTCGCGCACGCGAGGAATTTCGCCTGCTCGAAGTGAACGGCCGCGCCGAAAGAATGCGCAACCGGATCGCCGAATTGGAGCGGGAGGCCGGTGAACTGCATTCGAGACTGGACAACGAAAAACAAGGCGCACGCGTCGATTCGTTGACCGGCATCGCAAATCGCAAGTCGTTCGAAGAGCGCTTCGCGCATGAAATCGCACAATCGCCGGGCAGCGAAGCTGCCGTGGTCATGCTGCTGTGGGATCTCGACAACTTCAAAGCCATCAACGACAGCTATGGCCATCGCGCCGGAGACCGCGTGCTGCAAAGCGTGGCGGCATGCTTCATGGCGGCTGTGCGAGGCAACGATTTCGTCGCGCGCATCGGCGGCGAGGAATTCGTCATGCTTCTCTGCGGGACCAATCTCTCGCAAGCGATGCTGATCGCCAATCAAGTTCGCTCCGCTGTGGAAGCTTTGCGCTTTCATTTTCGAGGTACGCCGGTGAGAGTCACCGTCTCGTGCGGATTGACCGAACTGCATCGAAGCGATGCAGCCGGTGCTGCGTTCGATCGGGCCGATGCCGCCCTATATCGCGCAAAGCACACCGGCAAGAACGTGTGCGTGGCGGCTTAAGCGCGCGCCTACCCGTTAGTTAACAGATATTTAACGCATTTGTAGGATTTGTGGCACTGATTTTCGGCGCGGCGTCGATAGAATCAGATCCTAGCCGAGACATTTTCACCTTTGCTTTTTCTCCGATCGCGGGCTGGCAAGGATGACGACGTCCGCTGATTAGTGCATTGCAGCATTTGGGTGGCCTTACTGAGCATGAGCAGCGTTCCCAAAACAGTACTCAGTGAAGCGGCGATCGGCGTTCCCGTCGGGACCGCCGGCGCGATCGCCAATTCCCGCACGGGCTCGCGAGTCCGCGCGTGGATGCTCACGGCTGTGTTGTTGCTGGTGCCCATGGTGGCCTATTGGCCGGCCACCTTTCACGACTATGGCCTGCGCGACGATTATTCGAATCTGCGCGAAGCACATGAGGAAGTCGGCAAGGTTCTGCAGTTCTGTGCCTCTCACGCCCGTCCAATTTACGGCTGGCTGCTTCAAGCCACGTACGGCGAGACCAGCTCGGTGCAAAATCTCGAGTGGCTGCGCTTCGTCGCCGCGCTGCTCCTTGGCGCAATCTCGCTGGTGAGCTTTCGCGGATTGCGGGCGGTGGGCTGGTCGATCAATACCAGCTTGTGTTTTGCGGTGCTGGTGGGCCTGGTACCGGCGGCGCAAGTCATTGCGGGCTGGGCGGTCGGCTGGCCGTATGCCGCCACAGCGCTTCTGTCGATCGGTGCATTCTTCGCCGTCGAAGGCGCGTTGACGCTGGGATTGCGTGGAGGCACCGGGCGCGCCGTAAGCCAATGGGTGGCGGCGCTGGGATTGTTGGTGATGAGCGCATTGATCTATCAGCCGAGTGCGTTTTTCTATCTCGTCCCGCTTGCCGCCGCGCTGATTGCGCAACGGCAGCGCAGCTTGATGCAGGCGGCGCGTTGGGTCGGGATCCATCTCGGGTTTGTGGTCGGCTCGCTCGGATTGGCGTATTGCTCGATGTCGCTCTTGTACGCTGCTCATGTTTTCGTCAAATCGGGCCGCATCGCTTTCGAATCGCACTGGGGCGAGAAAATCGCCTGGTTCCTCCAAGAGCCGCTGCCCAACGCCCTGAGCTTGTTCGTCCTGAATGACAACCATCATCGCGACCATGTCTTGTACTTCGGCTGCGCGGCGCTGGTCGGCATGCTTCTGTTGGCGGGTGCGTATGTCGAGTGGCGCCGTCATGGCAGGCAGCGAGGCATCATTTGGCTGGCCGGGTTGCTTGGCCTGCCGGTATTTGCGTTTGCGGTGAGCTTGATCGCCTCCGAGCGCTACGCCACGTATCGCACTATCTTTGCAATGACCGGCGTGCTGCTTTGCTTTCTGGTCGCATCGATCAGCGCGCTCACGGCGAACTGGAGTGCAAACGCCCGCCGCTTGATCGCAATGCTGGCAATCTCGATTGCATTCTTCACGGCGCAGCATCACACCTATGCCCTGATCGCCGTGCCCCAAGGCAATGAGTGGCAACTGGTAGTAGCCGGCGCCAAACGGGTGCACTTGAATACCGGCCGCCCTCGCATATTCGCGATCGCCCCAAGCCCGTCGGATATCTCGACGGCGACCATTTATCACGACGAATTCGGATCGCTATCGTCGAACTCCGAGTGGGTGCCGCGTGAAATGTTCAAGCGCGCCATGCACGATTTGCATCCCAATGTGCCCAACCTGGATTCGCGCTATGAGTTTGCCACCGGCCCGGTACTGCCTGCCGGTGAGAGCTACGACGTGATCATCGACCTGCATCGCCTGCGCCGGTTCTACGCAAACAATTAAAGCCCGATCGTCCGTCCCTACACGGCGCATGCGGCCGTGCTAGCTTGGACCCATGATTAGCGACCCGCTGTTATGGATTTTTGCAGCTCTCGGCGCCTTCATGGTCGGCGTTTCGAAGGCCGGCATCACCGGCCTCAGCATTCTGTCGATTGCGCTTTTCAATCATGTGTTTCCCAGCAGCAAGCAGGCCAGCGGCTTGGTGCTGCCGCTGTTGATATTTGGCGACTTCGTCGCCGTCTTCGCCTATCGCAAACATACACAGTGGCATTATCTATGGCGGCTATTTCCTTGGACCGCAGCCGGAGTGGTGCTGGGCTATCTCACGCTCGGCCGGATTTCCGATCACACGGCCCGGATCATGATCGGTTGGATCATCGTGTCGTTGGCGGCTTTGAGCTTTTGGCGCCGCTACGCTTCTGCGCCGAACGGCAACGAGGCCGCGATATTTTATTGGCCGGTCGCTGCCGTCATCGGCGTGACTGCGGGCTTCATCACTCTGGTCGCCAATGCGGCCGGCCCTTTGATGGCCATCTACTTGGTCGCCATGCGCCTGCCCAAGATGGAATACGTCGGCACCGCGGCCGTGTTCTTCATGTTGCTGAATCTGTTCAAGGTGCCCTTCATGGTCGATCTGGGGCTGATCACCGTGCAAAGTTTCAGCTTCAATCTCGCGTTGGCGCCGGCCGTGCTCATCGGTGCGCTGGCCGGACGCTGGCTCCTGAAACGCGTCAATCAGAACCTGTTCGAGCAATTGGTGTTGCTATTGAGTGCAATTGGGGGAATTCTGTTGATCCTATGAGCCAAGAACAGGGGGAGATCGAGATGTATCGAGGCGGTATAGGCGGTCTGATTGTCTTAATCGCCGACGTCTGGGCGATCGTGAACATATTTCAAAGCAGAGCGGACACCGGCGGCAAAGTGCTTTGGACCGTGATCGTGATTCTGCTGCCGGTGTTGGGTTTTATCCTGTGGTTTCTCTTCGGCCCGAAAACCGCTAAAGCCTAGCACCGTGATCGCGTGCGCCGGCTGCGCGGCGGCGGTCAGGCGCCAACAGCACCGCGGCTTCATAGCAACTGTCGCGCAACGCCGCATCGCTGCTCGCGAGCATACGATCCAAAACCCCGGGGGCACTCGCGGCCGGAATCGCGGCGAGGCTGCCGAGCTGCGACACGGTCATTTCCAGAGCGGCCTGCAACGCGTCAGCGCCGCTTGGCGCCGTGCCGGCGGCCAGCACGTCACGGTCGAGCAACCGCAGGTCATTCAGGAGCGCCGCTAATTGGCGTTTCGAGCGCTCTATCGATTCGAGGCTGCGCGGGCTGAGCGCGCGCTTCAGCGTCGCGACGTCTTGCCGCGCACTGCCGAGCACGCGATCGAGACGATCAAGCCACTCCACCCAGAACAGAGGATTGTGCATTCGACTTCCCGTTAAATTGGCGAGCGAGGATGCTTTCGGCGAATTTATTATTTCGGCGTAGAGACTACCCCGGCGGCAATCGGCTAGCTACCATTACATTCGCCGCGGTGCGGTTCACCCGCCAACCTTGCCTGTTTGCATATACAGGATTGCCATGCGCCCGAGAGATCATGACCGTCATAAGCTGGGAACGGCCGGCTGGCTGCGCGCCTCAGTGCTTGGCGCAAATGACGGAATTGTTTCAACCTCGAGTTTGCTGGTTGGCCTCGCCGCCGCCAACGCATCCCACGCGACACTTCTGCTGAGCGGCACGGCTGGGCTGGTCGCGGGCGCCATGTCCATGGCGGCGGGCGAGTATGTTTCGGTGCATTCGCAGGCCGATACGGAAGCCGCCGCGCTTGCGCAGGAACGCGCCGAGCTGCGCGAAGATTTCGCCGGTGAGCGGCGAGAACTGAAGGACATCTACATCCGCCGCGGCGTCGATTCGGCGCTTGCGGGAAAAGTTGCGGATCAGCTGATGGCGCATGACGCCTTGGGCTCGCATGCCCGCGATGAGTTGGGTTTGTCTCCCGGCTCGATCGCGCGGCCATTGCAGGCCGCCGTGGCTTCCGCCGGCAGCTTTTCCATCGGCGCAGCGCTGCCGGTGGCTGTCGTGCTGATTGCTCCCCAGCGATACCTGATCGCTGCCATCGCGATCGCATGTCTCGCGTGCCTGCTGTTCCTCGGTGGCTGGTCCGCGAGGGTCGGCGGTGCACCTGTTGCGACCGGCGCGTTGCGCGTTGCTTTTTGGAGTGCGCTGGCGATGGCGGTTACCGCTGCCGTCGGTGCGGCGGCGGGCCGATTGTGAGCGCGCTCTTCAGCGTGGCGCAAATGCATGAGGCCGACGCGAAAGCGATCGCGGCCGGCGTCTCCGGCGCGCTTCTCATGCAACACGCCGGCGAATCCGTGGCCCGCGAGATCGCGCGCCGCTATACGCCGCGGCCCGTGAGCGTACTGTGCGGTCCGGGCAACAACGGGGGCGATGGTTTCGTCGTGGCTGCGAAATTGGCGCAATCCGGATGGCCCGTGCGTGTCGCGATGCTCGGAAGCATCGGCCAGCTAAGCCCCGATGCCCAGCATCATGCGCACCGTTGGCAAGGAAGCGTCGAGCCCCTTGCGCCCGGCATCCTTGAGCATGCCGAGCTCGTGGTCGACGCTCTATTTGGCTCGGGATTGAGCAGGCGCTTAGAACCAGCGGTGACAAACCTGCTGGGCGATGCTGCGCGCCGCCGCACGCCGATAATTGCGGTCGACGTGCCGAGCGGCATCGCGGGCGACAGCGGCGAAAACTGGGGTGCTGCACCTGCAGTTTGCACGGTGACATTCGAGCGCAAGAAGCCGGGGCATCTGCTGCTTCCGGGGCGCGATGTGTGCGGCGAGGTGGTGGTTGCCGAGATCGGCATCCCGGCGGCGGTGCTGAGTTCCCTGCGTTCGGACACTTGGGAGAACACTCCCGCTTTCTGGCGGGCTTCCTTGCCCCAATTGCAGGCGTCGGGCAACAAATACAGCCGCGGTCACGCCTTGCTCTACGGCGGCTACCCAATGACGGGTGCCGCGCGGCTGGCTGCGCGCGCAGCTGCACGCGCCGGCGCTGGTTTGACGACAGTCGCAGTTCCCGATCATGCCTTCGCCATCTACGCCGCATCGCTCACCAGCATCATCACGCAGCCGCTCGCGCGCGATCAGGATTTCGCCCTGCTGCTCGCTGAGCCACGCTACTCGGCGTTTCTGATCGGCCCCGGCGCCGGCGTCAACGACACGACTCGCGCCCGCGCCCTTGCCATGCTGGGCACAGGCAAGCCGGTCGTGCTCGACGCGGATGCCATCAGCGTATTCGCGCAGCGGCCTGACGATCTGTTTCAAAGCATTCACGGGCCGAGCGTGATAACCCCGCACGACGGCGAATTCCGCCGCATCTTCGACGCAGCCGGCGATAAGTTGGTGCGCGCGCGCCGCGCGGCCCGGCGCAGCGGCGCGGTCATCGTGCTGAAGGGCGCCGACACGGTGATCGCATCACCCGATGGCCGCGCCGTCATCAACAGCAATGCGCCGGCAACGCTCGCAACGGCAGGCTCGGGCGATGTTCTCGGCGGCATCATCTTAGGCCTGCTCGCCCAGGGAATGGACGCGTTTTGCGCTGCTGCCGCAGCCGTCTGGATGCATGGCGACGCGGCTGCCGAGTTCGGTTTAGGCCTGCTGGCCGAAGATCTCCCCGACTTGCTGCCCCATGTCCTGCGCCGCCTGCAACAGCAGGAGTAGCGCATGGGCACCTGGCTTCCGCCGATCAGCCTTCACTCGCTCGCCATCGTCGTGAGCATTCTGGCCTATGTCTTGACCGCCCGTGCCGAACGCGATCGCGAACGCCGACCGCCCTCCATCGCCATCGCTTGGGTCTTGGGCATGATTGCCCTGCCCTATTTGGTGTTGCCGATGTATCTGATGTTCGGGCGGCGCAAGCTGCCGCGCAAGATTTTGCCGCCCGCAGCAGGGAGATGCTGCGCAGGGCACTGGGCGCAGGACCTCATACAGAGTTTTGGATTGCCGGCTGCTTCGTCGGCGCGCATCAGCCTGCATCAGGATGGGATCGAATCGGCCGACGCGCTGTTCGCCACGATGTCAGGCGCGGCGTCGCGCTTGGATATTTGCACGTATATTCTAGGCGATGACGAATTTGGCCGCAGAGCGATGCAGCACATGGTGGAGCGTGCGCGCAGCGGCGTGGAGGTCCGGCTGCTGCTCGACGGAGTGGGCGCGATTCAGCTACCGAAGGCGTATTTCAGCGCGCTCAAGGCCGGCGGCGTTGCGACCGGCATTTTCAGCCCGTTGCTTGCGCGGCGAACTCAGGGGCCTCGCAATTTGCGCAATCACCGAAAAATGGTGATCGCAGACGCTAACCGGCTGTGGGCCGGCGGGCGCAATCTTGCCGCAGAATATTTTTCCGGCGCCGAAGGCGCGGCGCCCTGGCGCGACCTGACGTTCGATTTACAGGGTCCAGTGGCCGCGGCCGCCGCCGAGCAATTTGAAAACGACTGGGTCGCCGCCGGCGGCAGGCCTGCGGCCGAGACCGCGTCTGTGAACGCGAGCGGCACCGAAGGCTTGAATTCAACGACGACCGGCGAGGCACAGTTCCTGCCGAGCGGTCCGGACCAGACCGAAGACACCGTGCACGCACTGCTGATCGATGCGTGCTTTCAAGCCCGCGAGCGCATGCTGGCGGTGACACCCTACTTCGTGCCCGACGTCAGCTTGGAAACGGCCATGCGTCTGGCGGCCCGGCGCGGCGTGCGCATTGATCTTTGCATTCCGCAAAGCTCGAATCATAAATTGGCCGACTTTGCGCGTAATCGCGCGCTGCGCTCCTTGAGCCTCGCGGGAGTCAACGTGCACTTGCTGCCCGACATGTGCCATGCCAAGGCGGTGGTATTCGACGACGCGCTCGCCCTGTCCGGTTCGGTGAATCTGGACTCTCGCAGCCTGCTGCTCAACTACGAGTGCGCAGTCGTCTTCTATGGCCGCGCAGAAATAGCATGGCTCGCAAATTGGATCGAAGCGCTCATTCCGCACACAGCCGGCTTCGACGCCCGGCCACCCAGTTTGCTGCGCGACCTTTGCGAAGGGTTGCTGCTAACGGTGGCGTATCAACTGTAGCGTAGGATTGATCTTACACACTTTACGATTCACGAGTTTTTGCGCGTACTATTCTACTTTGACAGTGTCCAGGTGATCGGTGGAATTCAAGGATTATTACCAGGTGATGGGCGTCGCGCGCGACGCGAACGAAGCGCAGATCAAGCAGGCCTATCGCAAACTTGCGCGCAAATATCATCCGGATGTAAGCAAGGAAAAGGATGCCGAGGCCCGATTCAAGGAGGTCGGCGAGGCCTACGAGGTGCTCAAGAGTCCTGAAAAGCGGGCGGCCTACGATCAGCTCGGCAAGAATCATCGCCCCGGCGAAGATTTCCGGCCGCCTCCCGATTGGAATGCCGGCTTTGAATTCAGCGGTGCCGGTCCCGGAAATTCGGCGTACAGCGATTTCTTCGATTCCCTCTTCGGTGCACAGGCGCGATCCGGTCGGCGCGGTGATTTTCAAGCCGGACATGGCGAAGATCATCACGCCAAGGTGCTGCTCGACTTGGAAGCATCGCTGGCCGGCGGCTCGCGGACCTTCACTTTGCGCATGCCCGAACTCGACGATTCCGGCCGGCTCGTGTCGAAAGAGCGCACTCTGAATGTGCAGATCCCCAAGGGAATTGTCTCCGGCCAGCAAATACGACTTGCAGGCCAGGGAGCGCGCGCGCTGGGCAACGGGAAACCCGGGGATCTATACATCGAGGTGGACTTCCAGCAGCATCCTTTATATCGAATCGACGGACGCGACCTGTCGTTGGAGTTGCCGGTAGCGCCCTGGGAGGCCGCGCTGGGTGCCACCGTGAAGACGCCGACGCCGGGCGGCACGGTCGATCTGAAGATTCCGGCCGGCTCGCGCGCCGGCAGCAAGTTGCGCTTGAAGGGCCGCGGAATACCCGCCAGTCCCGCCGGCGACTTCTATGTAATTTTGCAGATCGCCCTGCCAGCCGCGAACGACGACAAAGCCAAGGCAGCATATGCTGCGATGGCCTCGGCGCTGCCGTTCAATCCCCGTGCAAGCCTAGGAGTCTAAAATGTCCCCAGCAGACGACCGGGTCTTGTCGGGCAGCCTATTCGATGAATCCGCGAGACTCAGCGTCGGCGACTTGAGCCGCATGTGCGCCGTGGAGGAACGGCACATCGTGGAATTTGTCGAAGAAGGAGTCCTGCACGTCGTAGACATCAGCAGCGAGTGGCGCTTTACCGGCGATGCGGTGCGGCGCACCCGGCTTGCGCTGCGCTTGGAAAGAGACCTGGAATTGAATCTGGCAGGGGTCGCCCTCGCCGTGGAATTGATCGATGAGATTTCGCAGCTTCGCCGCGAGCTCAAAGCGAGAGGCTAATGAACAAGACTGAATCCGATGCCTTTGTTTTTTTCGGCGCCACCGGCGATCTGGCGTACAAGAAAATTTTTCCGGCGCTGTATGCCATGATCCGCCGCGGCGGATTTCACATTCCCATCATCGGAATGGCGCGCGGCGGGACGCTGGACGCACTCAAAGAGCGTGCGCGCGACAGCGTGCAGCAGAGCAGCGACTACGACGCAGCAAGCTTTGACAAGCTCGCCGCCTTGCTGCGCTATGTCGATGGCGACTACGCGGATCCGCAGACCTTTACCAAGCTGAAGAGTGCGCTGGGACTTGCGAAGAGCCCGATTCACTACCTTGCGATACCACCCAGCATGTTTGCCAGCGTGGTGCAGGGACTCGAAAAGTGCGGATGTGCCGAAAACGCCAGAGTAATCGTCGAGAAGCCTTTCGGCCGCGACCTGGCGAGTGCGCAGGCGCTCGACAAGACGCTGCACGAAGTCTTCGACGAATCCTCCATCTTTCGCATCGACCATTATTTGGGCAAGGAAGCGGTGCAAAATATCCTGTACTTCCGCTTCGCCAATACCTTTCTCGAGCCGATATGGAATCGCGAGTACATCCGCGATGTGCAGATCACCATGGCGGAAAACTTCGGCGTGCAGGGCCGGGGTGCTTTCTACGAAGAGGTGGGCGCAATCCGCGACGTGGTGCAGAACCATTTGCTGCAGGTAGTGACGTTGCTGGCGATGGATGCGCCGGTCGGACACGACCCCAAGACCATGCAGGCCGAAAAGCTGCGCATCTTCCGCGCCATGCAGCCGCTCGATCCGAAGGAAGTGGTGCGCGGACAATTTCGCGGCTACCGGAACGAAAGCGGCGTGGCGAAGAATTCGCAGGTCGAGACCTTCGCCGCACTGCGTCTGCGCATCGATACGTGGCGCTGGGCGGACGTGCCGTTCTACATCCGCGCCGGCAAGAGCCTGCCCATTACGGCCACCGAAGTGCGCGTTACGCTGAAGCGCCCGCCGTTGGCAATTTTCGATCCCAGCGACACCATGCCTTCGAACTATTTCCGTCTGCGCTTGAGTCCGGAGGTTGTCATTGGTGAAGGCGCCTTGGCGAAACTCAACGGCGAAGACATGCGCGGCGAACCGGTCGAACTGATCGCGCGCCACAACACTCAAGCCGAGAAGTCCCCGTACGAGCGCTTGCTGGGAGACGCCGTGCGCGGCGACACCTCTCTGTTTACGCAGGACGACTGCGTGGAGGCGGCCTGGCGGGTGGTCGATCCTGTCCTGACCGCCGGCCTGCCGGTCACCGAATACGAACCCGGCTCCTGGGGCCCCCCGGCCGCGGCCAAAGTCGTCGACGGCGGAGATACGTGGCATGACCCTCAGATCGAGAAATCTGCGCCGTGCTGAACGAAGGCGTCACGGTCTTCTTGCTGGACGTGGACAATACCTTATTGGACAACGACCGTTTCACGGCAGATCTCGGCGATCGCCTCGAGAATTCGTTCGGCGCGCAAGAGCGCGCCCGCTATTGGGATATTTTTGCGAAGCGGCGCGCAGTACTCGGGCTCGCCGATTATTTGGGCAGCTTGCAGGAATTTCGTGCCGGCCTCGACGACAACCCAAGGCTTCTCGAGATGTCGCAGTTCCTGTTGGAATACCCTTACGCCAGCCGCCTGTTTCCGAAGGCTTTGGAGGCTATTGCGCATCTGAGCACGCTCGGTTCTCCGGTGGTGCTATCGGATGGCGACATCGTGTTCCAGCCGCGCAAGATCAAACGCTCCGGTATTTGGGATGCGGTCGGGGGCCGCGTCATGATCTATGTGCACAAGGAAAAAGTGTTGGATCATATGCAGCGGCGCTATCCAGCGAAGCACTATGTTATGGTCGATGACAAGGCCAATCTTCTGGCTGCAATGAAGCTGGCATTGGGCGCGAGGCTGACGACGGTTTTTGTGCGCCAAGGACACTACGCAATATCGGCGGAGTCCAAATCAGCGGCTCCTGCGCCGGATCTGGTGATCGAGCGCATCGAAGATCTTATCAATCACAATCCCACTGACTTTGAGGTGCGACCATGAGTACGACGAAAGAGCTGCATGATTTGGGTCAAAGCCTCTGGCTCGACAATATCACGCGGGAGATCCTCGATAACGGGACATTGCGCAGCTACATCGGGAAATTCTCCGTCACGGGACTGACGTCGAATCCAACGATCTTCGATGAAGCGATCGGCAAGACCGCTGCCTACGATAAAGGGATTCGCCAGAAGGCTGCCGCGGGCATGTCCGGGGAAGACCTGTTCATCGAATTGGCGCTGGAGGACCTGCGCCGCGCGGCCGATCTGTTCAGGCCAGAATTCGACCGGACCCAAGGGGTAGACGGCTGGGTATCGATGGAGGTGTCCCCGCTGCTCGCGAATGACACCAAGGGAACCATCGACGCGGCGGTGCGCATTCACAAGCAGGCCAATCGCCCCAACTTGTACGTCAAGATCCCGGGAACACCGGAGGGCGTACCGGCAATCGAGGCGGCCGTATTCGCAGGCGTTCCCATCAACGTGACGCTGCTGTTCTCTCGAGAACAGTACCTCAAGGTTGCCGATGCCTACATGCGAGCGTTGGAGCGCCGCCTCGCCGCGGGTCTCGATCCCAAGATCAATTCGGTGGCCTCCGTATTCGTCAGCCGATGGGACCGCGCCGTGGCAGACAAGGTGCCGCAGGACTTGAGCAATCGCTTGGGGATAGCCATCATGCAGCGCACTTATCGGGCGCATTGCGAATTGATCGGCTCGAAGCGCTGGCGGGATCTGGAAGCCAAGGGCGCGCGCAAGCAACGCATGCTGTGGGCCAGCACGGGAACCAAGGACCCCAAAGCGCCGCCCGGCCTGTATGTCGAAGCACTGGCCGCCCCCGATACCATCGACACCATGCCGGAGAAAACCTTGCTCGCCTTTGAACAAGGCGGCGCGATCCGCGGCGTCATGGCCAAAGATGGCGGGGATGCTGAAGCGGTGCTGACGCGCTTTGCCGGGGCCGGCATCGATGTCGACGCCCTCGCCGCCCAATTGCAAGTCGATGGCGCGGCCGCATTCGTCAAGTCGTGGACTGAACTCATGAAGCGCATTCAGGAGAAGAGCGCCGCGTTGGCGACCACTTGAGTGTCCGCGTAAATCAGCTCGCCGGCAAGCCGGCCCCCGCGGCGTCGCTGGTAAACGTGCCGCGGCTGGTGACGGCGTATTACAGCGAACGCCCGGATCCGGCGATCCCCGCCCAACGAGTCTCATTCGGCACCTCGGGTCATCGCGGCTCCGCATTCGATGTGGGCTTCAATGAAGGCCATGTGCTCGCGATCAGTCAGGCCATTTGCGAGTACCGCAGGCAACAGGGGATCGACGGGCCCTTGTTTATGGGCTTCGATACGCATGCTCTATCGGCGCCGGCATTCGCGAGCGCGCTCGAGGTGCTTGCCGCGAACGGCGTGAACGTCATGATCGCGGCGGATGACGAATACACGCCGACACCCGCGGTATCGCATGCCATTCTCGTGTACAACAGCGGCCGAACTGCTGGTCTAGCCGACGGCATCGTGATCACGCCCTCGCACAATCCGCCGAATGACGGCGGTTTCAAGTACAACCCCACGAATGGCGGTCCGGCGGATTCGGACATCACCAAGTGGATCGAGAATCGCGCCAACGACTTGCTGCGGAGCGGCGCCGCCGCCATCAAGCGCATGCCGTTTGCCGCGGCGCGCCGCGCGGCCACCACTCATTCCCACGACTACCTCGCGAACTACGTCGAAGATCTCGGCGCCATCCTCGACATGAAAATCATTCGAGATTCGAAGATTCGCATGGGCGTGGATCCATTGGGCGGTGCCGGGGTGCACTATTGGCCGCGCATCGCGGAATGCTATGGGCTTGATCTCACTGTGGTGAATGACGAGGTGGACCCTACGTTTCGATTCATGACGCTGGATTGGGATGGAAAAATTCGCATGGATCCTTCCTCTTCGTATGCCATGCAGCGGCTCATTCATCTCAAGGATCGCTTCGACATCGCCTTTGCATGCGATACCGATCATGATCGGCATGGCGTGGTCACGCGCAGCAGCGGCTTGATGCCGCCCAATCACTATTTGTCGACCGCGATCGATTATCTGTTCAGCCATCGAAGCGGCTGGCGCGCGGATGCGGCTGTGGGCAAGACAGTGGTGAGCAGCGCCATGATCGATCGGGTCGGCGCTCGCCTCAAACGCCGTGTCTATGAGGTGCCGGTGGGCTTCAAATGGTTTGTCTCCGGCCTGGTTGACGGGACACTGGGTTTTGGCGGCGAGGAAAGCGCCGGCGCATCCTTCAGCCGAATCGACGGCCGCGCGTGGACCACCGACAAAGACGGCATCGTGCCTGCGTTGCTGTCTGCGGAGATCACGGCTTGCACCGGGCGCGACCCCGGCGAGCACTATGCCGAACTGACGCAGCAACTCGGCACTTCATTTGCCAATCGGATCGATGCGCCGGCCACCCCTTCGCAGAAAGCGAGGCTCGGCAAGCTCGATCGGCAGCAGATTCGCTCTTCGGAACTTGCGGGAGACCCGATCGAGCAGGTTTTGACGCAAGCTCCGGGCAACAACGCGCCGATTGGCGGCGTGAAAGTCACCTCTCGCGGCGGGTGGTTCGCGGCCCGCCCATCAGGAACCGAGGATATCTACAAGATCTACGCTGAGAGCTTTCACAACGAAGCACATCTGCAGCGGCTGATCGCAGAAGCGCAGAGCATCGTCGATGCGGCGCTGGCGGGCAGCTAACGGCCGGCGCTTGGCAGAATCCGACGACATTGCGCTGACGCCCACCGCCAAGCGCTTGCTGCCGTGGTTGGTCGCAGTCGGGTTTTTCATGGAAGCGCTGGACACGACCATTCTAAACACGGCCGTGCCGGCGATTGCGCAAGCGCTGGATGTACCGCCGTTGAGCATGAAGGCGGTGCTGGCAAGCTATACCTTGAGCCTGGCCGTTTTCATTCCGATCAGCGGCTGGATGGCCAACCGCTTCGGGACACGGCGCGTGTTCGCAACGGCAATCGGCATTTTCACGCTAGGGTCATTTCTCTGCGGCGTATCCCACAACATTCACCTGCTGGTGGCGTGCCGTATCCTGCAAGGTGGCGGCGGCGCCATGATGATCCCAGTCGGCCGCATCACCATGGTGCGCACATTCGCCAAATCCGAACTCATCAACGCCATGAGCTTCGTCGCAATCCCGGGACTCGTCGGTCCCATGGTGGGACCGGTGATCGGCGGTGCAATCATTGCCTACTTTCCATGGAGCGTCATTTTTTTCGTCAACATCCCCATCGGCCTGTGCGGCCTTTACATGGTCCACCGGCATCTGCCCAACTACCGCGAGAAGCGCAATTACCCGTTGGACTTAGTCGGGCTGGTGCTATTCGGCTCGGGCGTCGCGCTGCTCTCCTATGTGCTCGAGGTATTCGGCGAGACGAGCTTGAGCGGCAGGGAGATGCTGGGATTGCTGGGGATTTCCGCTGCTCTGCTGGCGGCGTATGGCTTGCATACGAAACGCAATGCGCACCCGTTGCTGCGCCTCAAGCTCTTGGCGATACGGACCTTCCGTGTTGCCGTCAGCGGCAATCTATTCACCCGCCTAGGCATAGGCGGCATTCCGTTCCTGCTGCCGCTGTTGTACCAAGTCGGTTTGGGTTTCTCGCCCCTGCAATCGGGACTTCTCATCATGCCGCAGGCCTTTGCCGCGATGAGCCTCAAGTTGACCATGCCGCTCATCCTGAAGCGGTTCGGCTATCGAAGCGTGCTGATCAGCAACACGATCTTGCTCGGAGTGATGATCATGCTGTTCGCCACGATCAACCCCGGCACACCTGTCTGGCTCATCGTCATGATGGCATTCACTTACGGGTTCTTGACCTCCCTGCAGTACACCAGCATGAACACCTTGGCCTACGCCGACGTGGGCGAGCATGAGGCGAGCGGCGCCAGCACCATTGCCAGCACCGTGCAGCAACTGGCGGTCAGCTTCGGCATTGCCACCGCCTCGCTCGCCGCTGCGCTGTTCATCCCGGATCGCTTGCGCGCCACCCCGCCGCAGCTGCTGCATGGCATTCATCTTGCGTTCTTGAGTGTCGCCACCCTTACAATCGTATCCACCGTGGTATTTTCACGGCTGCGAGCGCAGGACGGCGCAGCGGTCAGCCGCCACAAATCGGCCGTGCCGATCTAGTGAACCGCGGATCCATGAGTCGCGGACTCGCGCTTGCGTCTCGCCTCATAGGCCC
The DNA here is from genome assembly GCA_036493935.1 of Steroidobacteraceae bacterium. Classification (GTDB taxonomy): domain Bacteria; phylum Pseudomonadota; class Gammaproteobacteria; order Steroidobacterales; family Steroidobacteraceae; genus Bog-1198. Next base: position 65,508 of record DASXOY010000057.1, on the reverse strand, counting down.
GCAAATGAGCGTAGGCTGCGCGAAGCAAGGGAGCCTGATTCGGCTTAGACGCGCGCCTTAGAAGATCGCCCACTATGTGATCCGCCTCGATCCGGCTGCCCTGCTCGATATCGCGCAGCATCGATGCCGTGAAGGCGGAGCCCGGCGCTGTGAGCACCGCAAGACCTGCGCCGGTCGCTGCCGCACGCGGCTCGAAACCCTTCCCGGCCGCGATGGCGGCGCATTCTTGCATGAGCTGCTCAGGAATATCCCGTGCGCCCGCCGCCAGGATGTCGCCGACAGTCGCACGCATTAGGCTCGTAGTCGATGCCGCCGCCGCAATGAACACCCATTTCTCCCACATCTCATGAAGTATGTCGCCGCTCAAGTGAGCCTCGAACCCCGGGACCCGCAGCGCCTCGGCGATGTCATTGATGTCCGGCTCCTTGGTTTCAGCGCGCGCACCGAATGCCAAGGCATTAAAGGTGCCTAGTTGACGGATTCGACCTTCGGCATCCAGAGTCGACGAAATCCGCGCAATTCCGCCCAGTACCCGGGACGCACCGAACCGGGCATCGAGAACATCGAGGTGGCGCATGCCGTTCAGCAGCGGCAACACCTGCGATTTAGGACCGACGGCCGGAGCGAAGTCCTCGATCGATCCTTCCAGGTCATAGGACTTACTGCTGACAATGATCAGGCCGTACGTGGAGGCGAGACTTCCAGCATCGACGAGCGGCGGGGTCGGCAGATTGAGGTCGCCGAGCGGACTCAAGACCACGAGACCATCGCGGCGCAGTTGTTCCGCGCGGCGCGATCTTACGAGAAATGTGACGTCGCGGCCTGCCGCAATCAGGCGAGCTCCGAAATAGCCGCCGATCGCGCCGGCACCGACCACGAGAATCCTCACGCTCGAATCTCAATCACTCTTTCTTGATTTCGTGGCCGCCGAATTGATTGCGCATCGCCGCCAGCAGCTTGTCGGAGAAGGAATCGTTATCGCGAGAGCGCAACCGTTCGAGCAGTGACAGCGTAATGACGGGCGCAGAAACGCCTAGCTCGATGGCATCGGCAACCGTCCAGCGTCCCTCGCCGGAGTCGGCCACGTAGGGGGCAATGCCCGCCAGCGTCGGATTTTTTTCCAGGGCATTCGCGGTCAGATCCAGCAGCCATGAGCGCACGACGCTGCCATAGCGCCAGATCTCGGCGATCTGATGCAGGTCAAGCTTGAATTCGCTCTTATGCTGCAGGATAGAAAAGCCCTCGGCGTAGGCCTGCATCATTCCGTATTCAATGCCATTGTGGACCATCTTGGTGTAGTGACCGGCACCCACGGGTCCGACGCGGCCCCATCCTTGATCCTTGGCGGGAGCCAGCGTCTCGAAGATCGGACGCAGGCGTTCCACTACGGCTTCATCGCCGCCGATCATCAAACTATAGCCTTCCGCCAAACCCCAAATGCCGCCGCTGGTTCCGGAGTCCACATAGTGAATCTTGCGCTGTGCGACCGACGCTGCACGACGCTGCGTGTCCCGGTAGTTCGAATTCCCACCATCGATGATGGTATCGCCTGCCGCCAACAGCGGCACGAGACTGGTAATGGTCTGGTCGGTGATTTCTCCGGCAGGCACCATGAGCCAAACCACGCGCGGTGCCTTGAGCTTCGCCACCATTTGCTCGAGCGAGGCGGCGGTTTGCGCACCATTTTTCTCCAGCAGCGAGCGCGCCGCTTCCGCAGGATCATACCCGACGACTTTGTGGCCGCCACGCATCAACCGCTGCGCCATGTTCGCGCCCATGCGGCCCAATCCAATCATTGCGATTTCCATGATTTTTAAACCGTGATCGCGCGAGCGCGGGAGCCTTGAGTATATCGCGGATTAGGGCCGCTTGAGGATCGTCATCACCGCGGGACTGCCCACTGCTTCGAATCGGCCCGTGAAGGTCAAAGCACCGCTGGCTGAATTCAAGTGAAACGAGGTGATCGAATCGCCGCGCTGATTGCACGAGTAGAGAAATGTTCCGGCCGGGTCCAGGCACAAACTGCGCGGGGAATCCGCGTGCACCCAGGCCTCGGAAATGCCGCGCAATTGACCGTCGGCGGCCGCGGCAAAAACGGACACCGCATTGTGCAACCGATTCGCTACATACAGAAATCGGCCGTCTGCGGTTATGACGATCTCGGATGCAAGGTTGCTGCCGGCAAATTTCGCCGGCAAGCTCGGCACGACTTGCTTAAGGCGCATGGCGCCGCGCTCCGGGTCGTAATCGTAAACGGCAACATTGGCATCCTGTTCATACAGGTTGTAGAGCACACGTCCGCCGGGATGAAAGACAAAATGCCGCGGTGCGGAGCCCGGCGGCGCCGCCATCACCGGCACCTCGGCCGGCAGCAGTCGGCCCGCTGTAGCATCGAATCGCCAGACCAGGGTGAGATCGAGCCCTGCGTCATTCGCGATCACGAAGCGACCACTGGGGTCGGATGCGACCATGTGCAAATGCGGACTGTCGTGGTCGCTGACCGCAAACTGTCCCGGCGAATTGTTGATCGCACGCGCGTGGTGCCGCGGACCTACACTCGGCCTCACGTCCGTCGCCTCAGCCAGCGCCCCGTCGCTGCCGACCGGAAATACCGCAACGCTGCCGCCGCCATAGTTGGCGGCGAACACGAACTTTCCGGATGGATGCACGCTGACGTAGGCCGGCGTCGTGCCGCCGGAACTCACCGCGCCCAATCGCCTGATCTGCAAGCTATCTTTGTCGATTGCATAGGAGACGATGGCGCCATTGTGGCCGCCTTGAAAATTATCGATCTCGCTTACCGCATACAGCCGCGTCTGGTCTGCGTTGACCGCCAGCCAGGTTGGATTGCGAATGTCATCCACGACCTGCAGCTGCGTCATCGCCGCAGTAGCCTGATCGACTCGAAACAAGTAGATGCCGCCGCCGTTCGGCGTGTACGTGCCGACGTACGCAAAATGATAATTGCGCGGCGGCGGCGCCGCTACGGCGGCGGCGCGCGCAATCATGGGAAAAGCGGTCGGCACGAGCAGCGGTGCGGTTCGAAGCAAATCCCGCCGGGTAATTCTAGGCGTCAACGATCGTCATCCCATTGGCAACGCGTGTTCAATTGTTCAGGAAGAGCGTAATGCTCGACGCGGAAAAAGCCAATGTTGAAGCCGTGTACTGGCCCATCGCCGTCATTGCCGTCGCCAGTGTGGTGCCGTTGAGCTCGGATAGGAGCTGCGTAATGAAGGCATCGTACGTATTGAAGGACTCGACGGTCGAAGCCGAAGCATGCCCAATTGAGAATACGGTTGCCGCGGTGCTGCTGGGCGCAATCGACGGATTCGACGCCAGCCCCACCAAGTCGATGGTCTGAGATCCGAGCAAGATCTGGTGCCGCGCGCCGATGCTGCCGTTGGCGACGTTGAGGACAATTGAGGAGCTATCGAAAGAGATAAACGGCGCCGCGGTACCTCCGTTCCAGTCGATCACCAGCTGTGCGGGTATCGTCGTGGGGTCGAGCAGAGTGGAGGCCGTAAAGATCGGCGATGCGACGCCGAACTCACCGGTGAACCCACTGATGACGACAGGCGCGCCCACGGGAGAATTGGTGAGATCGAGCGAGCCGGTGGACACGGCATACTGGTCTGGCGCCGCACTGCTGCCGACGAAATCGAAAGAGCTGATCGCGCGGCCGCCCAGCGAAGCCAGATTGAGCGTCAGCGATCCGGACCCCTGCGCCGTGACCGCGCCTGAAGCCGTGGTAAGGTCAAGTCGCACCCGGCCGGCGCTGGCGTCGAGAACGACCTGACCGGTGCTCGAGTTTCCCACCGTCCCGAAGGCCTCAATGACCGAACCCACCGAAATTTGCAGCGGACTGATGCTTTCTGCAGTTCCTTCGCCAAAGAACGTGATCAACGTAGCCGGACCGACGTTCACTATGGTCGTGCCCGGAACAAACGTGCTGGTGCCGCTATTCTGTGTCAGTGTCGCGTCTTCGATGCCCAGCGTGTTGCCGCTGCGAGCCGACACAGTGCCGGTTATGCGATCACTTGCGACGCTCGTGGTGCTGCGGTCGACCAAGACCTGCGAGGCAGTAAACGTCACGCTGGAACCCGTCGTCGAGGCTGTCGGGGTTACGGCCGGCGTGGCAATCGGCGTTGTGGCGGACGTCACGGTCAGGGTGCCGAACACGGTGGTCAGCGTGCTGGTCGGCAATGCGGCGAGTTGCGCCTGACCGGGGACACCCGAGAGAACAAATCCGTTGATCTCGTAGGTTGTGCTGTCGCTCGGCGAAATCGAGAGCTGACCCAAGCCCGCGGCAGTGGTGTCGAAGGGCATGATTCCGATTGCCAGAAAATTGCCATTCGCGCTCAATAGCGGCCCGTGCACACGCACTGGTTTGGCATCGATCGGTAGGATGCTCGCCGTCACCAGCGGCGTGATCGTTACCGTTCTCGCGCTTAAATCAACAGTGTTGGAGGCGGCCAAATCAACGTTCAACGACAGGCGGGCTGCCTGTTTCGCCGCACTGAGAACAGGGTCGTTCGGATCGAGCGCCACGGAAACGGAGGTGAGGCCAAGCGCCTTGCCGTCGGCAGCCACAGGCGTCAGCTGGATGCCATCCAGGCTGCCATCGTCGTAGATGATGAGCGCCGCGCTGCAATCGAGGGTCACAACGGCACTGGTGTAAGTGCCTTTGGGAACCGACGGCGCGCCCAACACTTCGCTGATATTGAGCAGCTTTGTAAAATCTACAGGCGCATTCCCCGGGAGGATGGTCAGACCCGGCTTGCCACTCGAGGTTCTTAGCTGGACCGATATCAGACCGACACGATAAGTAATAAAAGGATCCGACGAGGGTGTCGCGGTAACCGTCACCACGGTGCTGCCGCTGCACGCGGCGATTGCCAGCAACGCAAAGCAAAGCGGCACTACAAACAGCTTAGAGATCACGTCCCGCATATGGCCATTGTGTGCGATTTCCCACGGGTGAAAAGCATTTAACGCGAAAAGATCTGTGAAGTCGCCGTAATGCGGAAATCGTCGCCGGGCCGCGACAATTCGGGCGATTGGCGCGCTACAACGAGCGCGAAATCAACTCCTTCATGATTTCGTTGGTGCCGCCATAGATGCGCTGCACACGCGAGTCGGCGAACATGCGGCACACGAGATATTCGTTCATATAGCCGTAACCGCCGTGCAGTTGAACGCACTCATCGAGCACTTCCTGCTGGGTATCCGTGATCCAGTATTTCGCCATCGATGCCGTGACGGTGTCGAGAGTGCCGCTGACGATCTTCATGATGACATCGTCGACGAACACGCGCGCGATGCGGGTTTTGGTGGCGAGTTCCGCGAGCTTGAATTTCGTGTTTTGAAACTCCGCGATGGTCTTGCCGAACGCCTTGCGATCCTTCACGTAGCGCACCGTCTCGGCGAGCGCGCCTTCCATCGCCGCGACGCCCGACACGGCAATCAGCGCGCGTTCATAGGGCAAATCTCCCATGAGTTGATAGAAGCCCTGACCCTCGGCGCCGCCCAATAGATTGGCGGCGGGCACGCGAACGTTCTCGAAGAAGAGTTCGGCGGTGTCCTGCGATTTCATGCCCATTTTGTCGAGAATTCGCCCAACGCGAAATCCTTGCAGATTGTCGGTCTCGACCATGAATATCGAGGTGCCCTTGGCGCCCTCGCCTGCTGTCGTCTTCACGACCACGGCAATCAGCCCGGCGAGAAAGCCGTTGGTGATGAATATCTTCGAACCGTTGATGACGTAGCTGTCGCCGTCGCGCACCGCACGCGTCTTCAGTCCTTGCAAATCGGATCCGGCCGCCGGTTCCGACATGCCGATCGCGCCGATCAGCGCGCCGCTCGCCATGCGCGGCAAGAAACGGCGTCTCTGCTCCTCGCTGCCGTGATTGATCAGGTAGTGAGCGCAGATGCTGTGCACGCCTTGGCCGAAGCCCGTGATGCCGCGCCGCGCGGTTTCCTCGTAGAGCACCGCTTCGTGCCGAAAGTCGCCGCCCGCTCCGCCGTACTCCGACGGGATGTCGGTGCATAGCAGCCCGGTCTCGCCGGCCTTGCGCCAGATGTCTTTGCCGACATGCTGCTGCTTTCGCCACTGTTCCTCGTTCGGAACCATTTCGCTCTCGACGAAGCGCACGACGGCATCGCGAAAAATCGTCAGATCCTCGTCCATCCAGGGCGAGATGAAGGCCGCGTTCATTCGATGGGCTTGACCGGGACAGGCTCCGCAGGCACATCCGGCACGGCCGAACGGCGCAATTGCTTGGCGTCTTGCCGGGCCTTTCTGGCGGCTTCCTTTTGCTTTTTCGCATGCCGGTAATTGGGTTGAGCCAAATTAATCTCCATAAATTGATTTAAATCAGGCTTTTACACGCGATTTCTCGATTTCACTTACAGCGCGTGCAAAGTTCAGGATCGCTACTATACTTCGCCGTGGCCGAACAAAAACAAAACTCCTGGCTTCGCTCCGCAAATGGCGGATTGGCGATTCTCGCTTTCATCAACCTGCTGAGCTATCTCGACCGCTACATCCCTGCCGCGGTGCTTCAGAGCCTAAAGCAGTCCAACCTCGGGCTCACCGATACAAACTTGGGCCTGCTGATGTCGGGATTCTTGATTGTTTACACCCTGCTGGCACCGGTGTTCGGGGCTCTGGGCGACCGCCAATCGCGTCCTCGCTTGATTGCGATCGGCGTGGCCTGCTGGAGCTTCGCCACGGTTCTCTCCGGATTCGCGATCAATTTCTTTACGCTGTTCGCCGCGCGCGCAGCGGTGGGCGTCGGCGAAGCCGCCTATGTCACCATCGCCCCCAGCTTGCTCTCGGATTATTTTCCGGTGCGCCAGCGCGGCCGAGTGATGGCAATTTTCTTCTGCGCGATTCCCGTGGGGTCTGCCCTAGGCTACGTCGTCGGCGGCCAGATCGACAGATTCTATGGTTGGCGCGCTGCGTTCTTCGTGGCAGGCATACCGGGGTTGATACTCGCGGCACTGTGCCTGCTGCTGCGCGACCCGCCTCGCGGCATTCAAGATCAGGCCGCGGGGATCGCCAAGGAAACCTCAACGCCCGCGCGCGCGAGCATCAGCCGAGAAGCGTGGATAACCTATGGGCGATTGCTGCTCAACAAGCCCTATGCGCTCACGGTGCTCGGCTACGCAGCCTACACGTTCGCGATCGGCGGCCTCGCCTACTGGATGCCGGCATTTCTTGAAAGATCGCGAGGCGTCACGCGTGCTGCTGCCACAGTAAATTTCGGCACCATCGTCGTCGTCACGGGATTCATCGGCACTTTCGTCGGCGGATGGATGGGCGACTATTTCGCCAAGAGTGCCCGTACAGGATATTTGTGGCTGTCGGGCATCGCCACGCTGCTTGCCGCGCCGTTTGTATGGCTTGCGCTCACCACGCCATCAACGACTCTTTACACGGTATATATGGTGATCGCGCAGCTCCTTTTGTTCCTGTCCACCGGTCCCATCAATGCCGCCATCATCAATCTTGTCATCGCGAGCGAGCGCGCCACCGCCATTGCATTGAGCGTATTCGCCATTCATGTGCTGGGAGACGCGCTTTCGCCGCTGTTGGTCGGCGTCCTCTCCGACTCCTTCTCGCTGCAGGAAGCCATCAAGATCTTGCCGGTCGCGGTGCTGGTGGGCGGCTTCGTATGGCTATGGGCAGCCCGTGCGCAGGGCGCCTCGAAGCCCGTTTCCTAGCCGCCGCCTCGCGCGCGGTTGATCTGCGAAAATTGTTCGGAAAAATCGCTGCGCGCCATCATGTCCTCGAGATCGGCGCCGAGCTTTCGCCGCCAATTCGGATACTCATTGTGGGTTCCGGGCACGTTCACGGGATCGAGCATGCCCAGGAGATCCTCGATCTGCACGGCCACCAAGGCGGTCGCGGAGCGCGCCAGATAAACGTGCAGCGCACGCCCGAGCTCCGCAGTATAGGGATCTAACGGGGCGCTGGGACGAACCGGATCGAGCCCCTGCTCTCGCAGAGCGGCCAACAGTTGTTCGCGGTCATGATCGCGCTCGCGCACGATATCGCTTTCGATTTGTGCAGTAGGATACAGATGCAAGCGGCGGCGAAGTTCGATGTCGCGCGCTTCCCAATAGCTGCACAGCGTGGGCATGTCGTGGGTGGTTGCAGTCGCCAGCGCATGCCGCACAAATTCTTCGGGGCGGCGAAATCGTCCCGCGATCTTTTCGAAGAGCAGGACCTTGTAGTGGTAGAGGCCAAATTCCGGCATTGCGCGGCGCATCTCGTCCGGCACGACGCCCAAGTCCTCCCCGACCACCAGGCAAGAGTTGCGCGCGCTCTCCAGCGTCAACACCGTCAAAAGTTCCTGCAGCGGATAGTGCACATAGGCGCCATTGGTAGCGGCACATCCTCCCGGAACCCACCACAGCCGGCACAGCGACATCACATGATCCAAGCGCAGGGCGCCGTAGTAGCGCATATTGTTGCGGATCAGTCCGGCGAATCCCTGCAAGCGCTGCGACTGCATGGCAGCCGGATTCGGCGGCGGAATCCCCCAACCCTGGCCTTTGAGAGCCAATGGATCGGGCGGCGCGCCAATCTCAGCACCGAGAGCATAGCTGGCCTCGTCCAGCCAGGTTTCGGAGCCGGACGGACTGGCCCCGACCGCATAGTCGCCGTACAGGCCGATGGGCATGCCGAGCTCGCGCGTCAGCGCTTGGGCGTGCAACAACTGCTCATGCGCCAGCCACTGCAGATAAACGTAGAACTCCACTTCGATCGCGTGCTCGAGCGCGAAGCGCGCAGCCGCGGCACCATTCACATCGCGGTACTCCTGCGGCCAGCTCAACCACCCCGAGGCGCAGCTCAAGGCGGCGCGAAAGTAGCGATCCAGCGCATCGAATCGCGCGTGCAGTTGCAGAGGCACACCGCGCTCGGCCACAAAGCTTAGATAGCTGCGGGCGCGGGTGCTGTGCGTTGCCAGGTGCTTGTCGCGAAAATCTTGGTATAACAGCGCGAGGATCTCCAATTTCAGATTCGCGACTCCAACGTAGTCGACGTGCTGTTGCGCCCGCAGCATGTTCAGTCGATCCACGGTTTCCGGATCCTCCAATCGAGCGCGCGCGGCCCGGCATTGCTCCAGCTCGGGCACGGCTGGAACCGAGATATACAAAACATTCAGGAAGTGCCGGCTGGAGGCGCTGTAGGGACTTGCGCCAGCGGGGTCGGCCGGCGCCAGGGCATGCAATGGATTGAGTCCGATGAAGCCCCCGCCGCTCGACGCCACCCAGCGAATCAGCATTCCCAAGTCGCCGAAATCGCCGATGCCCCAGTTGGACCGGGAGCGCACCGTATACAATTGCACTGCGATGCCCCAGAGCCTTCGCCCGGCCGTGATCACCTCGGGCTCGAAACATTTCGGCGGCGAAACGATCAAGCGGCAATGATCCGTCTCCCCGCCGGCTATTCTTGCTTCAAACTCGTGGTACCCGGCCGGCAAGTCGACCGCCAGTTCAAATCGCCTGCGTGTGATCCACGTGCCCGCCACCTCGCCCCGCCACACTTCAGCGCAGTCGGTGGTGGAGGTTGTGCCGTCCAGCTGAGCGCCGCCTTCGAAGCGTACCCGCCACACTATGGCGCTGCCGAATTGGCGCGCCGTGACATTGATGTCGAAACCAATTCTGCCGCCGCGTGCCGTGGCCACGGCCGGCAGGAATTTGCGCCAGAGCGCCGCCTCGGTTTGCGCTATTTCGCGCGAGAGCGCGCCATCATCGTCCACTGCGCATCCCATGGCACGCAATATGCCGGCTTTGGTTTCCGGGCTGAAATGCTCAAGTTCGCCGCGATAATTATGATAGGCCTCGCCAATGCCGCGCAGCCGTGCCAATCGTTCGATCAGTGCGTTACCCACGCTTCAGCATTCCAGAAGGGCAACGCTATGCGCCTTCAGCGCATATGCATTCACGGCACCGAGACTATTCGCCGCGAGAGAATCCATTGCCGTATCGAACAAGCAAATCCACGGACCGCCGGCCGGCGCGGCGGGCAGCGCGAACGATTGCTCGGCGTTCGCAGCATTCACCAGCAGCAACAAGTGTTCCGCCGATCCCGTGCGTTCTCCAAACCAGATACCGAGAGTCCGGGAGGCGGCATCCTGCCATTCGTCCTGCGTCATCTCGGTGCCGCGGACGTTCAACCATTTCACATCCTTGACGCCGGCTCGCGAGGCAGCCCCTTTCAGGAATGTTTCGCGGCGGAACTCCACATTCAGCCGGCGCAGCCGTGCGAGTAACCGCACGAAATCCAGCAAGTCGTGATTCGTGCCGCGCAGGCGCCAATCGACCCACGATATCTCATTGTCCTGGCAATAGGCATTGTTGTTGCCCGACTGAGTCCGGCCGAACTCGTCGCCTGCTTGCAGCATTGGAATCCCCTGCGACAGGAACAACGTCGCGAGGAAATTACGCATTTGCCGCTTGCGCAAGCTTAATACGGCTGCATCGTGCGTGGGGCCCTCCACTCCGCAGTTCCAACTCAAATCGTTGTTGTGGCCGTCGCCGTTGTTTTCGAGATTTGCCTCGTTGTGGCGTTCGTTGTACGACACCAAATCTCTCAGGGTCATCCCATCGTGTGCGGTCACAAAATTGATGCTCGCCGTCGGCTTGCGCCCGTTGTGGCGGAATAGGTCGCTGGAGCCGGCAAATCGTTCCGCAAACTCCCCGATCTTGCCGCCATCGCCGCGCCAGAAAGCGCGTGTGGCGTCCCGATAGCGGTCGTTCCACTCCGACCATCCAGCCGGGAAATGTCCCAACTGGTAGCCGCCGAAGCCGACATCCCAGGGCTCTGCGATCATCTTGACGTAGGCAAGGGCCGGTTCGGCCCGCAGCGCTTTGAATAGCGCCGCATGCGCGCTGAATCCGCCGGCTTCACGAGCCAGCACAGTCGCCAGATCAAAGCGAAAGCCGTCGACATGCATTTCCTCAACCCAGTACTTGAGGCAGTCAACGATGAGCGCTCGCACGCGCGGGTGCTCGCAATTGACGGTGTTGCCGCAGCCGCTGATATTTTCGTAAAGGCGCAAATCCGCGGGCATCAGCCGGTAGTACACCGCGTTGTCGATGCCCCGCAGGGACAAGAGCGGTCCGGTCTCGTTCCCTTCGGCCGTGTGGTTGAAGACCACATCCAGGATCACCTCGATTCCCGCAGCGTGCAGCGCGCGAATCATGGTCTTGAACTCGACCACGGCATCGTCCACGGCGTACTCGCTCGCGGGCGCAAACCACGCGATGGGGTTGTAGCCCCAATAGTTGACCAGGTTGCGCTCGAGCAGGAACTGTTCGCTGACGAAGGCCTGGCAGGGAAGCAATTCGACCGTGGTCACGCCGAGCGATTTTAAATGCTCGATCACGGGAGCGACCGACAGCCCAAGGTAGGTGCCGCGCCATTTCTCCGGCACGGCGGGGTGCTGCTTAGTGAATCCTTTTACGTGCAGCTCATAGATCACCGTATCGCGCCAAGGAACCGTCGGCGGCCGATCGCCGTCCCAATGAAATCCGGGATCGATGACGCGCGAGCGCAGCGGCTGCCTCGACAATGCGCGCGCATAAGGATCGATCAATGGAACGCTGGCATCGAAGCGTTGACCGCTAGCCGGGTCATTGTCGCCATGAACATGGAAGGCGTATAGCGTGCCCGGTCCGGCGCGGCGCGGCGATATCAAGCCGTGCCAGATATCGCCGCTTCGTCCCGGCAATTCGTCGCGCGAGATCTCTGCTCCGGTGAGCGCATCGAACAAACAAATCTCAACCCGCGATGCGCCGCTCGAGAACAGAGCAAAATTGACGCCGTGCTTGGTCCAGGTCGCGCCGAGCGGCCGCGGCGAGCCTGCCTGAATTATTTTCACCTCATGGTCCCGTGAAGAACATCGCGGCCAGGGGCGGCAAGTTCAGCCGAATGACGAGGGGGCGCCCAAATGCGCTGTCTGACGAAGCCTGTACCTCAAGCTGGCGGTTGTACCCTGACCCGCCGAAGGCTGGGTCGTCCGAATCGAACAGCCGCCGATAGCCTCCGGGTTGTCCGACGCCCACTTCGTAGCCGTCTCGCGGCACCGGAGTCGCATTGAACACACAGACGATCGGCGAGCCGGTTTCTCCTGCCACGGATCGGCGGGCGAATGCCCAAACGCTTTCGTCCGGGTTGTGCAGGTCGACCCATTGAAAGCCCTCGGAAGCGCAGTCGCTGCCGTGAAGCTGCGGGCTCGCCAAGTACAGATGGTTGAGTTGCCGCGCGCAATCGCGCAACTGACGATGCGAAGGTGATTCCAATTGCTGCCATTCCAGCTGAGTGCTATCGCGCCACTCAGCTCCTTGTCCGAACTCCGATCCCATGAACAGCAGCTTTTTGCCGGGATGCACGCACATCAGGCTAAGAAACAGCCGAAAATTTGCGCGCTTCTGCCAGTCGTCGCCGGGCATCTTGCCGAGCAACGAGCCCTTGCCGTGCACTACCTCATCATGAGAGATGGGCAGAATGAAATTTTCAGACCACGCGTACACGAACGAGAAAGTGATGAGCTGGTGATTATAGCGTCGATGCACGGGATCCAGGGACATATAGCGCAAGGTATCGTTCATCCACCCCATGTTCCACTTGAAGTTGAAGCCCAGGCCCCCGTGTTCCGGCGGACGCGTCACACCCGGAAAAGACGTGGATTCTTCCGCAATCGTCAGCAATCCTTGGTATGCGGCGTGAACCGTATTATTCATTTGCCGCAAGAAATCGATCGCTTCCAAGTTTTCGCGGCCACCGTGGCGGTTCGGCAGCCACTCGCCGGATTTTCGGCTGTAGTCCAAGTACAACATCGATGCCACCGCATCCACACGCAGACCGTCGATGTGATATTTGTCCGCCCAAAAGAGCGCATTGGCCACCAGAAAGTTCCGTACTTCGTGCCGCCCGTAATTGAACACCTTTGTGCCCCATTCGCGATGCTCGCCCAGACGCGTATCCGAATGTTCGTAAAGCGACGTGCCGTCGAAATGCGCCAAGCCATGGTCGTCGCGCGGGAAGTGCGCGGGCACCCAATCGAGAATCAGGCCCAGACCCGCCTGATGACACTGGTCGATGAACGCCATGAAGTCTCGAGGAGAACCGTAGCGGGCCGTCGCGGCATAGTAGCCCGCCACCTGGTAGCCCCATGACGCATCCAAAGGATGTTCTGCGATGCCCATGAGCTCCAAATGGGTGTAGCCCAGATCCAGCGCGTAGGGGATCAGCTGCTGTGCCGCTTCCTGCCAACTCATGAACGGCGGCACTCGTTGATCCCAAGGGCGCCGCCATGATCCCAAATGCACTTCATATGCGTTGAAAGGCTCACGCAGGGGATCGAGCTGGGATCTGCGGACCAACCAGGCGTAGTCATGCCACTCAAAGCCCCCGAGATCCGTTACGACGGAGCAATTATCGGGCCGCAGCTGCATCGCGAATCCGTAAGGATCCGACTTCAAGAATAGCCGGCCATCGCGTGCGCGGATCTCGTACTTATAGGGCGTTCCTTCACCAACTCCGTCGACCTTCAGTTCCCAGATACCGGAGCTGCCGCGCGGCTGCATGACATGGGCGTTCCCATTCCAATGATTGAAGGGGCCCACCACGCTGACGCGCTCGGCGTTCGGCGCCCACACAGCAAAGCGCGTGCCGGCGGTGCCGCTCGAAACGATGTGTGCGCCGAGCTTGTCGTAGATCCGCTGATGGTTGCCCTCGCCGAATAAATACAGATCGAGATCGCTGATGGCCTGTTCGGTCAAATCGGCGGCGCCTTCAAATCGCGGGACGCACCGACCAGATGCGATCCGCGTAGTCCCGAATGCTCCTGTCGCTCGAAAAGTAACCCATGTTCAAGCAATTAATCACGGCTTTGCGGCTCCAGGGGTCTTCAGTCGCATACAGCGCATCGACCTGATCCTGTGCCTTTGCGTAGGCCGCATAATCCGCGAGCACCAAGAAGGGCTCGCCGTTGCTCAGCAGCCTGTCGATCACGGGTTTCGCATCGTCCGGGCGCTGCGGGGAGAAAAATCCCGAGGCGATGAGATCCAAGGTGCTCTTGAGTTCCGGATTGTTATCGACCTCGCGCATCGGTTCATACCCGGCCGCGCGCCGCGCGGCCACTTCATCGGCCGTAAGACCGAAAATAAACATATTTTCAGCACCCACATGATCGCGTATTTCGATGTTCGCGCCGTCCAACGTGCCGATGGTCAAAGCTCCGTTGAGCGCAAGCTTCATGTTGCCGGTGCCCGAGGCCTCCATGCCCGCAGTGGAGATCTGCTGCGACAAATCAGCCGCCGGCATGATTTTTTGCGCCAGCGACACGTCGTAGTCCGGCAAGAACGCCACTTGCAGCTTGCCGCGCATGAGCTCGTCCGCATCGATGGTGCGCGCCACGTTGTTGATCAGCTTGATGATGGCTTTGGCCATTGCGTATCCGGGCGCCGCCTTGCCGGCGAAGATCACGGTGCGCGGCACGGCGGCCGAGCGCGGATTGAGGCGGATTCTTTGATAGCGCGTCACGACATACAAAAGATTCAGCACCTGGCGCTTGTATTCGTGGATTCTCTTCACTTGAACGTCGAACAGCGAATCGACGTTGATCTCCAAACCGCAGCGGCGCTTCACTTCGTCGGCCAATCTTCCCTTGTTGGTCCGCTTTATGCCGCGAAATTGGCGGCGAAAATCCGCATCATCGGCGGCGCCGGCCAAGCGCCCGAGTTCTTCCAGATCGTTTTCCCATGCCCGGCCGAGATGTTGAGTCAGCAGCGCCGAAAGTCCGGGGTTGGATTGCTTCAGCCAACGGCGTACCGCGATGCCGTTGGTGACGTTGATGAATCGATCGGGGAACATCCGTGCAAAATCGTGGAACACGTATTTACGCATGATGTCGGAATGCAACTGCGCCACGCCGTTTACTTTGTGGCTGCCGACGATCGCCAGGTGCGCCATCCGGACCCGCCGATCGCCGCCGTCATCGATGATGGACATCTGGCGCAGACGCTGCGGATCGTCCGGGTAGCTCGACGCCACGGCCTGCAAAAAATCGCGATTGATCAAGTAGATGATTTCCAGGTGGCGCGGCAGCAGGCGTTCGAACATCGACACGGGCCAGGTTTCGAGCGCTTCGGGCAGCAGCGTGTGATTGGTGTAGGAGAAAACGCCTTGGGTGATTTGCCAGCTTTCTTCCCAAGAGACGGCGCGCTCATCGACCAGCAGCCGCATCAGCTCCGGTATCGCGATGGCCGGGTGAGTGTCGTTCAGTTGAATGGCAATGGAGTCGGGCAACGAGGCCAGCGAGCGGCCCTCGCTCAGGTGAGTCGACAAGATATCCTGAAGGCTGGCGCTCACGAAGAAATATTGCTGCTTGAGCCGTAGCTCCTTGCCCTGCGGCGTGGAATCGTCCGGATACAACACTCGCGAGAGATTTTTTGCCTCGAGTTGGTCTTCCACTGCCGCGGCGTAGTTGCCGGAATTGAAAGCCTCGAGCTTGAAAGGCGTTATTGCGCGGCCGGACCAGAGCCGCAAGTGATTGACCGTGGGCCCGCCGTTGCCGGGAATCATCTGGTCGAATCCGACCGCGTGAATGTCCGCGGTGCCCACCCAGCGGTGCGCCTCGGTCACCGCGGCGTTCGCGGGCGCTTCGCTGCGGCCCCCAAAACGCACCGTGTAGCGCACGCTGCTGATTGGGGCCTCCCAAACGTTGCGCAGCTTCAGCCAGCTGCTGGCGACCTCGCGCTGCGCGCCATCCGCGTCAATCACCTGCGTAAAAATGCCGTAGTCGTAGCGGATCCCGTAACCGACGGCCGGATAGTGCAGCGTGGCCAATGAATCCAGGAAACAGGCCGCCAGGCGTCCCAGACCGCCGTTGCCTAAACCCGGATCCACCTCCTGGGCCGCAATGTCGTCGAGTTCATGGCCCATGCTGCGCAGCGCCGTACGCGCTTCGTGCACCAAATCGCCGTCCAAGCTCGACAGTGCGTTGATGAGCGAACGCCCAGGAAGGTATTCGACCGAAAAGTAGCAGACGCGTTTGACGTGCGCGTTCGCTACACGGCGCTGTGTCGCCAGCCAGCGAAGCGTGAGTTCCTCGCGCACCGCAAGCGAAAGCGCATCGTATATGTCCCGCGGAGTGGCCGAGTCCGGGTTCTTGCCGAGGGTTCTCGTAAGACGGTCCAGAAGTGCGGCGTGCAGGGTTCCAGGCTGCAACGCGGCGTTTCGCCGAGTCGCGAATTGGGTATCAATTGAGTCCATGTTACGGGTTATTATAAGGTCGTTAATCGGAACGCGGGGCAAACCTCATCATGCGGCACTCGGATTGAAAACCCCCTCCCTGGCCGTGGGCGTCGATGTCGGCGGCTCGTCCATAAAATGCGCGCTGATCGATTTACAAACAGGGGCGTTTGCGGGCGAGCGCTTCAGCACACCAACGCCGGCGCAAGACTCAACCGAGGCCCTGCTCCTCGCCCTCACCGCGGTGGTCGCGAATATTCCGGGCGATCATGCCGTGGGCCTGGCATTTCCCAGCGTAATTCGCGATGGCGTGGTTCGCACCGCGGCGAATCTCAACAAGGCCTGGGTCGGCCAGCCGTTGGCGAAGTTAGCCGCCAAGCATCTGAAAAGGCCGGTGATCGCCATCAATGACGCCGACGCCGCGGGGCTGGCGGAATTGCACTACGGCGCGGCGCGCGAGGTGCCGGGCACGGTGCTGCTCTTGACCTTGGGCACCGGCATCGGCAGTGCATTGTTTGTGGATGGCCGGCTGGTGCCGAACACCGAATTTGGCCATTTGCAAGTCCAAGGACGCGAAGCCGAAAAACGCGCCTCGGGCCGCGCCAAAGTCGACGGCGGCCTGAGTTGGGATGCATGGGCGAATGAATTGAATACTGTCATCAATGAGTACCATTCGCTGCTGTGGCCCGATCTCATCGTGCTATGCGGCGGCATCACCGAAGAACCCGAGAAATTCATGCACAAATTGCATTGCGAGGCGCGGCTATGCGTCGGAACTTTGCGCTCGGAAGCCGGCATCGTGGGCGCCGCGTTTGCCACGACGGTTTCCGCACCGCGAAATTAAATAGGGCGGTAATCGCGGGCCTCATGTCGCTCATGCTGGGAGCTTGCGCGACCACCGCGCACAAGATCCCGGCCGCTCCCGAAGTCGAGCCTCCGGCAGCGATCGCGGACGAGCGTGCGCCATCACCGGCGCAAATCATGATCGATACAGCGACTTCAATGATAGGTCAACCCTATCGCTTTGGCGGGAGTGCGCCTGGTGGATTCGATTGCAGCGGACTGGTCTCCTACGCCGCCGCGAACGCGGGAATCCACGTGCCGCGCACCGCAGCCGAACAGATGGAATTCGGCGAGCCGGTGGCGCGCACCGAATTGCTGCCCGGCGATTTGTTGTTCATGCACTTGTCCGGCAAGGAGCTGCATGTTGCGATCGCGCTGGACCGGCAGCTTTTCGTGCACGCGCCCTCGAGCGGCGGCCGCGTTCGCGTCGACTCGCTGTTGGCGCCCCCCTACTCCAAGGGGTTCATCGGGGCCAGGCGCGTAGTATCATTTACGGCCCCTCACTAAGGACGATTCTATGAAGCTCTATTATTTTCCAGGTGCTTGCTCCCTATCGCCGCACATCGTGCTGCTCGAAGCCGGATTGCCGTTCAGCATGGTCAAGATCGACTCGAAGACCAAGAAAACGGAAAGCGGCTCGGACTATCTGGCCGTGAATTCGAAAGGCGCCGTGCCCGCGCTGCAATTGGACGATGGCCGGGTGCTGACCGAGGGGCCCGCGGTCGTGCAATATCTCGCTGATCTTAAGCCCGAGTCCGGCCTGGCACCGCGCGCCGGAACCTTCGAGCGTTATCAGTTGATGGAAATTCTGAACTATCTTACCTCGGAAGTTCACAAGTCGTTCTCGCCGCTCTTCAATCCGGCAAGCTCCGCAGAAATGAAGGAAACGGCGGTAGCCAATCTGGCCAAGAAATTCGACTGGCTCACCGGATTCCTGGCGAAGAAGCCGTTTCTCCTCGGAAATGCCTTCACGGTCGCGGATGCGTATCTTTTCACCCTGCTGACTTGGACCGGACACGTAAAAATCGATCTGGGCAAATGGCCGGTTCTGGCCGATTATAAGAGCCGCATTGGGACACGCCCCAAGGTCATCGAAGCGATGAAGGCCGAAGGCCTGATCAAGTAAAGCGCCGCAATCAATTAGCTAGGGTAACGCCGCCTCGAGCGCCTCGCTGGACGCGGCCGCAAATTGCAGCGCCGCCAGGCGCGCGTACAGAGGGCTGTGCTGCAGCAGTTCGGCGTGCGTACCGACGGCGATCTTGTGGCCGTGATCCATTACCACGATTCGATCGGCTTTGAGCACCGTCGCCAAACGATGCGCAATGATGATGGTAGTGCGGCCCTGCATGAGCTTTTCCAGCGCTTGCTGCACTAAGCGCTCCGATTCCGCATCCAGTGAACTCGTGGCTTCATCCAGCAGCAGGATCGGCGGATCCTTGAGTATGGCCCGCGCCAGCGCGATCCGCTGACGTTGCCCGCCGGACAGACGCGTGCCCCGCTCGCCGAGAAAGGTGTCATAGCCCTGCGGCAGCCGGCGCAGGAATTCATCGGCGGCGGCGGCGACCGCTGCCGCTTCAATCTCCGCGTCGCTGGCATTGGGCCGACCGTAACGAATATTCTCGCGCGCGCTCGCGCCAAAGAGCACCGTATCCTGAGGCACGAGGCCGATTTGCGCGCGGATGTCTTCCGGGCGCAGATCCGCGAGGGGTTTGTCCTCGATCAAAACCCGCCCAGAGTCGGGATCGTAGAAGCGCAGCAACAGTTGAAAGGTAGTGCTTTTCCCGGCGCCAGAGGGTCCCACAAAGGCAATGGTTTCGCCCGGCGTGACCTCCAGGTTGAAATTATCGAGCGCAGGATGTTGCGG
Organism: Steroidobacteraceae bacterium; assembly: GCA_036493935.1. GTDB lineage: Bacteria > Pseudomonadota > Gammaproteobacteria > Steroidobacterales > Steroidobacteraceae > Bog-1198. The sequence goes on along the minus strand of DASXOY010000057.1, from coordinate 46,531 downwards.
CCGTGAGGGATAATGAAACGTGACATTATCAAAGCGAATATTGCCCTGTACCCGCGGAGGCAGATGCAGCGGTTGTGCCGGCGCGCAAATCACGGGACTCGCCACCAGCAACTCGCTCAGACGCTCCATGGCGCCTGCAGCACGTTGAATCTCCCCCCACATCTCGGTGAGCGCCGCGGCCGAAGTACCGACGAAAGCGGCATAGAGCAAAAACTGTGCGAGCTGACCGCCAGTCATGGTGCCGGACTGGACCTGGCGTGCGCCCAGCCATAGAACAAAAGTTATGCCGCCGAAGACCAGCATCACGCCGACGGCTGTGAGGAGCGCACGCACTTTGGTGCGCCGGACCGCGGTCGTAAAGCTGTCCTCAACGGCTTTGCGGTAACGCTCGCTCTGCAGCTCTTCCATGGTGAATGCCTGCACCGTTTGGATGGCGTTCAGTGTCTCGTCCGCCATGCTGCTGGTGTCGGCGATCCGATCTTGCGACGCGCGCGACAGTCCTCGAACGCGCCTGCCGGTCAAAATCAAGGGCGCAATGACCACCGGGATCAGCAAGAGGATCACGCCCATGAGTTTTGCGCTGGTGAAGCCCATGAGAACCAGCGCCCCGATCAAGCTCAGGGTGGAACGCAGCACAATGGATAGATTGACGCCGGCAATGGCTTGGACCAGCGTCGTATCGACGGTCAGGCGCGACAGAACCTCGCCTACGCGAGTGGTTTCATAGAACATCGGATCCATGCGCACCACACGCCTATAGATGGCGGAGCGCAAGTCCGCCACGACGCGCTCGCCCACCCAGGTCACCGTGTAGAAGCGCAAAGCGGCAAACACGCCGAATATCACTGCCGCCGCCAGGAAACCTAAGAACCATTTGTTGATGGTGCCGAGGTCCTTTTCGGCGAACACATGATCGATGAGTTGGCGCAGCGCCACGGGCAACGCCAATTGAGCCCCGGCAGCGATCAGTAACGCAATGATTCCGCCGAGCATCATCAGGCGGTAAGGCCGCAAAAATGGCAGCAGCGACAATAAGGGATTCAGGGACTTGGCGCGGGGTCGTTCGGCGGGTGTGCTCATTCCCGCATGATCCCATAACTAGTCCTTGCTTGGTGCGCCGGCGAGCAATCCCCGGCGCTAGCCTTTCAACGGGCAAGCCGATATGTTGGAATGTAGATGCAACAATCGCGCATAAGCGCTTCGAATAAAGCTGGGGATGCAAATGTTGACACTCCAATTACCTCGCCGATTGACCATGATCTGCGGCGCATTGAGCGCGCTCTGCGCCGGCCTTGCTTACGCCGCCGATGCGCCGGCGCCGGAAGAAACCAGCGGGCCACTGCAGGAAATCACCGTCACGGCCACGCGCCGCGAGGAAAGCCTGAGCAAGGTGCCGCTCAGCGTCACCGCGCTCACGCAAGAAGCGCTGGACATCCGCGGCGTCAAGGATTTCCAGGATGTGGCGCGCTTCACGCCTGGAGTAAACATCGACAATGCCGGAACCAATAATATTTCCATCCGCGGCATTGCCTCGAGCGGCGGCGCCGGCACCACCGGAATTTATATCGACGACACACCCATCCAGATCCGGGCGCTCGCCTTCAACCCCGACGATGCGCTGCCGAAGACCTTCGATGTCGATCGCGTTGAGGTATTGCGCGGTCCGCAGGGAACGCTGTTCGGCGCGGGTTCCGAAGGCGGCACCGTCCGCTATATCACGACGCAGCCGAGCCTCACGACCAACAGTTTTTACAGCCGTGAAGAGGTGTCTTTCACGCAGGGGGGATCCCCCAGCTACGAAGGCGGCATCGCGGCAGGCGGGCCGATCATCGACGGCAAGCTCGGCGCGCGCCTCACCGTTTGGTACCGCCGCGACGGCGGTTACATCGATCGAATCGATCCGACCACACTGGGGCTGCAGGATAAGAATGCCAATTTCGACGAGACGGTTCTGTATCGCCTGGCAGCCGTGTGGGCGCCGAACGATCAATGGACCGTCACGCCGAGCATTTACTATCAAGACCGCTACCGCAACAATGTGGAAGCCTATTGGCCGATCTATTCCAATCCGGGTAGTAACCAATTTGTCAGCGCCGATCCAACACCGCGCTCCGATCCCGACCGCTTTTATCTGCCGGCGTTGAAAATCGAAGGCAATTTGGGCTTTGCCAAGCTCATTTCGAATACTTCGTACTACCACCGCAAAGAAGAGACCGGCTACGACGGCACGCTTTACAACCTGGGTTTTTTTCAATCGGGGGTGTTTCTCAATGACGACGGTTCCCCCGCCTCGTCGCCTTACCCGCTGGTCGATGGCACCGGCATTCACCTGCCCGCAGGGGCAACCGATTACCGCTCGCCCGCCTCGATCGACAACGGTCAGGAGAACTTCACCCAGGAAATCCGGCTGCAGTCCAACAACCCGAGTTCACCGCTGTTTTGGACCGCGGGCCTGTTCTTCAGCTCGAACCGCCAGACTTATCTGGAGCAGATTCACGATCCCCTGCTGAATGAACTGTCGGTGGCAGCTACGGGCGTGACGTTCGACAATTGGTTCGTGGATCCCGATGGTTTGCCGGTCGGCTACGATCCGCGGTTTCCGAATGATTCCTACTTCCTGCAAACCAGCGCCAAGGATCAGCAATATGCCATTTTTGGCGAAGCGACCTATTCTTTCACGGACCAGTACAAGATGACCGTGGGCGCACGCTATTCGAAACTGAAGTACTCATTCGATACTCTGACCGGCGGTCCGCAGTTGTTCCTCCCGCCGCAAACCGGCAGCGGCGATAAGAACGAAAATTCGTTCACGCCGAAGGTCAGCTTGTCCTATCAGGAAGACCCCCGAAATCTGTATTACTTGACCTATGCGAAGGGATTCCGGCCCGGCGGCGCCAACAATCCGGTGCCCTATGCCGCCTGTTCGCAGGATTTCACGAATTTCGGCATATCGGGGGCGCCCGCCACATTCGATTCCGACAGCGTCAACAGTTTCGAGGTAGGCGCCAAGAACAACTTCAACAACCGCGTAAAAGTCGCGAGCAGCATCTACTACATCCGCTGGAACAACATTCAACAGACCGTGGTGCCGCCCATTTGCCAGATCTCATTCATTGCCAACTTGGGCCAGGCGGTCGCCAAGGGCATAGACGTTCAGGCGGAAATAGCGCTCACCGATAATTTCACCGCGGAAGTTGCCGCCGGCTACACCGACGCGCGCTACACGCAGGATTCGATTCTGGGAACGCCGGTAGCGGGCCAGCCGCCGCAGCAACCGGTGGTCTCGTCCGGCGACTCCATTGCGGGCCAGAGCGGCCAACCCGGCGCGCCGATCACCGTCACGGTGGGCCTCGAATACAGATTCAAGCTGTTCAACAAGGATTCTTTCGTCAGGCTCGACGACGAGTATCAGAGCCGCTCCAAGTGGGCGTCTCCGACGCAAGATGCGACAAGCCAGCAGTTCGATGCGGCGAACTACACGCTGTCATCGACAAATTTCGCATCGGCCAGAGCCGGAATTAATTTTGGCGGATGGCAAGCCGCGCTGTTCGTGGACAACTTGACGGATAATCACACCGTCACGAACTACAATTTTACGATCGATCCGGGCGACGGCAATAGCCGTCTCGAACGTCAGTTCACGTTCCGACCGAGGACCATCGGCATCACGATCAGCTACCGCAACTAGCGCGAGAATCGATAGTTGAACCACTTCTTCCCGGCGCGCAGGGTGCCGGCCACGGCTGCGGGGTAGTTGACCGTGCATTGCAGCGCGGAAACGAATTCGCGCCACTGACGCTGATTGGTGAATTTGCGCCGTATGTCCTCGAAAGCGCTGGCCGCTGCCGACGGAAGATCCAATCCTAAGCGTACGACATTGAGTTCGGTTTCCTGCTCCAGACTCGTTTGGCTTACCAGCATCGCGCTCTCCCGCTTACGGACTTGTCAATTACTTGTGATCGATGATGCCCCGCGGAGCAGTGCACTTGCAGTCGGCCCCACGCAGGGCCGAACGTAGGAAATCCCTCACTGTTTTTAGTTAACTTGATAGCCGCGGGCCTGCAAGCAGGCCGACATGGCCCGGTCATAGTTGCTGCGATTCATCGAGGCGCCGCCAGGCGAACCCCCGCCTGGTTGCGTGGGGTCGAACCCGGTTTGGCCCTTGGCCCAGGTATGACACTCAAATTGATCGGCTGCCTGCTGATCTTTCGACTGCCCGTTCTTCGGGTAGATGATCAGATCCTGTTGCGCAGTGTCCGGCGGCGATGATGGTGCATCCGCATTCTCGGGCGGATCGACCACGGCATAGCCGTTTTGATCCGGCTGCCAGGTGTAATACACATTGTCCGCATAGTAGTACGGCACGCCGCTGAACCAGACCGTCGAGTAGAACGGCGGCAGCACGGAAATGACCAGGCCCGAGGGCGGCCGCACGACCACGAAGCCCGGACCGCTCGGCGCGTACCAGATGCCGCCGCTGAAATAAAAACGGTCGCGGCCGCGATAATACGGTCGATATCCTTCGGGAAGCGAAGGGCGCACGGTGCCGAAGGACGGATAATAGCGTCCATGGTTATAACGTGAGTCCAGCACCTGTCCGCGGCCGTCGAATCCTGGACGCGCAGGCGCTCTGTTCTGATTTGGCGCTCGATTCTGCGGACGATCTCGCTGCACCCGCGCCGCGTCGGGTCGTCCGTGATCGTCTGCCGCCGCCGCGATCTGAATTGCTCCCAAGAGGAGCACCGACATCGACAGTGCTGTGATTTTCGATATTTTCGTCATGGCAATTCCGATGGTTCCTTAGGTGACCGTGTAGCCGCGTCCGGTCAGACATGCGCCAATCGCACGCCGATAGGCATCGGCGCGGGCGCGCCCTTCGGCCGCGCTCTCATTGAATTGCTGCTGAGTTTGCCGTGCCTGTTGCTGGGCATTGGCGTCGGCGGCCGAACCCACGATGGCTCCTGTCGCACCGCCGAGCACCAGTCCGGCACCGGCATTTCTCGGTCCGCCGATTATTGAACCGATGATCGCGCCTGCAATGGCGCCTCCTACTGCATTGGACCCGGGCGGCGTCGACGGCTGCACGATGACGCGCTCGTATGCGCTGGCATCCGCACGGCTCGGATCGACGCCAGTCTGCTGAACGGCCCAATTGTGACATTCGTAGCGATCCCGCTCGGTCTGATCGGGGCTTTGGCCATGGGCGGGATAGACAAAGACGCGCTGCGGAGGCGGCGCGGGCACCGCATAGGTGCGCGGCGGCGGCGTCACGCAGCCGCTCAACATTCCCAACAACACCACCGGCATCGCCGCTGCGAATACGCGGAAAAAGCGTGAATAATTTACCAATATCATGCGTTCAAATCCTCCGGTCCCTTAGCAATTCAACGTCGAATGTCCTTCTCAGTTGACAGGCAATAGGCCCCGGAGTTCGCTTTGGCGCCATTGCGCCCGCAAGCGCCGGGGCAGCCCCCGGCGCCGAGATTCTCGCGAGGCAAGCTATTTCTTGGGCTTGCGGAATTTCAATATGAACTGGTCGGTCTTGCCGCGGATCGACGGATCAAACACCGTCGCGGTGCGGGGATCGGCGGAGTTCGCCAACACATCGCTGGCCCCGACAAACTCAAACCCGGCTTCCGTGACTTCTTTCTTCACCACTTCCGCATCGATTCTGTGCAGCGTCTTGGTGTCTCGCAGTCCTGAACCGGCCTCGGCCGAATGATCGAGCACAACGTATAAACCGCCCGGCTTGAGCGAATTCAACACGCCCTTGTTGTAACCGACCACATCGACCGGGAAGTTGTGCAAGTCATGGTAGTTCTGTGAAGTAAACACGAGATCGACCGGCATCGGCGGTGCAAGGCTGGTCAGCGGCGCAACCACCACGGTGACGTTCGAATAGTGCGGCTCGGCGGCAATCGCCTTCACTTTGGCCGCCAGATCCGGCATGTCCGCGGGTGCGTTCGCGGGGCGCTCCGGCACCAGCGCATACACATGTCCCTTGGGGCCCACGGCTTTGCTGAAGAGCCGAGTGAAATAGCCACCGCCCGGCAACAGCTCCCCCACCTTCTCGCCCGGCTTTACGCCGAGGAACTCCAGCGTCTCTGCCGGCTTGCGCGTGGCATCGCGTTGTTTGTCGGCGTCAGGCCGACTGGTGTCGGCGACGGCTGCCTTGATGTTGGCGGGAATGCTTGCTGCTTGGACACAGGTCGCGGAAAGCGACAGCGACGCAGCAAGCGTCGCTGCGAGAATCAGTGGATTGCGAATCATAGAAATACTCCGTTTAATTATCGGCCGGCGAAACACTTTGTTATGGGCCGAGTCTAGCATTTGTACCCTGCCAGCGCGGCGCCGCTTCGGCACCGCGGCACCGGCCGGGTTATCATGGAGAGCTGTCGGTCCACGAACGGTTGCGCGCATGAGTTTGAGTGTTTTCGACATCTTCAAGATCGGCATCGGCCCCTCGAGCTCGCACACCATGGGACCGATGAACGCTGCGCGCGACTTCGCCGACTTGCTGGCTTCGCGCCGTCTGCTGGACGAAACCGCCCAGGTGTCCGCGCAACTCTACGGTTCCTTGGCTCTTACGGGCCGCGGACACTGCACCGACCGCGCCATTCTGCTGGGACTCGAGGGCATGAGCCCGGACAGTATCGACTCGACCGCGATCGAACCGGCGCTGCAGCGCATCCGCGGCGCCAAGCGGCTGCGTTTACTGGGCCGGCATGAGATCAAATTCGATGAGCCTTTGAACCTGTTGTTTCACACCGACCAGGTCTTGCCTGGCCATTCCAACGGGATGCGCTTTACGGCGCACGATGCGGCGCAAAAAGTCTTGGCGCGCGAGGAGTACTACAGCATAGGCGGGGGATTTGTGATTCGAGCAGGCGCGGAAATGAACTCCGGCAAGACCCGCGGCGCACCGCCTTTTGAATTCGACTCCGGCGAGCAACTCCTCGAGCTCAGCAAGGCGCAGGGCCTGGAAATTCACGAGCTGATATTGGCCCGTGAGCGCACCTGGCGCAGTGATTCCGAGATCCAGGCGGGCCTCATGCGCATTTGGCAGGTCATGCAGGATTGCGTACGCCGCGGCTTTGATGCGCAGGGCTTGCTGCCGGGCATACTGGGCGTGCGGCGCCGCGCGCCGAAACTCTACCGGCAGCTGATGAGCGGCGACCCTTTGAGTCCTATGCACGCGCTGGATTGGGTCAATGCCTATGCGCTCGCGGTCAACGAAGAGAATGCCGCCGGCGGCCAGGTCGTCACCGCGCCTACCAATGGCGCCGCGGGCATCGTGCCGGCGGTGCTGCATTATTATCGGCGCTTCGAGGCGGGTGCAGACGACAGCGGTGTGGCGCGATTTCTATTGTCGGCCGCCGCGATCGGCATGCTCTATAAGCAAAACGCCTCGATCTCCGGGGCGGAGATGGGCTGCCAAGGCGAGGTGGGGGTCGCCTGTTCCATGGCCGCCGCGGGTCTGGTCTCGGCGCTTCACGGCAGCAACGAGCAGATCGAAAATGCGGCGGAAATAGGCATGGAACACAATTTGGGACTGACTTGCGATCCGGTGGCGGGCTTGGTGCAAATTCCGTGCATCGAACGCAATGCCATGGGTTCGGTCAAGGCCATCAACGCCGCTCGACTCGCGCTGCGCGGCGACGGTTCACACAAGGTGTCGCTCGACCAAGTCATCAACACCATGCGCCAGACCGGCCAAGACATGTCGACGATCTACAAGGAAACCTCGCAGGGCGGTCTTGCCGTCAATGTGCCGGAGTGCTAGCGCGGCCGGTGGCGCGGGAACGGCCACGCCCTACCCCGTCGCCTGAAGCCCCTGCGCAATGCCGTTGATCGTGGCACGCAACGCGCCGAATAAGGCCTGATCTTGCCGCTGCGTCGCCCGCCAGCGGCGCAGCAAGTCCACCTGCATGAGATGCATGGGATCGATGTACGGATTGCGCAGCATGATCGATCGCTGCAGCGTGGGATCGCTGTCGAGCAGGCGCTCGGATCCCCGCAGCCGAAGCACCAAGCTCAAGGTCAACGCATATTCCTTGGCGATGGGCTCGCCGTGAATCCGGAGCCGCTCCGGCGCCAGATCATCGTAGTGGCTCGCAATTTCCAGATCGGTCCTCCCCAGCATGGCCTCGACGTCGTCGAGGAGATGGCCGAAGAAAGGCCAGTCGGCGGCCATGCGCGCAATGACTTCTTCCCCGTGAAGCTGCAGCGCGGCCTGCAGCCCGCTGCCGAATCCAAACCAGCCGGGCACCATGTGCCGGCTCTGCGTCCATGCAAACACCCAGGGGATGGCCCGCAGCGCCTGCACGCCGCTGCCCCCGGCACGCGTTGCAGGCCGCGACGCGATGTGCATGCGTTCAATCACGTCGAGCGGCGTCGCCGCGCGGTAGTACTCAAAGAAATCTGAACTGCCGAACACAAGTTCCCGATATGCCTTGAGGCTGTGTGCCGCAATGGTTTGCATCGCGGCAATGAGATCGGGCTGGATCGGCGCCGTGCCCGTCGCCTGCGCCGTTGCCAAGGCCACCGACGCGAAAGTGCGCTCGAGCGTTCGCATCGCGATCGGACGCAATCCGTAGCTCTGATTGACGACCTCACCCTGCTCAGTCAAACGCAACACGCCGCGCATTGCGCTGCGGGGCAACGACTCGACCAGATGCTCGGTGCGTCCGCCGCCGCGGGCCGGAGTGCCGCCGCGGCCGTGGAAAATCAACAGATTCGTTCCGGTGCCGGCGGCCGCATCCAGCAATTGGATTTGTGCAGTCTGCAGAGCCCAACGCGATGCCGCGATCCCGCCTTGTTTGTTCGTGTCCGAATAGCCGATGACCACCACTTGGCGATTGCCGCGAGCGTTAAGATGCCGCCGGTAGGCGGGCTCGGCATGCAGCGCGCGCAACACGTCGCCGGCTGATTCCAGCGAATCGATCGACTCGAGCAGCGGCGCGACGTCGAGGGGACACTCGCCGCTGCGCTTGTCGGTAATATCCGCCCATCTCGCCAGCAACAGGACGGCGAGGATATCCTCCGGGCCACGCGCACCGCTGACGATGTAATCGCCGATGGCGCGGCCGCCGAACTTATGCCGCGCCTGCGCGATGGCTTCGAACACCCACAAGCTGCGGCGGCCGATGGCGTCCAGCGCGCCGGTCGGTCCTTGATCGCGCACCAAAAAGTCGTGCAGTTGCCGCAGGCGTTCGCGCGCCGGCAACTCAGGCCAGCCCTTTTGATCCAAGCCCTGCGCTATCACCTCATCATGCAAGCGGGCGTGTTGAATCACGTCCAACGTCGCCAAGTGAAATCCGAATGTCCGCACGCGCCGCATGAGCCGCCGCACCAGAAAGTATCCGGCATGCCGGCCGCGATTCTCGAGCAGGCTGTCGGCTGCCAGCCTCACGTCGGACAACAGCTCATCGGGATTTTGATAGGCGTTCGGTCTCCCCTCGTAGGTCGCTTGCAAGCGTTCGCTGATTTGGCCGAAGAATACGCGGTACGGCATGCGATCGTGCCGCGCCGGCGCCAGCGCTTTCGCGCCGGGCAATATCGCCGTGTAGGCTTCGATGCGCTCGCCAAGCTCGGCGCTCACGCCGACGCGATTCGCGCTTTGACTCAAGGACTCAGCCAGCAGCCCGCACTCTGAAAAATAGGTCGATACGATCAGCTGCTGGTGCCGATGCAGAGTCTCGCGTATGGTTTTGCCGTGGATATCGGCGTTGCCGTCCATATCGCCGCCGACCCATGAGCCGAAACGCAAAATGTTCGGCACATCGAGCGACTCGACCGGAACCGCATAGGCATGAGCCAGCGCCGCCTCGATCTCCTCGTAAAACAGCGGCACCACGCGGTACAGAATGTCGATCAGATAAAACAGCACGTGCTCGCGCTCGTCGACCACCGTCAGCCCCTCGCGCGGATGCTCCTCGGTCTGCCAGATGCTGGTAACTTCCGATCGAAGCCGGGCCCAAAGCGTGTCCACCTCGGCGCGCGTGGAGCCCGGGTTGGTCCGTTCCAGCAAGTCATGCGCGATGTGCTGCTGCTTGCGCAAGATGGTCCGCCGCGTCGACTCGGTCGGATGCGCCGTAAACACCGGCTCGATGCTCATGGTGCTGATGAGTTCGATGGCTCGTTCAAGCGACACACCGGAGCGCTGCAGGCGGCCGATGCAGTCGGCGATGCCGCCCGGCTGGGATGTGCTCGAATCGCTCAAGTATTCGCGGCGCCGGCGCACGCGGTGCGCCTTTTCCGCGGTATTGACCGCCATGAACCAAATAGAGAACGCACGCGTGAGGTCGGTGGCCGCGGTGGGCGAGCGGCCGGCGGTGCGGTTCTGCAAATCCGCTGCGCCTTGAGCGTCGCCTTCGCGCCGCTTGAGCGCGGCGACTCGGTCGCCCTCGACCAACCCGAAGAAATCCTCGCCTCCCTGATCGCGAAGCGTCTCGCCGATCAGCCCGCCCAGCGCATGCACGTCCTCGCGCAGCGCGGCGTCCTTGACCGGAAATTGAATGCTTTGGCGATACATTTGTTAGGCTCTCACGGAGTACAACGGAGAAATATTATGAGCTTGTTGGCGCAGATCGCTATATTTCTCGCCGCCGCCGTCATTGCAATACCGATATTTCGCCGCTTCAAGCTAGGATCCGTGCTGGGATACCTCACCGCCGGCATCATCATAGGCCCGGCGAGCCTCGGATTGGTCAGCAGCGTCGAGGCCACCCAGAATATCGCGCAGTTCGGGATTGTGCTGCTGATGTTCGTCATCGGCCTCGAATTGCAGCCTTCCAGACTTTGGGTGCTTCGCAGGTCCATCTTCGGTTTGGGTACGGCGCAGGTGGCTGCGACCACGATCGGCGTGGGGGCGGTCGCGTATTTCATTTTCGAGCAGACCTGGCAATCGGCTCTCGTCATGGGGTTTGCTTTGTCGATGTCCTCGACCGCGCTGGCACTGCAGCTGCTTGCCGAGCGCGGCCAGCTCAATTCCCAATTCGGCCGCTCCGCGTTCAGCATCCTGCTTTTTCAAGACGTCTCGGTGATGCCCGCGCTGGCGCTGCTGCCGCTGCTGGCCGTGGCCTCGGCGAAAACCGCAGGACCGGGCGGCGGCTGGCTGGTGCTCAAGCTCATCGCCGTGCTCGCGGTGGTGATCATCGGCGGCCGCTATGTGCTGCGTCCGATGCTGCGCATCATCGCCGCCTCAGGGGTCGCGGAGGCCTTCACCGCCGCGGGTCTCTTGATCGTGCTGGGAACCGCGCTCCTGGTCAGCCAAGTCGGCTTGTCGCTGTCGCTGGGCTCCTTCTTGGCCGGCGTGCTGCTCGCGGACAGCGAGTTCCGTCATGAGCTCGAAGCGGACATCGAGCCCTTTAAGGGCCTGCTGTTGGGGCTGTTCTTCATCAGTGTAGGCATGTCGGCCAACCTCGGTTTGGTTCGAGAAAAACCATTTACTATCATAGGGTTAACTGTTGGATTGGTTGTGTTGAAAATCCTCGTTCTTTGGGCGCTCGGCCGATTTTCAGGGCTGTCGCACAACGCCAGCCGCGGTCTCGCCATCAGCTTGCCTTCGGGCGGGGAATTTGCATTCGTTTTGTTCGGAATCGCGGCGGCGCTGCAAATCATGGACCCACAGACGGCTGATTTGCTGGTGCTGGTGGTGACTGCCTCGATGATCTTGAGTCCAATCCTGCTGGCTCTTTATGACGTGACCTTCAAGTCACATGAAACCGACGGCCGACCGTTCGACACGCCGGTCGAGCTGTATCCCAAAGTCATCATCGCCGGCTTCGGGCGCTTCGGACAAATCGTCGGACGCATCTTGCTCGCAAAGCATATTGCCTTTACCGCTCTAGATGCGAACCAAACTCAGGTGGACTTCTTGCGGCGCTTCGGCAATCAGGTGTTCTACGGCGACGCATCGCGCCTCGAATTGCTGCGCGCGGCACACGCGGGAAATGCCGAAGTCTTCGTGATTGCCATCGACGATGTCGAGGCCTCGGTAAAGACTGCGGAACTGATTCGCCAGCATTTCCCCCGCCTGAAGATCTTTGCACGCGCGCGCAATCGTCAGCATGCCTTTCGGCTGATGGACCTCGAGGTACGCTACATCATCCGCGAGACGCTGGTCTCCAGCCTGGAGATGTCGGTCCAGGTGCTCGAATCCTTGGGTCTGTCCAAAGCCAGCGCCAAGGAAACGGTACGGCAATTCCGCCTGCATGACGAAACAACGATGGCCAAGCAGCATGCCGTGAAGGACGACGAGAAAAAGTTTTTGGAGACTACCCGCGAATCCGCCGAACAGCTGCAGCATCTGTTCGAAGCGGACCAGAGTCAGCCGGAGGAAGCCGCTACGCGGCGCGCAGCGAACTCCTAGTACTCGGCGTAGTGATGATGCTACTGATGTTGATCGATCCTGACCAATACTAGTGAGGATTGAGCAATACCGTGGTGTCGAAGCTTTCGAAGCTGGTCAGCACGCGGCGATACGCATTGTGCATGATGCGCTGGGCATTCTTGTCGGCGCGCGCGCCCAACAGCATGCGGATCACCACATCGTCCTGCGGGCGCGCCAAATCCTCGCCCAGAAGCTGGTAAGTGAAACGCGCCAACCGCTGCGCCATTTCATTGGCAAACTTATAGCGAACCGCATCGCTGCCGTCGCCGTTGCCGACCTTGGCCTCCTCGGCGATCTCGCAAATCAAGCGCGTGATGAACCGCGCCTTGTCGACCAGGCCTAAGTCGGCGAAGAACTCGATTTCAGACTGTATGTTCATCCTGCGGGGAAGAAATCAATGGGTTTGGTGGCCGTGAGCGCGGCGACATCTTTCGCTTCAAACTTGAACAGCTTGATTCGCGCCACCAGCTTGTTCTCGAATTCCGGATCCTTCAGATCCGAAGAAATGACGCGCGCAGCGGTGATGTCGCCGGACGGAGCGATGGTCAACTCGATCACGACCTTGCCCTGCAAGGCCGGGTTGTCGCGCAAGGCGCGCGCATACATCGCGTCGATCGCGCCCTTATTCCTCGTGAATACCAACGCGATTTCATCGGCACTGCGCGAAGCTTTGCCGCTGCCGCCGGCACGCGTGGCGGCTTGGCCGGAGGCGCCGAGATTCGGGTCTTTCACCTGCGTGGTATAGATGCCGCGCAACGAACCTGAGCCGGAAGCGAGTCCGCTGCTGGTGGGCGAGTTGATCCCGCCGCTGGTGCCACCGGCCTTCGAGCTGATGATGCTGCGCGTGACCTGAGTCACATCGCCCGGGTCGGTGGTTTTTTGCTGATTCTTCTGGAATTTATCCAAATCGATCTGGCGCAGCGCGGCCAGATCATCGAGATTTGCCAACAAGCCGCTCTTCGAGGCTTTGACGCGCGGATCCACCGGCTGCGGCGGCGTCGGTACCTTTTGCACAGGAACCTTCTCCACCGGCTTCTCCTTGGGCGGCGGGGGCGGCGGAGGCGGCGGTTCCAGCACCAGCTGCACCACCCGCTCCGGCAGAGAATCGGTGTTGTTGACCCGCTCGGTGCGCGGTAGAAACGGCATGATGACCGCAATGATCGCGAACACGATGGCGAGGTTGCGCAGGATCTTGCGGAATCGACGCTCGGTCTCCTCGGACGGCGCCCAAGGCAGGTCGTAACGCCGGTAGTACGGCACCAGGCCGGAGGGAACGCGACTTGCGGCGGGGTTGACGGCAGCCATTTTATGTCGCCGCCTTTTCGCGCTCGACCACGGCAAACGACACCTTGCCGTACTCAGCCTCGCTGCACGTCAACATGATTTTCTTGAGCACGCTGTACGGCGTGCTCTTGTCGCCCATGATGGTGACTTCGCGCTTCGCAATATCGGTCTGCTGCGCGCTGCGGATGCTGCGATCGTTCTGCGCCAACAGCGCTGTCCTCAAGGGTGCAAAGAACGGGCCTTGATTCGCGATCACATCGTGCAAGGATCCCACCAAGTTGCCGTCCACGTAGATGGAATCCTTGGTGATCATCACGACCACGGCCGCGCTCGGCTTGCGGTCCGATATCGACTGGGGAATCGATATGTTCTTCGTATTCGGCAGAATGTCCACTTCGGCCGTGTGCGCGAGCAGGAACACCACGAGAATGGTCATCATGTCGATGAAGGGAATCAGCGCAAAGTGGCTCGCGCCGTGCCTGCGTTCTCGGTGTCGTTTGATGCGGTAAGACGTCATGTCGGCGCATCTCCGATGGCGATATCGGGGAACAGCTCCGCCTTGGAGAACGGCGGCGTCGGGATTTGGTACACGCGGACGGTATCCATCACCTGCACCAGAATGTCGTAAGGCACGGCAGGTCCAGGCAGGATCGTCGCATCGGTCATCTGCGGAAACTGCGATTTGACCTGGCGCATGAATTCCGACAGATGATCCAAATCATAGCCGGTGGGCGTATTTTCAATCACTTTCAGCGGGCCCGAATTACGATCATTGACCACCAGATCATTCGGCCGAATGATCACTTCGAGCTTCAGACCTTTCGGCAATTCAACAGGAGCGGTGTTGCTCGCCGGAAGATTCAGCTGAAGGATATTCGTCTTGGAAAAAACCGCCGTAAAGATCAAGAAAAACACCAAGATCACCATCATGTCGATCATCGGAACGATGTTCAAATCATCGCGCCCCTGGTGATAGCGGGCGTGATTGCGTCGGACGAGGCGTGCAGCTTTTGACTTCATGAAAGACGACCTAGGATGTTGTCGCTTTGATCAGATGCTGCCGCGGGCGGCCGCCGGAGTTCTGACCGACGGCGTCGGCGACGCCGGCTCATGAGCCTTGTCGGTTTGACGCTCGGTGATCGAATTCAAGAACTTCACGGACGCGATCTCCAGACTGTCGATGAGCGACGTGGTCTTGGATTCCAGGAACATGTGCGACAGCAACAATGTGATGGCGACAAACAGACCTGAGGCGGTGTTGTTCATGGCTACCGAGATCGCCGCCGCCAGCAGGCTGGCCTTCTCGGCCGGATTCGCGGTTGCCACCGCGCTGAAGGCGCCGATGAGGCCGGTGATGGTGCCGAGCAAACCGATCAACAGGCCGACGTTTGCCAGCGACGAAAGATAGTGAGTGCGCTTTTCGATTCTCGGGATGACTTCGAGCAGGCTCTCGTCCATGGCCTTTTCGATGTCATCGCGCCGCCGGGCGCTGGCGACCCGCGCCACGCCGTAGTTCAGGATGGTAGCGATCGAGGCTTTGGAGCTGTGGCACAGACCCACGACCTGCTTGAAGTTCCCGGCGCTCAGCGCCGGCACCAGCGAGTCCCATAGGCTGCGATTGCGAATGGTTTCGCGGGTCAGGTACACGTATCGCTCGATGGCGATCGCGACCCCGACCACGAATATCAAGGCCAACGGGTACAGGAATACCCCGCCGTCCTTGAAGAAATTGACTGCCGAATTCATGAAATTCATCTGCGCGCTCCTAGATAAACTCTATCTTTCGAATATGCGATTCAACCAGATTCCGTAAAATCGGCTATGACTTACTTCTCACCCTGGTCCGACGGGCGGCCCCGTGCACCATTTTGGGACGTGTCTGCTTGCACGGCCTTGTAATAGACGACTTCACGCTTGAACACGTCCCGATCGACCGGGGCGAGGATCTCGTCGACCAGGCTATTCATCGGTTTCCCGGCCAAATCTCCGATGTCCGACTTCTTCCAGGGGACGATGTACATGACCTTCGGCTGCTCCCGATCGCCGGTCACCGTGGCGGTGCCCAATTCCAGCCGATCGGTGCCTCCAGCGGTCTTTTGACCCGGCGCCTTCTGAGCCGGTGCCGAGGCTGATGCATGGGCGGCGGCTGGGCGTGAGGCAGTGGCCCGCGGCTCGCCGGCCTCGGATTGGGGGGTTGAGGCGGTCGAGGTATTGGCGCGCGGTTCGCCCGCTTCGGACTGGGCCGACTGGGCGGCAGCTTTTTTAGAAGACTTTGCCTCGCCGGCCGGTGTGGCTGCAGGCGGGGGTGTCGCGGCCGGCGGGGTCGCTGCCGGCGTCTGAGGCGAGGTTGCAGGCTCGGTTTGCTGGGCGGAAACCTCTGCGCCCCAGCACAGCAAGCCCAGGCTCGCAAGCTTGATTAAGGCATTCATGCGGGCTCCTCCTTCTTGGCAGGCGCCGGCGCACCGACGCGCTTCTTCAATTCTATTACCCAGCCGGCAACCTGCTTGTTTTCGCCGGCAATCTCTAGATAGCGCTCAAACTGCTCCAGCGCCTTTTGCGGCTCACCCATGTACAAATCGTAGAGCACGCCCAGATTCAGATGCGCCTGTGCATAGTTTGGTTCAGCTGCGATTGCCTGTAAGTAGGCGGTTTCCGCTTCCGTGAACTTTCCCAGCTTACGCTCGACGATGCCCAGTTCATCCCCCGCTATGGGGTTGGCCGGCGCGGTCTTGAGCGCTGCTTTGAATGCCGCCTCGGCGTCCGGCAGCCGAGCATCATGCAGATACATCAGTCCAAGATTCAGTTGCGGTCCCGCGAACTGCGGATAAGCAACGCTGAGCTGCTTGAACTCGAGTTCCGCGTCCGTGCTGCGGCCCGACTTCATCAATTGCAGCGCTTGGCTGTATTGCTGTGCCGCACGCGGCGGAATCGGCGTGTCGGGGACGGGACTGACGGCCGCATTTCCGGGCGTTGAACCAGCCCCACTGGGGGCCGTCGCAGGGCCTGCGCCGGCGGAGTTCGCAGCCGCGGCACCGGGCTTAGCCGCGTTCGCGCTTTGAGCGGCCGCGGCCACAGTCGCAGCAGCCGGTGCTGGCGTGGGCGCGTGCGCAGTCTGCACCGGCGCGCTATGACAGCCGGCCAACAGCGCAATCGCGCTCAAGCTACCGAATCGATTCAACCTGCTGTTCACCGATTTCCACCTTGCCGTAACGGCCGGGATTGAGTTGCGCAAGCGCTGCAAAGCTCTTCTGCACCCACTCGTCATAGGTACCGTCTTTGGTGCGTGCTGTATTAACTTCGTGCAGCTTGATGGCCTTCTCCTCGAAGGGGAAGGCCTGTTCCTCGAGCAGCACGTCGTATTGTTCCAATTCGTCCTTCTTCAAATTCTTCGGGCGCTCCGAGCTCATCAAGTCCTTGCCGAGCTGGCGGTAAAGTTCCGCGCTTTCGAAGGTTGCGGCCGTAGTGACCTCGGCGACCTGGTAGTCCGCGGCGGCCTCATAGGCCTTGAGCGCAGCCTCCATCGCCTTGCGCTTCTCGGCGAGAGACTTCTTCAGCGGCACCACGAGCTTGATGCTCTTGAACTCCTCGCGGGCCGGCGTGGCAAGCGTCAATGTTGCCTTGGCCGCCAGCGCGCGGCTACGATCAGTGCGTGCCGCGCCCGCGGCACGATCCGCGGCGACGATATCCTTGAGCCAGTAATCGCGGCCGCTGTAGTCGCCCGCCTTGGTAGCGATCAAGCTCAGCTTGTTACGCGCTTCCATGGCGGGATTCAAGGGCTGCGGGAAATGCTTCACGAAGGCCTCGAGCATCGTGCGGGACTTTGCCGTGTTGCCGGCCTTGTCGTAGAGATCCGCCGCCTGCAGCGTGGCTTCCCGCTGCACGTCCGGCGTCTCCTTCGGCGATTGCGAAATCTGCTCGAATTCCACGGCAGCCTGCCCCGGTTTGTTCGCCGCCGAATAGGCCACGGCCAAATTGCGGGTGACATCGGCCTGCAACGGGCTCTGCGGGAAATTACGGCGAAAGCCCTCCAACACCGGTATGGCACGGTCCCATTGCTTTTGGGTCACGAGCAGCGCGGCGGCATCGAAATCCGCGTTCGCGCGAACCTTCGAAGTGGGCGCCAGCGTTGCGACTCGCAAGAAATCATCGACCGCGGCGGCGCTGTCGCCGGCCTTGCTCTTTTGCTCTCCCTGCTTGTAAATCGATGCGGCCAGCCTCTCGACGATCACGTTGCGCTCCGGATCATTCGGCGGCATGACGGCCTGTGCGTGCGTGTATGCGGCTTCCGCTTTATCAAAGACCCCTTGATCGAAGTTCGAGTTGCCGATCACCGTCCAGGCAATGCGTTGTTTCGCGATATCCACCGGCGGCTGCTTTGCAAGCAGCGCCTCGGACGCCGACATCGCGCGCAAATAGTCCTTCGCCGTGTAGAGCTCGGTCGCCGCCTTCGTCAAAACTTGCGCGCTCTCCGGATGCGCCGGAAAGGTCTGGGCGAATTTCAAGGAGCTGTCGATGGTCTTCTGATGCAGCGTCGCCTTGGCCTCGCCCGACAAGGTATCTTCCTGCTTGCCGTAGGCAATGATGGCGGCGTAGCCTGCCGCGGCCGCCTTCTCATGATCGCCGTAATGGTAGGCGGTGCTCTCGTATTCCTGAGCAGCGTCGAGATATTGCTTGCTCTCGAACAGCGTGTCGGCCAGCAAGTAGTTGGTGACCGCCGATCCCGGCTCGTCCGGCCACGACCGCAGGTAGCTGCGGTACCACTTGGCCGCTTCCTGAAAATCGGCGACGTCCTTGGTGCGTTGTGCCTGCGCGTGATAGTACTGCGCCACGTCCTTCAAGTTGGTCTTCAGCACCGCGACGACTTTAGGCTCGCTCTTCGGATCGCGGCGTTGCCAGAATGCCGTGCCGAAACTGTAGTTCTCGACGAACTCTTTTTTGCCCTGCAGCACCAATTGCGGGAATCCGCCCTTTTGATACGCCTCGATCGCCTGCATTTCCAGCAGCGGCGCCTTTTCATTGTTGCGGTCTTGGGATACGAATGCGCGATAGCTGTCGGCCGCGTCCGTGTAGCGCTCTTTCTCCATGTAAAGATCGCCGAGGCGCGCGTACAAGAGATAGTAGTAAGGCCGCAAGCCGCCGTGGAGCGTGCGGCGTTTGACGAACTCCTGAATGCTCTTCGGACCTTCGAGGTAGGAGAAGGTGATGGACATCACCCGGAAAGTGTCCTCCACCAATTCGCGGTTCGGACGGCTCAAGCTGTCGAGCTCGATCAGCGTGTTCGGGTTGCGCTTGGAGATCAGCACCGAGTCGAGCACGCCGCCAAATGAGTCCAGGCTGCGCTCGTTCTCGCCTTGCTTGAACAGCGACCAACCATGCTTGTACATGCTCTGGGCATAAAATGCGGAAGTGGGACCGGATTTGATGACCGCCTCGTAAGCGGCCTGCGCTTTCGGATATGCCTTGTCCGAGAACAGCAGCTCGCCGCGGCGAAACTGCGTTTCGTCCATGTAACGGCTGTTGGGGTATTGCGCCACGAGCTGATCCAGCGAGGCGAGCGCGCGATCCGGCTGAGCGTTCAACTCATAAGCCCGCGCCAGCTGGTAGAGCACCGAATCGTTGCGCTCATATTTCGGATAGGTCTTGAGCAGCGCCGTATACAAATGGATGGCTTCGGTCGCGCGCAGTCCTTCGTTGGTCGCCAGCTCGCGCTCGATGCGTTCGGATTCCGAGCTCTCCAGATTCAGGTCCCCCAAGCGGCGCAGTGCCTCGGCGCGCAATGCCGCGTCACCTGCATTCAAATCCAGGAAGCGCTTGTAGCTTTCCATGGTCTTGGTTGAATCCACGTTCTTCGGCGGATCGGGGCTTACATCGACCTGCTGATTTTCGAGGTCCTTGATCGTCTTCGGTTTCTTTGGCGCAGCCGAAGCCGCGACAGCGGCGAATATCATCGCCAGTATGCTTAAGCCACAGGTCAGTTGTGAGACGGAGACCTTCACGGCTTGGTCTCCGGCGGCGGATCAGGGGGCGTCGCCGGCGCGTCGGAGGGCGGCGTGTCGGAGGGCGGCGCCTTCGGAGCCGCATTTGCGGGTCCATTCGCGGTGCGGTCGTAGATTGCGGCCAGCTCGTAGCGGGCCTGAACCTGATAGGTTTCGATACGCTGCTTCTGCCCTTCGAGCTCATGAATCGCCAGGGACTGCAGAAATTCGTTCTGCCGTTCCGAGACATCCGCAAGGCGCTCGTGCAGTTGATCGATGCGCGCGCGGATGGCCGCAACGCGCGACGCATAGCCGCCCGTGGTGAGCGGCGTGCCCACGCGCGCCTGGCGGACCAGCACGGCACGCTTCTGAGTCTCCTTCAGAATGCCCTCCAGTTCCTTCACCGAACGCCGTTCATTCCACAGCCTTGCCTTGAAACTCTCCGACAGGCGCCAGTACATGACGCCCTTCATGAGCCGGTGCTTTTCGCGCATTTCAGCCAAATCCGGATCGTTCGGATGGGCCGCG
The DNA here is from genome assembly GCA_036493935.1 of Steroidobacteraceae bacterium. GTDB lineage: Bacteria > Pseudomonadota > Gammaproteobacteria > Steroidobacterales > Steroidobacteraceae > Bog-1198. Next base: position 26,350 of record DASXOY010000057.1, on the reverse strand, counting down.
AGATAATCCTCGATGTTCTTCAAGCGTGCCCAGGTTTGCTGTTCTTCCGGGGTACCCAGCGCGGCGACGTCATTCGACTTTTCGATCTCATTGATTCGAGACTCGAAATCCACGCGTTTTTGCGTCAGCCCATCCAAATCAGTGGCCGCCAAAACCGCGTCGGCCTTGGGCACGCGCAGGTTGTAGGCTTCCTTGCGGGTATCCAGCATGTCGTCGTATGCCGAGACATCGTCGCGCCAATCGTCCAGGTTGCGGCTCATAAAATTGAGCTCGCGGTAATTCTTCAAACCCTCTTGGAACTCGTTGCTCGCCAGCAGCGCGTAGAGGTAGCGCGATTCAGGGGCGTTGGGCAGATTGCTGAGCTGCCAATACCAGGTAAGCGTGTCTTTCTTGTCGTCGTTTAAAAGCCGATCGAGGAGCTTGCCGCTGCGAATGCCTTCGATCGAATCGTCGATCTGCTTCATCTCGCTGTCGAACGATTCAATTGCGGTGCTGTAGAATTCCGCGGCTTGTCCGAACGCGGAGAGCTGCACGTAAGCGTATGGCACCGTGAGAAAGGACTCCTGCACCGCCGAGTCGAGCATGCTGCGCTTGCGCAACTCCATCCAGGGCACCAAGGCGCGCTTGAATTGGCCCATGCCTGCGTCCGCCCAGCCGACTCCCAGCAAAGCCTTGCTCGAATACGGCCCCTCGAGGCGCACGCGCTGCAGGATCGGTTTTGCTTCCGCGGCGCGCTTTCCCTGCAGCAGCGCGAAGCCGAGTGCCAAATTGGCCTTATCTTTCAGCGCCAGCAGCTCCTCGCTGCGAGTTTGCATGGTTCCGACCCGATCCAGGAACGTGATGGCTTCCGGCAGGCGGCCCCGGCGCACCAGCGCCACGCCGAGATTGAATTGCGCGTAGGCAGTCCAGTCGGGAGCGCCCTTCCAACTGCTCAACGCCGTAATGGCGTCGTCGTATCGCCCCTGCTTCATCATGAGCTGGGCCAACAACATGTAGCGCTCGGCGTTGATGCGCGGGTCGATCTTGTCCGAAACTTCACGCAAGGCGCGTTCGGACTCGTCTAAATAACCGCGCTGATACCAAACCTTGCCCAGATAGAACCAGGCGCGGTTGCGGACAAATTCCGAGGTGTTTTTCTTGAGGAGCGCATCGAAGATCTTGCCGGCCTCAACGTGCTCCCCCAGCGACAAATACAAGCCGCCCAGCAGCAGCTCCGCCTCTTCCGGGGTATGGGGAACGCGGCCTAGCTGTCGTGCCGCCAGCAGCCGGGTAATCGAATCGAAATAGTCGTCTTGAAAGAAATAGAACAGCACATCGCCGTAGGCAAGATCCTGCACCGCGTGCGGCGCCAGGCCATTCGGGTCCGGCTTGACGTTTTTTGCATGCGGTGCCGCCACGGGCATCGCCAGCAGCAGGCCGCCGAGGACAAACGGCCGCAGTGTATTGATCACGCCTTGCACATCATTCCCAGTCTTTGATCATGAACTCAGGTTGATGCTTGGGAACACGGTCCGTGATCTTTAGTTCCAGGTATTTCGCGCCGACGCCCTTGTCGAAATTGATGGTCGCGCCGCGCCGGTAGTCGCGCTCGACCGGACCCTTGCCGGTGAAGAACGCCACGAGCTCATGTTTGCCGACCTTCAAGTTGCCCAAGTAGATTTGCTGCACGCCGCCCTTGAGCAGCGCGTCGGCCTCGCGCGCCGTATAGAGATAATTCTTGACTTCCTTGTTGTCTATTTTGACCGTCACGGAATCCAGCGCGAAGAAAGTGCCGACATCCATCGAGATATAAAGAGCAACCTGGGTATTGGCGGGAAACAACAGCTCTTCCTGCAGCACGAACAGGTCCTTGTTCAAATCGACGACGTCCTTCTTCAGTCCCTGAACTTCCTGGTCCAAGGTCTTGAGCTCCGGCGGCGGCGCATCGGGCGCAGGAGCCGGCGGGGGCGCCGCATCGGCCGGGGGACCTTGCGCCGGGGCCGGCGGGGTTTGTCCGGCGGACGCCGCCTGTGCCGCGGGCGGCGACGTGTCTGCCATCGCCATCGACGCGGGAGCGAGCCATGCGCCGCAAGCCACCAGGAATACGATTCGATACTTGAGATTCATAACTAACCTATCGTTTTATTCGCGCAGCAATTGACGGATTTGATCAAGATAGACGCGCTCATCGCCGCGCCTGAAGCCGACGGCCGAATAGCGCACGACGCCGGAGCGATCAACCAGGATCGTCATCGGCATTTTTTGCAAAAAATAATCCTTGCCGATTTCCGTGCCGGTATCGAACAAGATGGGATACGACACGCTCATGGCGGACGCGAATTCTTTCGCTCGGCGCAAGTCCTCGTCCACGGACACACCGAGCACCACCAAGCCGGCACGCTGATAGGTGATGTTGATGCGATCGAGCGCCGGCATCTGCTGCCGAGAATCGCCGTCCGAGCGTGCCCAAAAGTTCACAAGCACCACTTGGCCGCGAAATTCGGACAGCCGCAAATTTCTGCCGTCCAACCCTCGCAGCACGAAATCGGGTGCCGGCTTGCCGATGATGCTCGGCGCAGCAGCAAGCGGCGCGCCGGCCAGTGCCATCCCCAGGATAAAGCTGCCGGCCCGCAGTGCTCTACGCATGAGCTGCAAAGATAAAATTGACGCCGAAGCGCCGCGACTCATCAATCACGCTGGTAACCCCGCTGTGCTAGACCTCTCTCTCTTATAAAGATGGGCCCCGTACCGGAAGCTTTGCGCCCTCGCCTTTCAGCGAGTTTGCCCTGATCAGACCTTATGCAAAATCGCACAATGCGAGCCGCAGTGTCAACGCAACCGCCGCGCGTTCGCCAGATTTCTGTATGACTTAGCGCACATTCTGCAATTTCGTTGGGAAGCTGCTTGCGCGCTGCGCAGCTCGAAGTTTGTACGCGCTGCTCGCGCGTACCCTACAAGCGCTCGAACCAAGAGATATGTCTCTGGAATGAGACAGCGGACGAAGCTGGGGCCCGGCGTGCGCCGGACCCCGAGTATGAGGCACGCTGTTAGGTAACTTTTCCGTTCACGAGACCGGCCAGGGGCTGGAAGGCGATCAGAGCATCCAGCGCCGCTCCGCTGCCGAGCGTGTTGTTCAAGTTCGGCGACGGCCAGAGCGTTGGCCATGCCGCGGACGCACCTGCGCTGTGCAGCGCCATGTAGTTCAGCACGACCATCTGCACCAGATTGAGCACGTTATTGCCGGCGGGACTGCCGGTCGTATTGAGTGATCCGTCGGCATTGAAGTTGCCAATCTGCAAGCTCATCTCCGGATTGGCCTGTGCGGGCACCGGCTTGCCGGCCGGATTGAAAACCAAGAAGTACGTCGCTGCGACACTTTGGTTGTCCGCCGTCCAGACGCCTTTGCCGCGTCCTCCGACCGAATTGTCGATCATCCCACTGCTTGCCAGCGACCCATCGGTGAAGACGTAGATCATGACCGGCTTGTTGACGCGCGACGCATATTCCAGGCACGCGCCGATGCAATTTCCCAGATTCAAGTCGCGCGCTTCTCCATCCATTCGATTGCCGCTGTGATAGTCGAAACCGCCCATCTCGATGGTGCCTGCGGCGGCGTTGCCGTCGATCACCAGCTTCATGATGGCGGCGGTCTTCTGGTAGTCCGAATTCGCCTGATATTCCGCGGTCGTGAAAATGCCGCTCGCGCCGACGATGTTCGGATCCAGGTCCGGATTCACCGCCGAGGGGCTGTTGTACTTATCGACGATATACGCCGACTTCGTATAGCCGCATGCCTGGATTCCGGCCGGCCCGAGAGCCGCTGCGTTCAACGTGGCGTCGGTATAAGCCTGCACCTGCGCATACTTGGCATCGCTGATGCGCTTCATGGATTCCAGCACATTGGTGACGTCGGCGGAATTCGGCAAAAGCGTGCTCAGCTGGCCGGTGCTGACCAGGCCCTTGCTGTCCTGGGAGCTGGAGATCTTGGTCGGCATCGCCGCAGAAATGACCATGGTCGGTGGCGACATCGAATTACCGCCGGACTGCGAACTATTCGAGCCGATCAGATCGAGCAATCCACCGCGGGCACCCGCTTGATAAATGCCGTACATGGGATTGTGCGGGTTGGTATTCGTGTCGTTGTTCGACATCGCAGGAATCACAGTGCCGTTCGTTCCCGCCATGGCCTTGGCGCTGGCGCGCAATTTCATGCCGCGCAAATGCGCGCTATCCGAGTGATAGCGCAGCCCGAAGCTCGCGTCCACGAAACTGCCGGCGGCGCTGGCGTTCGGCACCATGGAACCCGGCAGGCCCAGCTTGCTGTAGCCCGCTACCGACAGGAAATCCAACTGTCCTTTCGGACCGCCAACCAGCACGTTTGAGCCCGCGATGTTGCCGCCACCCGCCAGGTCAAAGCAGATGAACGGAATCTTGCCGGCGCCGGTGGTGATATTGCAGTTTGTCACCGCGGTCTGGATATCCGGAGCGAGCGAGGCGCGGGCGGCGCGCGGATAGGCAAGCATGCCCGCCAGCGTCGGAGCGATGACCGTGGCGGCTCCCGTCATGAAGCCCTGCGCGACGAATTCGCGGCGCGTGCGCGGCCGAGGATGGTCTTGATGACGGAACGGTTCGTTCAAATCCGGCACCTTTGATTTCTTGCTCATAAAATACAGACCTCTTCCGATGCTTAATTGATCAACATGTTGGCGTTGCCGAAGGCGGTTGCGCAGGCCGCGGCGGTGACCGCCTGTACCCGGGCTACCGTCGAGCACGCCGATGTGCTGCAAAGATTGACGATCAGCTTGTCGAGTTCGCCCGAAGCTCCCGTCATCGTCGACGCCGCCGGCATGCTATGCAGCCCGCTGCCTAAGACCCGGGCCGCGAGCGGACCCGTGACGGAATCCATGCCGGCCTGTGACGGAAACAGCCCGGCACTCAAGGTTACGCCGGGGAGCACTTTGGACAGGTAACTCGGGTTATTGACCATGACATTGCAGTACTGAATGGCCAACTGCGCGATGCCAACTTGATTCGCCGACGAGAAAGCCTCGAGCGTCGGGGTCGGTGGCAGCTGCTGTTGTACCGCTAAGTACGTGGCGCTGACACTCGGATCCGTGCTGGGCACTCCCGTCAGAACAGACAGGGTTGCATTGACCTGCGCGAAGGTCTTGACGCCGATATCAGCAACCACCGGGCCGGGCGCGGGCGCCGGTATGGTGGGTGACGCTTCGACCACCACGTTGGTGTGGCTACCCAGGACATCGAAAGTCAGGAAGAACTGGTCGCTCAAAGGACCGCCCTGCAAGCCGATGACGGTACCGATAGTCGACAGGACCTCGCCTTGGGACGTGTAGTTCGCCCCGGTGATCGTGGTCTTGAGCGGTATGTACGCCTGGCCTACCTGCGGCACCGCGCCGTTGAGGCCGATGCGAATTCCCTGCACGGGGATGCTGCCAAGATTGGCGGCAGTAACGGTCGGGTCCAGCGAGATGAACGTCGGCTGGTAGAACAGATAGCCGTAGCTGTCGTATTGGCTGACCGTGAACATGACGTAACTTTGCGATACGCCGGTCACTGTCGACACATTGAACAGCACGTAGTAGCGCTCGCCGACGCCGGCGTTGAAGTTCTGCATGACCTGCGCGGCCGACATGGCGCGGCTGTGGATGGCCACAAACTTGATGAGACCTTGCCAAGATCGGTCGCCCGACACTTCGTTGCCGAGCACCAGCGCAAAGGTGCTGTCCCAGTTGGAGATGGAGCCGCCCTTCTGCGGGTCAGGCACCGGCACCAGAACGCCGTTGACGTAGATCTGGCGGCCGTTGACCGCATCGTATGTGAGCACAACATGCTGCAAGGATGCCTGCAGCGCCATGGCCGCGTTCGGCGTCTGCAGCTGCGGCAGGCCCGTGAGCGCGGTATTCGAGTTGCGCAGCATGAAGTCATAGTCTTGGTTGGTCTGACCCAGCGTGAAGTTGCGCGTGGTGTCGCCGCCCGAATAGCTGACCATGTAGGACTTATCGGCGGCCACCAAAGCGGGGGCCACCCAGGCTTCCACCGAGAACTCGCCGGTTGCCTGAATGAAGCTGTAGATCTTCTGGCTCGCCTGAGTCGTCGCCTGCGCCTTGCCGCCGGCACCGACATTGATGCCCCAGCCGCCCGCCAGCGTGACGTTGCCCGAAATAGTCAGATCCGCCGACGGATCGATACCGCTGGTATCGAACGTGGTGTTGTTGACCACCGACTGGAACTCGTATTTGGCAATGGTATCGGCATCGTAGCGGCTCGCGCCGCTGGCGATCGTGCCTTGCGTCAGTGATAGAGCCTTGCTCGTGACCAGGCTGGGATCGATGTTGGCCGGCGTCAGCATTGCAGCGAAGGCCTGAATCTGCGCCAGCATCTGCGCGGCATCGGACGCGCAATTATCCCAACAGTTATGGTTGTCGGTAAGCAGGCGCTGATAGAGGCGCGAATTCGTGCCGCAGGTGCCGCCATTGTTGCCGCCGGACCCGGCACAGCCGGTGAAGTCGATCTTCGGAATGGCCGCGGGGTATGCAATCGCAAGCGAAGGATCCGCGTGGTAGGGCGACTGCTCAACCGACGGGTCCGCCGTCGTGGAATGGCAGCGCACGCAATACTTGCTGGTGAGCGTATAGACCGTGTTCTGATAATCCGTGGCATCGGCCGGGAAATTCAAGCTCTGCCCGACCGACTGATCCGGCGGCGCTTGCAATTGCACGGTGGTGGCAGAGGCAGCGCCCGAGGCACCCGCCCAGTTCGCGATCCAGGTGGTCAAGATTTGGCCGCAAGCGCCCGCGTCGGCAAGCCAGCAGTTATGGCCGCCGGCCACCTTGGTGACGATGAGCGAAGTCGAGGGCGTGGCCAGGTTGACCACGGTGTTGGCTTGAGCGTAAGCGAGGTTCACATCGTCGCTGCGCGCAAAGTTCGGCATCTGCGCGGGCGAGGTCGCGTTGTGGCATTGGCCGCAACGATTCTGGACGCGTACGTTATTCCAGAAATTGACCTGGAAGGCGGTGACATCCGCGGTCGCCGCGGGCGGCCCAGTGTAAGCATCCGCTTGAACGGTCTGCGATGGAGGCGGATTGGTCGTCGTCGGCGCGCCGGCACCACCGCAAGCGGCAAGGGCAAACGACGCGGCGAGCGCTGCTACGCCGGTGATACGTGTAACGTTCATGCTCAGGTCCCCATGCAGTAGGCGGCGCCTTCAGCGAAGACCTGCCGCAATTTGTAGCCATTCGACTGGAACGAAGAGATCATCGAGTTGATCTGGGTAAAGTCGGCCGAGCTGTTCGGTGCGCGCAAGCACACATCCTTGAACACTCGAGTGACTTGGCAGCTGGCAAAGGCCGCGCTGCTCTCCAATTCCATACCCAGCGATTTGGCTCCGTTGCCGCTCCCAGGAAGCGATGCACTGAACCCCAGGATGGAATTCGGGCCCGCGCGCCAGTGGTTGTTCCAGGAGTCATCCATGGTGACGAAACCCTGGGGGAAGTTGGTGTTGTTGATGAAGTACTTCGGCTGCACTTGGCCGGCGGTGTACACGACCGTGCCCATGGTGTCGGCCGTGGTTGGATCGGTGTTGTTGAAATTGTAGTAGGCGAAGGCGCCTGCCATCGGATCAATGCCGGAGTGGCAGCCGACGCAATTGTTCAGGAACAGCGAGCTCTGGCCGCCCGGGCTGCGGGTCACGTCCTGTCGGATCCGATCCGGCGGCCGCGTGATGTCCATGACCAGCTGCATGTCGTTGCACAGATGATTCAGCATCGTGAAGCGGAACATCGCGCGGTTCGTGCCGTTGATGAAGAAAGCGCTGCCTGCGCCGCGCGTCGTCATGATGCCGGCGGTCGCTGCCGCGGGGAGTCCAGTCAGGGCCGACTGGGTGTTCGATACCAGGTGCGCCTTGAGATCGACATTGTTGGCGTCCATGGCATCGTACATGGCGTTATTCGAATAAGAATACGCCGGCACACCAGAGGCTGCGTCTGCGGTGTATAGCAAGTCAGCGCTGAGCAACGTATTGAAAGGGACGTCGTCGCGCACCATGCCAACCACGGTGGCCGTGTAGTCATTGAGCGGCACGAACACCGACTGGTCGCGGTTGGTCCAGGGTGCCGCGAGGTTGCGAATCGTGTTGTTGTAGAAGGCGGGATCGTTGGTCGCGATCAAAGCCGCGCTCACCGCATCCGAGGCCGCGGTCATTTGCGCAAGCTGTGCCGCACTCGGCGGCACGCCCGCGATGCGGTTATAGATGCGCGTCGCTTGGTCTGAGTTGGGCGGTGCGGCCAGCGCGCCGGCTCCGGCCAGCGCCAGGGCGCCGGCACACATAGTTGTGCGTACTGCGCGCGCAACAAGGCTTGGCGTCGCTGATGTACGGCGTGCACTCTGCGTCATTGGTTTCTCCATCCCGTTCTTCATAATGCACATCCACTCGCGTGAGTTGTGGGTTCGACTTGGGTTGCGAATATACGCAGCCACCTTGGCTTCAAGTAATGTCTCATCTGAACGACGTCGGCGTTTCGCGACAGTACCGAGGGGCAATAGCAGACCTATATCCTCACCTCGATTCCCGCACGGTCTCGCGCGGCGTGCACAGAGAAACGGATATGGAGAAGTTCTTCTGTGAGTGCGTTAACAGTATGCGTATGAGCATCGAACGAAGATGCGCATATGAGACCGATTAAGTTCAATCTCGCCGGCTGCACGCGTGCCGACGATGCGCTGAACTGACACTATGAGAATAGGTAGCCATATATGAACATTTTCGCACTGCGTGAACGCCATCACGGTTTGCTGAAGCTGGCAGCGATCGCGCTGCCCTTGCTCGCCGTGATCGGATGCAGCAGCGCCTCGAGCGGTCATGCGCCGGGCGTCGCGGGTGGTCAGACATTGACGCCCGGCATCACCAATTTTCCATTGGCCTACATCAAGCGGCCGGTGATTACCAAAGACATCGACGTACGCGATTTGATCACCTCGATTACGGGCGGGGACCTATACATCCGCAGCCAGGCCAGCGCCGCCGGCCAGGAAGTCAACGTCACCGGAGCCATCACCAAGGGCATGGGCGACGTGCGTGACCTCGACGTATCGCCCGACGGAACCAAGATCGTCTTTTCGCTGCGCCTGCCGTTGAACCCGAAGAAGCCGAACACGGACGTGACTCAGCCGAATTGGCATATCTATACGTACGATGCCACGACGCAGACGGTCACGCAGTTGACCAATGACACCATCACGGCGGGCCACGACGTGGGCGCACGCTACTTGCCGGACGGACGAATCGTGTTCGCTTCGACCCGCCAGATCGGAACGCAGTCAATTCTGCTCGATGAAGGCCGGCCGCAGTACCAGGCACAGACCGACGACCGCTCTCAATCGATCTTCCTGCTGCACGTCATGGATGGCGACGGCACCAGCATGCACCAGATCAGCTTCAACACGAACCACGACTTTGCGCCGTCTGTTTTGGGCAACGGCCAGCTGGTGTTTTCGCGCTGGGAGACCACCAATGGCGGTCAGATCAGCCTATACCGCGCCAATCCGAACGGCACCGGACTCGAGCTCTACTACGGAGCGAACAGCCACGCCACAGGCAACAACATCGCCGGAACCAACAACAACGTCATTCAATTCTTGAATGCCCGCGAACTTGCCAATGGCACCTTGGTCGCGATCGTGCGGCCGTTCATGGGAACGCAGCTCGGCGGCGATATCGTGCAGATCAACGCCCAGAGCTTTGTCGAAATCCATCAGGCAGCGACGCCTGGCGGAGCGGCCGGCACGGCGCAGACCAGTCTTACGAATTTAGGCGTCACCACCGATGCGAACATGCCGTCGCTGGGCGGCCGATTTGCCTCGGTATTTCCGTTGTACGACGGCACCAACCGGATGCTCGTCAGCTGGTCGCCATGCCTGGTGCTCGACACCACCGTCACACCCAACGCCACCAACCTGTGCACAGCGTCGAATACCGCCGGGCCCAATGTCACGCTGGCCCCTCCGCAGTACACCTTGTGGGTCTATGACCTGGACAAGGGAACCTTGACGCCGGCGCTGGCCGCGGATGCCGGTACCATGGTCGTCGAGCCGGTGATCCTGCAGCCGCGCAAACCTGCGCCGGTCACCCTGGTGGACGCCGCTCCGGCCCCCGGCCAGGCCACCACCATGGCGAACGCGGGGGTAGGACTCCTTGATATAAGCAGTGTGTACGATGTCGACGGCGTCGATACCGCCACGCCCAACATCGCAGGGGTATCCAATCCCGGCGCGCCCACCTTCTATGCGCGCCCCTATCGTTTCATCCGAATTCAGAAAGCCGTGGAAATTCCCGGCAAGACCGTACGCAAGATCGACAATTCGGCATTCGGACCGGCCGGCATGGGGATGCGCGAGATTTTGGGCTACGCGCCGATTCAACCCGACGGGTCGGTTCAGATTCAAGTGCCCGCGAACGTGCCCTTCACGATCGACATCGTGGATGCGAACGCGAAGCGAATCACGGCGCAGCACACCAGTTGGCTGCAAGTCATGCCGGGCGAGACCAAGACTTGTAACGGTTGCCACAGCACGGCCAATAACACCATGGGCACGGGCACCTCGCATGGCCGCGCCGGCTTGACCAACCCAGTAAATCCAGGCGCGCCGGCCACGGGCTCACCGTTCCCCAATACCAATCCGGCCATTGCCCTGACCAATGCGGGTGCAACGATGGCGCAGACACTGGCATTGAGCACTTGCACCGCGAACGGCTTGACGCCGAGCGGGGCCACCACGCCCTGCTCTCAGCTGTTGAGCGCGGATGTGATCTACGACGGCATCTGGACCGTCGGCACAACGCCACCGCAGGCGGACACGCCCTTCTCTTATACCTATTCAGGGGTGGCCGGGCTGAATGAGTCGCCGCCGATTAACTCGAATTGTGTGCCGTGGAGCGCGCAATGCCGGATCACGATCCACTACGACATGGATCCGGTGAAATTGCTGTTCATGCAGTCGGTATGGAGCCTCGCGAGCCGTACCAACACGGTCAACGGCGTGGCGATGACCTCGACCACCTGCTCGGTCTGCCATAACCCGGTCAATGCGATGGCCATGGTTCAGGTGCCGCAGGGACAGCTTGACTTGAACGGCACGGCATCGAACGTCGACACCACCGTCGTCACCTCCTATGAGCAACTTCTGTTTGCACATAATGCACAGACGCTTAATATGGGCGTGCTGCAGGACCTGCTGGTTCCGGCGCCCGGCCCGCCGGACCCGGTGACCGGCTTGCCGACGACCATCATGGTGCCCGTATCTTTGGCTCCGCCGATGGTTGCCGGCAGTGCCGCTGGTTCGACTACGTTCTTTAGGATGTTTGACGGTAGCTTTCATGACCCGGTACTCGATCACACAGGTTACCTGTCCCCCGCGGAGTTGCGTTTGATCGCCGAGTGGTTGGATATTGGCGCGCAGTTCTACAACGATCCGTTTGTTGCGCCAGTAGCGAACTGACCTGATGCGTCGTCTGCTCGCGCTCGTGCTGTTGGTGCAGGCGTTACATGGTGGTCTAGCGAGCGCAGCGGCAAAGAACCTGGTGCTGGTCGTCAGCGACCCATTCCTGGAGATGCACTCGGGGCCCGGGCGCGGCTTTCCCGTCGTTTATGTCATTGGGCGCGACGAACTGGTGACCGTGCTCTATAGCCGCACCGACTGGTTCAAAGTGCGGGCGCAGACCGGCAACGAAGGATGGGTGCGGCGGACGGATTTGGCGCGCACATTGCTCGAGACCGGCGAGCCTGCGCCGATACCACCCTACCCTGAGTTCGCTTCGCATCGCTGGGAGCTCGGCGCCGGTTACGGCGTCTATAACCGCGAGAACCTGGTTACGACCTATGTGGATTTCGGCCTGACGACGAGCCTCGACGTCGAATTTGCCGCGCAGCAGGCGTTCGGCACGCTCGATAACCGCTATGTTGCCTCGATCGGCGTGCGGCATACGTTTATTCCGGAGTGGAAGTGGTTCTCGCCCACGGCCGGCATCGGCACCGCTTACCAATATGTGCAGGACAAAGTGCCCCCCGCGCCGCTGCAAAAGAGCAACGAGATGGCCTACGTTTCGTTGGGCGCGAGGGGATTCATCACGAGGCGATTCCTGTGGCGCGTCGATTGGCGCCACTACGTCGTCTTCAACAATCAGAATGTGTATGAGGATTTAGAAGAATGGAAATTCGGCTTAGCTGTATTCTTCTAGCCGCTGCGCTGTTGTCAGGCTGTAGCTGGTTCCACCGCGGCCATAAGGGTCCGCCCGAGATCGTGGCTGAGGAGCCCCAGGCTGAGCCGTCGATCATCGAGCCCCAGGTTACCCGGCGCGTGGTGAAGACCCCTCACATCAAGGCCAAGGACTTTGAGCTCGGGGCGTATTACGGCGCGCTCAGCATCCAGGATTTCGGCACCAATCCGCTGTACGGCGTGCGCGCGGCCTACCACGTGTCGGAGGATATATTCTTGGAGGGTTTCCTGGCCCGATCCAAGGCGGGCACCACCAGTCTCGAGGACGTATTTCCGAATATCACGGTGTTGAGCGACTCTGGGAGGCGCTTCACGTATTACGACTTAGACGTAGGCTACAACGTACTTCCCGGCGAGATCTTTCTCGGGCGGGGCCGCGCGTTCAACTCGGCCCTTTACGTGACGGTCGGCATGGGCGATGTGAAGTTTGCCGACAAGGACCAGTTCGCGCTGAACTTTGGAGTGGGCGAGCGACTTCTGATAACCGACTGGCTGGCCGTTCATGTGGATGTCAGAGACCACATCTTTGAAACCAGCCTGACCGGCCGTACCAAGAATGTCGACAACATCGAAGCCACTCTCGGTTTAACCGTTTTCTTCTGATCAGGAGTAAGGAATCCATGCCGAGCACCTCAACCTTCATTAAGCGCTGCGCAATGGCGGCGATTGTCGTAGCTTCGACCGCGTTTGCCGCCGGCGGCGATGCCGCAGGCCCCGCCCCCTCATTCACCCTGAGCACCCTGACAGGCCAATCGAGCGGCCTCAATGCCTACAAGGGCCAGGTCGTGATGGTGAATTTTTGGGCAACCTGGTGTGGACCCTGTCAGCAGGAAATGCCGCTGCTCGATCAAATGTACAAGAAGTACAAGCCCGCCGGCTTTACCCTCATCGGCGTCAACGTCGACAAGGAGGCGCCGCCGGTCAAGCAATTGCTGGAACGCAAGCCGGTCAGCTTCCCAGTGCTGCTCGATCCTGCGAATCAGGTCAGCAAGGCCTATCACGTCGATGAAATGCCGAGCTCGGTGATCATCGATCGAAAGGGCCAGATCCGCTACATTCACCGCGGCTACAAGCCGGGCGACGAAAACGACTACCAAGATCGAATTCGTCAACTCATTCGGGAGTAGGCCATGCGCTGCCGTCAGATCGTGATGTCGGGAGCTGTGCTGGGCACGCTGCTGCTGTCGAGCGCGTGCAGCATTCAGCCTTGGGTCAAGCCCTACGAGCGGGACCGGCTCGCGGACCCCATCATGGCATGGGACCGCGACGCCATTTCCAACGCGTATCTGGATCACATCCGCGAATCCAGAGAAGGTTCTCGTGGTGCAACCGGCGGCGCGGGCGGCGGCTGCGGCTGCAATTGATTGAAGCATGATGCATAGGCACATCATCGCTCGTGCAGCAATGATCGCTGCTCTGCTGCTGATTCGCAGCACGAGCGCGGATGTGCTCCCCGACAATCGCGCCGATGTCTTCTACAGCAAGTACAGCGGCGGCGGCATGGATATCACCGGCTATTCGGCCACGGCGCGCGCCAAAATTACGGAAAACTTCGCGCTCGAAGCCAATTACTTCATCGACAAGGTCAGCGGCGCATCGGTCGATGTCTTGAGCCAAGCCAGCGTCATCAAGGACGAGCGCAAGCAAAAAAGCGGCACCATCGAATACCTGCACGACAAGACCACGTATACCGCGTCGTACATGTCGAGCGTGGAGCGCGACTACGTATCCGACACGGCGAGTTTCTCCTTAAGTCAGGATATGTTCGGCGACCTGACCACGGTCACGCTCGGATTCGCGAACACCAAGAATAAGGTCGGAGAGAACAACGGCACGGCCAACGACCCCAACGTCGCGTGGCTGGGCCATGCACTGACGCGCGCCTATAGCGGCGGCGTCTCGCAGATCATCACCAAGAACTTCATCGCGGGAGTCAACCTGCAAGTCATTACCGACGCGGGTTATCTGGCCAACCCATATCGCTCGATTCGCTATCTCGACCCCACGAATCCCAAGGGCTACAGTCTGGCGACCCAAGTCTATCCGGACACGCATACGAGCACGGCGGTGCAGGTGCAGGGCAAGTATTACCTGCCGTATCGGGCGGCCGTGACGGCTCTGTATCGCTATTACACCGATACTTGGGGCGTGCTCGGAAATACCTTTGAGCTCGACTACACGCATCCGATCCGCAATCGATGGATCTTTGAAGGACGGGTGCGCTACTACAAGCAGACGGCGGCGACCTTCTATAGCGACCTGTTCCCTTTTGCCGGATCGCAGAACTTCACGGCGCGCGATCAGAATCTCGCCGCCCTGGATAACACGACGATCGGCGCTAAAGTCACTTATGCCTTCCTGCCGGATGGCTGGCGGTTCTTCAAGCGCGGCACGGTCACCTTCGATGCCAGCCGAATCCGCTTCAACTACCGCGACTTCCGCGACATCAAGGATTTCGGCGTTCCTACATACGGTCCTGGGGCGGAACCCTTGTACCAGTTCAACGCCAACGTATTTCAGGTTTTCGTTTCAATGTACTTCTGACCTGAGTTGACCTGCTCCCGCCACCAATAGAGCAACATCGGCGCGAGCGCGCTGCCAATGGCGATGCTGTCGGCCACCCAGTCCCAAAAATCGCGATCTCGGTGCACCATGGGCAGTCCTTGCACGACTTCGATGAGTGCGCCGAACGCCGACAATAGCGCTGCTATGACCCCCAGGTTGCCTTTGGGAAAGGCGGCGACGGCGAGGCCCGTGAGACCATAGAAAGCGATGAAATGGGTCGCCTTGTCCCATGGCGTCAACTGCAGGGCGTGCGAGGGCGGAGCCACCGCGCTGTAGAACGTGAAGAGCAGCGCCGCAAAAAAGGCGGCTCGCGCAACTTTCAGCAATAGCGATATGCTTGGCACATTAACACCCAAATAAATCAGCATAGCAGGCCGAGAATGAACCGCCCCAAATCTCATGGTCCGATTTTCAACCGCAGAACAGTTGTGAAAAGCCTGGCCGCCGCGGCGGGCGCCTCGATCCTATCGAGCCGTCAATCCCGGAGCGCCGAGCTGCCGCACCTGGATGTCAAGGATCCCGCCGCGGTCAAGCTCGGCTATATCGAGGACGCCGGCCGGGTCGATGCGAAAAAATTTCCGGCCTACGTGAAGGGTTCGAGCTGCGACAATTGCCTGTTGCTGCAGGGTGCGGCTGGCGCCGACTATCGGCCCTGCGAATTGTTTCCAGGGAAATCCGTGACCGTGCGCGGCTGGTGCAGCGGCTGGAGCGCGGAAATATAGGCATCGCGCACCCGCACGCCGATGCTTGGAAAATCGACGAAAAACCCGTCGATGCCCCGCTCCAAATAGCGGCGGATCTCGGCCTCCAGATTGCCGTGTGTCGCGGGCGCGGTGCCGATCCGCAAGTCGCCGGGCAAGAACTCGTTTTCCGCGCGAAACGTCCAGACATGAACTTGTAATTTCGCCGCATGCGCTGCCTGGACCGCTTCGGGCGTGGCGAGCACCTTGGCGATGCCGATTGCATCGGCATACTGTGCGATGGACGCAGGATCACCCAGCGCATTCTCCAGCAGCTGCACCAAAGGCAGCTTGGTCATGGTGCGCAGCTGTTTGAGATTCCGCGGATCGAACGACTGGAGGAACACGGGGGACCCGGGCTGATCGTATTGGTAGCGCCGCAACGTGTCTAAGAGCGCGAGTTCCAGCGGCAGGCCAATGCCCGCGAAGTGCGCCGGGTGCTTGGTCTCGGGGTAGACGCCGACCGGCCGGTTGCGGCCCCCCTGGCCGTTGGCGCGCATCACCAGCTGCATGATTTCATCGAACGTGGGCACGCTGAAGCGCCCGTCATATTCGCAATTTTTCGGCCGCAGCTCCGCCAATCGTTCACGCGCCCACAAGCGTTTGATCTCCGATAGCGTGAAGTCCTCCGTAAACCAACCGGTCATGGACTCGCCGTCGATGATCTGGGTGCGGCGCCGAGCCGCGAATTCCGGGTGCTGAGCGACATCGGTGGTGCCGCTGATTTCATTCTCGTGGCGTGCAATGAGCACGCCGTCGCGCGTCATGACCAGATCAGGCTCGATGTAATCCGCACCCTCCTCGATTGCCAGGCGGTAGGACTCGAGGGTGTGCTCGGGACGTTCGCCGCTGGCGCCGCGATGCGCGATGACCGTTATGCTGGACAAGTGAGCTCCGGTTTACCGCCCTCAAGTCTAGCGCACCGCTGGGACCGAGGTTCCATCCCTAAAGCCTCGGCCCCTTATCCGCTTTACGCTAGCGTGGCGGTGCTAACGGCGCCTCGAACGGCTCGTGCGCAGACATCGGGCTGGCCGAGCCCGGTATCCACGGCGAACGTTGCGTGACCAATCCGTGACCCCAGTCGGCGCGCAGCGATGTCGGCTGCGCCGCAAACGCGGCGCCGATCGCAAATACCGCCGCGACCGCCACGGTTATTCTTCGACGATGCATGGCTTAAGTCCTTGGATTATGCGAGTTGATGCAGAGCGACAGGGGCCGCAGCAAAATGCGGAGGAATGTACGGCGGCGTATCGAAGGCAAAAGCGGAACTGGCGACTGCGCAAGCAGCGATCAAAGCGGCTAGACTGAATTTCATTTGATTGCTCCGGTGTAAAGTTGATTAAAAAACCGCGACTCATGGGCACGAATGCCTACCTAGGTAAGCGACGTTTCGGCGCGATTCCCCTCACATTGCATAACAATGTATGCTTAGGGGAAAGCCCCAAGCTTAGAGGGACGCCGGCATCTCCTATGGTCACTCCTAAATGACGATGGAAGTCCCCGCCAATTTCACCCAGCTGTTGACCGATTGGCGATCCGGCCAACCTCAGGCTTTGGAGCGGCTAACGCCCTTGGTATATGACGAGCTGCGCAGATTGGCGCGCAGCTACATGCGCACCGAGCGCGGCAGCCACACCCTGCAGGCGACCGCTGTGGTGCACGAGGCGTTCCTACGCTTGGTTCAGGCCAACGTCGATCTGCAGGATCGACAGCACTTTTTTGCCCTAGCCTCCCGGCTCATGCGCCGGGTGCTGGTCGATCACGCAAAAGCCCGCTCGCGGGCCAAGCGCGACGGCGGCGTGCGCGATGAGACCGGCGGCGAACTGGCCGAAATTACCGTACCCATCGACGTCGACATCGTGGCGCTCGATGAAGCCTTGGAGGGACTGGTGCAGCTCGAGCCGCGCCTCGCACAGGTAATCGAGCTGCATTATTTCGGCGGCATGACCTACGATGAGATTGCCGCGGCGGTCGGCGCATCGACTGCAACAGTCCATCGCGACATCCGCCTCGCCAAGGCGTGGCTCTTGAACGAAATCGGCGCATAACCCGCATGATTCCGCGCGCACGCTGGCATCAAATCAAGTCGGTGTTCGAACAAGTGGCCGACATGCAGGGCAGCGCTCGCATCGCGCACTTGGAGCAGTGCTGCGGCGGCGATTCGGAACTTCGTTCCTCGGTGCAATCTCTGTTGGCGCTGGATGGCAGCAAGGAAGATCCGTTGCTGCACGCCGTCGGCGCCGCGGCCGAATCGTTGCTCGAGGATCATCGAGATCGATTGCTCGGCACGCGCGTCGGTCCGTATCGCATTACTTCCATTCTCGGCCATGGCGGCATGAGCGTGGTTTATCGCGGCGAGCGCGACGATTCGCAATACACCCAAGTGGTGGCGATCAAGGTGCTGCAGCACGCGACGGTGCATCCCCGGCTGCGCAGCCGATTGCACAGCGAGCGCCACATTCTGGCGACCCTCGATCACGGCTCCATCGCCCGGCTGATCGACAGCGGCGATCTCGACGACGGCACGCCATACTTGGTGATGGAGTATGTCGATGGCGAATCCATCGACAGCTACTGCGATAGCCGCACGCTGTTCATTCGCGAGCGTGTTGAGTTGTTCATTTCAGTTTGCGCCGCGGTTCACTACGCCCACCGCAACCTGGTAGTCCACCGGGATATCAAAGCGTCAAACATTTTCGTCACCGATGAAGGCAATCCCAAGCTGCTGGACTTCGGCATCGCAAAGCTGCTGGCGCCCGAAAATCTATCCCATACGCTGCCGGTTACCCGCCTGCAGGAGCGGATTTTGACGCCCGAAAATGCAGCCCCGGAACAGATCCTGGGCCGGCCCATCACCACGGCGACGGATATCTACGCGCTGGGGGTGCTGCTATACCAATTGCTGACCGGCAGATCACCCTACCGCCTATTGAGCTACAGCCAGCTGCAGCTGGAGCGCGCCATTTGCATGGACGAGCCGGCACGGCCCAGTCAAGTGGTCATTGGCAAGGTCAAGGGAGAATCCGACGCGGATCGCAGCCGTATTTCGGATCGACGCGGCCTCTCTCCACAACGTCTGCGCAGTCGCCTGAGCGGCGACTTGGATGCCATCGTCGGCATGGCCATGCGCAAGGAGCCGGATAAGCGTTACGCGTCGGTCGAAGCGCTCGCCGACGATTTACGCCGCCACCAGCTCGGCCAGCCGGTACGCGCACGTCAGGGCGATTGGCGCTACAACGCCGCCAAGTTTGTGCGACGCAACTTGCTGGCTGCCGTCGTCACTGCCGCGGCGTTTGTCGGCCTGGTGTTCATCGCCGGTGTGACGCTCTGGGAAAATCACCGTATTTTATTGGCCCGCGACGCAACCGCCCTGGAGCGCGATCGTGCGCAGCAGGTTTCCGCCTTCATGGTCGACGTGTTCTCGCAAGCGGATCCCTTTGTTGCCCAGGGCAAGGTTCCCACCGCGAAGGACCTGCTCGATCAGGGCGCTGAAAAAATTAAAGGCAACGTCAATCTGCAGCCTGAAGTCCGGGCACAGCTGCTCGAGAGCATCGGGCTTGCCTATCGAAGGCAGGGACTGAACGATCGCGCGATACCCCTATTCGAGCAGGCCGTGGCCATTCGTCGCGACGCACGCCCGGTCGACAACGCCAAGCTGGCGGCGGCGCTCGCCAACTTGGCTCAAGCGTTGAACGATTCCGGCCGCCTGGCCGGCGCCGAGGCGAGCATCAAGGAGGCGATGGCACTGTCCAGGTCCGGCAATGGTACGCCGTCGCTGGAAACCGCGGATATTTCGTTTCAATACGGGTATTTCGCGCTCCATACCAAAAGCGATCCGGATGCCGCCGGCAAGTTGTTCAGCGAGGCATTGACCATCTATCGCGCTCTGCCGGGAGATCAGCGCATGGGGATTGCGACCACGCTCGGGGCTCTGGCGGCCACTGCGGAATGGGCCGGTGATTTCGCGAAAAGTGAGGAGCTGATGCGCGAATCGATCAACCTGCTCGGCGCAACGGTCGGCCGCAATCACCCGGATTATGCCGTGGCGATGTCCGGCCTTGGCTACGTGCTCATGCAGGAAAGCAAGTACGCCGACTCAGAACAGATGTTGAATGAGGCGATGCAGATCGAGCGCGGCGATTTTGGCATCGACAATCAACGCGTGGCCTCGATCGAAGCGATTCTCGGCACCGTTTACGAGCGTGAAGGAGACCAGGCGCGTGCGATGAAGATCACCCAGGATGCGGTGCGGATTACCACCGAGCGCTTGGGCCCCCGACATTACCTGGCCGGCTACTACATGGACGCAGTCGCCAAGTTGTATCTCGACGCCGGCGATTTGGATGCGGCGGAGAGCACGGCGCGCAAAGTGCTCACCATCTACGAGAAGTCGCTGCCCGCGCGCCACCTTTTTGTAGCCGCAACGCGACATCTGCTCGGCGAGGTGCTTTTGCGGCGCGGTCAACTGACGGACGCCGAAAGAGAATTGCGCGCGGCTTTGGACATCGACTTGGCATCAGGGGGGCCCGGCGATTGGCGCGCTGCGCGAACCGAGGCGAGCTTGGGATGGTTGCTGATCGCCGAGAATAACGCGGCTGAAGGCGAACCGATGCTGATTGCAGCGCAAGCAAAACTGCTGAAATCCTTGGGGCCGCTGCATCCCGAAGTCGCGCTGGCGAGTCAGCGCCTAGCGCAATACTACAGCTCACATCACCGCGACGCCGAAGCGGCACGAGTTCTCGCCGAACTGAAGCAGGCCCCTGCCGCCGTCTTGCGGTAAACTACCGGCATTAGTGGAGGGTTCATTGATGCCAAACCGAAAACATCCTGCTGCAGCGTTGCTCGCTGCGAGCTTCGCGGCGTTTATTGTAAATGTTGCACATGCCGGTGCGCGGGAGGAAGGACGCCTGCTCACGGCAACCGAAGTGTTGGAAGAAGTCCGGGCCATGCCGGACGTACGGCTGCCCGATACTTTGCTCGCCCACGCCTACGGCATCGCCGTCATTCCCGATGTCACCAAAGTTGCGTTCATCTTCGGCGGCCGTCACGGCAACGGCGTCCTGTCGGTGCGCGATAAGCTGAATGCCCCCTGGAGCAATCCGGTATTCGTTTCGCTCACCGGCGGCAGCTGGGGCCTGCAAGCGGGTGCGCAGTCCTCCGACATCATTTTGGTTTTCACCACCAAGACGGGTGTCGAAGGGATCGCCGGAGGCAAACTGACATTGGGTGCTGACGCTTCCGTGGCAACGGGACCTGTGGGACGCCAAGGATCCGCCGCCACCGATATGAATTTCAACGCGGAGATTTATTCGTACGCGCGTACCCGCGGCTTGTTCGGCGGCATTGCGCTCGACGGCAGCGTGATCGCCATCGACCGCTCGGCCAACGGGTCGTTCTATCACAAGAGCGGCGTAACCGCGTCTGAGATTTTTTCGGGACAGTCGCCCGCGCCGCCGGCGACCGCGCAACGTTTTCTCGAACGATTGGCACAGGCGACCGGCACTGCGGTGCGCGGCTCACCGGCTCCGCAGGCGGACGTGCCTGCGACCGCAGGTCAGCCGGTCCCACCGACCGCCGAACCCGCGCGCACCTATCCGCTGGAAGATCAGAAGAAAAACTAGCGAGGCCGAAGATCTAGCGCGTCACTCGGTTTCCTGCAGGCTGACCATGGTGGCGCCGAATACGTTCGAGCAGCGGCGCGCCACGCCAAGATCCCGCTTGGCATCCGTGCTTTGACATTCTTTCTTGGCCACGGCGGCTGACAGGATTGCGGCCTGACCGACGCGCGCGACGGCTTGAGCAGATGGGCGGATTTTTTCGAACGGTCCTGCTTGACTCACATATTCCGCCGGCAGCGTCAGGGCGGAAAAGTCTCTGGGCGTATCCGTCACCATCACCATTAAATAATCGGTGCCCTTGGGTCCAAGCGCGGTCACGCTCCAATCTTGCCGAGGCAGCTTGAGCGATTGGTTTGCCTTGATTGCATTGGAAGAATCGAGGCTGTTCGGAAAGAGCAGGTAGAGACTGTCGGGTTGCGTGCCTCGATAAAATAAGTACACATACCCGTCGCGCGCCGACTGCACCGACATGGAAAGATTGCTGCCGATTTTCAAGCTCGGCGAAGCCAGGGCAGCGTCCACCTGCCAACGATCGTCGCGTTGATTGAAAATGTCATTCAACGTAGCCAGCGTATCGATTGCGGGCGTCGCTGTGGCTACCGCGGGCGGAACGGCGGCCGCAGGTCCTCCGGGCGGGGGGCCGCCGGGTGCCGGCGGCGAATTCGACTGTGCATCGCTGAATGCCGGCACCAGCGCGGCATTGCCGGCCAATGTTGCGTGCTGGCGCGCGGAATCTTCCTGGGTCTTGTCCAAACGCGCCTGAACACAGGCCGCCAGTTCCTGCATCGACAGCGCGCCGCTGTGATCGGAATCGGCGGCGCCGCCCGCGAGGCATTGCTCGAAGTTGTATGTCATCGCGCCGCCCTTGGACGTATCCCAGGCCACCTCGTTGTTTCTGGCAGCGGCCAGAATCACCATGTTGTGATCGGTCGTGTGGAAATCGATGCCCCGCGCCTGGGAAAAGCTGCCGAGATTGACCGCCAAGGAACATTGCGGACTTGAAGCCTCGGGGCTGAATTTCGGCCTGAATTGCTGCGTAAGGGAACGTGAGCCTGCGGCTTGCGCAACACCGCCCGAATGGCACGAGTCGAGCATGACCACCGTCTTGTCGGCTTTGGCGCTCAAGGGCTTGATCATGTTCGCGAACTCAGCATTGGTCACGACACGCATGTCCTGCATCACCAAGCTCTCGGTGCATTGCCCGGTCGTTTTGTTGAAGTACCGGGCGCCATGGCCCGAGAAATACACATACAGCTTGTCGCCCGGCATCAGCGTTTGATTCATGGCGGCAAACGCCTGTTTCAGGCCTTCGCGGGTCACCTGTTGCTCGGATAACTCGACGATGTTCTGTGGCGGCACGCCAAATCGTTGCGCCAGTTCGATGCCCAGCTTGCGATCGGTCAGCACACCAGGGAGCGGGCTCTTCTGATATTCAGACACTGTGATAATGAGCGCGTGATTCGACGGCACTGCCTGCGCATAGCCCGCCTGCGGAACGCTGCGAATTCCCGTCGTTAGGATTTGGGCATTGTTGCCTGCTTCGCGACCGTTGCGCAGCTGCGAAAGCGGTGATTGTTGAACTTCGGGCGGCGGCGGCTGCTGCGCGGATGCGGCGCCGGCAGCAAGCAACAGGGTTGCGGCGATCACTGTCCATCCAGAAGTGCTCATGATCTCTCCCGCGCGGCGCCAGTCGCCGCCTCGGCGATGGCGGCCGCCAATGAAAATGCCGAGCCCGGCGCTTCGTTTGGCGCCACGTCAAGCCACTTTATATCAAGGCTTGTCTGCGGTGTGGCGCTCGACGGCGAGAACCAGCGCCACAGCACCCACCCTTGAGCGGCCCACCGTTTCCCGAGTCCCACGGACTCCGGCTCCCAAAGCTTGACCGGGGAACCGCGCTGCGCCAGCAATTCAAGCACCTGTGCGCGAGTCACCGACGCGGGCAGGCATGCAACCTGCAGGTTTCCCGAACTCTCCTTCGCCGTGGCGGCGAATGGTCCGGTGCCGGAAATGAAGCCGCGCACATTGGTGTCGTAAAGCTTGGCAAAGGTGAAATATCCGAGCACCACCGCCGCCGGCACGCTCAAATCGACCAGCCAGTCGCTAATGCTCACCGACAGAAGTGATGTCGCCAGCAGCACGGCCGGCACGATGAAGAAGTACTTTGCGACCGTCAGCGCTTGATTGGTGCGCGTGAACAATTGTGCGGATGCAGCCAGCATCAACAGCTCCAAGCTCCAAATCCAGCTGGGACTCAACGGGCGCAGAAAGCGATTGTTCTTGATGTTGTCGACAACGGTGGCAAGCACATTGATTCCCGCGTAGCGCGAATCCACGGGAGTCGCCTTGATGTCGTTGAGATCAGCCGCCGTTGAACCTACCACGACAATCTTGCCGGCCAACTGCGAGAAGAATGCATCATCGTTGCTATGCGCCGCCTCCAGCACGCGGGCGAACCCCAGGGTCCGATACGGTGCCGTGCCTTTTGGCCAGTTGATCAAATTGTGCGCCCGCTTGGGAAGTGGCCAACCGAGAACTTGCGCGACGCGGTACGGCAGGGATGGGATTCGATAGCCTCCAAGGCTTTCATAGCTGTCATACCAGCGCACGACATTGTCCGCATCCGGGTAAATGTTGCTTGTGCCGACCCGCGCGCCGTCGTAAATGCTCTTAAAGTATGGCGTCATCAACGCGACGGTGCGCTGTGCGTTCACTTGAGAGGCAGGCAGGGTCTTTTCGGGCTGCGCAAATTTGAGCATCGCCACGGTGACCTGGCTGGCACCGTCATTGGCGGGATTCAGCCGCACCGCAGGGAAGAAAGACCTGCCGCTCGACAAGATGTATTTGTCAAAGGCAGCTTCACTGCGGGGATTGGCGACATCCTCGTCGGAAAACAAAATGTCGAAAACGATGGCCCGGGCTCCTCCCGCTTCGATTTTCGCGGCCACCTGACCAAGGACTTCTCGCGGCCATGGCCAGCGCCCGTACTGAGAGCGCATCGCAGAGAGACTGGCCTCATCGATATCTAAAACGATGATGTCGGGGTCGGCAGGATAGGCGATGGGGCGCTGGCGCATCAGCAGGTCAAAACTGTCGTGCGCCAGTTGATTATCGAAGGGATGCCCCAGCAAACTCCATCCGCCGACCACGGCAAACACCACCGCGAGCCCCCAGTAGTAGGGGTGGCCAATCCATAGCAGCAAACGGCCAAATGCATCGCGCCAATCCGGATGGCGTGCAAACAACCATCCTAAGGGCTTGAGCAGCCAATCGGTTATGCCCATGATCCTCTAGGGAGCGCAGGACGCATTGCTTTTCCCGGGATAGGTATTCACGGTAATTTGCCGCACGCTGATCGCGCCGGATGCATTTGCAAGCCCCTTGGAAAGCGCATCGGCGCGGTTGCCTTGCGTCGCGAATCGTTGCGCTCCGGTCAGATCGACGAAGAAAGCGGGTTGCTGCTCGAATGCCATGACGGTCACCAGGTCGGTACCGAACGGCGGAGTCACGACAATATGATCTTTCGGATCTGCGCCGGGAATTGCGGTGGCGATGCCGGCGGGCAGCAGGCGCCGCTCCAGCGGCCCGGCAGGATACAGAACGGTCAAGTCTCCTTGACTGTCGAGGTCCAGAAGCATGACAAAGGCCGGCTTTTTCAGGCGAACCTCGAATATGAATGACTCACATTGCACGTAGGTATTGCCGCGGCTGCCGGGATCAGTATCGGCGCGCAATCCGAGCTTGTCGCTGCCCACGGGCAGCGAGCGGTTGAGCCATGCTTGTGCGGCGATGCGCTTGAGTAGGTTCGGATCACCGGCGGTGGTCGTCGTCACCGGATCGCCCGCCGGACCCATCAGCCGTAACTGTGCGCCCGTTTGCCGCAGCGCTAAATCGCCGCCTGTCTCTACGATCAAGACGCCCGGAATGGCGGCAATCTTGGCGCGCAGCGGCGCTGCTACTCCTTCCAGCCGGATGTGCACCACGTCGCGCGCAGCGGCAGAAGCGGCCGGCGCGGCGGGCAATGCGGGCGGGGCGCTCGATTCGATGGCGGGAAGGGCCGGCAGATTCATGCCCAGAAACGCATTCGAGCCGACGTCTTGCGGATCCTCCGCAATGGCTGGCAGCAACTGGGGATGCTGCGGAAAATTGCGGTGCTCCAGAAATGAATTCATCGCCTCGCGCGCTTGTGCGTAGTTGAACGCGCCTGGCAGCAATTGGCCCTTGAGCAGGCGCAGGAACGCATCGGTAAAGGCGCCGTGATACTTGCCATCCAAGGTGGGCGCCTGTTGCAGCGCCTGCGGCGTCGAAATGTCCGCACCGGTCTCGCTGTCGCTCGCACCGGAGAGCAGCACAACGTGCTGATAGGGATAGGGCGGCGGTTGCGGCCGTGCGCTAATAGGCGCGGCGACATGAGCGACCCCAAGATCGCGAGAATTCAGCGGCAGAAAACGGGTATGGCTGAACGTTTGCCCAAATGAACGCACCACCTGTCCCGAATAGCAGCTATCCGAAACGACGACGACCCAACGGCCACCCTCGTCGAGGCGTTTCAGCCGCGGCACAAGGTCGCGGCGCCCGACGACCAGACTTTTCTTGGCTGCCGGCGGCGAGCTGTAGTCAAGATCGTACGGCACCCACGCCCCGGTTGCATAAGGCAGATCGAAGCTGTTTTCGTCCGCGTTTGCGCTGGTGCCGTGCCCGCTGAAATAGATGAGAACCGTATCTCCCTTCGCCGTGCGCTGCTCGAGTGCGGATATTTCCGAGAGTATGCGCTCGTGCGTGGCCTCCTGATCGCGCAGCGTACGCACGTCGGCCGGCAAGAAGCCCCACTGAGCGGTGAGCGTCTGCTGCACGGAATCGATATCGACTGCAGGCCCCCGCAACTCAAAGGATTTTAGTGCCGGATCCCGAAACTGGCCGACTGCCACGAGCAGGGCGACATTGCGCGCGGCGGCAATCCCTGAGAACGCCAGATAGAGCAACAGCATCGATGCGATGCGCCGCGCGGCTGTCATTGAGGCCGTCATCCCATTCGTTCCAACCGCTGGTTGCTTGTTGTGTATGATTCCAGCGCCAACAGAATAACAAAGGATGCGATGCGTTGATATTTCGCTGTAGCGGAAAGAGCGGTTTCTCCGCGGAGGTCTCCGGCCATCCGCA
>DASXOY010000056.1:0-7086 GCA_036493935.1 Steroidobacteraceae bacterium | reverse complement strand
CGATGGAAGCATACATATTTTCTTCGGTGGCATCCGCGTAGATCTTGTTTCCGCGCACCATCAAGGTGGCTTCCGCCTTATGGGTCATTTTCTCGACCGTGAGCACGCAGTGGACGTCGATCAGCTGCTCGAAATGCCGGGTGATGCGTTCGAATTTTTTCAGCACATAGCCGCGCAGCGCGGGGGTGACTTCCACATGATGACCGCTGAGATCTAATTGCATGTTTCCTCCTTCACTTTAGGACGCGCGGGCAGCCGCTCGCCTCCGTTCGTTGGACGGCGCGATCTGCATGCCTTCGCGATATTTGGCAACCGTGCGTCGGGCCACCGGTATGCCCTCTTGCGACAGAATTTCCGCTAGCTTGGCATCGCTCATCGGAACGTCTGGATTCTCCTGCGAAATCAATTTCCTGATCTTGGCGCGAATGGCGATGGACGACATCTCCGTGCCGTCCGCCGCCTCCACGTGGCTGGAAAAGAAATAGCGGAACTCGAACACGCCGCGCGGCGTGTGCATGTACTTGGCGGTGGTGACCCTGGAGATGGTGGACTCGTGCATTTCCACCGCCTCGGCCACATCCTTCAGAATCAGCGGTTCCATCGCTTCCTCGCCGCTCTCGAAAAAGCTGGTCTGGCGCTGCACGATGCAGCGCGCGACTTTCACCAGGGTCTCGTTGCGAATCTCGAGGCTGCGCATCAGCCAGCGCGCCTCCTGCAGCTGCGTGCGCAGCATGGCATGGTCGGGAGCGCGCGAGATCAAGTTGGCGTAGCTCTGATTGACGCGCACGCGCGGCACCGTGGCCTGATTGATTTCGACCGTCCAGCCGTGATCCGTGCGGCGCACGAACACGTCGGGAATGACATATTGCGCCTGCGTGGGATTGACCGCCGCACCGGGGCGGGGATGGCAGGATCGCACCAATGCCAGCGCCATCTCCAAATCGCTTTCGCTGCAGCGCAGTTGCCGCCGCAACAGCGCGAGCTGCTGGCTGGCGACCAGGTCCAAATGCTCGAGCGCGACGCGAATCGCGACATCGCGCGCGGGGGTCTCCGGGTCGAGCTGCTTGAGCTGCAGCGCGATGCATTCGCCCAGGCTACGGGCACCGACGCCCGGGGGTTCCAGCGACTGAACGATTGCCAGCACCCTTTCGACGTCGGCAGGCGCGGCATCGATTTCCGGCAGCAGGCTCAGGCGCACGTCCTCGAGGGAGTCGTGCAGGTAGCCGTCGTCGGTGATGGCATCCGAGATCACTCGGGCAATGGCCATGTCGATCGGCGAAAGCTTGGCCAGCTCCAATTGCTCGATCAGTTGTTCCTGCAGCGTTTGACCGTGTTGGTCGCTGAAATCGCTGCTGCGGTCATCATCGCCCGAGTAGGGCCGATCGGAAATACCGCTGGTTTGTTCACCCCAGGCCTCGTCCGCGATCTCGACCTCGGGGGTTTCGCGCTGGTCGGCCGGGGTGCTGATGCCGTCGAGCTCGGCGTATTTCTCGTCGAGCCGCACCGGCAGCTCTTCCCGCTCGCGCACCGAATCAGATGCCTCGACGGTTTCGTCCTCAGCCTCGAGCATGACATTGGTTTCGAGCGTTTCCCGGACGTGCGCCTGCAAGTCCAGAGATGGCAGCTGCAGCAGTCGGATCGCTTGCTGCAACTGCGGGGTCATGGTCAGCTGTTGACCGATGCGAAGCTGCAGGCTCGGCTTCAACATATTTCTTTAAAGGACCCCACGCCTATAGTTTGAAATCCTGTCCCAAGTACACCTCACGCACCTGCGGGTTGGCAAGAATCTGATCCGCAGATCCGGAAGCGAGGACACTACCTTGACTGACGATATAGGCTCTGGTGCAAATACCCAAGGTCTCCCGCACATTATGATCCGTAATCAGCACGCCGATGCCCTTGTCGGACAAGTGCTTGATTATTCTTTGGATATCAGCCACGGAAAGCGGATCGACGCCTGCAAACGGTTCATCCAGCAGGATAAATTGCGGATCAGCGGCCAGCGCCCTGGCAATTTCCACCCGGCGGCGCTCCCCGCCCGAAAGACTCATCCCCAGGCTTTCGCGCACATGGCCGATATGCAGCTCGCCCAGGAGCTCCTTTAGGCGGGCGGTGCGGCCTGCATCGTCCAATCCCGGCCGGGTCTCCAGGATGGCCAGGATGTTGTCCGCGACCGACAACTTGCGGAAAACGGAGGGTTCTTGCGGCAGATAACCCAAGCCCAGCTGCGCGCGCCGATGCATGGGCAGGCGGCTGATGTCCTTGTTGTCCAAAAAAATCTCGCCGTGCTCGCAGCGGGTGAGGCCCACGATCATGTAAAAGGCGGTCGTCTTTCCGGCACCGTTCGGCCCGAGCAAGCCGACCACTTCGCCACTCTCCACCTCGAGGGACAAATCCCGCAGCACCTGGCGCGATTTGTAGCTCTTCGCAAGTTCCAGCGCCCGCAGCACGCTCATGGATTGGGCTTGGGAGGAGGCTGCGTTTTCGGCGGCGGCGGCGTGATGGTGATGTGCACTCGCTGCGAATTCTGCTCGGCTTCTTCGGCGATCACCTTTTGCGACAGCACGTCGTACTTGAGCGCCTGGCCGCGTACTTCGTTGTCGCCGTAGTTCAGATAGGCGTCCTTCAAGAATCGCACCACGTGCTTGTTCGCATCATAATCGATGGTGTCGGCGCTGCCCTTGGCCAGCTTGCCGGTCTTGGTCACGGTTTGCTCGAACGCCGCGGGCTTGCCGTTGACGACCGCCTTGCTCAGCAGGCTATTCACGAAGGTGATCTGGGCATCCTCCGACGTGAGCTGACCCTGCTCCAGGCTGATCTTGACGTTGCCTTTGAAGTTCCAGACATTATTCTCGAAATACAAATCGGCAGAGCGCTGCTGGCTCGCCTGGCCTTGATCGGCCGTGATCGACATGGCGCCCTGGGAAATCCGCACCTTGGCAAACACGGCGCTGTTGGTCTTCAAGTCGATCGAGGTGGACTGCGCGTCGAGCAAAATCGGCGTTTGGCGATCATGCTTGAGCGCGACTTGAGCGGCCGCCTGAGTCGTGCCCAACGGTGCAAGCAGTGCCCAGATCGCCAGGCACTTAAGGGATGAAGCGGCCATTGACCTTCGATTCTAGGCGTATCGTGCGATCTTTTAAATTCGCACTCAGGCCGCGGGCGGTGAGCATGTGGCCGCCGTATTCGATGCGCACGTCGCTTTTGGTGCTGGCGGTGGAATCCGGCACGTTGTAGCTCATCAGGTCGGTGCGGATCACCGCCGAGCCCGCCGTGCCGGGATTCTCGCCCTGCAGCCGCACATTGCCGGCGACGTCGATGATCTTGCCGCCGGGCTGCACATGCGCCGTGTCGCCGACCATGGTCCAATTCTGACCGTTGGGAGCATCGTAGTTCACGTGCACGTTGTACAGCGCCACCTCGTTGCCATGGTCGATTTGATCGATCCGCTCGGCCTCGATGCGAATGCTAGGCGCGCCCGAAGCATCGTAGTCGGTGAGAATGGCGTTCTTTAAGTAGTACCCCGGCAGATCCGATTGCTGGGCAGCGTTCTCGGCCAATGGGCGCCGCGCGGGCGAACTCAATATCCAGGTGCTGATAATAAGAGCGGCGACCGCGGCTACGGTAAATATCCGGAAAAGCATCAGTTGCGCCCGGCGCGCGCGCGCAACAGGCAATCGCAAAATTCGCGCACGGCGCCCTGGCCGCCGGGCAAACGTGCAACCCAGTGCGCTGCGGACAACACCAGCGGATGGGCGTCAGCGACCGCGGCCGCCAGCCCCACGGCGGCCATCAACGGCAGGTCGGGCGTGTCATCGACGATGCAGGCGCAGTTCAGGGGGTCGATCTTGAGACGCTTGGTCAACTGCTTCAGTGCCTGCAATTTATCGCTGCATCCTTGGACCACCGTCGGCACACGCAGTTCGCTCAAGCGAGCGGCGGTGGCCGCGGATCGCCGGCCGCTGAATGCCGCCACCTGCACGCCGGCCGCCATGATCAGCTTGATGCCGTGACCGTCGCGGACGTGAAAGACCTTGAGCGCTTCGCGCCGTGCGCCGAAATACAAGCGTCCATCGGTGAGGACGCCGTCGACATCCAAAATCAGCAGCTGGATCTTCGCAAGCGCGGTGGCTTTGCGCGCTTTCAAACGACGCCTGCGCGCAAGAGGTCATGAATGTTGAGCGCGCCGACCAGCTTGCCCTCATCGATCACCACCAGCGACGTGATGCTGTGAGCCTCCATGAGATGCACCGCCTCGGCGGCCAGCATGGTCGAGGCCACCGATTTGGGATTGCGCGTCATGACTTGATCCATGCGCGTGCTGCGCAGATCGGCCTCGCGATCCAGCACGCGCCGCAAGTCGCCGTCCGTGAATATGCCGAGCACGTGCAGGGAGTCATCGACGATGGCGGTCATTCCGAGCCTCTTGGAGGTTACCTCCAAGAGGCCCGTGGCCAGCGCAGCGTCGGCGCGTACCGTCGGTACGTCCTTTCCGGAACGCATCACGTCCTTCACGTACAGGAGCCGGTGGCCGAGCGCGCCCGCCGGGTGCGATCGCGCAAAGTCCTCTTCGGTGAAACCGCGGGCCTTCAGCAGCGCGACCGCAAGGGCGTCGCCTACCGCCAACGCAGCGGTGGTGCTGGCCGTGGGCGCGAGATTCAAGGGACATGCTTCCGCCGGCACGCGGATATCCAGGTGGACCGTGGCGATGCGCGCCAGCGCCGAATCGGAATTTCCCGTAAACGCAATCAGGGGGACCCCGAGCCGCTTGATGACCGGCAGGATGGTGAGAATCTCCGCGGTTTCGCCGGAATTGGACAGCGCCAGCACGGCATCGTCGCGGGTGATCATGCCGACATCCCCGTGGCTGGCCTCGCCCGGGTGCACGAAGAACGCCGGGGTGCCGGTGCTTGCCAGGGTGGCGGCGATCTTTCCGCCGATGTGCCCTGACTTGCCCATGCCGGTGACGACGACGCGGCCCCGGCAGTTAAGACAAACGCGGCAGGCACGTGCAAAATCCATCCCGAGGCGGGGCAATTGCGCCCGCAGCCCGTCGATTTCGATGGTGAGCGCCTGGCGGCCGAGCTCGATGAGACCCGCGTCGGTGAAGTCGGCATTCATCGGTGAATGATACAGGTAAGCTTGGCTAATTTTGAGGAGGCGGAATGAATCCACAACAGGTGGCACAACTCATCGAGGACGGGCTGGGCGGCAGCCATGCCATGGTGACCAGCGAGGATAATGTGCATTTCGAGGCCGTGGTGATTGCGCCGGCGTTCATCGGCAAGAAGCCGATACAACGGCACCAAATGGTGTATTCGACGCTCGGTGCTGCGGTAGGCAACGAGATTCATGCCCTTGCCCTGCAGGTATTCACGCCGGACGAATACGCAAGGCAGGGCCGTGGATAAACTGCAAATTCATGGCGGCATCGCGCTCGAGGGCGAGATCCGCATTTCCGGCGCGAAGAACGCGACGCTGCCGATTCTCGCCGGCTGCCTGCTCGCGGATGGCCCGGTAACGGTCTCGAATGTCCCGCACCTGCAGGACGTGACCACCATGATCGAGTTGCTCGGGCGCATGGGCGTCTCCGTGACCATCGATGAGAAAATGCGCATCGAGGTCGACGCCTCCAGCATCAAGGAATATTTCGCGCCCTATCAGCTGGTCAAGACCATGCGCGCGTCGATTCTGGTGCTGGGGCCCCTGTTGGCGCGATACGGCGCGGCGGACGTGTCCCTGCCGGGCGGATGCGCCATCGGCGCGCGTCCGGTGAATATCCATGTTGCCGGGCTTCAAGCCATGGGCGCTGATATCCATATCGAGAATGGCTATATCAAAGCACGCGCCAGCCGTCTCAAAGGCGCGCGCCTGGTGCTCGAAACGGTCACCGTGACGGGCACGGAAAATCTCATGATGGCCGCGACGCTTGCGGACGGCGAAACGGTGCTCGAGAACGCGGCGCGCGAACCCGAGGTGGTGGATCTGGCGAATTTCTTGATTGCGATGGGCGCCAAGATCAAGGGTGCCGGCACCGACAGGATCGTCATCGAAGGCGTCAAACGCCTGAGCGGCACCGCATACGAGGTGCTGCCCGATCGAATCGAGACCGGCACCTATCTCGTCGCCGGTGCCATCACGGGCGGCCACATTCGCGTGAAGAATACCCGCCCCGACCATGTGGATGCCGTCATCGACAAGCTCAAGGAAGCGGGCGCCGCGGTGGAGACGGGAGATTCCTGGATCGAAGTCGACATGCGGGGCAAAAGGCCCGCCGCCATCGACATTCGAACCGCACCTTATCCGGCATTTCCCACCGACATGCAGGCGCAGTTCGCGGCGCTCAACACCGTGGCCAACGGCGTCGGCACCATCATCGAAACGATTTTCGAGAATCGCTTCATGCACATGCTGGAAATGCGGCGCATGGGTGCCGAGATTCGTCTGGAGGGCAATACCGCCATCATCAAGGGCGTGGAGCGCCTCACGGCCGCACCGGTGATGGCCACGGATTTACGCGCATCGGCGAGCTTGGTGCTGGCGGCCCTGGTCGCGGACGGACGCACCGACATCGAGCGCATTTATCACATCGATCGCGGTTATGCGGCGATCGAGGAGAAGCTGCAGCAACTCGGGGCGAAGATCCGCCGCACGCCGTAGGTCAGTGCTGCTGCACGGGGCGGGTCGGGCGCTCCAGCACGGTCAATTTTATTTTGTAGGGTTGCCGCGCATGATGGCCCTCGAGCTCTACCGAGGCGCCGGGTTTCAGCGCGGAGACCCGCGCGACCAGGTCCTGCGCGTTGTGCACCGGATCGCCGCCTAAGCCCGTGATGAGATCTCCGGGCCGCACGCCCGCTTCATACGCCGGACTCTTGACCATGATGTTCACGACGGTCACGCCGCCGCCCGCGGTGCCGACCTGCGCGGACTGTTCATCCGTCAGGTCCTGGGGTACGAAACCGAGCCAGCCGCGCACCACGTGGCCGTTCTTGAGAATTTGTTCCATCACACCGCGCACCAGATTGACCGGGATCGCGAAGCCGATGCCTTCAGGTCCGCCGTACGTCCGATTGAGCACGGCAGTGT
>DASXOY010000055.1:0-2839 GCA_036493935.1 Steroidobacteraceae bacterium | reverse complement strand
GGGTTTTCTGGCGCTGTTCGGAGTTTCGGTGCAGACGGGCGTCATCATGGTCGAGTACATCAACCAGCTCCGCTCCTCCGGACATTCAGTCGCGGAGGCCGCCGTCGAAGGAGCGGTACTCAGATTGCGCCCGATCATGATGACGATGCTCGTGGCGACCCTTGGTCTGCTGCCCGCGGCGATGTCGCGCGGAATTGGCTCGGATTCGCAGCGCCCGTTTGCGATCGTGATCGTTGGCGGCTTGAGCGCCACCTTAATCATGAGCATCTTCGTTCTGCCCACTCTTTATGTATGGATCGCTCGCGACTCCGACAGATTGCCGGAACCTGAGCCGGATTTCAATCGCTAGGCTCGCGTGGTGAGCAATAACGTCTTGGAGGAAGACTGGACTTGCCCCCATTTTTGACACAACCAGTTCAGACTCAAAATCCATCCAAAGGAGAATTGAGTCATGGGGTTGTCGAGAAGGATGTTCACGAAGGAGTTCAAGCTGGCTGCGGTGCAGCGGCTGGAACGAGGGAGTTCCATCGGCGAGGTGGCGCGGGCGCTGGAAGTGAATCCGAACGTGCTGCATCGCTGGCGGCGAGAGGTCCGGCAAGGTCCAGGCAACGTGCTTCCGGGTCACGGAAACCAGCGCTGGGCCGAAGGGGGCATAGCGGAACTGGAGCGCAAGATCGGCCAGCAGGCCCTGGAGATTGATTTTTTGAAGGGGTGCTTGCAGCGCATCGAGGAACAGCGGATTCTGCAGGCGTTGACTGGAAATCCGCCGTCTACCAAAAGGTCCAAGAAGAAGTGAAGGCCGGAGGCAGACTCGCGGTCGAACGGATGGTGAAGCTGGGCGGGTTTCCCGGTCCGGTTTCTACCGCTTCGATGACGCCGATCCGGGGCCAGATCCCGACATGGAGTTACGCGACGCCATCCAGAAGATCGCGGTGGAGTGGCCCGCCTATGGGCGACCGCGTGTGACGCGCGAGTTGCGCGAGCGTGGCTGGACGGTGAATCCAAAGCGCGTCTACCGACTGATGCGCGAGGACAACCTGCTGTGCGTGCGCAAGCGCAAGTTTGTGGTCACCACGGATTCCAACCACACGCGCAAGGTGTATCCGAACCTGGCACGGGACATGGTTCTGACCGCGATCAATCAACTGTGGCGGGCCGATATCACCTATATCCGGCTGCGCGACGAGTTCGTGTTCCTGGCCGTGATTCTGGATGCCCACTCGCGCCGCGTGATCGGTTGGGCGCTGGATCGCACGATGGAGGATTCGCTCACGCTGAGCGCACTGCGCATGGCGCTATCGCACCGCGCGGTCCAACCTGGCTTGGTGCATCACTCCGACCGCGGCTCGCAATACGCTAGCAAGGATTACACGGACTTACTCAAAGCCAACGGCATCGAGATCAGCATGTCGCGCAAGGGCAATCCGTGGGACAACGCCGCCTGCGAGTCCTTCATGAAAACGCTGAAGTACGAAGAGGTGCTGCGCAATGAATACCGGGATCTGGCCGACGCTCGCGCATCGATCCGCGAGTTCCTCGAAAAGATCTACAACCAGAAACGGCTGCACTCGGCACTCGGCTACGTGCCGCCCGCCCGGTTCGAAAAGGATGCCGCTGCGCGGCAGCTTTCTGTATGAGTTTTCCTAGGCATAGGGAAATCTTTCCATCCGATGGAGGCGCCAGCCCTGCGGCCAACGCCTCCGCTCATCGTCTGGATGAGTTTACGGCGGCTATTCCTCGGCGGGTTGCTCTCCAGCATTGCCCGCTTCCGCTTCACCAGCCGGGCACCAGTATGCTGTAATGTCGTCTTGCCGGTCGAGTACTTTTCATCGAACGGCCAACTGTGTCTTAACTGTTTGTGTCAGTCGAGGGGGCAAGCGCAAAGTGACGCAAAGCGGTTTCGCGAGTCGGTCACGGTCTGGCCTCGCGCAGGGGAGTTTGGAAACACTCCGCAAGTCGGCAGTAATTTCATCCGGCGTGACTTGCAGCAAAGACGCAGGGCCCTCCCAATCTCAATCTGCAAGCCTTGATAATTTGTCTGTAACGCGTCTACCAACGTTTTGGGCGAAGCCATCGTCCGATTGGCGGCAATGAGCGTGTTATTCACCAAACCGGCAGCCAGTTTCCAGGCTCCGAACCGATGGCTACATGAGGTCGGATTGCCTTTTCGCTATAATGCTCCCCACGGACACCACGACGAATCGGACTGGGACCCTCTCCAAAGCCGGTTCTCCAAGAAACCTGATGAACCGGCGTGATTTCCTAGGTGGCATCGCAATCACAGGCTTGAGCGGCTGCGCCCGAGGTCAGAAGAGCGGCACCTCCCCCAGGCTTGCCACTCCACGGCATCGTCCCCGAACTCACGCCCATCCGGGCTCAGATTGACCGGATTTTTCGCATTACCGTGTGTCTTCGGCCCTTCCGCGCCGCTGGCCCACGCCTTGATGTGGAACGTGTCGGCGATAAGACGGTTGTGCACAACTACGGCCATGGCGGCAGTGGTTGGTCGCTCTCATGGGGATCCAGTAGTATAGCGGTCGAGAAAGCTATGGCGGCCGGAGAGCGGGACGTGGCCGTCATTGGATGCGGCGCCTTGAAGACCTCCGCATCTGCCAATTTTCCCGCACTTTGGGAAAAGATGTGCCGCTATTCGTTTCATATGTACGAGAGCTATCTGGGCATAGCGGGGAATCCAGTGGAGTGGACCGACCGGTACGCACTTTCCGACACTAAGCCGGCTGAACGGATGACCGATCGGCAGCGTGGCGAGGCCCTTGAGTTTGCAGAGTATGAGGACCGCATCGCCGATTTAACGCCGCTCTTCCAAGATCTGCCGCCC
>DASXOY010000054.1:0-93279 GCA_036493935.1 Steroidobacteraceae bacterium | reverse complement strand
TTGGGCGTGCTCGATCTCGACAGCCCGCACCTGGCGCGCTTCGACGATCACGATCGCACCGGCCTCGCGGCGGCGGCAGATGTCTTGCTGCAATCCTCGGATTTGAGCAGACTGGCCGATTAGCGTGAGCGATCACCCTGATCAGGGCGCGCCCAACGTTACGCGGCGCGATGCACTATCGATGCTGGCAGCCGCCGCCATTGGAGGCAGCGCGGTTGCTGCCGAGAACCGCGCCGCTGTACCGCCGAGCCCAAGCCGCGCCGTCAAGAATTTCCGCGTTCGCGCTCTCACCGGCGGCGTTTCAATCTCCGACCTGTCGGACACGCGCGCGATCGAGTCGACGTTGGATTTTCTGGCGGGGGCAAAGCATAGTTTCGAATCCCACGGCTACGTGGTCGAGACGATCCGAGTCGCATTGAATCCGCTGTTGCTGGACGTGTCCGCAGCGGCGCGAGCTGCGGCAATGCCGAAGCTGCTCGCGCTCGACGCACTCACCGCCGCCCATGGCGCGGTGATCAGCATCGGACCGGTTTTTTCGACACACGATCCCGCCGATCGCGACGCAGAGTCGATGAGTGCCTGGGCCGTCGAACTCATGCGCGCGACCAAGATTTTGAGCTTCAGCGGAGCGGTCGCCAGCACCTCGCGCGGTGTGCATCGCGACGCCCTCGCGACGGCCGCAGAGGTGATCTGTGCTCTCGCCCACGCGGGCGGCGCAGGGATTGCCAATTTTCGATTTGCCGCCGCCGCGTGCATACCGCCGGGCACTCCTTTTTTTCCGGTCGCGTACCACGAAGGTCCGCCCTCCTTGAGCGTGGGCCTCGAGACCCCAAACTTGGTGCGGCAAGCGTTCACCGGAGTCAAGGATCCGACTCAGGCAACCGAGCGGCTTCGCATGTTGCTCGATGCGCAGTTGCGTCCCGTCGAAGCACTGGCACGCTCGATCGCCGATCGGGAAAATCGGCAGTACTTAGGCATTGATACCTCGCCGGCTCCCGCACGTGACAGCAGCATCGGGTCCGCGCTGGAAACCCTCACAGGCGAGCCTTTCGGTTCAGCGTCCACCCTACAGGCCTGCGCCGCCGTCACCGCCGCCGTCAAGTCTGTCGGCATTACCACCTGCGGCTACTCCGGACTCATGCTGCCGATACTGGAGGATCCGGTGCTCGCCGATCGCGTGGGCGAAGGGCGCATTAGAATCTCGGATCTTTTGCTGTATTCCACGGTTTGCGGCACCGGCCTCGATGTGGTTCCGATACCGGGCGATGCGCATCCGCAGCAACTCGCACGGGTAATCGGCGATGTGGCGACGCTCGCGGTGCGCCTGAAGAAGCCACTATCTGCGCGCCTGTTCGCGGTGCCGGGCAAGCAAGCCGGCGAACGCGTCGAATTTTCAGATCCGATGCTGTGTCCCTCGAAGGTCATGCCTCTTCCGGGTTAACGCACTATAATCGCGCCCCTAACATCGGGGGTGGTCTGCACAATGAACGTAACGTCGCGCCTAGCGCTGCTCTTCTTCGTGGCTTTCGCCGTGTCTGGGGCTTTGGCCGCTGAGCCGTTTCCATCGACTTATCAAGTACCCGTCAATGCGCCGGTGCTCATACAAGGCGCCACCGTGCTGACCGGCACCGGTGAGCGCCTCGACGGTACCGATGTATTGATCAGCAACGGCCGCATTCAAGCGGTCGGCAAGGGACTGACCGCGCCGCCCGACGCGCGCATTGTCGATGCCCACGGCAAGTGGGTCACTCCGGGCATCATCGACATCCATTCGCACCTCGGCGTCTACGCCAGTCCTGCCGTGAAGGGCCTCGATGACGGCAATGAGGCCACGGCACCCGTGACCTCGAATGTCTGGGCCGAACATTCGGTGTGGCCGCAGGATCCGGGATTCGAGACAGCGCTCGAAGGCGGCGTAACCACCATGCAGATTCTCCCAGGGTCCGCGAATCTCATCGGCGGCCGCTCGGTCGTGGTCAAAAATGTGCAAGCGGTGACCTACCAAGCCATGAAATTCCCAGGCGCGGCTTACGGCTTGAAGATGGCCTGCGGCGAGAACCCGAAGCGCGTTTATGGCAGCAAGCACCAGGCGCCCTCGACACGCATGGGCAATGTTGCGGGATATCGCCAAGCCTTTGCCGATGCACAGGACTATCAGCAGCAATGGGACAAGTACAATCGCGAGCTCGCGGAGTACAACAAGAAAAAGGCCGAGCGCGCGGATGGCGCTCCCAAGAAATCCAAGGACAAGGACGCTGCTAGCGAAAAGGAACTCACACCGCCCAGCCCTCCGAAGCGCGACTTGAAGCTCGAGACGCTCGCCGAGGTGATGAAAGGCAATATTCGCGTGCACATGCATTGCTACCGTTCCGATGAAATGGCGACGATGCTTGATGTCGCCGATGAATTCGGATTCAAGATCACCGCGTTCCATCACGCGGTGGAGGCTTATAAGATCGCCGATCGTCTCGCCGAAAAAGGCGTATGCGCGGCCATGTGGGCCGATTGGTGGGGCTTCAAAATGGAAGCCTATGACGGGATCCAGGAAAACCTTGCCATCGTGGATTATCCCGAGCACAGCTGCGCCATCGTTCATTCCGATTCCGCCGACGGCATTCAGCGCCTGAACCAGGAGGCCGGCAAAGCGATGGCCCATGGCCGGCGCGTCGGGCTGGTCGTGCCGCCTGAGCGCGCCATCAAGTGGTTGACTCTCAACCCCGCAAAATCGTTGGGGCTCGATGATCGCATCGGCACGCTCGAGGCCGGCAAGGGAGCGGATGTGGTGATTTGGAACGGCAACCCCTTCAGCGTCTACGCGCTGGCCGAGCAAGTGTTCATCGACGGTGCATTGAACTTTGATCGCGCGCATCCGACGGACAAACCACGTTCGGATTTCTTGCTGGGCAGGCACATTGCGGAGTCGCCACTATGAAGTCTCTTCACGCTGTTATCGCTTCCGCCCTATTGACCACGGGCGTTGTGGCCGCTCAAAGCGCATCGGCTCAGGAAT
The DNA here is from genome assembly GCA_036493935.1 of Steroidobacteraceae bacterium. Classification (GTDB taxonomy): domain Bacteria; phylum Pseudomonadota; class Gammaproteobacteria; order Steroidobacterales; family Steroidobacteraceae; genus Bog-1198. Next base: position 90,269 of record DASXOY010000054.1, on the reverse strand, counting down.
TTATCATCCGCGGCGCGACTGTCCATACCGCCTCCGCCAAGGGCACCCTGAAGAACACCGACGTCGTGGTCCGCGGCGGCGTCATCGTCGCGATCGGTACGGAGTCAAGCGCGTCGAATGCAACCGTCGTCGACGCCAAGGGCAAGGAGCTGACGCCGGGACTGTTCGGCGGATTGACCGATGTCGGCATCGAGGAAATCGGCGCCGAGTCGGAAACCGTTGATTCGACCTTGAATCAAAAAGCGCCGGACTGGGACCAGCAGTGGCGTCCCGAACTCGACGTCACGGTGGCATACAATCCACGCTCATTCGTCGTGCCCGTCACGCGCGTTGAAGGCGTGACCTGGACCGTGCTTACTCCCGGCGCCGGCGACAGCATCATCGCCGGTCAGGGCTCCGCGGTCTCGCTCGACGGCCGCTACGATGCGGCGCTGTCCGGCAGCCGTTCGTTATTCGTGCAGATGGGAGCCGCGGGCGCCAGCGTTGCGGGAGGCACGCGCGCCGCCGAATACATGCTCTTGGAACAGGCGATACATGAGGCCCATGCCCAAGGGCCTGTTGGCCAAGGTGCGTTGCTGCACATGGCCGGCAGAGAAGCTTTGAACCGTTATCTCATGGGCGGCCGGGTGGTATTTCAGGTCGACCGTGCCTCCGATATTCGCGAAGTGGTGGCCTTTGCCGAGCGCAACGGCATCAAACCCGTCATTCTCGGTGGCGACGAAGCGTGGTTGGTGGCGAAGGATTTGGCCAAGGCCAACGTTCCGGTGATTCTCAATCCCTTGAATGACCTACCGCAGGATTTTGATCGCCTCGGATCCTCCCTGGAAAACGCGGCACGGCTGCAGCGTGCCGGCGTGCGTATCGCCTTCTCGAGCGGCGACACACCGCAAGCCCGGCTCGTGCGCCAACTCGCCGGCAATGCCGTGGCCCATGGCCTGCCGTGGGAATCGGCGTTAGCCGCCATCACCTCCACGCCGGCGGATATTTTTGGGGTTGGAGCCACGCACGGCCGCATCGCCATCGGTCAGGCAGCCGACCTCGTGCTGTGGAGTGGCGATCCGTTGGAGGTATCGACGCTCGCCGAGCGCGTGTGGATCGCGGGCAAGCCGATCGACATGAAATCCCGCCAAACCGAATTGCGGGATCGGTATGTCGAGAGAGTCAAAGCCCATCAGGCGCGCTGATGGGCTACGGCGGCAGCTTGGAAACGAGTATCTCGCAGTCCGCGCCGTAATCTTTCGACACGCAATTGGTGAAATAGAGCGTCTTGCCGTCCGGCGACCAGCGCGGCACGGTGGCGCGGCCCTCGGTGTTCGCGACCAGGCGCACATTGCTGCCGTCGGCATGCATGACGAAAATTTGATAGCGCGCATTTCGATTCGACGCGAATGCGATTAAGTTGCCGTCCGGCGACCATGCGGGCCATCCGTCGAAGGCCGGATGATTGGTCAAATTGCGCGCATGACTGCCGTCGCCATCGGCAATGAACACTTCTGAGTTCATCTCGCCGAGCATGCGCCGAAATACCAGGTGCTTCATGTCCGGCGACCATTGCGGATAGGTGTTCACGCCGCCGGTGATGAGCGTCGTCACCTTGCCGCTGGCGAGGTCCACGACATCGATATCGGAATCGTTCTTGCGCGGCGGCTGCAGATCATCGTCGGTGCAGTAGATGATCTTGCCGCTGTCGGCCGACCAAGCCGGATGAATGGCGCGCGCCGTGGCCGGCGATGCGGCCTTCGCACCGCTGCCGTCGGGATTCATCACGTAAATTCGTTCTTCGCTCTTCGTTATCGAAACGTAGGCGATCTTCTTGCCGTCCGGCGACCAGGCGGGATCCTCATGATTGGCATCGTCGTGCGTGATCTGAATCGGATCGGAGGTATCCGCGTTCATCGTGAACAGCTGTTCTTTACCCGAAATTAGGCTGATGAACACCAGCCGCTTGCCGTCCGGATTGGGCGAAGGATCCATGTTCTGCGAATGCGTGAGCTGGTAGGGAATGGTGAGCGGAGCCGCCGCAGCCGACGATGCACACCATAGCGCCGCAAGACATCCCAGGCTCTGAATTTTCATCGGAACGATTCTAGTCCACCGAGGCGCTATACAATAGCGCCCTGACCGCATCCCCCTTACGGAGATAAAATGAAACGTCTTCTTGCCGTAGCCGCCGCGTTTGCCGCCTTCTCAGCCTCTGCCGCACCACCTCAGGACACTCCCGCCGGCGAGCAGCGATTTCGCGAACTTTATAAGGAACTGGTCGAAACGAACACGACCCTGTCGTCGGGGAGCTGCACGCTGGCCGCCGAGCGCATGGCGGCGCGGCTCAAGGCGGCCGGCTTTCCGGACAGCGATCTGCATCCCTTCGCAGCTCCGGATCATCCGAAAGAAGGAGGTCTTGTCGCCATTTATCCCGGCAAGGATCCGAAGTTGAAAGCGATTCTGTTGCTCGCCCATATCGACGTGGTCGAAGCGAAACGCGAAGACTGGACACGAGACCCCTTCAAGCTCGTCGAAGAGAACGGCTCGTTTTATGCGCGGGGTGCCGTGGATGACAAGTCCGAAGCTGCGATCTGGGTCGACACCTTGATCCGCTATCGCAATGAAAAATACCAGCCGCGGCGCACTCTCAAGCTCGCCCTCACCTGCGGTGAAGAAACCGCTGGGGCCTTCAACGGCGCCGACTGGCTGACGCGCAATCGGCGCGAGCTCATCGATGCCGGGTTCGCGCTGAACGAAGGGGCCGGCGGCGAGCTCGACAAGAGCGGCAACCGCGTCGCCATGGAAATCGAGGCGGGCGAGAAGTTTCCGCAAAACTACCGTCTGGAAGCCACCAACAAGGGCGGCCACAGCTCGCGGCCCGTGAAGGACAATGCGATTTATCACCTCGCGGCCGCGCTGATGCGAATCGGCGCCTATGAGTTTCCGGCGCAGTTCACCGACGGCAATCGCGCGTACTTTGCCGGCATGGCAAAAATCCTCGCCGCCAAGGGCGAGACCGACACGGCGAATGCCATGAACGCGTTCTTGAAGGACCCGAATGACCGCCAAGCACTGGCGCTGGTCTCCGCAAAGGATCCGAGCTGGAACGCAACCCTGCGCACCACCTGCGTTGCGACCATGCTCGACGCGGGGCACGCGACCAATGCGCTGCCGCAGCGGGCGCGCGCCAACATCAACTGCCGCATCTTCCCCGGCGTCACAGCTGAAAGCGTGCGCGCCAAGCTCGAGGAACTCAGCGCGGATCCGGCCGTGAAGATTTCCATGCCGGAAACACGCGGACCGACCGCAGCGCCGCCGGCGCTCACCCCCGAAATCATGGCGCCGATTGAGAAACTGACCGCCGAGTTCTGGCCCGGCGTGCCGGTTTTACCGGTTTTGCAGGCGGGCGCAACCGACGGCGAATTCACCAATGCCGTGGGCATCCCAACCTTTGGCTTTGAACCGGTGTTCTTGGGACCCGATCTTGGCAACATTCACGGCCTCAACGAGTACGTGGGCGTCAAATCCCTGCTCGAAGGACGCGAATTCCTGTATCGATTGGTCAAGATCTACGCGGAGCAAAAGAAATAGCGCTTAGCGCTCGAGCATGAGGCGAGCGATGTCGCGCAGATCCGCGTTCGGTGCGTGCACGGCGTGCGCAATCTCGCGCGGTAGCTCGGCGCCGACATAGAATGGATGACCGACCGCCGCCAGCATGGGCACGTCACCCAGCGAGTCGCCGACCGCGGCGACTTCGCTCATTTCGATGCCGAGCGCGTTGGCGTGCCGGGCTAGCCAGACCGGCTTGTCGGCCGGCCAAAAGTGCTGAATATCATGGTCCAGCGCACCGGTCCCGATCCATGCGCGGGCACCGAAGCGGCGAGCGAACCAGGCTACGGCAAAGCTCCAGGTGATCGAGACAATCGCGGTGTGAATGCCGCGCTGCGCGAGCGATTCGAACGCCTCGGCCGCTCCGGGAGCGATGTTCACGTCGGCGAGATGGACGCAGAGCGCCTCCGCGGGACGGCCATACCAGGTGAGCATTTCCTGCCGAGCGGCGCAAATCTCGGCCGCATCGCGCAACTGCTCCATTTCGCGCATGCGCGGCAGTTTCCCTAAGTGCTCGGCCAGACTCTCGCAAATCGTGGGCCCGCGGATCAGCGTGCCGTCAAGGTCGAAGGCGGCGAGCCGTACGGCTCGCGATTCCGGGGACATGGGCTTTCATCATCCTTGGAGTGCTGGGCTGGCGCACAGGATATGCCATCAAAACGAAATCGGCTGGGCGACCGTTAGGTCCCGGTCGCCCTCACCGACATCAGTCAATTGCTGGCAAAGTGAATGGCCACTCTGGCCGGACGCAGCGCGCTCAGTGCCGGCGAACCGACATCTTTCACGGCCTTGTCGATCGCCAGATCGGTGCAGGTGTTCACCCACTTGATCGCCGACAGATACTTGTACCCGTTAGCCGCACAAACCTGGCGGGCAGCGGCCGTAATACGGCTGTAGAGCACCTTGGCGCCGGCCGGCTTCGAAATGTCGAGATCGGCATAGCTGACCCGTTTGGACGGCAGCGCCTCGTCGGCCGCGTGGGCTGTCACCTGCATGGTGCCGAAGGCAATCGCACCGCACAGGACAAGAGTCGCTGCGCGGACCGTGTTTTGGGTAGTGTTCTTCATGATCATCTCCTAAGTTTTGTTGCTTGATTTCAGTGCCCGCCACGAAGATCGGTCTCGCCGTGGCTTGGGTGTAGGTGTACGGCGGGAGCCCGTGATTAGTCCTAAAGGCTTCCTCAGGCTTTGCTCAAGGATTTCTAAATAGGAGCCGGGCCGCGCCGGCGGGGTATGATCGAGCGAAGCGATCCAACCAAACGGGACGGCAAAAATGAACTTTCTCCTGCGCTTGGCGGCATTCGTCGTGATTGGCGCTTCCGCCCAAGCCGATGACCGGCTGCCCACGATTCCCCCGGCTCAATACTCGCCGGAACAAAAGCAAGCGGCTGCGGAATTCGAGGCGGCCCGTAAAGTACCGGTCTTTGGGCCCTTCGAACCGCTGATGTACAGCCCGGACGTGATGTCCCAGGCGCGCGCGATGGGCGACTATCTTCGCTATAAGTCGGCGATCGGCAATACGCTGAGCGAACTCGCAATTCTCATAACGGCACGGGAGTGGACGCAGGATTTCGAATGGTCCGTGCACTATCCGATTGCGCTGAAGGCGGGCATCCGCCAGGACATTGCCGACGCGATCGCCGAGGGGCGTCGCCCCGCCCCGTTAAGCGCGGACGAAGAGATCGTCTACGATTACGCCGTGGAACTCCTAAGAAACAAACAGGTGTCGAATTTGACCTTTGAACGCGCCAAAACGCGCTTCGGCGGCAAGGGCGTGGTCGACATGACAGGGATCGTGGGTTATTACACCTTTCTGGCCATGCAGCTGAACGCGGCGCAATACCCGCCCGCGAAAGACGCCAAGAGACTTCCCCGGATGCCCCCTTAACAGGAACAGAGACGCAGCATGAGATCTCTCGGCAAAAGACCCGAAGGTGCGCGTCTCGAGCGCATGCGCGCCTCACCGCGCTGGGCCGGAGAGCGTTTCCGCAACGTACATCCGATCCCGCCAGGTCTGCGCGACCCGGCTGCAAGCATGCCTTCCTTGAGCGACTTCCTCTGCGGCGGGGAGCGGCGTGTGCCGAAAGGACCCCTGCCCTCGATGAATCCGCTCGATTCCTGGCGCAAGCCCGCGTTGAGCGGCCTGCGCGCGACGTGGCTTGGCCACTCGACAGTGCTCATCGAAATCGACGGCTTGCGCGTGCTCACAGATCCGGTGTGGGGGCCGCGCGCCTCCCCATCGCGGCTCGCAGGTCCGAAGCGCTTTCAGCCGGTGCCGGTGCCCTTGCGTGCCATGCCGCCGGTCGATGTCGTGGTCGTCTCGCACGATCACTACGATCACCTCGACTATCCCACCATCCGGGAACTGGCAAAGCGTCAAGTGCCCTTCGTCACCTCATTGGGCGTCGGCGCGCACCTGGAGGCCTGGGGCGTGAACCCTGCGCTCATCACGGAACTGGACTGGTGGGAGTCGCACCGCATGGTGGCAGGCAGTGGCGCCCTCACCCTCACGGCCGCGCCTTCACAGCATTTTTCCGGGCGCGGTCTCAAAGACCGCAACGCAACGCTCTGGTCCTCATTCGTGCTGCGCTCGGAACGGCACGCCGCGTTCTTCAGCGGCGACACCGGCCCGACGACGGAATATCAGCTCATTCGCGACCGGCTCGGGCCATTCGATCTCGTGATGCTGGAAGTCGGCGCCTACCATCCGGCCTGGGGGGATATTCACTTAGGGCCGCATAACGCGCTCAAGGCATTGGCGCTGCTCGGCGGCGGTGCTTTTTTGCCGGTGCATTGGGGCACCTTCAGCTTGGCCATGCATGCCTGGGATCAACCCGCCGAAGCGCTGTTGAACTCAGCCGAGAAGGCCGGCGCGCACCTGCTCATGCCACGGCTCGGCGAGCCGATCGAACCTGCGCACGCGCAGCGCCCGGGAGCCTGGTGGCGAACGGTCGATACGGTCGCATCCGCTGCCAAACCCGAAACGCCCGAAAGTTTGCCGAAGGCGATGTCCTGGCCGATCGACTAGGCCGGCGGCCCCGGCCAAAAAAAAGGGGCAGCGTTTCCGCCGCCCCGAATTCCTCGATGAGAGTGCTTTCCTAGAACTTGTAGGTTGCGCCGAGCGTGAAGAACGCGCCCACCGCGCACAGTAGCTTCCCCAGTCGAGCGGTGCTTTGGCGTTGGTCGCATTGACGACGGACGCGTGCAGATTGAGGTGGTCCGTAAGGTCGTAGCGGCCGTACAGATCAAGCGTCGTAAAGTGATTGACATTGCAGCTGGTCGCACTCGGGATCACACCATTGCCCAAGGCGCCCGCCGCTGATTGCGTCATCGCCGCGCCGCTAGAGCGCGTTATCGGGCCAGATGATTGTGCGCCACATGTGCGCGACGTGAGAGCCGTCGAACCCTAGTCCTTGCGGCGGTTGCCGAAAATGCCGCCCGACAATGTCGGTAAAAATTTCAGGATCGATGGGATCGAATTGCTCGAAGAAATATTTATCGTAGAGCGTGACGAGACGCGCGCTCATGTACCAGCGATGCTGCTGAGCGACCTGCGCGTCGCGGCGAATGTAGTCGGGCGGAACGTAGTCAGCACCAAAGAACCGCCGATACGATTCAGGATACTGATAGCCCACGGAGTCATCCGCAAAGTAACGCAGCGCCTGATGATATTGCACCGCCCAGGCGATCTCCTCATCGACATAGGGCGCGATCATTTGAGCGCCCCAATAGCCGTGGTCGGGGCGCAAGAAACATCCGTTCGAAATGTCGTGCACCAGGCAGGCCAGGACGATCTTCTCTTCATGACCGGCGTCCAACGCATGCTTGGCGCTCACGAGCAAATGCCGAAACGTCGTGTCGGTGGTGCGATATTTGATGAAATCCAGCAAGCCCGGCCGCTCAGGCATCCGCGGCAAGTCCGGATTGTCGCCCATCATCAAAACCGTGCCGGATCTCAGTTGCGGCAGGATCTGCGCTTCGGTGCCGCTAGCCGGCGCCGCGCCGGCGCCCGGGCGCGGCGGTGTTAAAATCAGTCTCTCGTATCCTTCCTGAGAATTTTCGATGTCTATGGGTGCCGGCACCTCAAGATCCTAGCATCCGCAATTGCGGGCGGCATAGGATAGGGACTTTAAGGAGGCACTTATGACGGCATTCGACATGAATCCCCCCAACGACCTGCAGCGCCGCGAGATCGCCGCCGGTCTGAACGCGGATGAGCGCCGCGTGCTGTTGCAGCATGGGACTGAGGCTGCTTTCTGCGGTGTATTCCTCGACAACAAAAAGAACGGCACCTATACCTGCCGGTTCTGCGGCTTGCCTCTATTTCGATCCAACGCCAAGTTCGATTCGGGTACCGGCTGGCCGAGCTTTTTCAAACCCTACGATGAAGCCCACATCAAACGCATTCGCGACACGAGCTACGGAATGATCAGAGTCGAAGAAGTCTGCGCCCGCTGCGGCAGCCATCTTGGACACGTGTTCCCCGACGGCCCGCCGCCGACCGGCGAGCGGCATTGCCTCAACTCGGTATCGCTCTCCTTTACGGAAAACGGCAATCCGCTACCGGATGTGATGGCGCGAGGCGCTCCCGAAGGCGCACCCGATCCCTCCGCTTAAGTTCAGCCGTCATTGCGGATCCGCCAGGTCTGAGCCGAGGATCCGTTCCATGTGAACTTCCTCCTCATGCAGCCTGCGCGCAGGCTTGAGCAGATCGCTGCGGCTGACGATGCCGATGATGTGCCGCGAAACCCCGTCATCCACCACCGCCATGCGCTCCAGACCGCGGGCGGCGAGGCGAGACGCGACCGCCCGGCAGTTGTCGCTGGGAAGTGCGACCGGCAGATTGTTCTCCGGGTCGAGCAGTTCGGCCACCGGCTGCGCGAGCATTTCCGGCGCCAAACCTGCGAGCGCTTCCCGGTCGATGATGCCGAGCAGGCGTCCACCGTCAACGATCGGATATGCACGGTGGCGCTGGTTCGCCGAGAAATAAAGCGCCAGCGCCTCCCCGGCCGGCCGCGATCCCTCAATCACGATGGGCTCTTTTGTCATGACCTCATCGACAAAGTGCATCTCGAGCGGATCCACGCCATATTCTCGATAGACATGCCGCCCACGGCGCGCGATTTTTTCCGTCAGAATGGAACGGGGCATCAAAATAACGGTAAATCCGTAGGCAATCGCGCAACTCAGAACGGTCGGCAGCAGGGCATTCGCATCGTGCGTCAAGCCGAACGCGAACACGATGGCAGTCAGGGGCGCGCGCATGGTCCCCGCCAAGATTGCCGCCATGCAGACCAACGCCCAGAGCTCCGGACTGCCGCCGGGCAACCACACCCCGAGAATGGAGCCCAAGCCCGCGCCGATCATCAGCAGCGGCGCAAGCACCCCGCCTGATGTGCCCGAGCCCAGCGCGACCGCCCAAATGATCAGCTTGACCACGAGCAAGCCAAGCGCCGCGCTCCATATTAGATGGTGCTGCAACAAGTCTCCGATGACATCGTAGCCGACGCCCAATGCCCGCGGCTCGAGTACACCGCCGATGCCTACAGCAAGGCCCCCGATCGCAGGCCACCACATCCAATGCAGCGGCAGCTTGCCGAAGAAATCCTCGATGCGATACAGCAGCAGCGTCATCAGCGATGACACCGCGCCGCTCGCCAGCCCGGCGATGCAACATGCCAGCATGGCGACGGTGCCCGGCATCTCGGTTTGCAAGGGAAATAAGGGTCCTGCGGCCGCCCACAACGGGCGCAAGAAGGCGGCGATTGCGCAGCTGATGGCCACCGGCAACAAACTCCTCGGCCGCAGCTCGAATAGCAGCAATTCGACCGCCAGCAGCACCGCGGCCAAAGGCGTCCCGAACACAGCCGTCATTCCGGCGCAAGCGCCCGCAACCAGCAGCGCCTTGCGTTCAACGGCGGTGAGATGAAAAGCTTGTGCGAGGAGCGACGCTGCAGCGCCGCCGGACATGATAATCGGCCCCTCCGCACCGAACGGTCCACCGCTTCCGATCGCAATCCCGGAGGACAGCGGTTTTAGGATCGCGATCTTCGGCGACATCTTGCTCTTGCCGAACAGGATGGCCTCGATGGCCTCCGGGATTCCGTGACCGCGGATCTTTTCGCTGCCATAGCGGGCCATGAGGCCGACTACCAAGCCCCCGATCGCCGGCACCAGTATGACCGCAAGCCCCAAATGATTTTCCGCGGGTGAGCGCTGCACGAGCGATACGGATTGAAAAAAGAAAATGTTGGTGAAAAAGCGGATCGCTCCCAGCAACACGATTGCGGTTACGCTGCTGAGCACGCCGATGAACGCAGCGAACACGGAAAGCCTGATGAGCCGGCTGTCGCGAGCGAAGTCGCCGCCCAAGGCAGCACCTGAACTCGATTCGTGCTTATCCGACATCGAGTGCACGCTCATAGTCCACGCAGTCTTTTCGACTGGTTAATTTGATAGTCAGGATTGTTCTCTCGGCTGTGAATTCGAGATATATCATATCACGCTGTGATATGACGCAGCCGGCGAGGGCCGGCGTGTAGTGCCGATCAGCGCAAATCGGATTTTGAAGGGAATCGACGGCGTAACGCGCGCAATTCGCCACGATGCAGACGAGCAAGTCTCTCGAGCATCAGCTGTCCCTTTGCGCTTAGGATTAAATGCACGACGCGCCTATCATCGGTGGAAGACCGTCGCCTGATCAGCCCGATCTTCTCGCAGCGCGTCGCTAGCGCCACCACGCCGTGATGCTTTGCCTGAAGCCGCTCCGCCAGTCCGCTGATCGTTGCCCGGCCTCTGACCGGATATCCTTTGATTTGCAGCAGCAACTGATACTGCAGCGGCGTCAAGCCATGATGCAGCGACAGTTGCTCGCTATGTCGCAGGAAGCGGCGAAGCTCGTAGCGAAAGTCCGCGAGCGCCTGGTATTGCCGCAGGGTCAATCGCGCCGTCGATCCTGGCTTTCTCCCGGCGCGACGTGCGCTGGCGGGCATCCGGCGCTATTGCCGGTCAAACACAATGGTCAGTTCCGCATCGCCTTGGGGAGAACCGATCTGCACCTTGCTGGTCAGCGTCTTGCCGTCGGGCGATAGAGACATTCGATCTGTAAATTTCAACCCGACGGAATCCAGAGTTGTAGTCGCGACGATGTCGGATCCATCCCAAACGGATGAACAAATCGCAGTCGCCCCATTCAGCTCCAAGGTGGCCGACTTGCCGTCCGTAGTAATTTTTCGAGTGGTCGTCGAGTCGCGGCCGCCCGCCGATTGCTCCTCGATAATGGTCAGCGACGGCTCCACATGCTGAATCTTTCGAACAAATGAGGCCGGCGCAGGCAACTGTCCAAAGTTGCTCTTGGCAGTGTTCATGGTCCACTCACCTGAATAATTGGGCTTGCCGGCTGCGGCCGGCTTGTTGGCCGCGGCAGCGCCGGCGGCAACCGTCAAGCATGCAAGGGCGGCGATCAAAATTCGTTTCATCCGATAACTCCCGATCGATTTAAGTCGAGCACAGGTTCCTTCAAGCTCTATAAGGCCACCGGTGCGCAAGGCAGTCAACCACCAAATGGTGCGCAACTTGCGACGAGTCCATAGGCACCACCGGAGCGATGCCGGTACACAGAAACCGGCATTAGGTCTAACCTGCCCATACGCGAACATCCCGGCACATCACAAGGGAGCACTAATAATGAGACAGATCTACATAACCGGGTACGGAGGCATTGAGAAATTGCAGGTGCGCGAGTCGCCGGATCCCGAACCCCAAGGCAACCAGGTGCGGATCCGCGTTAAAGCGAGCGGCATCAATTTCGCCGACATCTTGGCGCGGCAAGGGTTGTATCCGGACGCACCGAAAGCGCCATGCGTGGTCGGCTACGAAGTCTCAGGCGCCGTAGACGCCGCCGGACCGGCGGCTCGACAGGACTGGATCGGTCGCGAGGTATTTGCACTCACACGATTTGGCGGCTACGCCGATACGGTCGTTGTACCGGATACCCAGGTATTCGCCAAGCCTGCTTCACTCAGCCACGAACAATGCGCAGCGATTCCCGTGAACTATCTGACTGTATGGCAGTTGCTCGTGGTGATGGGGTCTTTGTCGGCCGACGAAACCGTATTGATTCACAATGCCGGCGGCGGCGTTGGCCTTGCCGCCATTGATGTCGCGCGCCATATCGGTGCGAGGATCTTCGGCACCGCGAGCAGCGGCAAACACGCGTTCCTAAAGGAACGCGGCTTGCACGAAGCGATCGACTATCGCACCCAGGATTGGCCGACGGAGCTCTCGCGCCTGACCGGTGGACGCGGCGTGGAGCTCATCATCGATCCAATTGGCGGCAGTCACTGGAAAAAGAGCTACAAGGCTCTGCGCTCCACCGGACGATTGGGAGTTTTCGGCGTTTCCGTCGCGTCCGACTCCGGAAAGCTTGCCTCGCTCAAGTTAATCGGAACGGCTTTAGGCATGCCCTTCTTCCATCCCCTGTCGCTTATGAACCTGAACCGCGCGGTGTTTGGAGTAAACATGGGGCACCTGTGGCATGAACCCGAAAAGATACGTTCGTGGGCGGACCGGCTCCTTCAAGGCGTCGCCGATGGCTGGGTGCGGCCGCACGTCGACAAAGCCTTCCCCTTCGATCGCGCCTGCGAAGCGCACGGCTACCTCGAGGCACGCAAGAACATCGGCAAGGTGGTATTGACCCCTTAGGGCAGGCCGCAAGCCTCAGGAGCTTTGATGGCTAGTCCGGGGTGAATCCCACGTCATCGAGATACCACTTGTTCGTGGTGAGACCGGTTTGATCCTGAATCCAAAACTTGGAAATTTTGGTGTCGATCAACTTGAAAGCGGACAACGGGATTTTGCAGGACGTCCACTTGCCAACTTCGAGATCGCTGCCCCCCGAACAGTATTGTGAAACCATGATGACCGGGCCGTCGGGCTTGTCGCCGGGCGACATGAAACCGACCTGAAAGATCTGGTGTGCCACCGTGCCCTTGCCGGAGAAGATCAGAAACTTATACGGTGTGGTGTCGAAACAAACGGCGTGCTGAGATTGGCAAGTCAAACTGAAAAAAGGCTGCCACCCACCCCATTGCCTGCCGCTGATGGCGATATCAAAGGGCCCCTCGATCGGAGCAGCCGCTTTGTCTCTGTAATCTACCTCGTCGACACCGAAAGACCAGTCACCTTCCCAATTCATCCTGCCCTTTTGATAAACCCATGCAGGCTTGGCGGCTGGCTTTGTCGGCTTGGCCGCAGCGGCGGAGCCCGGCTCGGCAACGGCCGACGTCGCCAGCAAAAGCATCATAAAAGGACCGAGAATTTTCATGTATGTAATCCGGTAGGTAACCTACCGCAGCGTACCCATGCCTGAATAAAAAAATGGCGACTTGAGTCCAATTTCAGACGGCTTAGCCGCCCCCTTGCGCCAGCCACCCATAGCATGACATAACCTGCTCGTTGAAGCCGATCCGCGCGGCTCGGATTGCCCGGCGCCGCCGCAGGCTGATTTTGATTAAAGCGCCGACACGAAATCGATCCTTGATTTCGTATCGGCGCCCACTCTCCTAGGGTCTCCTAAGGCAAAATTCCCTTCTTCCCTACGGCAAGATCCAGTGGTACCAAGGCTGGTGCCCCGGTGCCGCGCTGGCCGCCTTTTTCTGCTGATTTTGAGCCGCCACGTTGTTCGCCATGGCGGTGGCGGTGATCGCAGGTTTGCGGGACTGTGCCGCTTGCGCATTGCGCGCAGCGGTATTTGCTGCACCCGGCACCGTGCCGCCGTTACGCGCGGTCAGCACCGCTCCGTGCGGCTGCGCATGGTCGGAACGCAAATCATGCCTGTCGGCTCGCAGATCCGCTCGGTCGCGCATGAGGTCCTGATGGTCGGACCGAAGATCGCGCCGGTCGTGATGGATGTCCGCCTGGTCGTGGCCTATGTCATGCGCATCGGCCGCCATATCGCGCCGATCGCCGGCATTGAGCGATTGCTTGGCATCGCCCCGAACGTCCCGTTGGTCCGCACGCAGGTCTACTCGGTCGCGAGTCAGATCCTGACGATCCGAACGAATGTCGCTCCGGTCGTGATTGATATCGGCCTTGTCACGTGCAATGTCGCGCTCGTCGGCCGAGAGGTCGCGCCGTTCCTCTGCGTTCCCCGCACCCGGGGAGTGTTTGGCGTCGTCGCCTCGCAGGTCCCGTTCGTCAGTGCGCACGTCCGCCCGGTCGCTCGACAGGTCCTTATGGTCCGCACGGATATCGCGTTGGTCCGCGTGAATATCGGATTTGTCCTTCGCAATGTCCCGTTGATCGGAAGCGATATCTCTTTGAAGCGCGCTTCGCGAGTTTTCGCCCGTCTGCTGTGAGTTCACGCTTTCGTCGCGCTTCAAATCCCTTTGGTCGCCCTGCAGGTCCCGCTTGTCCGAGCGTAAATCTGCACGGTCGCGCTTCAGATCCTTAACATCCTTCCGCGCGTCGGCATGATCGGCTCTGATGTCGCGCTGATCACGCGCGGAGTCAGCCGCTGCGGTCGACGACGGGGGCTGCTGATCGTCTGCAGCCGCAAGCGCCGCCGGCAGGGTCGCCGCTAGGGTTGATCCAATAGCAATTGCGAGTAGTTTCTTACGATACATGGCACCTCCTCTGGGTGTCGCCCAACAATGAAAAAGGGAATAGACGCAGGCGCGAACGCCTGCTCGGCTGCTGCTAATGAGCCGAATCGCGTTCCTGGTCGCGTAGCTCCGCGTGCCGCTCTGAGCTGCGGTGCGGGGGTTCTTGTGCTACATAGGTCGCGACAAGGTTAAAGAAGCTGTTATAGAAACTCGGATCCTGAATCGTTTCCCGCCGCACCACGCCGAGGACTTTGGCCGAACCGGCCGGCATTGTGATGGTCGCGGGACCAATTCCCGCACTGGTCGTCTGCTTCATTTTTTGCAAGCGGCTGACTTCGCGGCTTGCCGTGGCAAAGACAATACTTGTTCCGTTTTTATTGTCCGCACAGGTCGTTTGCAAATGGACAGTGACGTTTTGTTTAGGCTTGGGCTGATAGTCCATCGTCCCCGTCAACACACCGGAGTCCGAGGGTCGATCGAGCATGTAGCCCTGACTGAGCAAAGCGCGCTTCACGCTCCAACAGACGGTGTCTCCGGAACCGGAGATCGTCTTACTGAAAGGGGCCGTCGAAGTGAATGGTCCCTGCGCAACCTTCTGACTGCTCGAGGCGCATCCGACTGCAATCATCCCCATCGCGAGCGTTAACGCGCAGCGCACAGGAAAGACAATCTCGTTTTTCTGCATGGCACTCTCCATCGGATCGGCCTTCATTGATTAATTCGAAGCCGCTCGTCGCGGAGAGTTCCGACGGTGTTTAATTTATGTGAATACCCGCCAATTCAACGCATTGACGGCCCAGCGAACGCGATTTTTATCCGGGCTGACATCCAGCCGCCCAGTGTCTGATCGTCTCTGTGGGTGCTTTCCGACAGGGACTGATAGCTTCGAGAGATCAAATAAATTCGGCAATTATTTTTGTTGGGCGCTGAGCAGCTCACCGGTGTGAGGGACCGGCAACTGCAGCTGCGGCACAGTTAGGCGCCCGTCGGCATGGCGGCCGCGTTTGCGGGCAAACCGCGATTCCGCTAGGCTGATTGCGTGTGGCCGCCGTGAAATTTCTGCCGACGTTCAGCTCGGATTCCCCATGAACCGCCGCGAGGTACTCAGAGCCGCGATCGCTGCCACATTGCCCTTGGGCGTGATTTCGTGCGGAGGGAAAAAGGCCACCGGCCAATTGGTCGGGGCGCTCCCTGTGACCTGCAATCTCACGCTGCCGGTGGCGTGCGTTGCACGAGCTAGATCCAACCAGCTCGGCACGACGCAGAATGTCCGCCATGAATATCAATTCAGCAAATACAGCGGTTGGCCTGAAATAAAGGAATCGCTCATGGCGGGCAGCATTCACGCGGGCTATATGCTGGCACCACTGGTGATGGATTTGGCCGACCGAAAGATTCCCGTCAAGATCGTGTCGCTGGGGCATCGCTCAGGTGCCGTGATCATGGTGCGGAGCGATTCGGAATTTCGAAATTTTCGGGAACTGGCCGGCAAGCGCATTGCGGTCCCAAGCCGTTTCGCAGTCGATTTTCTGTTCCTGCGAAAAATGCTGGCACGGGAGAGCATGACCCCCGCGGATATACAGATCATCGAAATGGCTCCGCCCGACATGCCCGCTGCGCTCTACGCCAAGGCCGTCGATGCCTACTGTACGGGGGAACCCTTTGGGGCAGCCGCCCAACGTGCAGGCTACGCACGGGTGTTGCGCATGACACGGGATGAATGGCGAAATTACATCTGCTGCGTGCTTACGGTGCGCGAGGAGCTGATTCAAGAGGATCCCGCCTTGGTGCAGGATCTGGTCAACCATGTCCTTGGTGCGGGTGCATGGCTGGATGCGCGCCCGGAAAATCGAGCGAAGGCAGTCGCGATCGCGGCCGGGAGGGACTTCTTCAACCAGGATCCGGCCATCATCCAGTTCGTGATGGACAATCCGATTGATCGGGTGACGTACGGCGATTTGCGTATGATTCGGTCAGAGTTCGAGGAGCTCATGGAATTGTCTCTGCAGGCCGGCACCATCAAACACCCCATCCCCTACGACCGCTATGTCGACGAAACATTTGCCAAAAATGCACAGCCGGCCGTCATTTCCCTGTGATGCAGGCAATGCTCGGTTGAGACGCCTCGGCGCAATATGCCTTTCGATTGCCTTGAGCTCCGCGGCATTCGCGGCTGAGAACAGTGCTCTCAAGGCTGGAGTGTTCACTCCGGCACGAATCGCGCCGGATTTCACCTTGAAGGGATCAAACGGCAGCGATCTGGTGCTCACGCACTACCGCGGCAAGATCGTTCTCATGGCATTCGGATACACCTCCTGCACAGAGGTGTGCCCCGTCACCCTTGCGGTGCTCGCAGCCGCGCGCAAACAACTCGGGGCTGATGCGGCGCATCTACAGGTGATCTATGTGACGGTCGATCCGCAGAGAGACAGTGTCGCGCGCATGCACGAGTTTCTGGCGAATTTCGATGCATCTTTCGTCGGCGGAACCGGATCCGAAGAGCAACTGGCGGCAGTGCGCAAGGACTATGGGATTGTCGCGACCAAAATTCCGACGAAGGGCGGCTATGCGGTGGCCCATTCCTCGTTCGTTTACCTCCTGGATCGCGACGGCCGCCTGCGGGCGATGATGCCGTTCGGATACAAAGCCGATGACTATGTTCACGACGTCCG
The DNA here is from genome assembly GCA_036493935.1 of Steroidobacteraceae bacterium. Classification (GTDB taxonomy): domain Bacteria; phylum Pseudomonadota; class Gammaproteobacteria; order Steroidobacterales; family Steroidobacteraceae; genus Bog-1198. The sequence continues at coordinate 73,403 of DASXOY010000054.1, read as the reverse complement.
GTTGTTGCTGCATAAATGACGGCGCGACGCTGGACTTGGGTATGTGCGCCGGCGGCCGTCATTCTGGCTGCCGCGCTCTGGGCAGCATTGACACCCGTCAAAATCGGCGTGCGCGACGAGATTTTCGAGATTCCGAAGGGAACCTGGGCTCGGCGAATGGCAGGAAACAAGGTCGAGATACTGCCCTCCAAAATCTGGCTGACTTTGGGCGTCAGAGATACCTTGGTTTTGGTCAATCAAGATGATGTCCCCCAGATATTTGGTCCGGTGCTGATGATGCCGGGACAGAGTTTTCGATTGCCCTTTGGAGTCGCTTCCAGCTACCAGTTTGCCTGTACCGCACATGCCAGCGGGCAAATGACCGTGGTCGTCAATGCGGCGCCGCGATCCGCGTGGGACCGCCTATCGTGGCGTCTCGGCACCTTGGCGAGAACGGGCCGGTGGCAGTGACGAAAGGCTGGGCGAATAGGATCCGCCAAGCGGCTGCGTCGCTGGCCGTGATCGTGTTGCTGATCGCGACCTGGTGGCTGGTGGTACACGTGACGCAGAGCGCCATCTTTCCGACGCCCTTGCAGGTCGTCATGGGCATGTTCGAGTTACTGCGCGACGGAACGCTGTTCGAACACATCGGCGCGTCGTTGTTTCGAGTCGGCGTCGGCTTTTTGCTGGCTCTAGCATTCGCGATTCCGCTCGGATTGTGGATGGGCTGGGTACGGGGAGCGTTTCTAACACTCAATCCGATTTTTCAACTGCTCAGGCCCATTTCGCCCATCGCTTGGATCCCGATCGCCATTCTGTGGTTCGGCGTCGGCGATGTCTCGCCTATTTTTCTCATCTTCATCTCATCAGTGTTCCCGATGATCGTTCAGACAACCGCAGGCGTGCACACGATCGAGCGGCGCTATCTGCGCGCCGCGCAGAATTTCGGCGTCTCACGCTACACGCTATTTCGCCAGGTCGTGATTCCCGCCGTGTGGCCGCAAATCATCGTCGGAATGAGAATTGGCTTGGGCGTAGCGTGGCTGGTCGTTGTTGCCGCCGAGATGATTGCGCTGCACTCCGGGTTGGGCTACCTGATAATCGATTCGCGCAACGCGGGCAATCGTTATGATTTGGTGATCGCCGGGATGATCATCATCGGGGTGATTGGGCTGCTGCTCGACGGCGTTATGCGCCTGCTGGAAAGACACCGGTCGGTCAGGTGGCGCTATGTCCGCTAAGATCATCGTCACTGATGTCTATAAGAGCTTCCCGTCGGATGCGGGCAGCCTCCGTGTCGTGGAAGGCGTAAGTTTTTCCGTCAACGATGGCGAGACCGTTGCGATCGTCGGACCCTCCGGCTGTGGCAAGTCGACGTTGATGAATATGGTAGCCGGTTTCGAAAGGCCTGATCGTGGATCAGTGGCCATAGATGGCGCGGCAAGAAGTTCACCCAGCCCGAAGGGCATTCTGATCACCCAGCACGGCTCCATATTTCCGTGGCTGACGGTGCAGCAGAACCTGATGTTCGGCTTGGATGGCCATGCGCGCGGTAAGGAAATACTCGCCGATCACTATGCCGCCATGGTGGGCCTGAAGGGATTTGAATCCAGTTACCCGCATGAGCTTTCAGGCGGCATGCTCAAGCGAGCAGAACTCGCTCGAGCGCTGGTCGTCAAGCCGGAAGTCCTTTACATGGACGAACCGTTCTCAGCACTTGATGCGCTCATGAACTTGCGCATGCGCAACGAGTTGCTTCGTGTGCTTGCCGAAGAGCGCCACACCGTCTTGCTCATCACCCATGATGTTGAAGAGGCCATTCACCTGGCCGACCGGGTGATGGTCTTATCGCCGCGGCCGGCCCGAATTCAGGCCAGCTTCGATGTTCGCGTTCCCCATCCGCGCAAGCTTTCGAGCGCCGCAATCCAGGAACTGCGCGAAGCCATTCTCCTCGAGCTCGGCGTGGATCAATCGGTCGTATAGGGGGCGCCCACAATCACCCCCGCCAACTACCGATGAGCCAGCGCTGCAGGGCGCGCCATTTTCTCGCCGCTACCGCGATTATGCCGGCGGAGGAGGTAGCGCCGGCAACGCTGAGCGCCGCTCCCGTAATACACAAGGGACACATGCTCTAAGCTCCCTTGTACTCGTCGTGGCGACGCCACCAGATGCCGGCTTCGTTGCGGCCCAGGGACGCACGATCGAGCCACTGGTAGGCGCCCCACAGACCATCGAGGCCGCGCGCAAAAGTGGAGTAGGAGTGGTAGACGGCCCCCTGCTCCAGCACGAACGCGCTCATACCAGGTCGATCGCGCGTGTAGGTGGCCGCGTCGGTTCCACACATGGCGGCAAACTGCCGGACGGGCTCCGGCGCATTCCTCGCATCCATCGCGTGCATGCCGCCCCGATAGTTGTACTCGATGCCGCCCGCACGCTGCTCTTCCTCTGAGAACGAGACGCTGAAGTCAGAATTAAAGTCGCTCTTGAACGATGATGCCCACGGAAATGTCCATCCCATCCTGCGTTTGTAGCTCTGCAGCTTCGTAAGCGGTGCGCGCGAGACTGCCCAGAGCATCACGTCATGGTTGGCCAGATGCACGGCAAATCCGTCAAATCCGTCAGCGATCATTGAGCAGGAGGGACAGCCGGCGGTGTAGTCGGGTCCGAACATGAAATGGTAAACCAGCAGCTGTGAACGTCCACGAAATAGCTCTGCCAGCGAGGCGCTCCCTTCGTCGGTGTCAAATCGATATTCCTTATCAAGCCGGACCCAGGGTAAGGCCTGCCGCCGCTGCGCCAGTTCATCACTGCGCCTTGTGAGATCCTTCTCTGACTCGAGCAGCTTTAGCCGCTCGTCCAACCACTCTTTGCGCGTTGCAGTTTTGTGCGTTGCCATCATGAATCTCCCGTTGCTTGGCGATGAGCCAGACTAGGCGCGGATCACTCCGAAGCGGGAGTAACAAGTGTGACGGGATTTACGCTTGGTAACTCTCAGCATATTCACTGTCGCAAAACGCATTGAACTGACGCACAATGCAAAACATGCGGCGTCTATTCGGGTGCCAACTATTCATTTTGCTGCTCGCCGGTATGGCGGCGGCAGCTCAAACCGACGATCCAAGCCAGAAGAGCCAGCCGCCGGCCGACCCGGCCGCGAAGCCGGAAATCACGGTCACCGGAAAAGTACCCAACGAGCGTCCATTGCCGGACCTTCCGCCGGACGAATTCACCAACTGCTTGAGCCGAGTCGGATCCGACGCGGATTTTAGAAACCAGGCGCTGTTCCATGCTCAATTGAGCGTTTGTGAACATCAGTTGAACATGGAAAAGCACGTTGTGATCGAAAGATGCCTCGATCGCGATGAGAACACGGCAGCGCCGTCGATCATTCAGGCCTGCACTGAATCCCTGGATCACCAAATTCTCCAAGGCAGTGCGCGCTATTTCATCTTCGTAAATCGCGCCGAGGCGTATTTCGCACTGGGCGATGCCCAACATGCGCTGGGCGATTACAACGAGGCCCTCAAACTGGCGCCGCGCAAAGCCAGTCTCTATTACAACCGCGGGGTATTTTTGGCGGCACAATCAAATGGCGAGGACGCCTTGCGCGACTTCGACACCGCCATTGGTATCGACCCGACACTGGCCCCGGCATTACGGCAGCGCGCGAAAATATACGAAACCCGTGGAGATTTTAAAGACGCGCTCGCGGATTATTCTGAGGCCATCCGTTTAGCGCCCAAAACCGCGGCCTTCTGGAGCGAGCGAGGTCTTGTGTGCCTGCGTCAGCATAACTACGAAGATGCCTTGAAGGATGAGGCCGAGGCCATCCGGCTCGATCCGAAACTGGCCCGCGCTTATTTCTTGCGCGGCGCAGCCTACGGCGACCTAGGTGACTCGCGCAGCGCTGTCAGCGATCTCGTAAAAGCGGTCGATCTAGATCCTTCTCTGGACAAATACGTCACAAGCAAGGGCAAAAGCGCGTCGATCACGCTGCCGCCTTGATAAGGCCCAATGAATTCTTCACGGAAACCAGCGCTGCAGCGTGAAGCGCGCGCCGCGCGCGAGGTACGCGGGGATCACTGAGTTGTGAGTTTCGTCGGGAAACGCTATTCGCTGAACTTCGAGGCCGGCGGACGTCAACGATGCAAGATCCTTCGCCAAATCGGCGGAATTCCCGACTTGCTTGGCATCACGCATCAATTTCATCGGATCCTTGACGTTAAGCACCGCTCCGAGGCGGATTTCCTCCGGGCTCGCAATCGCTTCCAACTCCCCGACCGTGATCAACAGGTGCCTTTGAACTTTGCTGCGTTGCTGCGCCGCCTTGAATGCCGCAACCTCGCCGAGAATCGCTTTCTTGCCCCACCAGATTGAGGGACTGCCTGCGATGTAGGTATCGAACGCGTCGCTGCGAACGAACAATGCATGCAGGACGAATAGCCCTCCAAGGGAGTGTCCGAAGAGCGCCTGCCGATTCGCGTCAACAGCGACCGCCTTTGCGATCGCCGGCTTGAGCTCGGCGGTGAGGAAGCTTAGAAATGCGTCATTGCCACCCGTTGCGCCCCAACAGCCAGGCATTCCCGCGGGAAGATCGGCTTGATTTGTAGGGGGCGTTAGATCCAGGGTACGGTTCTCTCCCTCCGCGTCGCTCGTGTACCCGATTCCGACCACGACCACGGGACCGAACATCTGCTCCTGGTTCCGCACGGTATCGACGAGCGTGGCAAAGGCGGTGCTCGGATCCAGAACGTACATCACCGGGTAGCCATGCGCGGGCGCCGTGCCGCTGGGGCGCGCAATCGATATCTCGAAAATGCGCCCCGCTTTGGAACGCATGGTCCACTGCTCAGCGCGCTCCATCGTGACCGGCCGTGAGCGGCTTTGATCGGCGATGATCGGCTCGGACGGAGCGGATTGCGCCTGCGCAAGGGATAGCCCAAGCGCCATCAGCGACAGCAGGCGGCACGCCGCTGCGGCAAGCCTTGAGCTTTTTCGCAGGTCAATTCGCCGCGTGAGTCTGGCGTTGATAGCGGGCTCCAGTTGTCGTTATTTTGCGAAATCCTCGCGAAATCCAATCTCATTATGTCACCTGAATGCGCGCAAGCGTTGAAAAATATACAAACGATGTGCGCGATTCAGCCACGATTACTTGTGTGAATGTGACAGGCATAATGCTCATAGGCGCTTTTCAGCGTGCGCGAATGAATGAGTGACAAAAATTTACTTGGGATGTCAGTGCGTTCTATTTCGTGGCTATTGATAGCTGGATTCGCTCTGCTCGCATCGGCATGCGGCGGCGGTGGTCCGCGCACGGTGCCTGCGCCCACGGTTTCGTTGAACGCATCGTCGACGACCCTAAATGCGGGCGACTCTGCGACGCTGAGTTGGACTTCCACCAACTCAACTTCATGCGATGCCGCCGGAGCCTGGAGCGGTACCGTGTCCACCAGCGGCACGCAAAGCACGGGCTTGCTCAATGACAACGCGAGCTATTCGCTTACGTGCACAGGCCCCGGCGGCAGCAGCCAAACGGCAAGCGTTGCCATCACGGTGAATGCGATACCGACGGCGCAATTGACGGCGGCGCCAATGGCCGTCGAGGTGGGCGGCGGGTCGATGTTGACGTGGGATTCATCGCATGCCACTTCGTGCACGGCATCCGGGAGCTGGAGCGGCAACCTTGCAGCCACCGGCAGCCAAAGCACGGGCCCGTTGACCGCGACCAGCGACTATTCGCTCACGTGTACAGGGCCCGGCGGCGTCAGCGTGCCGGTCTCAGTCACAGTGAACATCCTTTCCCCGCCCACCGTCACGCTGACCGCGGCCCCGTCGGCAGTTGCCGCGGGCGCATCGTCGATTCTGACTTGGACCTCAAGCAACGCCGTGTCCTGCAGTGCGTCAGGCGGGTGGAGCGGATCGCTCGCACCCAACGGCAGTCAGAGTACCGGCGCAGTGGCGACTGCAACCTCGTATACCCTGTCCTGCTCGGGTCCTGGCGGTACCGCTAGCGCAAGCGCGACGGTCAATCTCATACCCACCGCAACATTGAGCGTGAGTCCCTCCGTCATTGCGCCGGGAGGAACATCAACCCTGTCTTGGTCTTCCGGCAACGCGGCCTCCTGTACGGCGTCCGATGGTTGGAACGGCGCGTTGCCGACCGGCGGCACTCAATCGACCGGGACAGTGGCTGCGACGACATCCTATTCGTTGGTTTGTAGCGGCCCGGGCGGCGCCAGCAACACCGCATCGGCCACCCTCACGGTTTCCACCGTCACCATGAGCTTGTCTCCGCAGACCGCGGCGATGACGCTGACGCGTGCTCGGCAATTTACCGCGACCGTACCCGGCGGCGGCGACGCCACCTGGACGGTGGATGGCATCGCCAATGGCAACAGCACCGTAGGTGTCATCAGTGCCTCCGGCCTTTACACGGCCGGTGTCGCCGGCCGGCACACCATCGTTGCCACGAGCGTGGCCAATTCGACGCAAACCGCGAGCGCCGTGGCGGCAGTCACCGATTTGCCCGGCGTATACACCTACCACAATGACCTTGCGCGTGACGGCGCAAACACTCAGGAGTACGCGCTGACGCCCGCCAACGTCAACACCGGCAGCTTCGGCAAGATTGCCTCTTGCCCCGTTGACGGCGCCATCTACGGTCAGCCGCTGTGGGTGGCCAATGTGACCGTGGGCGGCAGCAAGCACAATGTGGTGATCGTCACCACTCAGCACGACAGTCTTTTCGCCTTCGACGCCGATTCCGCGCCATGCGCACAGTTGTGGATGATTAACTTGATCGATGCCGCGCACGGCGGCACGACCGGCGAGACGCCGGTACCCAGCACCTCCGTCGGTGTCGGAACCGGGGACATTCAACCGGAAATCGGCGTCAATGGTACGCCGGTCATCGATCCAGCCTTGGGCATTCTCTATGTCGTGTCGAAGTCGGTCAGCACGACGCCGACCACGTTCTATCAACGGATTCATGCCATCGATATCACGACGGGCAACGAGAAAACCGGATCACCTGCGCTCATTGCGGCAACGGTCCCCGGCTATGCCGACGGAAGCACTACCGTCGCGTTCAATACGAAGCAGCAGAATCAGCGCGCCGGTCTTGCGCTCGTCAATGGCACGGTTTTCATCGCGTGGGGTTCGCATGAGGACAGCGTCCCCTGGTACGGATGGATCATGGGCTATCAGTATGCCAATGGGGCGTGGGCACAGACCGCCGCATTCAACACCACGCCCAACGCCCGAGAAGGCGGCATCTGGATGGGCGGCGGTGCACCCTCGGTCGATTCGAGCAATCAGCTTTATTTCCTGACCGGCAACGGCACTTTCGACGCCAACAATGCAACCGGGGTCAACAATGACTACGGCGATTCGCTGCTGCAGGTCAACACAGCGCTGCAGGTCACGTCCTACTTCACGCCATCGGATGAAATGGCGGACGATCAAGGCGATAAGGACTTCGGGTCCGGCGGCTCCTCAATGCTGGCCGACCTGCCTGCCGGCAACGCCGTGACGCACGCGCTGGTGTGCGGCGGCAAGGACGGCACGCTGTATGTTCTCAATCGAGACTTATTGGGTGGTTTCGGCGATAGCGCCGCGGTCCAGGTCATTCCGCTGGGCCACGGCATGTTCTCGACCGCAGCCATGTGGAATGGCTATTTGTTCGTTGCCGGTTCAGGCGGAGCACTGAATGCCTATCAGCTAAATTCGTCGACCGTGCAATTCACATTGGCATCCTCTTCCAGCCATGCCTATGGCTTTCCCGGCTCGACGACATCGGTGTCCGCCGCCGCAAATCAGAGTGGCCTGGTTTGGGCCATAGATGCCCACAGCTACTGCACGCACCAATCGTCTTCGTGCGGACCCGCCGTGCTGCACGCATATGATGCAACCAATCTGGCCGCCGAATTATGGAACAGCAGCATGGTCGCGGCCGACGCCGCCGGCAACGCCGTCAAGTTTTCGGTGCCGACGGTGGCGAATGGCCGCGTTTATGTTTCCACTCGCGGCAACAACGCCGGTGGCGCGGAGAACTCCACGAGCACGCCGGGAGAACTGGAGATCTACGGGCTGACGCAGTGACCTTAGGCCGCCGGCCGACTCACAGCATCATCGATACGGACGATTTTCATCGGCAAACTTACGTCCGTCCGATCCACAACGTCTAAACCCCATACGGTCGAGCCGTCGGCGACTCGGTCGCATTCGGTGAATCCGAGCTTGCTGTAGTGGTCTTCGACCAGACGATTGCGCTCGGTCGGCCGATACGTGCCGATGAGGCGGATGACGCCTCGTGAGCGGGCGTGGCTCAACAGTTCTTGCAACACCGCTTGTTCGACACGACGACCCAGGACGCGGCAGCTCATGAGCCAGGTGTCGATTTGCCACACAGCGGCGTCTTGCCGGCATATGACCACGCTGATCATGCCGTTGTCGCCAAAAGTGTCGACCAGGCGCACCTGCAGTGTGAAGCAATTCGGATCGGCTTCCATTTCCGCGACTTGAGCTTCGCTGTAGCGCCGCGTGGTCAGGTTGAATTGATTGGACTTGTTGATCAGCTGCGCAATGCGGGCCCGTCCGACTTCATCGAAAGGCTGGAATGTAATCGTCATATCGAGGCTTGCCAGATAGGCCTCAAGGTCGCCGGTAGTGCGCTGGAGCGCGGCACGGCGCGCATTATCCTGGTAAAAATCGGCGCGCTTCTGGTCTTCGGGCGAATACGTGATCGCTTCGAAATAGCCGGCCGCCAACAGCGTCCTTACGTACAGAGCCGGGTCGTCCGGTAGTTCCGGCACCGCCACGTCGGGCAGCATGTCGCGAACCAGGCGTCGCTCGGCGGGGTTATCGTCGAGAAACACCAAGGACTCGAGCCCCAGCGAGAGCTCTGCCGCGATCGCTCGGATGTTGGTCGCCTTGTCATTCCAATTGGCTTGAAACACGGCAAGATGATTCTCGCGCAGCAGCATCTCCGGGTGCTTCTGAAACGGCAGACGCGCAATCTCGTCGTTGTTTTTGGAAGATACGGCGAGGACGATGCCGCGCTCGCGCAGCGCCAAAGCTGTGCGCTGAATCTCCAGGTGCGCTTCGCCTTGTGGATCACCCTGGCCGATCACGATGCCTTCCAGTCCATCGTCGCCGATCACCCCACCCCAAAGCGTGTTGTCCAAGTCCAGAACCAGGCATCGCCGGCTCTTGCCGCGCAACGCCGCGATCAGGCGGCAGGCGAGGTCCGCATAGGCGGGCAGGAAACAATTGGCAAACGGTATCTTGCCGATGTTCCACAGATTCGAATCATGCCAGGCCGAGAGACCGACTGTTTCTGCAAGTCCGCCCACGTCGAGAAGCAAGTCTTGTTTGCCGGTCAAGCTCATCGCCAAAGAGCGATTGAATAGGTCGATGACATTGCGGGAGGTGCCCGGCAGCGCCAAATCGAGACTGCCGAACGTGGCTTCCACGGGTCTCGCGAGAGTCTGGAAGATACAGCTCGCGCCGGAGTTATTGCGCAGCCCATCGCGCAGCGCCCGCAACTCATCTATTGCGGCTGCCACGACCGCCTCGGCCGCGGCGGCATCTCCCAGGAGACCGCCCAGGGCCAGTCCGCGGTAGTCAATGGCCACCAGCACGGCATCCGCGCGCGCCCGATTGATCATCGAGTCGGGAGCCAGCGCTTCTTGCATCACTTGCCCGTAGTTCGCCTCGATACACTCGAGTGCAATGCCGTATCGCGCCGCCGTCGCGGTCAGCGCGGGCACCAGAAAATGCGAAGTCGCATTGCTGATAATGCCGAGCCGAAACGGAATCAGCGGCTGCAGAAGATCGGGTGTCGAGCGCAGCGACTGAATGGAATTGGCCAGCTTTACGAGCTTGTTTTCGTCGAGCGCGAAAGATGCAAGGGCGCGCATTTCGCGGCCCGCCTCACCGGCGCTTTCGCGCAAGGCTCGGCAGCGCTTCGAAAAATTCTCAGGTGGCCGCGGCAGCCATTGCAGTTCGGTGTACAGCTGTTCACTCATATCGATGACGGTGCCTAACGCGCGGCGCCTTGACGCTGTTTGTCCTTTGTCAGCGCAATCAGATCGCCGACATTCTTCAAGCGATTCATCTCGACGGGCGAGAATTTAATGCCGAAGGCCTTTTGCACCGACAAAATCAACCGTATGTGCGCCAGGCTGTCCCAGCCATCGACGTCGTCGGCCGTCATCTCGGGCTTCAGCTCCAGCTCATCATCGTCGAACACTTCGCGAAACACCGAAGTCAAGCCAGTGAGGATTGGATCGTGCATACATTCTCCGCTCAATTTTTCGATTCGGGCGTCCCGGAAATAATTTCGATGATGCCAACTCCGGTAATGCTATAAAAAGACACCTCAGCGCCGTCGAAAAGCAGCGCAGGTTGCGCCAAACCAAGGGGCAGCACTTCCAGTCCCGCCGATTCCAACGCCGCCAGCGATCCTTCGACATTCTTCGAGGTGTAGCACAGATGATAAATCATGCTGTCGCTTTTCTTGAGCATGCGATCGATCGGCGAAGGCTCCTGCCCGGGCCAGATAACCTCGACATCGGGCATGCGGTCATGATGGCGCATCGCCAAATTTACTTTCTGCAATGGATCGTAACAGGTGCTTCCGGCGCGATAACCGAGATCACCCAGATAGCGAAATGCCGCCTCGGGCGATCTCACTGCCAGTCCAAAGTGGTGGAATTCGAGCCCGTAGGAATTCATGTATGCGGTCCTTGCAGAAGCGCCGCCGCCTGGGCCGCCCAGAGCGGGGTGACTCTAGGTTTGGGATGTACCTCATCCGAGAAATCGAGGTCTTCGTTTTGGCCGGCCATCTCCAAAAAGCTGTAGCCCGGCTTTCCTTCCAGCACTGAGAGGAGCGCTTTCTTCCGCTCCAAGTAGCTGGAATAGAACGGCGAGCGCTGGGCGTGCCAATGCGGGATTGGAAGATCGATGAGCACCGCTTTGCTTCCTTGCGCCAAAATCCTCGCGATGAGGTTACTCAGCACCGAAAACTGCTCCTCGGCGATCGGGCCGTCGCTGTGCATCTGGTCCCGCCAATAGTTCAGCGCGAAAACTCGTTCCGCCTCGGAAACGACGCTGGCGTTGCGTTGCTCGTCGGTACGGCGCGGTGGTTTTCCCGACAAGCGTTCGCGCAGTCCCTTGCTGGCGAGACGCGACAGATCGTCGAACACCAAGTACGGGTGTATGAGCATCACGCCCAGCGACAGTTCCTCCGATGGAAGCAACTGCCTGGGTCCGGTGTCGCTACGACGGTAGAAGCCATAGCGGTAGCGCTCGATATCGATGTCCGTATCGCCTTTATGGCGATCCGGCGTTGCCCACCGAAATGCGTCCGGAACGAACATGCCATACCACATGCCAATCACAAACGTGGTGCGGCGCCGTGCCGCGGCATCTTGCAGATCCTGCACCAGATCGACAATCTGCGCCACTTGCGTCATGTTGGAGCCGCCCACGGAAAGGTTGTCGACTTCCGAGGAAGGCACCAGCTGTTGTACTTCCCGCTGCTTGAATCCAACCGCCGTATTCGAAGCGCCGACAAAGACGACACGGCTCGCATCGGGCCTGACCGCTGCCCGATTCAAGAAAACATATTTCGGATCGGTGGTGAAAATCGACTCTTCGGCAAGGCTGGAATTCAGACCGTCTGTTTCATTTGCGCCGGGCACGATCGCATACGACAGAGCCAATAGGATGGAATATAGGCCGACCAGTGCGATCGACAGATACAGCGCCTGTTTCAGGATCGCACGCATCTAAAAAGCCTTGTAAACGAATTCGGGGGCTTTGTGGAAATACGCGCTCACCGCAAAAATCAGCAGCACCTCGCTTGCCAACACGACGTTTCGTGCGGCGACGCCGGCGGCGGAGTTGCCCTGCAGTTGCGGCGCCAAGGCGCTCAGCATGCGTCCGGCGCGATCCACCGCAATGCCGCCGACGGCGGCGCCAAGCGCAGTCCCGACGAGCGCCAAGGCAAGACCTGCGATGCCGAGCCGGTGCTGCAGCAGCGTCAACTGATGCATGTTGACCCAAAGCCCCGTGACCGCGAGCGCGAAGAAGGCGAACAACAGTCCCCGCGCCAGGCTCGAGTATGCAAAGGACTCGCCGACTGACTTGTAGCGCTTCTTGCCGAGACGCTTGGTCATGAAGACTTGCCAGAGCTTGTTGAGGCTGGCGCCTGCGCCCATGACCAATCCATAAATCACGAACACGCCGGTCGAACCGTGCCACACGCCCATCACAAAAAACGTGACGAAAAACGCAACGACCCCAAGGTAAGGCAGCAACCCGGGCGCCGATACGTGATCTGCAAGAAATTTCATCAGCGGATTGAACACGTATGTCTTGAACCATTCCGACAAGGTCATATGCCAGCGGGCCCAGAATTCAAAAATGTTGCGCGCGGAAAATGGTCGGTCAAAATTCTCTGGCAAATTCTGCCCCAGAAGCCAGCCGATACCGATGACGATGTCCATGTATCCGGAGAAGTTGTAGTAGAGATAGAAGGTATAGGCAACGGCACTGGCAGCGTACTGGGCGGCGTAGCGCCAGCCGGATAGAGTCGTGTTGTCGGCCAGCACCGCAGCGGAAAGAGCAGCAAATAGGTAATTTGCCACCGCGGACACCACGGCGAGCTTGATGAATCCTTTGATGATCCGGTGCATGGCCGCGAAGGCCAGCGTTTCATCGACTTTCCGGCCCAACTGCGCAAGCTGGGCCAAATATTCGTCCGAGCGTTGAATCGGTCCCGATACGAAACTCAAAAAATTGCAGGTGAAATTGAAAAAATTCAAGGGCCCGAGGCGCGCGTCTTTCTCGCCGCCGGCGCTATCGATCACCATTTGCAGGATTCGGAACAAGATGTAGGAAAGCCCTATCTGCAGGTAGATAAACGGCAGGCCGATTCCAGCCGGCAGGAAGGTGTAGCGCTTGAGCACCACGAAGACTCCGACAATCAACGCGACGGTGAGCCCCAAAACCGATGGCCTGGGCCAACGCGCCACCCAGCGCACCGCCGCGTAGCCCATCAGGAGGAATCCGGCAAGCGGCGCCAGTTGACCAGGCGACTGCACGAAGCTGGCAATGAACACAAGATTCGCGATCACCAACACCGGTGAGCGGAAACGCGGCGCGCTCCAAACATTGAAGGCCAGTACGATGACTGCGACGAATGCGAGATAAATCGACGACGTGAAATCCATGATGGTTGTGGAAAGATCGCTGTGTCAGTTTTTCAGCGCGCTCACCCTGACGCTCTTAACAACCATCTCGGATGGGTAATCGGACTGAATCAGATCCGCACCCGCCGACAATCGGTCGGGCGAGACACTGTCGATTGGTTGCACGTTTAATTCATTGAACGGCCATTTACCGCCGACCGCGAAATTGATGATCAAGTACATGCTCTGGTGCAGCGAGGGCGGCGTCGGCTGTTGCCAGTAAACCTTTCCGTCGAACGATGCCGTAAGGGTTTCCGGCGTCCAATCGAGGTCATACTGGTGGAAGCCCGAGGAAAGATCGGTGTCAAGCTCCGCCCACTTGCCGAACCCTCCCGGGGTTCCCTTTGGCACCAACGCTCCGAAATGAAGTTGCTGTCGATGTTTTCCCCACGGCATCGATTCAAATATGTCGATCTCGGGCGGCCACTGATGGGATTCCGTCAACAACCATAGGTCTGCCCACGCGCCGCGTGCGGACGGCAATCTGGCCACCATGCTCACATGGCCGAAAGTGAAAGTCTTTCGCGATAGCAGCATGCCCGACCCAAAGCGCCGATAGCCGCCGATTTGATACGCCGACTGTTGCGCTGCGCTCAAGAGCGAAGCCTTGATGTGCAACCCGTCCGGCTGAATTGAAAATGGGTCGTAGCGCAGTTCAAGAGGCACGGGATTCCCCTTGACCTTGCTTATAAAGGGCGTGACGTAGCTTTGGCATTCGGCATTGCCTGCGAGCCAATTAGTGCCATCCCCGTAGCTATCCGGCCATTTGGTGCCAGGCCAGAACGTAAAGGCCCATCTGCTGGAATCGGGATACGATTTTTTGCTTCCGTCCGGCATTGTAATTTCTACACCTCGAAAATCATCCTCAATGATCGCAGATGACTTTGACCCGCTCAGAGCGTCGCCGGAAAGAGACAACTTTGCCGTATCGAGCGATGCAGCAAGACTGTGCGTGGCGGGGAGCAACATGCCCGCGCTCGAAGCTGTATAGACGAGAAAATTGCGTCGATTCATGGGTTAAACGCCCGCATGAGGAAAATAATCCGCCCGCTGAATTATGCAAGCTTCAGCGCATCTGAACACTGTTTCGGCCTAGACTCAATGTGATGATTCGGACACACTGAATTTGAAATTTTAGGGAGCTGCCGCGTGCTCACACCCGCACAACGCAATCGGCGTCTGATCCTTCTGGAGTTCAATGAATTGTGCCCGCAGTTGGTGGACAGGTTCATTGACGAGGGTGCATTGCCTAATTTCAAGCGTTTGCGTGATGCGTCCGAGACTTTCATCACCCACACGAACGAAGAACTGCTCGAGCCTTGGATCCAATGGGTCACAGTCCATACCGGCGTGCCGTTCTCCGAACACGGCATCAAGGATCTCGATGAGGCAGAAAAGGTAACGCATAACACCTTTTGGGACGGCCTCGCCGAAGAGAACGTGCTGTTGATGTCGCCAATGAACGTGAAATTCCGGCGGCGCAATCAATCCCTGTTCATGCCGGATCCCTGGGCGGCCTCTCAGATCCCCTCGGCAGAACTCGAACCGTTTTACAATTTCGTTCGCGCCGCAGTCAACAGCCACGCGCGTACGGACCACCTTGATCTTACGGTGGCAGCGAAAGCCGTGCGATTCCTGGCGGCACACGGATTAAGATTAAATACCCTTGCTGCAGCGTTACAGCAGCTGCTCGTGGAGAAACTGGGCCGCCGCGATGCCAAGTGGCGCCGTGCCACGATACTCGATCGCCTGCTGTGGGATGTGTTCGCACATTTTTGGCGCGGACCACGGCGGCCGCGCGTGGGAATCTTCTTTTCGAATGCGACCGCGCACTACCAACACAAATATTGGTCGCACTATGACCCGTCGATATTTTCCCTGAAGCCTGAAGCAGCCGAAATTGAAACCTACCGCAATGTCATTCGCTTCGGCTACCAAGCCCACGACCGGTTGATTGGAAAGGCCATGGCCCTCGCCGGCGCAGGCACGGCGATAGCGCTCTGCACCGCATTGAGCCAGCAACCGATGCTCGATTACGAACTCCGCGGCGGGAAGCACATGTTTTTGGTCAAGGATTTCGCCGCCTTGCAGACGGCGCTCGGCATACAGACCGCAGCGCGCGCCGAGGCGCTGATGGCAGAGGAGTCCTGGCTGCATTTCGCATCGCAAGCCGACGGCGCCGCCGGGTACCGCAAAATCTCCTCAGCCAAGACGGCCGACGGCCGTGCGCTATTCAAGCTGCGTGGATTCGACGGCAAGTCCTTTGTGCTAGGTTGCGCGGTCTTCGCGAGCGAAGTGGACGCGCATACGACCATCGTCAACGCAGCGGGCGCCTCACTTCCTTTCCATAAGTACTTCCTGCAAATGGATACCGTGACCACGGCCAAGCACCATCCGGACGGCCTATTTTGGATAATGTCCGGCCAACCGTCGCGCCGCGCGACAAATACCGGCTTTGCCGAGACCCTGCCGCTGACCCATGTGCGGAGTAAGCTCGAGCAGGCATTGGCGTTCGAGACTTGATCACACTCATAGTGCCTACCCGCAACCGCGCGCATACGCTGCGCCTGGTGGCGCCGAGTTACTTTGCTCAGGATGGCGTCAACGAATTGATTTTCGTCAGCGACGCCGGCGACGACGATACTCCCGCAGTTATTGCAGAGATCGCCCGGCAGTTTCCAGGGAAAGTCTCTCGCTTGCTGCGCAATGAAACCCGGCTGGGCGCGTCGCAGTCTCGCAATGTCGGCGTCGCCGCCAGCACCAACGAGTTCATTCTATTCTGTGACGACGACGAATATCTCGAAACCGGGTATGCACGAATTCTGCTGCAAAAATTGCAGGCCTTGAACGCAGGAGCCGTTTCGGGTCGCCGCATCTACCTCATGCCTGACGAGAGCAAGTCGAATGCATTGCAGCGCTTCGGTTCAGGCATGCGCAACTCTAAGACGTTTCTGCCGCTGATTTGCGAATACGTGAATGGCGCGAAATTTGCGGGCGATATTGCGATGCCGATTACCAACGCAATCATCTTGACGAAGAAGAGTCTGCTGCAGCAATTTCCATTCGACAATTTTTACGCCAGGGGAAACGGTTACCGGGAAGAAACCGATTTTCAGATGAATTTATACGTGCACGGGTTCGATATCCGCGTCACCAACGACTGCCATAGTTTTCACCTGCCGCTATCCCAGGTTCGCACGGGAGGCCAGCGGACCAGGCCGCTCAAGCGCTTGTACTGGTCGGTCTTCTATACGAGATATTTTTTCAGTAAATATTACGATCGCTATGCTCGGCGCGTCGGGATGAAATCTCCGCGCTGGGCGGCCCTGCTCGCATTTGCGATATTTGCCGTTTATCGGGAGACACTGCGCCCCGCTCTTCATGACATTGCATTGCACGTATTGGCGTACCGCCGCGGTTCCGCCAAACGCCATGCGCGTCTGAGCGGGTGAATCATGCGTGACTGCGTGCTGACTTTCATCATTCCACTGCGGCATCCTGAGAACTCTCGGGATTGGCCGGCCCTGAAACGCAGACTCGCACAAACTATCCGCTCAATTGCCGGCCAGGATGATGCTCGCTGGCGGGCGATTATCGTTGCCAATGAGGGTGCGGATTTGCCCGCGTTGCCGGCCAATTTTGAGCTTAAGCAGGTGCGGTTCCCGCCCAATCCGATGTTCGAGCAAGGGAATAACAATCGAGAGGCCTTCCTCGACAGCTGCCGTCTGGACAAGGGCCGCCGCGTGTTGACGGGCATTTTGGAAGCCGACAGAAGCGGCTACTCCATGGTCGTCGATGACGACGATTTTGTCAGCTGCCGGCTGACGAGTTTCGCGGCGGCCCGTTCAGGAGAAAACGGCTGGTACATGCAGAAGGGCTATATTTGGGGCGACGGCGGCAAGCTGATCTATGAGTATGCCGATTTTTGGAAATTCTGCGGAACATCGCACATCGTTCGAACGGCGCTGTACGAGTTGCCGGCGAGCGTTGAGGATGCGGATCTCGATTATCTGAAAAGAATCTTTGGCAGCCATGTGCTCGTACGCGGCTATCTGGACGCCCGCGGCAAACCCCTGGAACCGCTGCCCTTTGCGGGTGCCATCTACCGTATAGGCCATGCTGGTGCGCACAGCAAATCACCCGGACTAGTGCGGCAGGTATTCTTCAAACGCGAGATACTGAGGAATCCGCTAAAATTGGCACAGCGATTTTCGCGTCTGCGGCTGCTGGATGCCGCCGTGCGGCAGCAATTCTGGGGACACCCGATGAGCGGCAGGTTTCGCTGAAGGACACTCTCGCCGAACGGCCACCTATGTCCAATCCCGGCGGAAATGTCAGCCGCAGCAAGACGGCAAATTCCATGGTGTGGAGTCTGATCGAAAACGGCGGTCTGGCGCTGATCTCCTTCGTGTCTCTGATCGTCTACCTGCGGATTTTGTCCATTGCGGATTTCGGTATCTTTTCGACGGCACTGGCACTCATCGAGCTGTTGGGCGTATTGGTAACCATGCTGTTTCACAACGCGCTGGTGCAGCGGCCGGTCGCGACTGAACTGCATTTCAACACGGCTTTTACGGCGACCATGGGATTGAGCGTGCTCATGGCATTCGGCTGCTGGGCGATGGCGACGGCTTTTGCCGCATGGATCCACCAGCCGAACGCAGCTCGCGTACTTGCGTGGTTGAGTCTGATCTTTCCCTGCTCGGCCGCGAGCGCCACCCTCGTTGCGCGGCAACGGCGAGAATTTGCATTTCGCACTCTGGCGCTGCGCTCGCTCATCGGGCGCTTCATTGGCGGCGGCATCGGCATTGCCGCCGCCATTTTGGGCGCGGGGCTTTGGAGCCTGGTTCTTCAACAGATCTTGATCGCGGCCATCGGTTCATTCGTGTTGTGGATCATGGCGGACAGAACGCCGCGCCTGCAGTTTCGCTACAGCGAATTCAAGCAATTGTTTGGGTTTGGCGTACTCTCCGTGAGCGGCCTTTTCCTCTCAACCTCGATCAGACGAGTGTTTACCTTGTTGGCTACCTCGTTTCTTGGTGTCGAGGCAGCCGGCTTTCTCAATTTGAGCTTTCGCGTAGTTGATGTGTTTTGGGTGATCGCCGCCACCGCCGTCGCTCAAGTGGCGCTCCCGATGTTGGCCGGACTTCAATTCGATTCGGCCCGGCTGAAGAGGGCCTACCAAGCGTCGACGCAATTCTCCTGTCTTGCCATATATCCCTGCTTCGTTGGACTGGCCTGCGTGGCCCCGGATGTCATCGATTTACTGTTTGGTCATCGATGGCAACCCAGTTCGCCTTATGTTGCAGTACTTGGCTTTCTCGTCCTGTTGCAGGCCCCGCGCATGGCGTTCACGCCCTTGCTGACTGCCCTTGGAAAGCCTCGAGATCCCCTGGTGGGATTGGTTGCCGAACTGGTTTTTATGTTGACCATCGTCTTGTTGTCGAAAGTGCCGTCGCTGCCTTGGGCCATCGGGATCTGGGCCGCAAGTGAGGCGGTGTTGTTTCTGGTTTCAGGCTGGGTGCTGAGGCGGGCGACCGGATACAGCGTCATAGAGCAATTTCATGGAGTTCCAAAACCTCTGTTCGCGTCGCTGCTAATGGCCGCTGCGGTGATTGAGACCGGAATGACGCTACCCGTCGAGTTGGGTCCAATTCTGCGGCTCACAGTGCTAATACCGCTCGGGATGGCGGTTTTTACCGCGGCGATCTTTCTGCTCGACCGCAAGCTCGTCAAGGATTTTTGGGAATTCGTGCAGGCCGCCTTCGAACGCCGCTTGAAGAATACTGAAATTCCCTAAGAAAATGCCCCTCTACTCAAGTCGCGCCTGAAATCCTCGAGGCGGCCCAATGTGTCGTTTAGCGAGTGGGCATGAGCTTGGTCTGAACTGAGATACCCCTCATCGAACATGAGCTTTCCCAACCGCTCGGCGGCGATGCTGCGCATTCGCTCGTCGGATCCGACGCCAAGCCTCGCGAACCGCTTTAAGGCCGCCTCGAGGCCAATGCTGGCGTTCCAGCGCCATCGTTGATTGATGCGGCGGCCGATCTCGTTAAAATCCGACAAGAGCCGGTCCATGTCCTGGAACTCCATGCAGGCGCCCTGTGCGACTTGACTGGAAGAAGGGTACTGGGTGGCGTTGCAGTGCACCGTCCATGTGAGCATGGCATTGCGAATGCGCTCGATTCCATTGCTGGGAGGAAGGCAGACCGGACGGTATGCGACGCCCAGCGATGACGCCCAATCCACCCACTTGAACGGCGAGATCTCCCTCGACAACGCCACCGGTATCCACGGCACACGAAACGCGTCAGCGATAATGGCCGCATGCATGGATTCAGCGATGACCTTTTTGGCGGAAGCGATCCGCCTGACGACGCGCTTCGAATCTTGGCACGGATCGATGAATTCAATCCCAAGACTTTTGCAAATTCCCTCCCAATCGCCATAACGCACGCTCTTCCAATGCGGAACGAAGATGACTCCGTGCCGCTCGCGTCGCGTGAACTCCGGCAGCGAGGCCAACAGAATGGCCGGGTCAGTCATGGCAACGCGTTTGTCGAGCTTCAGTGCACGCGCCGTCAGCGGGCCGCGCACACCATAAAAGCGCCAGCGGGAAGGATGAGGCGATATGTCCGGCGGAGCCGGGGTATAACCAGTACCCGTGCCGAAAACAACCGTCATTCGCGCTTGAGGCAGATTCCTGTCGAGAACCGTGCCGATTCCGACGAATAAGACATCATCGTCAGCGTTACACGTTACGTCAGCAAGCAACTCCTGCCAAAGCCATCGATTCAGTTCATCCCCGAAGTTGCCCTGAACCTGCGCTGCAAGATGCACCCGCATCGCGGGCGGGCGTGCCGCCGCAGGCGCAAACTGAGATTGAGCAAATGCGTGTGACATTTGGCGTCACACTACCGAGTTATTGTTACAACTCTGTGGCGCCGTCAGCGCATCCGCACGCCCAAAAACGCAGATCCGACGCCATTGACCCGATAATTACGTCAAATTGGCTCGGTCAGGTGAATGAGTTTTCGAAATTTCTGTATAGGGTCGTCATCGGAAATTTCCGAGAGCATGTTCACGACCGAGTATTTTGTCTTCAGATAATTTATTTGTTGATCCTGCTGGAGAGCGGACCCATTGGTCTCGAACAGCATTGTTTTCGATTTCGAAGCCGCAAAGTCGATGACTTGCTGCCAATTCTTCAGCCACATGCAAACCGATAGAAGAAAGCAGACATCCGCTTTCTGTTCGGGCATGAAATCGGCAATAAGATCGAGCGGATCGTTTTGCAGATCGACGATATAGAAGCCGATATTGTCGGATGCGTTCACGCTCTTGATCCGGTTGGCGGCGTTGATCATGCGCGGGTCGTAGTCTATGCCCACACCCCATTTAATCAGCGCTCGGATTTGGTGAATCATGCCGCCTTGATTGCAGCCAAGATCCAAAACGCTTTTGCCGCGGAAATCAATGGGCACGGATGCCAGACGCTTTCCTGGGTCGCGCTGCCCCGAAACCTGGCGGCCGTTTACATTTATCGTGTGATAGGCGGCCGGGAACTGCTCGGCGGAATAATGGGAGTTGCTGGTTTTCGTGAAGTTCAAAACATTTTGAATCTGTCTGAACACGCGCTCGTCGGCATCCTTGCAGTTTTCCGTGTCAAAGCGCGAAAAGGCGTATTTGCGCGAATACTTGTGTTTCAGATTTTTCGCCAATGCGCCGATTACAGGAGTCGATGTGACGACTCTTTTTGAGGCAGAGAACAAATTGTGGGCAAGATCTTTGAAAGCGGCTGTCGGCACCAGGGTCACCATTTCCTTTAGTACATAGAGGCTGATCGGAATCGGTCCGCGGATGGTCGGCTGCTCCTGGGTTGCACCCAGATCCGTGCCCAGCTTCACGGTGTGGTCGGAGTATAACTTGTACGAATAGAACCAGCGCCGCCTTCCGGTCCACAACGCAGCCCAAATGAACCGCTCCTGAAAATGCGTTACGCCGATCTGCGCTCTGCTCATGCGCAGTGTAATGGTATCGCCGTTCTTCAGCCTGAGGTGTTCTCGCAAGTGGACCGATGAAAGTATTTCGACTACGTGCAGCGGGGATTCGCGCCACCGGTAGAGCCAGACATTTATGCCGCCGATCGCAGCTCTCCACAGAATCCTATAGTCGCCATCAAAGGCAAATCCGGCCGCATCGAGAAGGCGCACGGGACGATTCAAGACAACATTCAGAGAACCTGGGCAGAGCGGCTCCTTGACTATCGCCTGCACCTGCTCCGTTAGTGTTACGAGCTCGGGAGCCGCCAGACCGCGGCCGCCCACGACCTGCCCTTCCAAGGCAACGTCGAGAGAGTCAGGGCCGGAAGCTTCCTCGAGCATTCTCACGGCCTAATCTTGTAGGTGACACTCGCCGTTGCAAGTGTGTCGTTGAACTGAAATTTCGGCTGGTTCGAATCGCGCTTATCGTAGCGACAGGTCAGATTGAATATCAAGGATTCCTTGGGAGCGTAAATCAGCCCTCCCTGCCCCGACGTCAATTTGTCCCGGCGCGAGGCAAAGGCAATGCTGCTGGGACTTGAGCCGATGTAATCGTGATTCTCTCGCGACAGGGTCACGGATAGCTTCAGCGCTTGCGTCACTATCCAAGTCGGCATAATGCTGACGCCGTTCGACACGAAGTAGTCCGACTCCGCGTCCACATACGCGGCAAGCTGACGCCAGCCAGTCAAGACCCATTGCAACTGATCGGTCGGCTCCCACTGCACTGCTGCGCGCCAGATGTCTCCTGAAAAGGTGGCAAATCTCGACTCCGGGTAGTCGCGCTTCAAATAGCCCGCGCTCAGATCGAGTTCGGTCGCTGCGCTCAATACATACTTGACCAACACTCGCGCAGTCTCCTCATTGTAGTCGGAGTTGAACGGCGCACCGTTCAAGAGGAATTCCTGCGGGAAATCGGCACTCGTATACCGATATTCCAGACCCACCGTATTTGAGGAGGATGTCGCGAACTCAATTCCGGCAGTCCCCGCCTTGCTGCGAAAATCGAACGGCTGCTCCGGGACCGCGGTCTGCGACGTGTCAGCACCAATGAAGCCGCCGTACAAGGCCCAATGTGGTCCAGCCTGATAGCGGACCGTGCCGAAATAATCTTCCCTTTGCACCACGTCGCGCGCGTAGTAACCCGTGCTTGCAAAGCTAGCGAGGCCCCGAAAGTAACTTACGCCCGCCTGTCCCGCCCAATACGTTCCCAAGCGCCAGTCCCATTCCAAGTTTCCCTTGCCCGAGACATTGTCCAAAGAATCGTTGTGTATGAAGCGATTGTCGTCCGCACGGAAATTGAAAGAGACAGCTTGGATGTCGGAGAACCAGCGGCCATTGCCGCCCAAGGAGACCGAATTGAATCCGTCCGCGCGCGTCGCCGAAGGACCTGCCACGGTCGTGACGTCGAAGCCCGAAGGCAATCGGTACAGGTTGTCGTCGTAGGTAAATTGATCGGCGATGAAGAACTCGATGGCACTGGGAGAATCCCTGGTTATCGGCGCGTCCGTCGTCATGCGGAAATCCGGTGCATCGGCGAAGGCCGGCGAACAAAACGCGGCCATCACGCAGATTGCCCCGCGGCGGGTAATGCGCATCGCTTAGCCCACCGCCAGGTCAGCGCTCGGCAAGTCCGCAAGTTGCGGAACGCTGCCCGACCCGCGGCCGTCAGCTGTGCGCTCTCGAATCGCCGCAATCGCCGAGAGAAATCGCTCGCCCCTGACGTTCCAATCGAATTGAGCTTTGCCGAGCGCAAAGGCGCGTTCCTGCATGCGATTCAAGTCATCGATACGGTCGATATGCGACACGATGTCGCCGACAAGTCCGTTCAGACTGTCGTTTTTCATCATGGCGAGCTGCAGGTCATCGGAAATACCGCCTACCGCCTGCGAGACCGTGGCGACAGGAACGCGTCCGAATATGTAGTCCAGAAATTTGAGCTTGAACCCGCCCCCTATGGGTTCCGGAACGATCCCTATGCGCGCTGCAGCCAGGTGTGGGGCGACATCGGTCACGAACCCGTGAAAGTGCGTCGCCCGGCAGCGAGCTTTAAGGGCGGCGCGAAACGCTGTTGGAATATCTCCAACCACATGCAATTCGATCCCTTGGTCTTGAAAAACAGGATCGGCAATTTCGACAAAACGTGAGAGGTTGACTTGCTTAACGACCCATTGAAACGAGCCCATGATGAGGACTCGGCGCGGCGTCGCGGCAGTGATGCGCCGTGAGGCGAGGGATTGCCCCGTATAGCCTGGCGTGATGGATATAGACCTATCTTTGGCCTTGCCCGCACCCAAGGTGCGTCGATCCTCGTCGGTAATCGTCGTCAGCAAATCCACGGAGCGCACGATTCGGCGCTCGAGAGCGGCGACCTTGATTGCGTTGCGCCGCAGAGCGAGTCGCTTGAACGGCGATCCGCGGGCTTCCCGGCCCATGACACGCCACAACTCTTCTTCGTTGTTGTGAGACACATGCACGAGAACGGGGCGCTGTGCGGATCGAGCGCGGCAATAGGCCACGCAGGGATCCAGCGCCCACCCCGTTCCATAGCTGTCCAAGACGATTGCATCCCACGGTTCTTGCAGCTGCTTCTCGAGCATTAGACGGTAGGTTTTCGTCGCATCGATGGCCGCTGCAAAAGGCAAGCGGCTAAGGGTGGCAATGGCCGCGTAGCGTTTTCTGCCAGGCACGGAGATCCATTCAACGCCTACGGCCGACTCCGGCACCGCGGCTGCGCTGCCAAGGCCCATAAAACGGACGATGGCGCCGGCCTTCGCCAATGACTGGGAGAGATTCGCGGAATAGATCTGCGCGCCGCCGATCATCGGAAAAGGCATGGAGCGCGCGATCCAGAGGCATCGGATACCTTTCCCCGACGAGGTTTCGGATTGCGTCGGCTGCGTCATTTGCGGATCGAGGCAGCTGGATTCCACGTCTGATAGCGTTCGCCCCGGATTGACCGCCAGACTCCCAATCCGGTGCCTGCAAAGGCGGCAACAATGCCGCTTATTTGCGCAAACGGTTTCACGGAGGATAAGCAACCCAATAGCAGGGCCGCAGCACCACCGACTAACAGTGCAACAGCAACACGCGAATGTCCGGCGATGATCAACGCTGCTTCGAAGGCGGCAACCGCCATGGCCAACAGATAAATCGTGAACCAGCGGATCAATTTGTGCGACACATACTTATAAATGGTGATTCCGTCCAGCTTGCGCAATTTCGGCCAAAGCAGGCGGTGAACATTGAAGGACTGACACGCAATGCGAATCTTGCGGTTGAACTCCTCCCGTGCCGAAACGACAGATTCTTCGTAGGCCAAAGCGTCGCTCGCTTGTATGACCCGATGGCCGCCGCACAAAATCATCAAAGAAACAAACATGTCGTCGATGATGTGTTCCGGCGGCGCAACGTGCAACGACCGCCTGATGGCGAATACCGAGCCGTCGGCACAAATCATCGAGCCGCTCTCCATCTCCAGCTTCTTGATGACCTCTTCAAAGCGCCAATACGCCGAACCGGAGGCCGCGGTCGCCGATGTGCCGCCGTTTGTGTAGATCAGGTTGCCGCAAACGCATCCGATCTCTGGGTCGGCGAAATAGCGCCGAAAGTCGGCAACGCAATTCAAATCCATCAAGACATTGGCGTCCGTAAAAATCAATATGGAAGCCCGCGCTTTGGAGGCCAACAAGTTCATGCCGTAGGTCTTGCCGCGGCGTTCAGTGGCGATGTGCAGATCCAGTTGCGATGCGTATTCTCGCAGGATTTCCGCGGTACGATCCCCCGCGCCATCCACATAAACATGAATCTGAAGGCCCGGTTCGCGCGCGCGCAGCGCAAGCAGGTTTTGCACCTTGCGTTCGATGCTGCGCTCCTCGTTGTACGCGCACACACAAATTGCACAGCTCAGATCCGACAGAGGCATCTCGTTCAGGCGTGATCGTTTGACGGGATACAGCGCCTGAAGAACGACCAACGACCAAGGATAGGTTATGAACGGATGGCAGGCTGCGACCACACATAAGAGCCCGAAAACAATCAGTGCCGTGACCACGCCTATATCCCCCGCGGCAGCGGCAAAGCAGTCGAGGCCAGGTTTTCGTGGGAACGCTTGCGATCAGGTACCTTTGACCACATGCCGGTGCCCGCCGCCCCGCTCCATAACAGCAAGCTCAAGGCGAGACCATGTGCAAACGGAATGTAAATTCCGTTCAAGAAGTACGTAATCGCCACTGCGAGTATCAAGAGCCGCGGGGCCGACGAATAGTAGAGACAACTAAACAGGAAGCCGAAATATGCAGCCGCACCGACCAGACCGAACTCGAACACGATCTTGAACAGCGCCATCTCGGCGGCAGCGTAATAGTGAACGCGCGATGAGAAACTTACGAACGAACCGGCGCCGTAACCGAACAGTGTTCGCCAGAAATCCTGCCAGAGAAATCGATCAAACAGGCGAAAGCCGCCGACAAAACGCATGTAGGCGCTGGATTGATCCGAATCGAATTCACCGATTCTCGAAAGCAATCTGTTGGCATGAAAATGCAGTTGAACCGGAACAATCACGGCCAAGACCAGCAGACCGCAAACGAGCAGGCCCCAGCGGCGTTGCGCAATCAGGCACAACGGCAGGCAGACGGCAAGCACAATGAGCCCGGTGCCGGAGTAGGAAACGAGGAGCGCGAGCCCATAGACCGCAAGACGGCGCATCCTGCCGAGAGTGCACAACTCGGCGATAATGGCCACGGCGAGCACTTGGCTGAAAAAGGATGGCTCCAGCAAAAATACGCCATTGGCACGATATTCGTGCGAACCGTACCCCATGGCGGCCTGATGATTGAATTGCTGAACGATGAAGCCGGTAGGCGTGAAATTCTCGATGGGAAAAAGAAAGCGTGGACTGATGAAGAACTGCAGACAGTATTGAGCAATGCCGCACCACGCAAAGAGCAGTACGATTCCCAGAAAAAACTTGATGATCCGTTGCTTGTCGTCACCGCCTGGCACAGTAAAAATGTACGGCAAATGCACTGCGGCCAGCAGCAGCAGCGATGAGGGCGAGAATGAATTGGGCTGGAATATTTGAATCACCCCCAAAATTCCCAGCATCGCCGTGAAAAGCGCCAATCTCCTGGGTTCGATGCTCATGCCGCCGAGCACCGAACCCGCTGCTATCGCCCCGAGGAGGAAGAAAATAGAGACACCGATGCCCAGTGCGGCCAACGGCGGAAAACCGAACTTGGAAATAAACGTGGCGCCAATCAGCGGCGCCGTGAGTAAAGCGAAACGAAGCGCTGTCGGCTTGGTCCCTGCGACGGCCGGGGTTTCAGCTTGCGCGCCGGACCCTCCCATCCCGCTCTAACCGTCGACCACTGCGCCGAGGAGGCTGACCCCTGCCGCCTCGAGCTGTGATTTGATGCGGACTACTTCAGTCAGCCGCGTGGCGTGCCGTTTGGTGACCAATACTGCACCGCCGGTGCGGGCCGCGATGAGCTGCGCGTCTGCGCATTGCAGCATCGGCGGCGTATCCACGATAACGACGCCGAATTTGGCCGTTGCGGTCTCCATCAGATAAGCGAAGGACACGTGACCCAGCAGTTCCTGGGGATTTGGAGGAAGCGCACCGGCGAACATGACCGACAAACAGCTGAAACCGGGTACTTTCACGGCGGCGCTGTCCAGATTTTCCCGGCCTCTGATGAATTCGGCCAGGCCCACATCTGATTTAAGGCCAAAGAGTCCCTGTTGTGCTGGCGCGCGCATATTCCCGTCGATCAGAAGCGTGCGCTCGCCCAGCTGGGCAAATGCAATCGCAAGATTTGCAGCCAGTGCGCCGCCTCCGTCGCCCGGCCGCGCCTCGATCACCGCCAAGGCTCGGTGGCCCCTGTTAAACCAACGAAGGCCCAGCTCGCTGCGCAAGGTCCGCAGCTCCTCGGCACGAGCACTGGCAGGCTGATACGCCGTGATCAGCTCGGGACTCAGCGTAGACTCGCCGGGCACCGCCAGTGGAAATTCAGCCTGACGCGCGAGCGCGTGCTGAACGTCTTGCTCTTTCACCAGACCCAATCGTGAGGCCACCTCTCCGAACCTTTCGCCCGCCAGGCGCTGGGCGGCCATTATTTCGCGCACGTCCTGTTCCGTGAGCGTCCCGTCGTGCTGCAAGAGTTCGCCCAGACGCGTATCAGCCGGGCTGTGAGTTGCAGCTGCGCGCTGCGCGGAACCTTTGGGCGGCGTCATTGTGTCTCTCTCCACTTATGCGGGCTTCACGCGCGGTTCTTTGTAGCTAATTCGTTGCTTGCGGGCTTTCCTGTGGCGGCGCATGGACGTGCTCGCTCGGGGCAGCTCCGCAAGCACGGCGAGGTCCGCCCCATCCAACAGATCGGCGCGCGAATGAATTCGAGGGTCATAGCGTTCTTTGATCAAGCTCGCGCTGATCGCGAGCATTGCGCCCAACAGGATCGCCAGCGCAAGATTGAGAAGCAGCCGCGGTGAGGAGGGCTTCATCGGCGGATATGCGTAATTTAAGATTGCGGTATTGGTGTTCTTGAGCCGGCTTTCCAATCGAGTCTCGCCGCCGCGCTGCAATGAAGAGTCGTACGCGGCACGGGCGCTCTCAACGTCTCGTTTGAGCACCGAGTACTCGTCCTGGTTGTGCTGAAGATCCAGGATGCGCTTGCGTTGCTGCTCCATCGCCTTTTGTAAATCCGTCATGTTTTGCCTGGCGATCTGCGCCTCTCTCGCCACGGTACCGACAGCATTGCTGACTTCCGCGGCCACTTTCTCTCTCAGCGACTGCAGCTCCGCCTGTGCACTCATGTATTGGGGATGATTGTGGTCAAAGCGCTGCGACACATCTGCAAATCTGGCTTCGGACCGGGCCAGCTCGGTTTTCAGATTTTGCAGCAGGGGATTCTGAAGTATGGTCACCGATTCGCTGGACCGGCCTTTTGTCAAGGCATCGCTCATTTGCTTCTGACGCGTCTCTGCGTCGTACATCGCGGCCTGCGCCGCCACCAGATGATTGGATATTTCAGTGAGCCGGGCGTTCTCCGCATCCAGGCGGTTGTTGCTGTCATCGTTCCCGATCACGCCGTGTTGACTCTGGTAGGACGACAGCTTTTGCTGCGCGGTTTCCAGCGCGCTGCGAAGATCGGTGACTTGTTGGTCGAACCATCCGGCCTGACGGCGCGCGGGATCAACCTTGAGTTCAAGGCTGGTTGTGATGTAGTTGTCGGCGAAGGAATTGGCGATGTCAGCCGCCACTTGCGGCGTTTTGGCGGCGAACTGCAGGAAGATCACGTTGCTGTCCCGGGACGGCTTCACGGTCAAAGACTTTAAAAGCTCCTCTGCCTCCCAATCGCGAATGCTGCCTGCTCCGCCGGTCTTGTCGTTGAATTTTTGGATGACCTCCGGATCCATCACCAGTTTCATTCGATCGACAACCTTCAGCGCGACGTTGTGGCTCTCGATAACGTCCACCTGGGTCGCCACAAAAGTCGTCGCCAGTTGTGCCTGCATGGCGCCCTCTTGCGCCAGCGGGTCGATTCCGCGTTCGTCGACGACGACCGCGGACTCGCCCGTGTACTTCTTCGGCAGCAAAAAGTTTGCCGCGACGGCGAGCGCGAGCGTCGCGACGAAGATGCCAAAGCACATCCCTCTGTGCACCCAGAGAATCCGAACAAATTGTGATAGGCGCATAACTATTTCGACCTTCAGAACAAACTGGCTTTGATCAGCAGGACATCATTGGGCTGCAATACATCCTCATCCTTGACGGAAATCTTTTGCTCCTTGCCTTTCGCATCCACGCGTTTGACGATGGCACCTCGCTGTGTGCCGCGCGGCGTGAGGCCGCCGCCGATCGAGATGGCCTGCGAAATGGAGGTATTTCGCGCGAGCCGATATTGGCCGGGATGTTGCACTTGGCCGTAAATGTAGAATTGCGGCGCATGCGCCACAAATACGGTATCGCCGTCCTGGACGACGAGATTCACGGCCGGATCTCCATCGAATAATTTTTGCAAATCAATGACGACACGGCTGCTGTCCGCGCGTACCAGCGTCACATTGTCCGCCGCGGTATCGTTCAGCACGCCGCCCGCCATCGCCAATGCATCCAGCACTCTCTTCGACGCATCGAGCGGATACTGTCCGGGCTTGGCAACTTGACCCATGACGGAAACTTTTTGGCTTTGGTACTCCGAGACGAGCACGGAAACCTGCGGCTGCTTCACGAAACCACCCTCCACTAGGCGCCGCGCAAGAAGCAGCTCTGTGTCGCGGGTGGAGAGTCCCGCCACCTGCACTTGGCCAATCAGAGGAAATGTAATGTTCCCCGACTGACTGATTCGGGCATCGATGCCGAGTTCATCATGGTCGAACACGGCGATTTTCAGCAGGTCGCCGGCGCCTAGCCGATAGTCTTCCGGCTTCGCACTTGCCTGCGCCAATACCAACAGCGATATGGCGAACGCGACGACGAGTGAACGCAGGGAATCAATACGCACGGCGGTCGCCAAATAGCACCCAGATCGTTCGCACGATGATGTGCAGGTCAAACCACAATGACCAGTTCTTGAGGTATTCCAGATCGCACTCGATGCGCTTGGTCATCGTGAACAAGTCGTCGCCTCCCCTATAGCCGTTCACCTGCGCCCAACCGGTGATGCCGGGCTTGACCTTGTGCCGAAGCATGTAGCTGGGAATCAAGCGTCGATAGTGCTCGTTGACCGCGATCGCGTGCGGGCGCGGCCCGACGATGCTCATGCTGCCCTCGAGCACGTTGATCAATTGCGGCAGCTCATCCAAGGATGTGCGCCGAATAAATGCCCCCACCGGGGTGACGCGGCTATCCTCCCGAGTCACTTGCGTATAGTTATCCGCGCCGTCTTCCGTCACTGTCATGGATCGGAACTTGTAGACCATGATTTCGCGGCCATCCAAGCCGTAGCGGCGCTGCCTGAATAAGATCGGCCCTTTGGATGTGT
The DNA here is from genome assembly GCA_036493935.1 of Steroidobacteraceae bacterium. GTDB lineage: Bacteria > Pseudomonadota > Gammaproteobacteria > Steroidobacterales > Steroidobacteraceae > Bog-1198. Next base: position 43,139 of record DASXOY010000054.1, on the reverse strand, counting down.
ATTTGACAGCGAGCGCGACAGCCAAAAGGACCGGGGCTGCCAGCAAGAATAATAGGGCCGATAACGCGATGTCGCTGACGCGTTTGGCCAATGATCGCACCCCGAAGAAAGGCGATTCGAACACGGAAAACATCGGCATGCCGTGCACCACATCGACTCGCGCCTGAATAATGTTCAGCGCGTGCATATCCGGGACAAAATAAACGGATGCGACCGTATCGCGCAGGCCATCCAGCAGCTGCAGAATGCGCGGCTGCGGCGAGATGGGCAAGGTGATGTAGACCACGTTGACGCCGCAAATGCGCACAAATTCCGGTACATCAGCGAGTTGGCCCAGCAGCGAGTCGCTGCGGCGCGCGGCGTCGCCAGACTCCCGGTCTTCAAAAAACCCCAATAGCTTGATGCGCAGGAGAGGCTGCTCCTCAATTCGCTCCTCCAGCAAAAAGCCCAGTCTATTGGCGCCGATGATCACGGCGCGCCGCTCTTGCATGTGATTGATGCCGACATGCAGAAATAGGCGCCTGATTCCTCGCGTGCCGCTCCACAACACGAAGGGCGTGAGCGCAAACCAGATGAGCAAAACGCTGTCGATCGGGCTAATCATCAGTCCCGAGAGATAGAGAACGAGAGCTACGCAGAGTCCGACGGTAATCCAGCGCGCAACGAGGCCGCAGAACCAGCGCACTTCCAGCGACGCATCCTGCTCGCCGTGATCGATGCGAGAATCTCCCAATAGCTCCGCGGCGCCGGCAAAAGCCAGCACGGCAATCAGAAAATAGGTGCCTGAAAGCGAACGGTCTCCCAGCCATAGGCACAGCGCCAGGAACGCCACAACGGTCACGGGATAAAACAACGCCTTGACCAGAAAGACGGCGCCGGAATCAAATGAGGTCACATCATGCGAGATCTGTGCGCGGGAGCGTGCGACGCCTACCCCCACCGGGTGTTCGGTAATCACATCAATACTCGATGTTCAGGACTCAATATGAGATCTGACGGGACACCCATTGAAATTCTTCTTTCCCTAAAAACGGTTCGCGAACTTAAGCCTTAGGCGTAAGGAGCGATCTGCCGTTGCGGTAGGGATTTATGTTTGCGCCGCAGCTGCAGGACGATCATCCCGATTGCAGCCAGCAGCATCAATTTGCGGTCGGCACTTCCTTGTTTGACCACATTCACATTCTCTTTTACGAACGCCTTGGTGGCGCGCATCTCACTGACCACGGTGCCCCTGAGTCCGTCCAATTTACCCTGAGCTCGCAGTGCCGCTTGCTTGCTGCGCGCACGCTGCACGGCCGGCGCCGCACCTTCGAACGCTACGCCGCCGGCCCAGCTGTCCGCCATTGGGCTGTTGGACTGCCGGCCGATTGCCGCGCTGCTGGACAGGCTGGAAATCGCCGCAAGGCAAATCAACAAGAGAAGGGTCTTCATATCTGCGTGTCCTTGCGTGCACTAACCGTCCAGCATGCGTGTCCTACGATCTGAGTTCCCCATCGCGCAGCGCGCGGCTTGAAAGCAACCCGATCACATTTATGTTAGCAAGCGCCATACCACCGTCCTAAGCGTCGCCCTCAGCAGACAAAGTGGCGCAACAGCTACGCGTTTTTCAGCACCTAAATGACAATCCCGATGCAAATCATTAAATTTTTGGCGATAACTTTCAATCGTAACTACAAGTTCTCGCACCAAATCTGTATCAATTCTCCGCTTCCGCGAACCGTTTTGGAGCGCGAAAAAATGTCGGCATTTTCTTACAGGCCGGTTTTGTAAGAGCCTTCCTACATTACGGCGTAGGACACGGCCAGAAATCGCAACAATGATTGTGGAGAAGCAAATTGCGTGCCACCACGTGGAGAAATATCTGACAGCTGCGCGCCATGGTGCGTCGCGTACTCAATGATGGGCGCGGCCCGATGCAGCGCATGAACTCTACCCTGTCGCTGGTTTCCGCCTCGGCTTACTCGAGCACTAGGTACGGACGCAGCGCGGGGACCTGAACGGCCAGTTCGTCCGTGACCATCTTGGCAAAGAAATCGGCGCCATCGCGGCCGAGATGAGTGTAGTCAAAGGCGATGTTTGCCTTGCCCGCCGCGACCCCGGTTTGAGCGGGTATTGTCGTACCCGAGGCGGCCGCCGCAGCCACCTCAGGCGAGGGCGGCATTTGCGCCAACTTATCGGCTGCCGACGGCCCCATTTCCTGGACCGCCTTTGCGCTGAGCGCATTGAGATCTACCAACGGCACATGTGTCTCCGCAGCGACCTTCACGATCGCCGCCGCCCAGGGAGCCAAGTCGTTTTGCAATTGACCGGCGGCGAACTGCCGCCTTGTCAGCGGAGTCAGTAGAACCGGGTGAGCGCCGGCAGCAAGCGCTTCGGCGACATAGCCGCGCAGGTTCGCGGGAAATTCAGTTGCAAGCTCAGTAGAGCGGCCCGGCTTTCCGGGCTGATCGTTGTGTCCGAATTGAATGAGGATCCAGGTGTCCGAGAACTCGCGTGCGCGCGCTTCGGCAAGCGCCAGTTTCCATGAGCCTTCCTCCCGGTAGCTCCGGGTGCTGCGCCCATTTCGCGCCATATTTACACATGCGGCGAGAAAAGTGACGTGAAGAGCGCAAAAGCTCCCACCCCAACCGCTGTTGACCGCGGTCGTGGAATCGCCCACCAGAATAATCTTGACGGCCCGGATCGGTTTGACTGACGGCGCGATGCTGGACGCTCGAGCCGCAGTGGTCCCCTGCAGCAGCGCGAGCAGCACAAATAAGCACAGACTCGGACGCGCCTGCGAGGCACATTTGTTGGAATCCATAACAGCCATTTTATTGCTTTCGCGGCGCGCGGTTGCGCCTCCCAGTTTTCGCGAATCGAAACCGAGAGTTATACTACCCAGGATGGGAGACGCTAGTGAAGCTGCTCAAAAACTTGTTCCGATCCCTCTTGCTTGCCGGCTTGGCAGGATCGGCCGCCGCAGTGAACTCAATCGCAAACGGGCGATAGCACGGTCCCCGGATTGCGGTTCGAATTTCGGCCATTCAGCAGCCGGTTGCAAATTTGCGGTTTTCGACGTAGGAATTTTTTGGCGCGCCCGGACGGATTCGAACCGCCGACCACCTGGTTCGAAGCCAGGTGCTCTATCCAGCTGAGCTACGGGCGCCCGCGCGCAGTTTAGCGTTTTCCGGGAGCCCGCGCTGTATCACCAGCAACGCTCGAATCGGCCTGCAGCGGTTCCGGCACGCGCATTCGGCAGCGCGGCTTCTACGCGATTGACTGCGGAGACTTCTTGCTCAAAGCCGGCCTCCGCGTTCAATGGATCGTAAAAAGAGAATTCGATACCCGACCACAAGGAACTGAATTCTTCCCATAGCGGCTCAACGATCGACCGTAGGAGCGGATTTCTGATTGTCATGAGTTCGCTTACCTCCATCCAGTCGCTAGGCGAGCACCTCGCGCAAATGTTCATCCAAAAATGCGCGAAGATGAGATTGCGACAACGCGCCTACCTTGTGCGCAATGACGTCGCCGTTGTTGAACAGCAGCAGCGTCGGAATGCTGCGAATGTTGAATCTGGCTGCCGTCGCTGCGTTTTCATCGACATCCAATTTGGCAATTCGAAGCCTGCCCGCATATTCGCCGGCAATCCCTTCAAGGATGGGCGCTATCATTTTGCAAGGGCCGCACCATTCGGCCCAGAAGTCCACCAGCACAGGTGTTTCGGACCGTAGGACGTCATTCTCGAATGCGGCGTCGCCGGTATGCGTGATTTGGCTGTTGCTCACGTGGAAGTCTCCTTGCTTGTAGGACTAACTATGTAGGGGCAACGCGCGGTAGTTCAAATTCCACGCAGGCATATGCATAAGCAAAATCGGTATGTAGGAAACTTAATACCCCGGCGGTTATTGCGGCCTGGACGAACTCTCGCGAGGCTATACACTCTAAAGAAGCCCCGAACCAACCTTACAAGTTACTGGATGACACCAATTCGATGCTTTTTTGCGCTGCTGGCCGTTGCAATGACTACCATTGCCGCTGCCGCGCCCGCGCCCTTCGATCTTGCCGGACCGACCTTGGAAGTCAGAGTAACCCGCGGCAGCAATACCCTGCCCGCCTCCGAGGTGCCGAATCTTGCGCCGGGCGATCGGGTATGGATAAAGGCGGATCTGCCTGAGACGCAGTCTGTCGAGTATTTGATGGTTGCGGCGTTCCTGAGCGGCTCGACCAATCCGCCGCCGGAAAAATGGTTTTTTCCTTGCAAAATCTGGAAAGACAAATGCGGCAAGGAAGGACTCAGCGTGACCGTCCCGCAAGGCGCGCAGCAAGTGCTCCTGTTCCTCGCGCCTCATACGGGCGGCGACCTGCGAACGGTGGTCGGCGCAGTGCGCGGGCGGCCGGGAGCTTTCGTGCGGACCTCGCAAGACCTGAACCAAGCCGCACTCGACCGTTCCCGACTGGAACGATTCCTTGCTTCCGTGCACCTCCTCAACGAAGGCGACCCCGCGAAGCTCAAGGAAGCGGCGCCGCTCCTGGCACGCAGCCTTGCCATCAAGGTTGACGAAAAGTGCCTGGATCGCATTCCCGAGCTGCAGGCCTCGTGCCTCATGCAGGGCCAAGAGTCGCTCATTTTGAATGACGGTCATAGCACATCGATTGTCGAGGCTTTGACCTCAGGCCCGGGCAGCGACCTGGCCATGGAGGCTAGCTACACGCCGCAACTCAGTTACGGCTACTACAGTCCGTATATTGCTTCTGTGCTGGATGTCGCGCGCATCTTCGAATCGTTTCGGACCGCACAATACCAATACATCCCTGCGTTGGCGTCGCAACGCGGCGATATGCTTGGGCTGACCCTGAACGCCGCTCCTTCTTTTCACAGTCCCATGTCGGTGCTCGTGATCGCGTTGCCGGCTGTCGAATCGGCGCAACTGCCGCCGCTGCACGCGGTGGATCCAAAAGAAATATTTTGCGTGCGCCGCTCCTCCCTGGTGCTTCCCGTCGATGGCGCGCCGCTGGCATTCTCCACAAGGTATGCGCACGATCTCACGCTCAACGTCACGGGTCGAGACGGCAAGACAATCGCGCTTCCAGCGCACGCGGATCCGATTCAGGGCGGTTATGTGGTCGACACCACCAGCCTCGGAAGTGCCGCGCTTGGAGACAGCGTGCACGCAGCACTCAAGGGATATTGGGGCTTCGATCCCTACGAGGGTCCGACCTTTCATCTGATCAACGTCCACGCAAAGTCCTGGGAGCTCGCCGCCGGCGATGAGGCCGCACTGATCGTCGGGCGCCAGGACACGGTACATCTTCAGGCCGATAGCGTGAGCTGCGTCGATGCCATCATGCTGAAAGATCCGGGAGGCAAGGAACTGAAGGTGGACTGGAAAACCACCCGGCCCGATGAAGTCGAAATAAAGCTGCCTCTGCAGCAGGCGGCCCCTGGCGCCATGACTCTGCTCGTCAAGCAGTTCGGCAACGCTCAGGCGGATCCGATTCCAATTCATACCTTCGCCGATGCCGGACGCATCGATGGATTTTCCATACATGCCGGCGACATCGTCGGCATGCTCAAGGGCAATCGCCTCGATGAGGTCGCGAGCCTGAGTTTCAAAGGCAACGTGTTCGTGCCAGGCGAGCTCACCTCAGCGCACGGTGTTGATGAACTTCCCATGGTCGCTCAGGATCCGCCATCCGTGAGCAGCCTCAAACCGGAGCGGGGCATCGCGGCGAAAGTCACGCTCAAGGATGGCCGTGTTTTTCCCTCGACCGGCAACATAGAAGTGCCGCGTCCCGCGGTCACGCTGTTGGGCATGAACGTTCAACCGTCCGCATCGAGCCACGACAGCAATATATTGCTGGCCCACCCAAGCGAATTGCCGCAGGACGCCGTCTTGACGTTTTCCCTGCGCACGCAGTCGCCCACGGTCTTTGCACGCGACGAAAACATCGAAGTCACCACCAGCGATGAGTCGTCCAGCGCCACCTTGAGTTTCGCCAATGGCGGCGTGATGCTCGAGAACTCCCAGGTCGCGGTTGCAACGCTCAATCCCGCCAAGGTGTTCGGCGGAGCGGCCTTCGGCCCGTTGCAGTTTCGAATCAATTTCAAGGGCGTCGTCGGAGATTGGCAACCTCTCGCAAATCTCGTGCGCCTGCCCATGCTGAAGGAGTTGAAATGCCCCGCCACTCCCGAGCTTGCCTGCAAGCTGTCGGGTTCAAATCTGTTCTTGATCGACTCCATCTCCGACGATCGGGAGTTCGCTCATGCGGTGAAAGTGCCGGACGGCTTTTTAGGATCAGCCCTGCCCGTGCCGCATCCAAAGGGCGGCGCTCTGTTCGTCAAACTGCGCGACAATCCCTCCGTGATCAACACAACATCGGTCGTAGCGCAGGAAATCCCGCCTTCGGCAGACGAGGCGGCGCGAACTGAGGTGCGCAGCTCCGCGGTGCCTGCCGCGGCTCACCCAGACACGGGCGCGGGGCAAATACCCTGAATGCCCGCGATTCGGGCAGCGAGGAAGCGCTTCTCCGGCTCGAGCGTGGCGGTTCGCAGCGCGGTGCTGTAGGCCTCCCGAGCCTCAGCTAAGCGGCCCAGCTGTTCCAGAAACCGCCCGCGAGCGGCGTGCAGCAAGTGATATTGCGTAACCCTGCCGCGCGCCGAGAGAGAGTCGACCAAGTCGAGCGCGCGCGCCGCACCGTCTACCATCGACACTGCCACGGCGTGATTCAACTCAATGACCGGCGTGGGCTGCAATCTCAGCAGCACCTCGTACAGACCCACGATCTGCGGCCAGTCAGTGCCCGCGCTGTCGTTGGCCTTTACGTGCAGCGCCGCGATGGCGCCTTGGACCGCGTATGCGCTCACCTGGCCGCGAATTGATAGAGACTTATCCACCAGCATAAGGCCCTCCGCAATTTCGTTGCGGTCCCATTGAGATCGGTCTTGATCATCGAGCAACACCACATCGCCCGCATCCGACACGCGCGAGGCACGCCGCGCATCATGCAAGAGCATCAGAGCTAGTAAACCCATCACGCCGGCGTGACTGGGCAACAACGCATCGAGCAGCCTGCCGAGCCGGATGGCCTCGGCGCACAGCTCGACGTCGATCAGTTGCAAACCGGCGGTCGCGGCGTAGCCTTCCGTGAAAACCCCGTATACAACCGCGAGCACGACCTCGATTCGCTCTTCGAGCACCGAAGGGTCCGGCGTCTCGTACGGAATCCCTGCGTCTCTAATCTTTTTCTTGGCGCGCACCAGGCGTTGCGCCATGGTCTCTTCGCCTAACAAAAAAGCACGTGCCACCGCCTGTGTGCTCAGCCCGCACACCTCGCGCAGCGTGAGTGCAATGCGAGCCTCCTCGTTGAGGGCCGGATGACAACAGGTGAAGATCAGCCGCAGCCGATCGTCGCCGAATACTTCCGCGTCGCCCTCGTCAATCGCGGCTGCGACCCCGGCCTCGCCGCCCGCAAGTTCACCTACGATTTTTTCCCTGAATAACTTATCTCGGCGAATTCGATCGATCGCCTTGTTGCGGCCTGCGCTGATCAGCCAAGCGCTCGGATTTGCCGGTGTGCCCTGCGACGGCCACTGCTCGATGGCAGCGGCGAAGGCGTCTTGCCGCGCCTCCTCGGCCAGGTCGAAGTCGCCGAGAAGGCGGATCAAAGTTGCGAGAACTCGACCCGCCTCCCGGCGAAATATCTCTTCAATCACGTGGCCGACGTCATTTCCTCTCATCGCTTTAGCCGGCTCTTTACGCCACGGGCGGCCAAACGGGGCGCACTTCGATGCTGCCGTACTTTGCGCCGGGGATACGCGCGGCGATGGCGGTGGCCTCGTCGAGGTTCTTCGCTTCGATCAGGTAGTAGCCGCCCAGCTGCTCACGAGTTTCCGCAAAGGGACCATCGGTAATGGCCGTTTTGCCGTTGCGAATGCGGACCGTCGAAGCCGAGGAGACTGGCCTTAAGCGATCGCCGGCTTTGAAATTTCCGGCTTGCACGATGGATTTAGTAAAATCCGTGTACTCGCCCATCATCTTTTTGAGGGCGGCTTCGCCCAGTGCCATCGTTTCCTGTTCGTTGTTGTAGATCAGCAATAAATAGTTCATGTGTAGATTCCGTCGTTATGGCGCAATTCGCCGTAACATAGTCGAATCTCGCGCGCCAAATTCGACAGGGGGGCCAAAATTTCCTCGCCGATTCGCGGCCGTGGCGGGTTGATCCCATGAGCGCGGGAACTATGCGCCTCAAAAGCGCTCAAATAGATGCGCCAAATCATATGCTTACAGCATAATAGCGCTGCGCTGGCGGCCTTTCGCCCTTGGCCGTAAGATCACATTGGCTCTGTTTCACCTCATTTGTCTTGATAACTAGAGGATTCCCGATGAAGGCTTGGATACCCCTGACACTTGTTTTCGCATTCGGATTGGCCGCCCACGCGCAGGCGACATGCTCCTACCCGCAATCGCCCGCAGCACCCCCCAATGGCAATACGGCCACCCGGGATGAAATGATCGCGGCCAAGCATGATTTCGACCGCTACAACGGCGAAATGAACTCCTATCTCGACTGCCTCAACCTGGAAATGGATGCAGCGCCGAAGGATCTTTCCAAGATGTCGCCGGATGAAAAGAAAAAGGTTGATCAGGAACAGAAAATTCTTGTGCAAAAACATAACGCTGCCGTCGATGAACTGCAGGCAGTGGTCGGCAGGTTCAACGAACAGTTGAAAATCTTCAAAGCGAAACAAAAGTAATGACCATCGGCGCGGCGGATCGCTCCGCCGCCGATTTTGAACTATGCAGGCTAGTACGCTCATCACTCCGCGTCTGGCCGAAGAGGCCATCTACTCTCGGCTGACGTGTTTGCCCATCGAGTCGCTGCCGCTAACGCAGTGCGTCGGGGCCACGTTGCGCGAGAATATCTACGCCGAGCGCGACGCACCGCCATTCGACCGAGTTTCCATGGATGGCATGGCGGTGGACAGCGAGGCGTTGCGGCGCGGGCAGCGCCGCTTTCAGATTCAGGGTGTCCAGGCCGCCGGCGCGCCGGCGACGAAGCTCAAGGCTCCGGATCATGCAATCGAGGTCATGACCGGCGCAATTTTGCCGATTGGCTGCGACAACATCATTCCAATCGAGCAGGTCGATGTCGGCGACGGGGTCGTTTCGATCAACACCACCGTGGTGGACTCGCCTTACCACAATATTCACAGGCGCGGCGCCGACAGCCGCCAAGGCCAACTGCTATTGGAGTCCGGGACATTGTTGCGCGCACCGGAAGTCGCCGTGGCGGCCTCGGCGGGCATGGCTCGGGTCCGCGTGAGCAGCCAGCCGGCCATCATGGTGGTCTCGACGGGCGATGAATTGATCGAACCCGGCGATCCGATAGCAGAGTTTCAAGTGCGCCGCTCCAATGCCTATGCGGTGGCCGCCACGTTCCGCAGGCGCGGATTCAGCCGAGTCGGCAACGACCATGTGCTCGATGATGAAAGCCAATTGCGCGAGCGGTTGTCCTTGCACTTGACCACGCATGAGGTGGTCGTATTGAGCGGCGGCGTCTCCATGGGCAAGTTCGATCTGGTGCCCAAAGCGCTGACACAACTGGGCGTGCAAGAGGTCTTTCACAACGTGGCCCAGCGGCCGGGAAAGCCCATGTGGTTCGGCATCGGACCGCAAGGTCAATCGGTCTTTGGATTGCCGGGCAATCCGGTTTCCACCTTGGTTTGCCTGATCCGTTACGTTATCCCTGCCATTGCCGAGGCGATGGGCACCAAACGCGCGCCGCCTGAGCGGCTTGCGTTGGCGAGTCCGGTGACATTCAAGCATTCGCTGGCGTATTTCATGCCCGTCACGATCGAACACGATGATTGGGGGCGGCCGTGGGCAAGTCCACGCCCTCCCAACGGTTCCGGGGACTTCTTGAGCCTTGCCGGCACTGACGGATTCGTGGAACTGCCGCCAGGGCCCAACACCTACGCCAAGGGATTTGTCACCAGCGTGTATCGCTGGTGACTTGAAGTCCGAATGACGAGCGTCATCCACGATATTCGCGGCGCGCAGAATCCGCTCGACCGGTTGGGCCGTCCGCTGCACGACCTGCGGATTTCCGTCATGGACCGATGCAATTTTCGCTGTCCCTACTGCATGCCGAAGGAACAGTTCCACGAGCACTATCAATTCCTGAAATCGCGCGAACGATTGTCTTTCGATGAAATCGTGCGGCTGACGAGATTATTTGCCTCACTGGGTGTTCGCAAACTGCGCCTCACCGGCGGCGAGCCCCTGCTGCGCACCAACCTAGCCGATTTGGTGGGCGATTTGACCGGCATTGCGGGTATCGAGGACATTGCCTTGACCACCAACGGCGTGCTGCTCGCGAATCATGCAGTCGATCTGCATGCGAATGGATTGCGGCGCATCACGGTGAGCCTGGATAGCTTGGACAAGGACCTTTTCAAGCGCTTGAGCGGCGGATTCGGCGCGCTCGATCAAGTGCTCGCAGGAATTGATGCCGCCATCGCTGCCGGCCTGTCTCCGGTCAAGATCAATGCCGTCATTGAGCGGGGCGTCAACGATCACACGGCGCTCGACCTGGTTGAACGTTTTCGCGGCACGCCCGTCATCGTGCGCTTCATCGAATTCATGGACGTCGGCAATCGCAATCAATGGCGGCCGGAAATCGTGGTGCCGTCGCGCGAGCTGGCCGCACGCGTGCATGAACGCTGGCCCATTCACCCGATTTCACAAAATTACCGCGGCGAGGTCGCGCAGCGTTGGCGCTTCGATGACGGCGCCGGCGAAGTCGGTTTCATCTCCTCGGTGTCGCAACCCTTTTGCGGCGCTTGCAGCCGCGCTCGGCTTTCTTCAGAAGGCCGGTTCTATACCTGCCTCTTCGCAACACATGGGCTGGATCTGCGCGCGCCGCTGCGTGACGGGGCAGACGATGCCGAGTTGCTGAAGCTCATTCGCGGCGCGTGGCTGGGCCGCACCGATCGCTACAGCGAGCTTCGCGAAGAGCTGCGGCGCGCGGATCCCGAGGCCAAGAAAATCGAGATGTACTACATCGGCGGCTGAATCCATGACCTTTACTCATTTGGATGCCGATCAGCGTCCCACCATGATCGATGTCAGCGGCAAGGATGCAACGCAGCGCAGCGCCACGGCGGAGGCGCGCGTCCAATTTCCCGCCGCCGTCGCGGCAGCATTGCGAAGCAACGAACTACGATCTCCCAAGGGTCCGGTGTTCGATACCGCCATTGTCGCGGGAGTGCTCGGCGCGAAGCGCACGCACGAGCTTATTCCGTTCTGTCATCCGCTCGGCCTCGAGAGCTGCCGTATCGTCATCGATCTGGAAGGCGACACCGCCGTGATTCAATGCACGGTAAGCGTGCACCACAAGACCGGTGTCGAAATGGAGGCGCTGACCGGTGCCAGCATTGCCGCGTTGACCGTGTATGACATGTGCAAGGCCCTGTCGCACGACATCATCATCGGCGGCGTGCGCCTGCTGGCCAAGGAAGGCGGCAAGAGCGGCTTCTCGGCGGCGGCAACATGAGCGTTGCGGCAATTCACGGGCTGATTCTTGCGGGCGGTTCGAGCAGCCGCATGCATCGCGACAAGGCCGCGCTTCAGTACCGGGGCAAAACTCAGTTGGATCGCGCCGTCGAGCTTGCAAAACGGCATGTGGCACAGGTCTTCGTGTCGGTGCGAGCCAATCAGAGCCTCGATCAGACCCGCGCGCAGCACGCCATGATCGTGGACTCGGTCGAGGGCGAAGGGCCGATAGTGGGTATCCGTTCCGCCCTCGCCGCCCACCCTCAGGCGGCTTGGCTGGTGTTGGCCTGCGATTTGCCGTTTCTTTCCGACGCCGCGGTCGACGAGTTGCTGCGTGCACGAGATTCCAAAAGTCTCGCGACCGCCTACACGAGCGCGCACGACGGGTTGCCCGAGCCGCTCTGCGCCATCTGGGAACCTGCCGCCGCTTCCCTGCTGGCGGACTATCAAGCGGGCGGCGGCCTTTGCCCGCGAAAGTTTCTCGTCCGCCACGGCGCGCATCTGCTTGCGCCTGTGGATGCACGTGCATTGGACAATGTGAACACGCCCGAGGAATATGCAGAGGCGGCCGCAACGCTGGAAGCCTCAGCCCCCATGCAACTTAAAATTCAATACTACGCGCTGATGCGCGAACAAGCCGGGCGGTCCGAGGAGGTATTGGAAACCGCAGCAGCCACGCCGGCGGATCTGTATGCCGAACTCGTCGCCCGCTACCGCTTTACCCTGTCGCGCGAGCAGTTGAAAGTGGCGGTCAATAGCGAGTTCTGCGAATGGTCTCGCAAGCTGGCGGCCAACGACGCGGTGGTGTTCATTCCTCCGGTGGCGGGCGGCTGATGAATTTCCGTTTCACCCAGACTGCGATCGACGCTGAAGCAGCGCGGCGTGAGCTGCAAGATCTCAGCGCCGGCGGCTATGTCAGCTTTGAAGGCTGGGTTCGGGACCACAACGAAGGACAAGAAGTCACGCGGCTCGAATACGAGGCGTTCCAGGAACTCGCCGTGAAGGAAGGCGACCGCATTGTCGCCGAAGCCCTGCGGCGCTTCCCGGTGAAGCGCGCCTTGTGCATTCACCGCGTCGGATCTTTGCAGTTGGGTGAGATGGCGGTGTGGGTGGCTGTAAGCTCCGTGCATCGTGGTGAAGCATTCGAAGCCTGCCGGTTCATCATCGATGAAGTAAAGCATCGCGTGCCCATTTGGAAGAAGGAGCACTATCGCAGCGGCGACTCCGGTTGGGTCAACTGCGAGCGTTGTGCGGCGGAACCCCATCATTCGCACACCGAACAGCTTCAGCGCGTCGCCTCGAATCCCAAGTAGGCGATGCAGCCCGACTATTCCCGGCAGATATTGCTCAAGGAGATCGGCGCCGCTGGCCAGGCGATTTTGTCGCGCGCACGCGTTCTCATCGTCGGCCTGGGCGGGCTCGGCAGTCCCGCCATGCAGTATCTGGCCGGTGCGGGAGTGGGATTCTTGGGACTGGTCGACGCCGACGCCTTGGATGCCAGCAACTTGCACCGGCAGCCCATTTACGGGCTCGCCGACGCCGGCAAACCTAAAGGGGAATTGGCGCGCGCCGCGATCGAGCGCATCAATCCTGCCGTGCAGGTGGAGCTGCACGCGGTGCGATTCAATGCCGGCAACGCGCTTGAGTTGATCCGCGGCTACGACCTCGTCCTGGACTGCAGCGATAATTTTCGCACCAAGTATTTGATTAACGACGCCGCGGTGCTTGCGCACAAACCGGCCGTGTTTGCGAGCGTGTATCAATACGAGGGCCAACTTCAGGTCTACAAACCCGATTCGCGTCACGCCTGTCTGCGCTGCCTGTGGCCCGACGCAATCGGTGATGGTGTCGTCGGCAATTGCGCCGAGGCGGGCGTTTTAGGCCCCGTGCCGGGCACATTCGGCACCATGCAGGCGCTCCTGGCATTGAAGATACTGCTGCAGATGAGCGGGCAACTGGAGGACGAACTGCTGCTGCTCGATTTCATGAATTTCTCCACGGTAAAGATCAAGGCCGCGCGGCGCCCCGAGTGCCGCGCTCCCGGCTGCGCCCATATCCACGAGATCGCGCGAGAAGATGCCGGCATCGAGATTGCGCTCGATTCGCTGGCAGCTGCAGCGGAACACGGGCTCGATGTCATCGATATCCGCAGCCTCGAGGAAGTCGCGGCGCGCCCCGCTGCCGCGCGGCACATCCCAATGCAGGAGCTCTTGGCGAATCCCGGACTTCTCGCAGCGGGACGCGAAGCCTTGCTGGTATGCGCCAGCGGCAAGCGCAGCCTGGCGGCCGCGCAAGCGCTGCGCAAACAAGGTCTGGCCGTGCGCTCGCTGGCGGGCGGCCTGCAAAACCTGGAGCGCTGAGTGCAATTCAACAGCAAATTGCCCGAAGTCGGCACCACGATTTTCACGGTCATGTCGCGGCGCGCGGCCGAGGAAAACGCCCTGAACATCGGCCAGGGCTTTCCGGACTACTCCATCGATCCGCGACTTTCACAGGCGCTGGTCGATGTCATTGCGGAGGGGCGCAATCAATACGCGCCCATGGAGGGCACGCTCGAGCTGCGCGAGCAGATCTCCAAGAAACTCGATGTTTGCTATCAGCGCCAATTCGACCCGCAAACTGAAATCACGGTGACCTGCGGCGCCACCGAGGCCATTTATGACGCCATTCAAGCATCCGTCGGAGCGGGCGATGAGGTCATTATCTTCGATCCCGCCTACGACTCGTATGAACCGGCCGTGCGCCTGGCTGGTGCGCGCTGCGTACGCATCGCGCTCAAGCCTCCTTCATTTCGCTTTGATTGGGACGAGATTCGGCGAGCGTTGAGCGCGCGCACGCGGCTCATCATCATCAATAGTCCGCAAAATCCCAGCTGCACCGTGGCGACGCGGGATGACTTGGATGCGCTGGCCACATGCATCCGCGATCGGCCGATCACAGTCATCTCAGACGAGGTCTACGAACATGTGCTATTCGATGGGCGGCGCCACCAAACCGTGCTGACGCACCCGGAGCTTCGGGAGCGCAGCTATGCCGTGTTTTCGTTCGGCAAAACCTTGCATGCCACCGGCTGGCGCACGGGCTACTGCATCGCTCCGCCGGAAATGACGCGCGAGCTGCGCAAAGTGCACCAATTCAATACCTTCAGCATCGTCTCGCCGCTGCAATATGCCATCTCTCGCTACCTCGCGAGCTATCCGGACGCGTGGGCCGGCCTGGCCGCTTTCTTCGAGACCAAGCGCGATTTGCTGGCGGGACTGCTGCGAGCCTCAGGGTTGGAGCCACTGCCGGCGGCCGGCACCTATTTCCAGCTGGTGGACTACGGGGCGATCAGCCAGGAGGATGACATGCGATTTGCCGACCGGCTGATCCGCGAGGCGAAGGTCGCCGTGATTCCGCTGTCGCCATTTTACGCACAGCCGCCGCACATGACGCTGGTGCGGCTATGCATCGCCAAGCGCGAAGAGACTTTGCGCACGGCCGCGGAACGGCTGCGCGCGTTTGCGCAAAATGCGCGACGGGAAACGCCTAGAGGCTCGATCAGCTAGCGGCCGAAGGTACCGAAGCGGCGCGCCATGGATGGCAGGCTCTGGCGCTGACGGATGCGCGCCGCGTCCATCAGCATGCGGCCGGCCCAGCGATACACGTTGTTCTCTTTAACCGTACGGCGCATCAGGCTCATCCGATTGCGCCGCTCATCGCGCCCCATATGAATGGCCACCTCCATGGCATTTGCAGTCTCGGTGACATCGAAGGGGTTGATCAGCACCGCCTCGGCCAACTCGCGCGAAGCGCCCGCAAAAGTGCTCAAGATCAGCACGCCGTCCTCATCGTCGCGCGCGGCCACGAACTCTTTGGCGACCAAGTTCATGCCGTCGTGCAGGCTGTTGACCAGGCAGAAGTCGGTCGCCCGGTACAGCTCGTAGACGCGCACCGGCGGTTGATGCTCGTCGATCAACACGATTGGACGCCAGTCGCCCTGCGCGAATTTCGAATTGATGCGTTCGACCTCGCCATAGGTGTGCTGCTGCAGCGCCTGGTAGGCGGGCAATTGGCCTCGCGATGGCGCTGCCACCTGCAGCAAGCTGATACGGCCGCGGTGGCGCGGATTGTTGTCGAGCAGCACCTCCAGCGCCTGAAAGCGCTCGATGATTCCCTTGGTGAAGTCCCAGCGCTCCACTCCCAGGCCGATGACGACATCGGCAGCGATGCGATAGCGCTCGCGCACCGCCGCACGGCAGGATGCAACATCCGGCAACAAGGCAAGCCAGCGCGGCGGCCACTCGATCGAAATCGGATAGGGTGCCACCCGGCACACGCGCCCCTTGAGCGTCACCGTCATGTGCTCGCGATCAATTTGACACTCGACGAAGCGATCCACGGTGTCGAGAAAATTCTGGCAGTGATAACGGGTGTGGAAACCCAGGATGTCCGCCGACAGCATGTGCGTGAGCATTTCCCGCTTCCAGGGACAGACGCCGAATGTCTCAGCGTTGGGCCACGGGATGTGCCAGAACAAGGCGATGGTCGCACGGGGAATACGCTTGCGGAGCAGCAGCGGCAGCAATGCAAAGTGAAAGTCTTGGATGAGAATGACCGGGCTCTCCGAGACCGACTCCGCCATGACGACGTCCGCGAATTTAGCGTTGACTTCCTCGTAGGCCCGCCAGTCGCTGGCGCGAAACGCCGGGCGCACGTAGGCGAGATGACACAGCGGCCACAACCCTTCATTGGAGAAGCCGTAGTAGTAGCCCTGCTCCTGATCCGCGGTGAGCCAGACTCGCCGCAGCGTATAGGTCGGATCATCGGGCGGCACGCGGATTTGGTCGTTCCTATCCACCGTCTCCCGATCCGCGCTGCCGGCGCCGTGCGCCACCCATACCCCGGAACACGCCCGCATGATGGGCTCGAGCGCAGTGACCATGCCGCTCGCCGGAACTTGCCAGACCGGCTGGTGATTGGCGTCGAAGTTGTGGATGTACGGTTCACGATTCGAAACAATGATGACCTGTGCGGAATTCAACTGGCCGCGCACCACCTGCTGCAGCGCCTGCGGCGTCCAGTTCTCGCGATAGTCGATTTCCAGGCGCTGCTGCTCCTCAGCCTCGGCCAACACCTGGCGCACCTGCGACAAAATGGGCAGTGAATATCGCGGCGACTGCGCATTGTCCAAGAAACGCTTGCCTCGAATGTCGCCCAGCAACACCTGGACCCAGCGGCGCAGCTGCAGCCACGCAACCAGGACGATCAAGAGCGCCAGCAGCAGAATCGAGATGCCGACAAAAGCCAGCACGAAGTCCCGGGCCGTGCGCTGACGGCGGTCCACGAAGCTCAGGTCGTGCAGCATCAGCACGCGAAACGGCTTGGGCTGCGCGGCATCGAAGTCGAAGCGCGATATCTGCACCGACCCTGACGGAAGCTGCATGATGTGCGACCGCGGCGGACTGGTACCGCCCTCCGCTTCGCAAGTGACGGCCGCCGGCGTGCGCTCGGATTTGAAAATCGTGGTGCCGTTGGGACGGCACACCAGGATCGCAAGCAGCCGTTCATCGGTGGCGATCTTCGCCAAGTAAACGCGCAGCCGCGCCTCGCTGCCGTTCTCGACCAAGTCCGTGATCGGTTCCTCCATTGAGTGCATCACCAATTGCGCGCGCAACTCGACGTCGGAGCGGAACCATTCGGCCAGCAATCGCTGGATGTACGGCAATCCAAAATACGCCACGACGCATGAAGCAAGTGCGACCGGCAGGACGAATCGCAGCATGACCGAGCGAAACATCGCATCTCCGTTATTTCAAAAAAAACGCGCAGCGTTAAGCCACAAAATACAGAACTTTGAGTGCACAGTCTTGGCTTTTAAGCAATGAATTTCGTGTAAAACTTACATTGAAATAAAATGCCGGCAAAGCATTGGCAGCCGCAACTGCGTAGGCTATGTTTTTGGCACATGAAGCAATCACCGCCGCCGCCCGCACTCGACTGGTGTTTGTTCTTGGATGTCGACGGCACGCTGGTCGAGCTCACCGACACGCCCTCAGAGACCACCGCAGATCTTAAGATCAATTCGCTGCTGCAGGAAATTTCAGAACGCTTGGGAGGCGCCGTTGCGCTCGTCAGCGGCCGCAAGATCGAAACGCTCGATGAAATGTTTGCGCCGCTGAAGCTGCCGGCCGCCGGTCTGCACGGCGTCGAGCGCCGCCGGGCCGACGGCACGATTCAGGGTGCGAGCTTTGTCGACTCCCAACTCGATGCCGCGCGCGCTGCCATCAAGGCCTTGGTCGCCGCCCACCCTGGAACGCTGCTCGAGGATAAGGATCGCACCATCGGACTGCACTTTCGCATGGCGCCGCAATTTGAGCAGGTGCTGCGCGAAGCCGTCATTGAAATCGCGAAGCCACTCGGCAGCAATTACCACATTCAGAACGGCAAAATGCTGTTCGAAATCAAGCCGCGGGGCTTCAGCAAGGCCACCGCAATCCAGGCATTCATGAAGGAGGCTCCCTTCAGCGGCCGGCTCCCGGTTTTCATCGGCGATGACCTTACCGATCAGGATGGATTCAGCATGGTCGAAGCGCATGGCGGCATCTCGGTCGGCGTCGGCGACCGCGTGCAAGGACAGTTCTATCTGCCGGACGTGACGGCGGTGCGCGGCTGGCTGCAGCGGCTCGCCGACCTGCACGACATGCATCGCGCATGAGCAAATTGATTCTCGTCAGACACGGCGAGAGCTCGGGAAACCGAGAGCGGATCTACGCCGTATCTCCCCACGATCTGCCGCTGACGGAATTGGGCTACCGCCAAGCCCAGCAGGCCGCCCAGCGCATCGGCGCGCAGTTTCAGCCGGAGTTGGTGGTCACCAGCGCATACCGGCGCGCGAGCGAGACGGCGCGCATCATCGCCGGCGCATTGGGCTTGCCGCTCGAGTTCGAGCCTGAATTGCACGAGCGCGAGATCGGAGCGCATCGAGGACGCTCCTACGATTCATTCTTGACGGAACCCGACTACGACCCCCTGCGGCCGTGGGCGTGGAAGCCTCAAGGCGGCGAGAGCTACGAGGACGTTCAGGCGCGCGTCGGACCAGTTCTCGATCGACTGGCCGCGGCGCATCCCAGTAAAGATGTGATCGTGGTGAGTCATGGCGGTGTCATGACCTGTTTGTGGGCGTACGTCACGGGCCAATGGGATCAGGCACACGTTCCGCCCAATTGCGGCATCGTGCTGATCGAGCACGGTCCGAATGGTTACGCTCCGCCCCTCATCGTCGCCGGGGAGATCAGCGCCGGCGATGCCGGCGGATAGATGGTTACCCCGCGGCCGGCTCGTCGGCCGCCGAGCTGTCGCCCGACTCGTTGAGCCAGCGCTGCAGTGCGCTGTGCAGGTGCTCACGGTCGATGGGCTTCGACAAGTAATCATCCATGCCCGCCGCGCGGCACTCGTTGTCGGCGCCCTTCATGGCGTGAGCGGTGAGGGCAATGATGGGAATACGCTTGCCGCCTGATTCGTGTTCGCGAATTTTTCGCGTGGTTTCGTAGCCGTCCATCACCGGCATCTGGCAGTCCATGAGGATCAATTGATAGCGGCCGCTCTGCCACGCCTCGAAAGCGGCCTGACCGTCAGCGGCCACATCGACCCGGTAGCCTAGTTTCTCGAGAATTCGGCAAGCCACTTTCTGATTCACCACATTGTCCTCGGCTAGCAGAATGTGATGCGTTTCCCGCAACCGCTGCGATCGCAGCGCATGCCGGGTCACGATGGGTTGCGTGGCCATGCGCCAGCCTTCGGCTTTGGTGCCGAGCACCATCATCAGGCAGTCGGTGAGATCGCGGTGCGTGACGGGCTTCAGCAGGTACCCCGCGAAACCCAGCTCGGAGAACATCCGTCCATCGCCGCGCTGACCCGACGAGGTCAACAGGATCAAGCGTGCCCCACGCAGTGAATGCTCGGCGAGAATGGTCTTGCCCAAGGTCGCGCCATCGCATCCAGGCATTTGATGATCGAGCAGCGCAACTTCAAATGGACGCCCCGCCAAGGCCGCATGCCGCATGAGGCTCAAGGCTTCATCCGCGGAGCTCGCGCATACCGCGTCCATTCCGCACAGCGATAGTTGGCCCATCAATACCTTGCGGTTCGTCATGTTGTCATCGACGATGATGATTCGCTGGCCGCGGAGCTGCGTGGGCGGCGCCGGGCGCGCCTTGGTCGTGTCCTGTGCCAAACCCAATCGCACCGTGAACCAGAACGTCGAGCCCACCCCCTCCTCGCTCGAGACGCCGACTTCGCCGCCCATCAGCGCAATGAGCCGCTTGACGATCGATAGCCCCAAGCCGGTGCCGCCGAACCGGCGCGTCGTCGAGGCATCCACTTGAGTGAAGGCCGTGAACAGGGCATCGACGCGGCTCGCGGGAATCCCCATGCCGGTATCGCGCACTTCGCAGCGGACCATGACGCCCCGCTCGTCTTTCTGCACGACCTTGCATTCGACCGACACTTCGCCTTTTTGAGTGAACTTGACCGCGTTGCCCCCGAGATTCAAGAGCACCTGGCGCAGGCGGCCGGCATCGCCGCGAACCAGGTCGGGCAAGCTGGGGTCGATGAGGGCAATGACCTCGAGCCCCTTGGCATGCGCCTGAATCGCAAGCAAGCGCGCGACATCTTCCACCGTGTCGCGCATGTCCATGTCGAGCAGTTCGAGGTCAAGCTTGCCGGCTTCGACTTTGGAAAAATCCAGAATATCGTTGATCACTGTCAAGAGCGCCGAGGCGCTGTCGCGCACGGTCTCCGCATAATCCATCTGCATGGGGTTCAGTTCCGTCTCCAGCAGCAATTCAATCATGCCGATGACGCCGTTCATCGGCGTGCGGATCTCGTGACTCATGTTGGCAAGGAACTGGCTCTTGGCTTTGTTAGCCGCAGCAGCCGTTTCCGTCGCCTCGAGCAGCGCCAAGGCATATTGCTGGCGCTGGGTAATGTCGCGCTGCGAGCCCGACACCGTCAACGGCACGCCCTGCGCATTGCGCTCCAGCGCGCCGCGCACGCGATACCAGCGCGCCTCGCCGGCGCGAGTCTTGGCGCGCACCTCTACGTCCACCAGCACGCCTTCTCGAATGCTGCGCTCGATTGCTTCGCGCAGGCGCACCGCATCATCAGCGTGCAAGATATCGAAGAATTTTTGCCGCAGGCCGAGGAATTCCTGCTGCTCATAGCCGAACATTTCCGCGAAATGTTCCGAAACCCACATTTCCCGGCTCGGCACATCGAGTTCCCAAAGCCCGTCATTGGCCCCGCGCGTGGCGCGCTTGAGCCTGGCGTCGGCGGCCCGCAAGTGCTCTTCGGCGGCGGCACGTTCCGCTTTGCGGTTGAAATTATCGAGCGCAAATACGACGTTGCGGCCCATGTGCATGAGCAGCGCCACCACTTCCTCGTCGAAGGCGTTCTTATCCGCCGAATAAAGCACCAGCACTCCGATGCTGCGGCCGTGCTGTATGAGCGGCAACGCGACGCCGGCTGCGATGCCGGCTTGCCGCGCCACCTCATGCCAGTACGCCGTGCGCGCATCGCTGAGAAAATCGTTGCTGATGCAGGGCGCCTGCGTGCGGAATGCGGTGCCGACCAGTCCGCTGCCCTCGGGTGTTGAGCCGTCGATGGACAGGCGCACGTCGCGTAATTTTTCAGCGCCGGCGCCGGCCACCGCGATGATGCGTGCGTCGGCCGAATGCTCGCCGGGGACGCAGATGCTGGCGGCGAGCAGCCTGCCACCGTGGACAGCCGCCTCGCAGACGCGTTGAAAGAGGTCTTCAGGCGAGCCGACCCGCATGATGGCCTCGTTGGTATCGCTCAGTGCTGCGAACATGCGCGCGAAGCGCTGCGCGGCCAATTCGGCCAGCTTTCTTTCGGTCACGTCCCTGGAGATGGTCACGATGATCCAGCGGCCATCGATGCGCACGGCTTGCCGGTTGAGTTCCACGAAGGTTTCGCTGCCGTCTTTGAGCCGGCCGACGGATTCGCTGCGGATGCCTTGCGGACCTGCGGCAATGGCTTCGTCGTAAGTGCGGCTCAACTCCTCGCGGCTGGTTTTGAGCAAATCGAGCGGACCCATCTTCATCAATTCTTCGTGCGAATAACCGGTGCGGCTCGAGGCGGTCGCGCTGGCATCCACGAATTGGAGCGTCTCGCGATCGACCATATAAATTGAATCGACGCAGCTGTCGACGACCGCGCGAAATCGCTGCAATTCCGCCACCGTCTGTTTGGGGAGAGCCAGCCCGCGGGAAGGCTCATGACCCGGATCGGCGTGCGGGGTCTGCGCGGCACGGCGGCGCAGTTGCAAGGCGGCGGCCATCGCCGCGGCACCGGCTGCGGCGGCCAATAAGTAGGGCAGCAATTCGAGCATTTGAGACATTGCACCAGCGCAAAGCCCTGAAAACTGTGCGGTGCCCGACAAATTTACATAAGGGGCCGTTAGGGGAAGGCCGCAAGCGTCCAATATGCGAAAGGGTGCGCAGGAGCCCCCTAGTCGCGCAGTTGGCCGCTGCCCCGTACGACGTACTTATAGCTGGTCAATTGCTCGAGGCCCACCGGGCCCCGCGCGTGAAATTTGTCCGTGCTGATGCCGATTTCGGCCCCCATGCCGAACTCGGCACCGTCGGCAAACTGCGTGGATGCGTTGTGCAGCACGATGGCGCTGTCGACTCTGGCCAGAAACTGCTCAGCCGCGGCCGCATCTTGCGTGACGATGCAGTCGGTGTGCTGCGATCCATATTGTGCAATGTGGGCAATGGCTGCGTCCAAACCGTCCACCACGCGCACGGCAATGATGGCATCGAGATACTCCGAGTACCAATCCTGCTCGGTGGCGCGCTTGACGCGCGCATCGGCAGCCGCGCTCAACTCATCGCCGCGCACCTCGCAACCCGCTGCCAGCAAGGCTCGCACCAACGGCCCTAGATGGGTGGCCGCGCAGCCGCGGTCCACGAGCAATGTCTCGGCTGCACCGCAAACGCCGGTGCGGCGCATCTTGGCGTTGATCGCGACGCGTATCGACATCGTTAGGTCCGCCCCGCCATGAATGTACACGTGGCAGACTCCTTCAAGATGTCCGATCACCGGCACTCGCGCTTCTCTCTGCACGCGTGCGATCAAGCTCCTGCCGCCGCGCGGCACCAAGACGTCGATGCTGTCGGTCATGCCGGAAAGCATGTGGCCAACGGCGCTGCGGTCGATGGTGGGTACCAGTTGAATGCAGCCCGCAGGCAGGGATGCGTCAATGAGGCCTTGCTGCAGACACTCGTGGATGGCGGCGCTCGAGCGCGCGCTCTCCGAGCCGCCGCGCAGGATCACGGCGTTGCCGGATTTCAGGCACAGCGCTCCGGCATCCGAGGTGACGTTGGGCCGGCTTTCGTAAATGATGCCGATGACGCCCAGCGGCACGCAAACCCGTTGTATCAGCATGCCGTTCGGGCGCGACCATTCGGCCAAATGCACGCCGATGGGATCGCGGGCCGTGGCGATGTCCTCGAGGCCGCGGGCCATCGTCTCCACGCGCGCCTCGTCGAGGCGCAGCCGATCGAGCAGCGCCGCTGAGAGTTCCGCACCCGCCTCGCGCAGATCCGCTGCGTTTGCGCTAAGAATTTTGCCGCTCGAGGTTCGCAGCGCCGAGGCGGCAGCGCACAAAGCGCGATTTTTCTGATCGGTCGAGGCAAACGCCAACTGCGCTGCGGCCGAACGGGCGGCACGGCCGATGCCCTGCATCAGATCGACGATGGCGTTCACAGGATTCTGAGCAGCACCAAGTCGTCCCGATGCACGATTTCGTCGCGGCCTCGAAAGCCAAGCACCTTCTCTATATCGGCGGACTTGCGGCCGATGATGCGCGCCGCGTCCACGTCGGAATAGGCACAGATGCCCCGCCCTATTTCGGTGCCGTCGGGTCCGATGATGCTAACCGTGTCGCCGCGGTCGAATCGCCCCACCGCCCTGGTGACGCCGGCCGGCAGCAGGCTTTTGCCCCCCATCAATGCACGAACCGCGCCATCATCGACCGCAATGGCTCCCGCAGGCTTCAGCGTGCTCGCGATCCATTGCTTGCGGGTTGCCAGCGGCGTAGAGGTGGGAACAAACCAAGTACAACGGCCCCCCTCCTCAATGCGCTTTAAGGGGTGTTCCTCGGTTCCCAACGAAATGCATAAGTGGCATCCGGCGGAGACCGCGATCTTTGCAGCGGCTATTTTGGTGTGCATGCCTCCGGAACCCAGGTCGCCGGCGGTGCCGCTCGCCATCGCTTCGATGGCCGGCGTAATTTCCAGCACCCGGGCGATGAAGTGTGCATCCGGATCCTCTTTCGGATCCGTGGTGTAGAGTCCGTCGACATCCGACAGCAGCACCAGGCAATCGGCGCCGATCATCTGTGCCACGCGTGCCGCCAGCCGGTCGTTGTCGCCATAGCGGATTTCCGCCGTTGCGACGGTATCGTTCTCATTGATGACCGGAACCGCTTTCAGCGCCAAGAGCGTGTTCAGGGTGCTGCGCGCATTGAGGTAGCGGCGACGTTGCTCGGTGTCGCCCAGCGTCAAGAGAATCTGCGCGACGGCAATTCCGTGCACATCCAGGAGCTCTTTATAGGCATGGGCCAGGCGAATTTGCCCGACCGCGGCCGCCGCCTGGCTTTGCTCGAGTTTCAGCTTGCCGGGATCCAAATTTAGGTGCCGCCTGCCCAATGCAATGGCGCCCGAAGATACCAAGATCACCTCCTGACCCCGCTTGCAGAAGGCCGCCACATCGGCCGCCAAGCTCTCGAGCCAGGAGCGATTCAACCTCCCCTTGTCGCCATCCACCAACAGGGCGGAGCCAACCTTGACGACCAGGCGTTTCGCGTCGGTCAAACGGCGAGCGGCGACTTTGCGGTCTGCGACGGTCATAGGATCACGATATTGCCATTTACTTAGCTGAGTGGCCTCACCTAATATTCGTAGCTCTTATCGAGCACCTGTTTCAAAGAAGGATGAACCGTGGGTAGAGAGTACGAACCGACAGTCGGGCAGTGGTATGACGACTTGGAAAACGATGAAACCTTTCAGGTGCTGAAAGTGGACGAGGACCAGGAAACCATCCAAATTCAACACCTCGACGGCGATACCGAGGAACTCGATGTCGACGATTGGGCAGAGCTGGATCTGGAGTTGACCGAGGAGCCTGAGGGTTGGTCAGGCTCCAAGGCCGAGAAAGACGCCGACGACGAGGAAGAGGACGAAGACTGGGACGAAGATGAAGACGACGAGGACGACGACGACGATCTAGACGACGAGGATGAGGAAGATCGCGAGGAGTACTAGACGCGTTCCAGCCAGCCGTGCCGGTCCGGCGCTTCGCCCTGTTGTATCGCCACTAATTTGGCACGCAGCGCCTTGGTGACGGGTCCGATCTGACCGCTGCCCACCTTATGCTCCGTATCCGCATAGATCAGCGTGCCGACTCCGGCGAGCACGGCCGCCGTGCCTGACAGCGCCGCTTCGCCGGTGCGGGCCCAGTCGAGCAGCTCCAGAACGTCGAATTTCTTCTCGGTCACCGTGTAGCCCAGATCGCGGCCGATGGTCAACAGAGAGTCGCGGGTGACGCCATGCAGGAAAGTCGAGTCCAGACTGCGCGTCATCAATTCCCCTTCACGAATCAGCATGAAGTTGGCGGCACCCGTCTCCTGCACTTGGCCGCCCGGGCAGAACAGTACCTGATCCGCCTGATGTTTTGCGCGCGCATTCATGATGGGTCCGAGCGCGGCCGCATAATTGCCGCCGGTCTTCACCATGCCCATGTGCTGAGCCGTGCGCGTGGTCTGATCATCGACCAGAATGCGCAGCGGTTTCGCGCCGCCTGCGAAGTAATCCCACACCGGGCTGGCAAGCACCACCAGCATCGCCTCGGTGGTCGGCGTGGTCGCGCCGCCTAGGTTGGCCGACGTGCCGAACAAGATCGGACGCAGATACAGCGCACCGGGCGCTTCGGGAACGGCATCGCGGCAGCGCTTGATCAGCGCGCGCACCATCTCGCCCACCTGGGCAACGTCAGGCTCCGGCAGCATCAGCAGGCGCGCACTCTGCAGCAGCCGTTGCATGTGCCGTTCCATGCGAAAAAGATGCACCGAACCGTCTGCGCGGCTGTAAGCCTTGAATCCTTCAAAACAGGTGCTGCCGTAGTGCAGCACATGCGCTGCGGGACTGATGTCGACCGATCCCACGGGTTTTACCTCGCTTGGACCCCACTTGCCGTCACGATATTGAGTGACCGACATGTGGGACGTGAGCAGGGTGCCGAAGGGAGGTCGCTGAGGTTGAGAGGTCATGGGGTTTTCACCGTGGGTATAAAGATGGTTGCAGGATGTTCGAGGCGTTCTTTCAACGCCTGGATCATCGCTGCGGCGTCATAACCGTCGACGAAGCGATGATCGAAAGAAGAAGACAGGTTCATGATTCGCCGCACCGCCACCGCGCCCTGATGGACGACCGGCCGCTCGACTGCCTTGTTGAGCCCGATAATCGCCACTTCGGGGGCGTTGATGATGGGTGTCGATGCGATGCCGCCGAGCTTGCCCAAGCTGGTGACAGTGATGGTTGAGCCGCTCAGTTCTTCGCGCGTCGCCTTGTTGGTGCGGGCGCGCTCGGCCAAGCGGCGAATTTCCGCCGCCACTTCCCAAAGTCCCAAGGATTGCGCGTTGCGCACCACCGGCACTTTCAGGCCATCGGGTGTCTGGGTCGCGATTCCCACATGCGCGGCGCGATGCCGCACCAGCACGCCCCGCGCCGCATCGTAGAGGACGTTGCATTGCGGAAAGGATTCGAGCACACGAGTCAGAGCCATCACCACCAACGGCAAGTAGCTCAAGGAACCCGCCTCCGGCGGCCGTGAATGATTCAGGTGCATGCGCAGCGATTCGAGCTCGGTAACATCGACTTCTTCGACATACGCAAAGTGCGGAATGTTGCGCTTGGCCTCGCTCATGCGTTCGGCGATCAGCCGGCGCAATCCGATGACCTTGATTTCGGTCGTATCCGCGGTGTCCGGCGGGGCGGTGCGTGACGGCACCGCTTTGCCCAAGTCGGCGGTCAGTATTCGGCCTCCGGGCCCGGATCCCGACACGGTAGTAAGATCAATGCCCGCTTCACTGGCACGACGCCGATTGGCCGGCGATGTCATCACGCGGCCCGGTCGGGCGGCGGCGGCTTCAGGCGCAGTCGTCGCAGAGACCTTAATCGCGGGTGCAGCAGGTGTCTCAGGTGTCGCCGGTGCCGTTGCGGGCGCGGGCGCGGTGGCCGCGGTCGGCTTTGTTGCCGGCGTTGCGACCTTCGCTGCGTCGGTCAATTCGAACACGATCAGCGGCGAGCCGACCGCAATTTTGTCGCCGGGAGAGCCCGACACGGAAACCACCCGACCGCTCACCGGTGCGGGCACTTCGACGGCAGCCTTGTCGGTCATGACCTCGACGATGAGCTGATCCTCGTTCACCATGTCGCCGGGTTTGGTATGCCAGGCAACGATCTCGGCATCCACGGTGCCTTCGCCCAAGTCCGGCATCTTGAACGTGAATTGGCTCATGCGGGCTCCATGACAGTCTTGAGTGCCGCACTGACCCGCGCTTGACCCGGGAAATACTCCCACTCGAACGCGTGCGGATACGGCGTATCCCAACCGGTGACGCGTTGAATCGGTGCCTCCAGCGACCAGAAGCATTCTTCCTGAATGATCGAGGATACTTCCGCACCGAACCCGGAGAATCGCGTGGCCTCGTGAGCAACGACGCAGCGGCCGGTTTTTTTGACCGAGGTGCAGATCGTGTCCACATCCAGCGGCACCAGCGAGCGAAGATCGATGATCTCCGCGTCCATGTTCAATGCCGCGGCGGCGGCAACCGCAACGTGCACCATGGTGCCGTAGGTGATAATGGTCACGTCCGATCCGGCACGCACGATGTCCGCCTTCCCTAAGGGCACTCTGTAATAACCTTCATCCACCTGACCCTTGGGATGTGCGCTCCAAGGCACCGCCGGCTTGTTCGGATCGCCGTCGAAGGGCCCGTTGTACAACCGTTTCGGCTCGAAGAACACCACCGGATCGTCGTCCTCGATGCTGGTGATCAACAAGCCCTTGGCATCATACGGATTCGAGGGCATCACTACCTTGATGCCGCTGACGTGGGTAAAGATGGCTTCGGGACTCTGCGAGTGCGTCTGACCGCCGCGAATTCCGCCGCCGCAGGGGGTTCGGATCGTGACGGGCGCGAAGAAATCGCCGGCACTGCGATAGCGGATGCGCGCCAGCTCGCTCACCACCTGATCAAAACCGGGATAAATGTAATCCGCAAACTGTATCTCGGCGACCGGACGCAAGCCGTTCACGCTCATGCCGATGGCCGTGGCAATGATGCCGCCCTCGGCAATGGGCGAATCGATCACCCGATGCTCGCCGTACTTGCGCTGCAAGCCCTCGGTCGCACGAAACACGCCGCCGAAGTAGCCGATATCCTCTCCCATGAGCACCACCGCAGGGTCCCTGCCCAGCATGATGTCCATGGCCGAGTTCAAGGCTTGGATCATGTTCATGTTAGCCATGGAGTGTTATGCCTGTTCCTTGCGCATCAACGCTTGCTGGCGCTGCAAATTTTGCGGCATGTCCTTGAACACATCCTCGAACATGAGGTCGGCATTCAATCTCGGTCCTTCAGTCATGGTGCCGAAGGTGATCGCTTGCTTCCAGCTCGATGCCACCAGCGCCTCGAGTTCCGCGCTCATGGCCTGATGCCGCTCTTCGGACCATTCGCCGATTTTGATCAAATGCTGCTTGAGCCGCAGGATGGGATCGCCCAGCGGCCAGTGCTCGGCATCGTCCTTGGCGCGATAGCGCGCCGGATCATCGCTGGTCGAATGCGCGGCGCCGCGATAAGTCACGAGCTCGACCAGCGTCGGACCGCCGCCGGTGCGCGCGCGCTCGGCGGCCCACTGCGTCACGGCGTGCACGGCGAGAAAATCGTTGCCGTCGACGCGGATCCCCGCCATCCCGTAACCGGGTCCGCGCGCGGCAAAGGAGCGCTGTTCACCACCGGCGTAACCCTGGAACGTGGAGATGGCCCACTGATTGTTGACCACGTTGAGAATGACCGGTGCCTGGTACACGGAGGCGAACAACAGTGCGTGATGAAAATCCGCTTC
This sequence comes from Steroidobacteraceae bacterium, assembly GCA_036493935.1. GTDB lineage: Bacteria > Pseudomonadota > Gammaproteobacteria > Steroidobacterales > Steroidobacteraceae > Bog-1198. Next base: position 14,407 of record DASXOY010000054.1, on the reverse strand, counting down.
GGCACTGCTGCCCTCGCCGATCCACGTTGCCGCCAAATTATCTTCGCCCTTGATGGCCGCGGCCATCGCCCAGCCGACGGCTTGCGGAAATTGGGTGGCGAGGTTGCCGGAGATGGAGAAAATATTATTCGCCCGCGAGTGATACATGACGGGCAACTGGCGCCCCTTGCACATGTCCTTGGTGTTGGACAACAGCTGGCACATCAGATCGACCAGCGAAATGCCGCGCACAATTTGCAGTCCCTGCTGGCGGTATGCGGGAAACAGCATGTCCGAGGGACGCAGCGCCATGCCTTGAGCCACGCCTATCGCTTCCTCGCCCAAAGAACGGATGTAGAACGAGATCTTGCCGGCGCGCTGCATGCGCTGCATGCGATCGTCATACATGCGCGTAAGCAGCATGTGCCGCAAACCCACCTGCAGCTCGCTGGCCTCCAGATGCGGATGCCACGGACCCACGGCATCGCCTTGATCATCGAGCACGCGTACCAGGTCGACCGACAGAGAAGCCATGTCGCGGGCGCGGGAATTGACTTCGGGGCGGGGCACAGCGCCGGCGGGGGAAAGCTGAACGTAGCTGAAATCAGGGGTCTCGCCAGGGCGTGCGGGCACACGGGGCAGATGCAGCCGAGATTTTTTGATCATCTCCATAATTTACGACTACACGCCCCTAAATGTTGTAAACATTAGGGATCGGGCCAATAATCCGGTATATTCATTCCGAATTGGATCGATATATGGAACAAAAACACCGTTCTCCGGTAGATCGCCTGGACCTGCGCCTTCTCGACATTCTACAGAGGCAGGGAGCCCTATCGGTGGCCGAAGTCGCGGCGCAAACCAAGCTCTCGACCACGACCTGCTGGCGCCGCATCCAGCAGCTCGAGCAAAGCGGCGTCATCAAGGCGCGCGTCGCACTGCTGGATCGAAACGCCTTGGGCCTGGACGTGACCATTTTCGCGCAAGTCAAATTGGCTACCACCGGCCGCAACGCGCTGGCGGAATTCGAGGCGGCGATCCGCGATCGCGCCGAAGTGCTCGAGTGCTACACGCTCACCGGCGAATGGGATTTTCTGCTGAAGATCATCACCAAGAACATCAAGGCTTACGAGGCGTTCTATCTGGACTATCTGTCGCGCATACCGAGCGTGCGCTCGGTCAACTCCTCGGTCGCGGTCACCGTCATCAAGGAATCAACCGAGCTGCCTTTGGGGATCTGAGCGCCTCGACAAGGTTTCAGCATAGCGGCGGATGCGCGGAATGGCTTCGCGCAGCGTCGCTTCATCGGTGGCAAAGCACAGCCGCACGAACCCGGAGGTGGGTTCGCCGAACGCGCCGCCGTCCAGCACCGACACGCGCTCGGTCTTGAATAATCCGCTCATGAATTCGTAGCCGGAAAGACCGGTGCCGCGCACATCGATGAGCGTGAACATGCCGGCGTCCGGAACACAGCAACGAATGCCCGGCACGCCGGCGAGTCCCTTGAGCAAGAAATCGCGCCGCGCAGTGCACAGCTCGCGAATGCGCAGCTCCGGCGCGTTCGAGCCTTGCAACGCCGTGAGCGCTGCCTCTTGAATGAATCCCGGCAGGCCGAACAGCATGCACATGGAGAGAGATTCCGCGTGCTTTACCAACTCCTTCGGGCCGACCAACCAGCCGGCACGCAGTCCCGGGGTCGAGTGCGATTTGGACAAGCTGCTGATCGTCACCACCTGCTCCGGCAGACGCGTCGCAAGACCCGGCACGCGGCCGTCCGGCGCGAGCCCCGCATACACCTCATCCGCAACGATCCACAGGGCATGCCGGCGCGCAAGATTGGCGATGACGTCGAGTTCCTGCGCGTTCAAGATCACGCCGCTGGGATTGTTGGGCGTTGCAAAGAACAAGGCGCGTGTGCGCGGCGTGATGGCCGCCTCGAGGGCGCGCAAGTCCGGCCTGAATCCGCCGGCCGCCGGCGCCGGCACGCGCACCAACTGCGCGCCCGATGCTCTGATGGTGGCCGGATAACTGGGGTACAGCGGTTCGAGCGCGAGCACTTCATTGCCAGGCCCCGCCACGCAGAGTGAGGCGGCAAATAATGCGTTTTGTGCACCCGAGAGAAAAATAGCGTTATCGGCGTCCACCGCTTGACCCGTGCGGTGCTCATGCTTTTTCGCAATCGCTTCGCGCAGAATCCGCCGGCCCGCAGCGGGCGTGTAGCGCACATCGCCGGCGCGCAGCGTGTCGATCGCCCGATCGAGCACGGCCGCGGGCATTTCCAGATCCGGATCGCCGATGCTGAGCACGATCACGTCCTCGCCGCGCAGCTGCGCTTCGCGCGCCTCGTAGTGAATGGTCCACGCGGCGACGCTCTCGCCCTTGATCCGATGCACCAGCGGAGAAAATTCCATGCCATACTTTACTATGCCATTCACATCGGAACACTCTCTTCGCTGCCGCAAAGACTTTCCCGCCCTCTCTCGCTCGCCGCAAGGCTTGAAATTAGCCTATCTGGACGGGCCGGCCGGCAGCCAGGTGCCGCAGGTTGTCATCGACGCCTTCGCTGATGTCTACACCACCTGCAACGTCAACACGCGCGGGCAATTTTGGCCTTCACAGGAAGTCGATCGCCGCCTGGAGAGGGCGCGCGAGGTTCTTGCCGCTTTTTTGGGCGCCGAGAGCGCCAGTTGCATATCGTTCGGCCAGAACATGACCACGCTCAACTATGCCCTGAGCGCCGCCATCGGTCACACGCTCAAGAAAGGCGACGAACTGCTCATTACGCAGCTCGATCACGAAGCCAATCGCGGACCATGGCTGCGCTTGCAAGAGTTAGGCGCGATCGTCCAAGAGGTACGCCTGCTGTCGAGCGGAGAGCTGGACTTGAACGATATGGCGGCGAAGATCACGCCCCGCACCAAGGTGTTCGCGATCGGCGCCTCCTCAAATGCGTTGGGCACGGTCAACGACATAGGATTGGCGCGGCGTCTGACGAATGCAGTCGGCGCGCTGCTCGTGGTCGATGCGGTGCATTACGCTCCGCACTTTCCTTTGGACGTCAAAGGACTCGGCGCGGACTTTCTGCTGTGCTCCGGGTACAAATTTTACGGTCCGCACGTGGGCGTGCTGTACTCGCGTCCGGGCGCGCTCGACCGTCTGCCGACCGATCGCCTGCGCGTGCAAGACCCGGCCGCCCCTTACCGTATCGAGACCGGTACATTGAATCATGCGGCCATCGACGCTCTGCGCGCCGCGGTGGAATACATTGCTTCCTGGGGCAACGGTAAATCCTTGCGGGAACGCATCGTCGATGCCATGAGTTCCATTTCTGAATACGAACACGGTCTGGCCAGCTTCTACCACGACTCGTTGCGGGCGCTGCCCGGCGTGAAGATTTGGGGACCCGATTTCCGCAGCCGTGCGCGAGCCCCGACGGTATCGATTACCTTGGAAAAAGCGCGCGCAGCCGAGGCGGCGGCAGCGCTCGGGCGGGAAGGGATTTGCGTGTGGGACGGAGACTTCTATGCCGCACGCGCCGTGGAAGTGCTGGGCTTGAGCGAGCGCGGTGGCGTGCTTCGCACCGGCGTATCGATGTACAGCGCGCGCGAGGAGCTCGAGCGGCTGCTCGCCGGTCTCGCCAAGCTGATCTAACGTCCGGCCAGGTGCGCCGCGAGCTGCTCCGCATGGGTGCTGAGTTCCGCAGCCGCGGTCACGTCCAAATGCTCCGCCCGCAGCAACGGACCGAGATAATAGAGCTGGCGGCTGACACGGCCTTGCGCATCCACGCAGGCCCCGAACCGCGCGCTGCGAATGCCGAGATTCAGGGCATCGGACGAGATCAACCCGGCCGATCGCAGCGAGTTCACCAGCGGATCCACCGACCGTTCGATGTTGTAGTTGGGCCCCGTCGCATTGACGACCATGCCCACGGTCATTTCCCTGGCCGCTCCGCCGCCGCGAGGACGCCACGACACGCGCAAGCCCCCCTGCACGGCCGCGACCTCCTGAATGCGGCCCGCGTGTATCTGTAATTTGCCGCTGCGCTTGAGGTTCTCGATGCGCTCCGAAAGCTGCGGAGGCAGGCGGTGCCGGTAGGTATCCCAGTGCACCTGCAAGTGGCGCACGAAGCGCTGCCTCTCGCTGAGCGGCAGCTGGCGCCACAGCTCCGGCACCAAGCTTCGGATGAACGAGATGGCTTCGCGCCAATCGCCGCCCAAGCTCTCCACCTCGCGAGCTATGTCCCGGCAGGCGCGCAGCAGTTTCTTGAGCGAGCGAGTCGAGGCCAGCAACGACTCGCGGCTGCCTCGCATTGCGTCGGCGTGAAATTGGGTCTGGGTTTTCGGAATCAGTCCGCGCCGCGAGATCGTGTGCAGAGTCGGAATCCGGTCGGGATGCCGGCTCAGCACGGAAGCGGCGTCCGCCATCGTCAGTCCATTGCCGACGATCAGAACAGACTGGTCCGCCGTCAACGTTGCGGGCAAATCGCGCGGATCCTGCCTGAACCCCGCGTGCCCGCGCAGCGCCTCGGCCCAGGGCGGCACGGGCGCGGGCGGATTGCCGAGCGCGAGAATAATGAAGTGCCCAAATATCGGGGCACGATCCGCAAACTGCGCCGCCAGCGGCAGGGCGCCCTCGGTTTGCTGGATGCCCGTCACCTCGCCGTGCACCCGGCGCACGCGGACGTCAGAGCCTGCGTCGCGCTCTGCGTTGAAAAGCAATTCTTGCAGGTACTCGCCGTACAGGGCGCGCGGCAGGAAATCCTCGCCGGTGACGTTCGGCATGCGGCCTTTAGCATAGTGTAGGAATTGCAGCGGGTCGCCCGAAACGGCGGAGGACCTGGCCGCCGGTACGTTCAGCAGGTAGGGGAATTCGTGTGCGGCATAGGCCACGCCGCGGCCCACGGCTTCGCCCCGCTCGATCAGCACGATCTCAGCGCCCCCGGCCGGCGGGTGGCGCAGCAGGTTGGCGGCAAGCACGGTGCCGGAGAATCCTGCGCCCACAATTACGAAGGTTTTTCGCATACTTGGAAATTCTACCAAGCGAACTCACGAAGAAAGTGCGCGGAACGTGTTCTTCCGCTAACATTTGGGCGGATTCGTGGTCAAATAGCACATTGCGCAAAAAAGCGAGGTGCAACGATGCAACTCAGCAAATTCAGCTATTACTCCGATTTCGTTGTCTATCCGGTAACGGTCGTCGGACTGACGGCAGTCAATTTTCGCCATTTCACCTGGCACGGCGGGCGCGATTGGCTGGCCGCTTGCCTGGCGGGACTGGTGCTTTGGTCCTTCCTGGAATACGTGCTGCACCGGATAGCGCTGCACCGCATGCCGGTGTTCTCGCCGATGCACAGTCTGCACCACGGTGCGCCCCTGGATCTCATCGGCACGCCTTCGTGGGTCAGCGTGTCGGTGTGGCTCGGCGTCATTTTGCTGCCGCTCTGGTGGTGGATCGGCTTCAACCTTGCCGACGGTCTTACGGTGGGAGTCATGCTGGGCTATTGGTGGTACGGCTACGTGCACCACGTCATTCATCATCACACCCGCAAGCCCTCGTCCTCTTACTTCAGCGACCTCCGGGCCTGGCACATGCGCCATCATCATTCGCCGAAGCGCGGAAATTTCGGCGTTACCAGCCCGCTGTGGGATTACGTGTTCGGCACCGCCATCTCGGGACAAAGCAAGGCCGTGGTCTGGCCGTGAACGCGGAACTCAGCCTCACCAATCCGATGCGGACCGACGGATTTGAGTTCGTCGAATATGCCGCGCCCGATGCGGAATTGCTGCGCCAGTTGTTCGAGGGCATGGGGCTGCCGGCAGTCGCACGGCATCGATCCAAGGACGTGACGCTGCACAATCAAGGCGACATCAACTTCATCATCAATGCCGAACGCGACAGCTTCGCGCAGAGCTTCGCGCGCGCTCACGGGCCCTGCGCTTGCGCCATGGCATTTCGCGTCGCCGATGCGCGCTTGGCGTATGCACGGGCATTGGATCTGGGTGCGAAACCGGGCCCGGTTACCGCAGGGCCGATGGAACTGAACATCCCCTCCATCGAGGGAATCGGCGGCAGTTTGATCTACCTGGTCGATCGCTACGGCGATCGCACCATTTACGATGTCGACTTCGTCCCGGTCATCGACACCGAACCGCACGTGCCCGTCGGCCTGCTGCGCATCGATCACCTCACGCATAACGTGAAGCGCGGCAACATGAACGTTTGGGCGGGCTTCTACGAAAAGCTCTTCAACTTCAGAGAAATTCGCTACTTCAGCATCGAAGGCAAGGAGACTGGACTGTTCTCGCGGGCCCTCACCTCGCCTTGCGGCAAAATCCGCATCCCGATCAATGAAAGCCAGGATGACAAGAGCCAGATCGAGGAGTACCTGAACGAGTACAAGGGTGAAGGCATCCAGCATATTGCGCTGGGTACCGACGACATCTACAAGACGGTGGATGCTTTGCGAAGCCGCGGTGTTGAGTTCCAGGAAACTCCCGCAACATATTACGAAGGCATCGACGGCCGTGTGACCGGACACCGCGAGAACGTCGCCGAGCTTCAACGCCGCGGAATTCTCATCGACGGCAGCGACAAGTCCGGAATCCTGCTGCAGATTTTCACCAAAAACGCGATCGGTCCGATCTTCTTCGAAATCATTCAGCGCAAGGGCAACGAGGGTTTCGGCGAGGGAAATTTCCAGGCGCTGTTCGAGTCCATCGAGCTTGACCAGAAGCGCCGCGGCGTAATCTAAGCGGCCATTCCAGGCTGCCCCGTCGGCGTTGAACTTCGCCAGGACGCCCATATCTAACTTAAGCAAGGGTCAATTCGACCTGCTGGGGGCTTACTATGCGCAAACTTCTTCTTGCCGCGGCTGCGTTGGGCTTAAGCGCGACCTTCGCGTTAGGTTCGCCGAGCTTCGCGCAAGCTGCTGATCCGACGATGAATCAGGTCCGCGAGGCCGCCGTTGCCGGTCATCTGGATCAGGCCCAACAAATGATCGCCCAGGTGCTGGCTCACCATCCCAACAGCGCCAAAGCGCACTATGTGCAGGCGGAGATCTACGCCAAAGCGGGCAAGGCTTCGCTCGCGCGTGAGGAACTCGGTTCGGCTGAACGCCTCAATCCGGGCTTGACCGAATTCGACCCGCGCTCAGTGCGAGAATTGAAGGGGCAGCTGGGCCTGATCTCCGCTACGCGTTCGATGAGCCCGCAAATCGTGTCGGCGCCCCGCGCGGCCCCGCATTTCCCCTGGGGCGGCTTAATTATCGGGCTGCTCGTGGTCGCGGCGTTGATGGCGCTGTTTCGCCGCCGTACCCCCTATACCCAGTATCCGACGGCGGGCGGCCCTGGCGTGGGCGGCGCACCGACCGGATATGGGCCGGGCTTTGGTCCCGCGCCCATGGGCGGCGGCGGTTTAGGTTCCGGCATCGCCGGCGGTCTTGCCTCTGGTCTCGCGGTAGGTGCGGGAGTGGTCGCCGGCGAAGAACTGGCCCATCACTTCTTGGACGGCGGCCGACGCGAAGGCGGCGTGATTCCGTCCGCGGACGCGGCTGAGCCCGGCTTCGACAACAGCGACATGGGCGGCAATGACTTCGGCGTCAATGATCCCGGTTCCTGGGACGATGGCGGCGGCGGCCTAGGCGGAGGCGGAGACGACTGGAGCTGACGGCGCTCGCCCCACAAAGATGAATTCCCCATTCGGGCGCCTCGAAAAGGCGCCCTTTTTATTTGCACGCGAAGCGTCGCTCTAGCGGTGCTGCGAGACCGCTGCGGCCACCGCATCGTGCAGCGCCTTCATGCCGAAGGAAATATCTTGCGTCACCCCATTGACGAAAAAAGCGGGGGTGGCGCGAATGTGGCTCAAGCGTCCGCCGGCAATGTGCTCGCGAACCTTTTGCAGGTAGATGTGATCGTCCATTTCCGCCGCGTAGCGCGCCATGTCCATCCCCAGTTCGCTCGCATAGCGCTGCAGGTCCGCACTCTTGAGATGCGCCTGATTGCGAAACAAGACATCGTACATGGCCCAGAATTTTCCTTGTGCAGCGGCGGCTTCCGCCGCTTCGGCGGCGAGCAGCGCATGCGGATGCGCCTCCTCCAGGGGAAAATTGCGGAAAATAAAACGCACTTGATTGGGAAAGCGCTCCATCAACAATGACGGCGTGGTCGCCGCAACCTTGCAGCTGGGACATTCGAAATCGCCGTACTCAACCACGACCACCCGCGCGTGTTCCGATCCTTGTGCATGATCAGTGGGCTCGGGCGGAGCCGCCAGGGTAACCGGATGCGTAGGGGTCATAGCCGCAATTCCTCGGATATCGTCACTTGCCGCCGGAGCGATACGCCGGCATTTCAATCGGCCGTATCGTCGTCTTGATCACGCTCGACCGCCGCAACACCTGCAACTCACACTCGCGGCCGATCAGGCCTGCATCGAGCGTGCGCTGCAGTCCGTCGATACCGTTGATGCGCACGCCGTCGAGCGCAACCATGCGATCGCCGGTCTGCACACCGGCCAGCGCGGCGGGACTGCCAGGCACGACATCCGCGACGTGCACCGCGGTGTTGCCCGACAAGCTGAAGTGCCGCACTACACGCGTCGCGATGGGCACGGTCGCCCCCGAAACTCCGATATAGGCACGCCGTACCCTACCATGCGCGAACATCTGGCCTATGACCCATTTTGCCGTGTTGATTCCCGTGGCGAAGCAGATCGACTGCGCTTGCGGAATCATCGCCGTATTGACGCCGATGACGCGTCCCTTGGAGTCGACCAGAGGTCCGCCGGAATTGCCCGGGTTCAAGGCCGCATCGGTTTGAATGACATCGTGCATGAGTCTGCCCGACTTGGCGCGCAAGGTGCGGCCGAGGGCCGACACCACGCCGGTGGTGACGGTCTTCGAATAGCCCAACGGATTGCCGATGGCAATCGCAACCTGGCCCACCTTCAGCCGCGCTGAATCGCCGAACTCGGCGTATGGCAGTGCGCCGGGCGATCCAATGCGCAACACCGCCAAGTCCGAATCGGGATCGTTGCCCACGAGGTCCGCGTTGAAGCGCGTGTCGTCATTCAGGCGCACGGCAATTTCATCGGCGCCATCCACGACATGACTGTTGGTGAGCAGATACCCGTCCGGCGTAAAGAGAAAACCGGAACCGCTGGCTTGCTGTGCGCGACGGCTGCGAGACCCGGCGGCCCGAGCTTGGCTGACCACTTCAATGAAGGTCACGGCGGGCGCAACCCGCTCGAGCGCGCCGATGACCGCCCCGGAATAAGCGTCAAGCAGCGGCCCATCATCGAGCGCCGCCTCGGGAGCGCTTCCCATCGCCGTCGCACCATCATTTGCGGCCCACTGCGGCATTTGCATGCGTCAGCTCAGAATGATTTTCGGCTGCGCCGCGAGTCCCTCGACGATGAGCCGGTTCACGCGCCGCACGAATGTCGCGGGATCATCCAATTCACCGCCTTCCGCGAGCATCGCCTGGTCGAACAGCACATGGGCGAGATCGGAAAACGCCGCCTCGTCAGTCGTTTCTCTCAGGCGCGCGATCAGCGGATGCTTGGCATTCACTTCCAGGATGGGCAACGTCGCGAACGGATTGTTCTGCCCCGCCTGCTTGAGAATCCGGCCCATACGCAGGCTCATGCCGAACTCGCCGGCAACCAGCACCGCAGGGGAATCAGTCAGGCGCGCCGACACCTGGGCGCTCGCAATCTTGCCCGCTAGGCTCTTGCCGAGCCGGTCCAACGTATCCTTGAACGCGGTTTCCGCGGCCGCCTTCTCGGGAGTTTCGATCGCCGAGGCCACATCGGCCGCAGAAGTCGCGACATTGGCGAGCGTCTTGCCCTCGAATTCGTGCAAATGCGCCGCCACCCACTCATCAATGCGGTCGGTCAGCAGCAGCACTTCCATGCCCTTGGCCCGAAAGCCTTCCAGATGCGGGCTGTTGCGCGCCGCCGGCAAGGAGTCCGCGGTCAGATAATAAATGGCCTTCTGATCGGACTTCATCCGCGACACGTAGGCCTCGAGCGTGACGCCCGGCGCTTCCGCGTTCTCCGCGGTCGAGTTGAAGCGCAGCAATTTCGCGATTCGAATCTTGTTGGCCGCATCATCGATGATGCCTTCCTTCAAGACCGCGCCGAAGGTCTTCCAAAATTCCGCATACTCTTCCGGCTTGTTCGTAGCCAGATCCTCGAGCATGTCCAGCGAGCGCTTGACCAGCGCCGCCTTGATCTTTTCCACGGTGCGATTGTTCTGCAGCAGCTCGCGCGAGACGTTGAGCGGCAGGTCGGAGGAATCCACCAATCCGCGCATGAAGCGCAGGTACGGCGGCAGCAATTCCGCTGCGCGGTCCATGATGAATACGCGCTTGACGTACAGTTGAATGCCGCCCTTCTGCTCCCGATCGAACAGATCAAACGGGGCGCGCTTCGGCAAATACAGCAAAGAGGTGTATTCGATGTTGCCTTCCACTTTGTTGTGGGCCCAGACGCGCGCGTCCTCGGAATCGTGCGAGATGTGCTTGTAGAACGCCTGATAGTCCTCGTCCTTGAGTTCCGATTTTGGGCGCGTCCAAAACGCCTTGGCCTGATTCAAAGTTTCTTCGGCATCGCCCGTTTTCAGCACGATGGGGATGCTCAAATGATCCGAATATTTACGCACCAGCTGGCGCAGGCGCGAGGGTTCGAGAAATTCCTTGTCCTCATCGCGCAGGTGCAGAATGACCTCCGTGCCGCGGTCGGTCTTGTCGGCGGTTTCGATTTGATACTGGCCCTCGCCATCCGATTCCCAGCGCACGGCCGGCGCGTCGCTGCGCTTGGTGATGACGGCAACCTTGTCAGCGACGATGAAGGCCGAGTAGAAGCCGACGCCGAATTGACCGATGAGCTGCGCATCCTTGGCGGAATCGCCGCTCAAGGTCTCCAGAAATTTTTTGGTGCCGGATCGGGCGATGGTGCCGAGATTGTCGATCAGCTCCTGTCGCTCCATGCCGATGCCGGTATCGGCGACCGTGAGCGTGCCCGCCTTCTTGTCGGGACCGATGCGGATAACAGGTGCGTCGCCCTCGCCGATCAGCTCGGGCCTGGAAATGGCCTCATAGCGCAGCTTGTCGCAGGCATCCGACGCGTTCGAGATCAACTCACGCAGAAAGATATCGGTCTCCGAATAGACCGAATGGACCATCAGATGCAGGAGTTCGGAGACTTCGGCCTGGAACGGCTGGGTGGCAGGAGCGGTTTCGGTGGCTGTGGTCATCGTGGGCCCATTTGCAACAAAGCGAGAGGTTGAAAGCCTCGATATAGCAATGTTGGCGCGACGAGCAAGGCTGTCCTTGCTCGTCGTTCTCCTGCCACTGGCATCCGTTCGAGACGACCTCGTCCCTATGTAGGTTCCTTGCCGAAAATCTCCGCGGCGATCTGGTTGGGCTCGATCGCGGCCGGGATGCCGCAATACATGGTGATCAGCAGCAGCAGGTCCTGCACCTGCGCGCCGGTGCAGCCGTTCGCCAGCGCGCCCTTGGCGTGGACGCGGAATTCGGCCGGCCGGTTGCCGGCCGCGGTGATCGCGAGCATCACCAGGCTGCGTTCCGCAGGCGACAGGCCGGTGCGCTCCCAGACGTCGCCATAGACATAGGCATTGATGACGTTCTGCAGCGGCGCGCCGAACTCGCCCGACGCCGCCATCCGCCTCTCGACGTCGGCTTCGCCGAACATCGCTTTGCGCCGTTTCAGTCCCCGTGCATATAATTCGCTGGTGTCCGCCATGATCCCCTCGCCTCGTGCTTTCGGCCTGATTTATACGGATAAATCTGGCTCGTCTCAACGTTTTAAACCGCTTTGAATAAGCCGCCTCTTGCCTCACCCGCGACTTTGTCCGTATAAATTGGAAAAGTCGGGAGGAAGCGAATGCGGTTGCGACCGGGATTTCTCGCCTGCCTGTGTATTCTGGCGATTGCGGCGCCAGCTGTCGCGGCCGATGACGACTATCCCAAGCGGCAGGTCAAGATCATCGTGCCGTTCCCCGGCGGCGCCGGTCCCGACCAGGTCGCTCGCATCCTCGGCAAGCATCTGCAGGACGCCTTCGGCCAGCCGGTCGTGATCGAGAACCGCGCGGGAGCGCTGGGCAGCATCGGCGCGCAAGAGGTCGCGCATTCCGCACCCGACGGCTACACGCTCCTGATGGGCACCAACACCACGCAGGCGAGCAACGTCGCGACGTTGAAAAACCCCGGCTACGATCCCGCGAAAGACTTTGCGCCGATCATCCGCACCACGACCACGGCCATGGTGCTGCTGGTCAAGCCGGATTTCCCCGCAAAAGACCTGCCGCAGTTCCTCGACTACACCCGCGCGCACAAGAGCCTGACCGGCGGCTACGGCTCCGGCGCCTCGCAGATATCGGTGGCGCAACTGCAGTCGCGCGGGGGCGTGCAGCTCGTCGCGGCATCCTATCGCGGCGTACCGCAGGCCATGACCGACGTGATCGCCGGCGTCATCGACCTCACCTTTGGCGATTTTTCCGTGGCGATCCCGCAGATGCAGGGCGGCACGCTGCGCGGCATCGGCGTCACCTCGCCGAAGCGCAACGAGTTGTTGCCGGACTTGCCGGCACTGGCGGAAGCCATGCCCGGCTTCGAGTCGACGATCTGGTATGGGTTGTTTGCGCCGGCCGGTACGCCGGACGCAATCGTCAACAAGATCCATGCCGAGAGCGAAAAGTTCCTCAATCTGCCTGAAACGAAGAAGCGGTTCTCCGATGTCGGCGTCGTTGTCGCCCCTCTGAAGCCGGCCGAGCTCGGCGAGTTCGTCCGCAGCGAGATCGTGCGCTGGGCCAACGCCTGCAGGGAAGCCGGCATCGAGCCGCAATAGATGATGGCCGCTCACACTCGCATCCGTTGCGCGATCGCCGGCCTCGGCCGCTGGGGACGCGCGCTTGTCGAGGCCGCCGCGGCCGGTTCACGCCTGAAGATCACACACGCGGTCGAGACCGATCTCGCGCAGGCGCGTCCGTTCTGTGAAGAGCGCGGCATCGCGCTCACCGAGCACTTCGAGGCCATCCTCGCCGATCCCGCCATCGACGCCGTCCTGCTGGCGACGCCGCATTCGCTGCATCGGGCCCAGGTGATCGCAGCCGCGGCGGCAGGAAAGCAAATATTCTGCGAGAAGCCGCTGGCGCTGTCACGCGCTGACGCGTGCGCGATGTTCGATTCTTGCCGCATGGCCGGAATCGTGCTTGCGGTCGGACACAACCGCCGCTTCTGGCCCTCGATGCGTGCGCTGCGCGAGATCGTAGCGAGCGGCGAGCTCGGTTCGATCCTCCACATCGAAGGCCACAACAGCAACGAGAATTCGAACGCCGTCCTCGGCGGCTGGCGGCTGTCGCCGGAAGAATCTCCCGGCGGTGGATTGACCGGTGCGGGCCTCCATGTGCTCGACGGCTTTACCAGCCTGGTGGGGTCGGCCCGCCAGGTCTACGCGCGCCTCAAGGCGCGCGAGGCGGGACCGCCGCAGCTCGATACGGCGATGCTAGCGATCGACTTCGAGAGCGGCGTCACCGGAACGCTCGCCACCGTGCGAGCGACGCCGTTCTACTGGCGCGTCCATGTCTTCGGCACCAAAGCATCGGCCGAGGTGCTCGACGACGTCACCATGGTGCTGCGCACATCCGGAACGGCGCCGCATCAAATCAAATACCCCGCAATCGACTCGCTTGCCGCCGAGCTCGACGCCTTTGCCGACGCCGTCGAAGGCAGGCATCCCTTTCCCGTGCCGGCAGCGGACGTGCTCGCGACGCTCGCGGCCTTCGAGGCGGCGCTGCGATCGATGCAATCGGGACAGCCGATGGCCTGCAATGCCGGCTGACCTGCACAAACGCAAATCCACGCGTTATCGCGACATCGCAGCGAAGCTGCAGAAGGAAATCAGGTTGGGCCGGACCGACATCGGCGGCCTGCTGCCGACCGAAACCGAATTGATGGCACGCCATGGCGCAAGCCGCCAGACCATACGCGAGGCGCTGCGCATCCTGATGGATCAGGGATTGATCGTGCGGCGCGCGGGCCTCGGCTCGGTCGTGATCGCCGCCGAACCGCCGGTGCTGTTCAGCCACAGCGTCAAGTCGCTGTCGGAATGGCTGCGCTATTCCAACGAGACCTATCGCGACGTGGTCAGCAGCCGCGACATCATCGCCGACCGCAAGACGTCCGCCCTCTTGAAATGCGAACCCGGCAAGCACTGGTTCCTGATCGAATCGATCCGACGTTCCGACCAGTTCGCGGCACCTCTCGGCTGGGTCGAGATCTACGTGCTGCGCAAATTCGCCGGAGTCGCGGAACGCGCCGACCATGGCCGCACGCCGGTGCATGAGCAGATCGCAAAGATGTTCGGGCAGACCACCGAATATGCGCAGATGGAGATCTTTGCGCGCGGC
>DASXOY010000053.1:0-6970 GCA_036493935.1 Steroidobacteraceae bacterium | reverse complement strand
CGGGGCCATCTGCATCACGGTACTTAACCTGCTCGGGAACGCGGTGCGTGGAACGGGCAACATGAGCCTGCACGCGGGCGTGCTGGTCGGTTGCGTGATCGCGCACATTGCACTCTCGCCCATTCTCATCTTCGGTTATGGACCGTTTCCGGCGTTAGGTCCTGCGGGTGCGGGCTGGGGACTGGTGATCCCGTTCGGCGTCGGCAGTCTCATCATGATTGCCTATCTGCGCTCGTCCGACTCGATCGTTCGGTTGCGGTTCCGGGGACTGGTGCCGCGTTGGGCGCTGTTCGCCGATATTCTCAAAGTCGGCGTGCCGGGGTTGATCAACACCGCAATTACCAACTTGTCTGTTGTCGTGCTGACGGGCATCGCTGGCCAGTTCGGAGCTGAAGCTGCCATCGGCTATGCGATGGGGGCGAGGCTCGAATACATCATGCAGCCCATCGCCTTTGGTTTTGGAACAGCGATCGTCGCAATGGTGGGGACGAATTGGGGGGCGCAGCAGTATGGCCGCGCTCGTCGGATCGCCTGGACGGGAGCGGCGACGATCGCACTTCTGTGTGGGACGTTGGGCTTAATCGTCGCGCTGCAACCCCGCATTTGGTTGGGCTTATTCAGTGATGACAACGAAGTGGCACGTCTTGGGGCGATGTATCTGCGGATCGTCGGGCCGGTTTATGTCTGCTTCGGTCTCGGCCTCGGGCTTTTCTTCGTAAGCCAAGGGTTTGGCCGCGGCTTTACAGCAATGCTTGCAAACGCGGTGCGGCTGCTCGTGAGCGCTGGTGCAGGACTCGCAGCAGTGTACTGGCTCAATCTCGGTACAGCCGGTCTCTTCACGGCCATTGCCTTCGGCTTCTGCGTTTACGCCGCGCTGACCGTCCTCGCGGTGGTCCGGACGTCACCTCGGGCGACGCCGTCAGCCCAACGACCGTGAGAGGATCTGCCGATATGCCGAATCATCATGTCCTGTCTTGTCGCAAGTGCGCTTGCGAGCGTCGCACAGGCCGCCGGCTCCGCCGTGTGTCGGCCGAAACTCACTGTCACCGCCGTTCAATTCTCGGGCGGCGGCTCGTCGCCGTGTTCAACGCGAAGTCACTCACATTAAACAATGACGTGATTGTAGCGAACCCGAAGAAGGAGGCACCAATGCACCAACTCCGCATATCCAGCATTCTGGCCGCTTTGGTCGGATTAAGCAGCATTGCTCACGCGGCGAGCCCGCCGGTTTGCAAGCCCATCCTGGCATTCACGTCCGCCCGGTTTTCACCCATGCAACCGCCAACTTTGGAGCGCCGATGGACGGCCCTTCTTTCCGTCGATGCCTCCCGGTGCACGACGCGCTCCGGCGCATTCACGATTGGATTTGCCCGACTGAAGGAAAATGCGCTCGACGCAGATTTTCGGCTGCCGTTCACCTGGCATTCGAATGCCGTGGACGTGTCGGTCGATTTTTGGGCCGACGAAGCGGTGCAACGGTACTGGCTGGACAGCATCGCGCCGTGTCCCTGCCGAAACTGACCGCCAATCCATCCGCATTGCAAACCCCGAATGAACATGTTCATGAGATCAATGGGCGCCCGCATCGTAACATCGGCGACCTCCTTTGCGGCGTATGTAGGAAGAGGTACATCGGCCGTTGAACATTGGCGCGCCTCTCGCGACAAAAACCGGTGTTCGCTTGCGGCGCTCGACGACAGTCACCTCAGCGATCTGAGCGACGTCGGTCGACGCATCCGCCGCGAGCAAAGGGCGCGGCTCTGGGAGACCGATGACTAACGAATAAGGCTTCGAAGAGCAGACTTGGGCGGCGCGACCGTCTCACGGGGAGTCTGCAGTCCTCGCATCTGTTCCGCCGGATCAGTCGGCGAGTTCGTACCGCATGATTCCAGGCTCCAAGTTTGAAAGCTTGAATCACGATCCCACAACCGACCTCAACACCCCTGCTAACCGCTTGTTACACGCCCGGCCATCGAAGGTGCACTTTTGGAAGTGAGGCAGACATGTTGGCGCCGTCCTTTGGCAGCCCTGGACGATTCGACCCAAGGCGGGTATTCAACTTATGCCTAAAAGCCGACTACAATTTCCAGATGCAACCGCGCTCTGCTCGACATTGGACAATCCAGCTTCCTGCATTGTGCGTGTCAGCATGGCGCGAACAGGTTTGTTGCTAGCGACGGGCCAATCGCTGCCAGCCATTACATTCTCAACACCGAGCAGATCGACAAATGCGCGGATTAAAGCAGGATGAAAAAGCGTCGTATCGATGAAGACATTCTTGCGCATAACCTCGATGGCTCCGGATGGCAGGCGACTCTGTCCTGAAAGACCAGCGGCCATTGCTAAACCGCCCATCGCCTGTGCTGTAAACACAACGCGCAGGTTGGGCAGTTGAGAGAAAACTTCGCCCTCCACCAAGGCTATAAGAGCAGCTGAGTTTACGGCACCACGCGCATACAAAGTCCCGATGATGCCGTACGGCGCCATCTGCCTTGTTAAGGGCTGTGGGGCGATCGGATGGGCGAAAACCGGCACGCCGAGTTTGGCGGCCACCTCAAGTGTCGGTCGTGCTTGCGGGGCATCCATCAGCAGGTCGCCTTGCGCGCATTCGACCAGGAGGCCGCGCAAACCGAGGTCCCGAACGGCGCGTTCAGCTTCGCGGGCCGACCTATCACCGTCATAAGCATCAACAGCCGCAAGACCATGGATTTGGCCCGGGTATCGGGCAACCAATCCGGCAAGTTCATCGTTCATCGCCATGATCGTTTCGTGCGGCACACGACCTTCCGCATTTGCGATCAATTGGATCAGAATGCTGACAACACGTGCGTCCAAGGAGCCGCCGCGGATGTCCCTCAATAAGAGCTCTTCGTCCGACAACGATCTTGATAGGCTTTCCCAGCGGGCCCGCTGGCTGGGAGGTGCAGATCGAGCGGCAGTTACCTCAAACCGCGCCGGGATGTGGTGACTATGAAAGTCGATTAGCGGCAAGCGTGTCTGACCCGCCGCCGGAGCTGCGGCCGTTGCGGGGCCCGTCGCCAGCATCGCGGCGGCGGCGGTCGAGCCGACCAGCAAGCTGCGGCGCGCGATTGTCTTGGATTCATCGACTGTATCGGTCATTGGTTTCTCCAATGCCGCTGCCGACGCCGGATTTGCGGGAATTGTGCATTCGCCAGCAACTCTCGGCCCGGAACGGGGCAAAGAGCAGTGCTTGGGCGCCATGCCTTGGAACTGCCGGGCGACTGCAATCAAACCCGACGCACCTTTTTGTTGGAAGCCGGACTAAATGTCAAGCAGGGGTCGAAAAGCCGCCCTCGCCACGGCGCCGTCAAAGCGAAGCGGATGTTCATCGAACCGCGCTCATAGCGTCGACTTTGTCGCGCCCCAGACGGCCAACAACCGCATGACTTATTTCTAGCGTTGCCGGTCTATCCGTTCGCCTGGAACGAAACCCGCCTGATATTTGTTTGTGAAATCAGGTTGCGGTGCGATTGCACACGAAGGAGACCCCTATGCTTTCGTCTAAAACGATCGTTGTGCTATTCGCCTTGGCGCCTATTGCATTGGACATCGCGCATGAATCCTCGGCTCAGGACAGCCAGGTTATGTCCGGCGAAGTCATCAACGTTGATTTCAAGTCCGGCATGATCACGATACGCCATGGCTCGAACGGGCCGTTGGGCCTCGGTCAATCGACGGATCAGTTTCGCGCGGCGGAGCCGATCATGCTCAACGCCCTGCGGCCGGGGGCAAAAGTGAAATTCGCCGCAATGCGGAATGGCAGTGAACTGTCGATCACCAAGATTTTAACCGAGTGACGCCGCACGTGCTCGGGTGCGCATCGCCGCGCTCCAGTTAAGCGAAGGCTTCTTGGCTTGCGCGCTTAATGTGAGAGGATTAGGTTTCACCACACGGGGATAGGCAGACTCCCCGTGAGACGGCTTCCGTCCAAGCTCTGCGCAGCACTCGACGCGTCGAGGAGATTGCGCATGGAACGGACGATCACACATTCCTTCGACACTGCGCGTTGGCGCCTGACACTGATTACCGGTTTGGCAGCCTTGGCCATGGCCTCGACCGCGGCAGCGCAAGAGTCCACGCCATCGGACGGCAATCTTCTGACTCTTCAACTTGAGGCCAAGATTCCACTGGGCTCGGTTCGCGGCAGGATCGACCATATGGCGATCGACCTCGCGCGGCGGCGTCTGTTTGTCGCCGAACTCGGCAACGGCAGCGTTGGCGTTGTCGATCTCAATGAGCGCAAAGTCGTCAGGAGGCTGACCGGCTTCAGGGAGCCGCAGGGCATCGGCTATGTCACTTCGAGCGACACGGTTTATATCGCGAGTGGTGGGGATGGCATTGTCAGCGCGTTTGCCGGTGCCGACCTTACCGCGGTGGGGCGTATTTCGCTTGGAGACGATGCCGACAATGTTCGGGTCGATCAGAATGCAAACAGGATCATAGTTGGTTATGGCAGCGGTGCACTTGCAGTCCTGGACCCGGCCACTCGCACCAAAATTGCGCACATCGCCCTCAAGGCTCATCCCGAAAGCTTACAGCTCGACCGTCCCAAAGGTCGCATTTTTGCGAATGTGCCGAACGCGCACGAAATCGCAGTGGTCGATTTAGCCGCCGGCAAGCAGGTCGCAAGCTGGAAATTGCCAAGCCCCGGCGCGAACTTCCCCATGGCGATCGACGAATCCGCCGGCACTGTGATTGTGGTGCTGCGAAATCCCGCGCGGTTGGTCGTACTGAAAGCAGATGACGGTGGAACGATCGCGCAGATGGAGACGTGCAACGATTCGGACGACGTATTCGTCGATCGAGCACGTAAGCGCATCTACGTGAGTTGCGGCGAAGGCGCGGTCGATGTGATCGCCACTTCTGAAAGCAAATACCGGCGTATTGGACGCCTACAAACGGTTTCAGGGGCGCGAACGTCGCTCTTTGTTCCGGAACTTGACCGTCTTTTCGTTGCCGCCCGCGCCGGCGCGGAACCGGCGGCGATCTGGGCGTTGCGGCCGACGCCATAGCTCAATAACCGGTGCGCGACCCATTTCAGTCGGACCACCCCTTGCGGCCGCGATGGGTTGGACTTAGGTTTGCGGCCAGGGGATACGCAGGCTCCCCATCAGACGGTCTCCGTCCAAGCTCTGCGCAACACTCGACGTGTCGAGGAGATTGCGCATGGACAGATCGACCCCTTCTGTTGAACCCCGTGAATTATACGCACGGCTCGGCACGGCGTCGGCGCCATTGCTGCTCGACGTGCGTAAGTCCGACGCCTTCGAAGCCGATGACCGGCTCATCATCGGCGCCATGCATAGGCCGCCTGAAGACGTCGATCTTTGGCAAAAGGTTCTCTCCGAGGGCCACACGGTCGTCGCCTATTGTGTCCACGGACAGGAGCTCAGCCGGAACGTCGCGAGCGCTCTGCGTCGTGCCGGAGTGCGAGCTGCCTATCTCGATGGAGGTATCGAAGGCTGGAAGGACCAGCGCCTGCCGACGCGTCGCAAACGCGACGCCACAGAAAACAAATGGGTGACCCGCGAGCACCCAAAGATTGACCGTATCGCGTGTCCCTGGCTGATCAGCCGGTTCGTCAAACCTGACGCTGAATTCATTTACGTCCCGCCGAACGACGTCGCCAAGGTCGCCAATGACGTGGGCGGCACTCCCTATGACATCGACGGCGTCACGTTCGGTCACGTCGGTGATCGGTGCTCGTTCGACGCCATCATCGATGCCTACGCGATCCGTGACCCCGCACTCGACCGGCTCGCGACCATTGTCAGAGGAGCCGATACATCGCGGCCCGACCTGACACCGCAATGTGACGGATTGCTCGCAATCTCTTACGGATTGTCAGCGAACTTCCCCGATGACCACGAAATGCTCAAGCATGGAATGATCATTTATGACGCGCTCTACACCTGGTGCCGGTTGCAGACCAAGACGTCGAGGTGACCATGGCGCTGAAGACAATCGGCAAAATCGCGATCCCGGCTTCCCTCGGCGGTTCCACCTTCTTTAATCCAGCGCTGACCTGAGGAGGCGACAGGTTATGACCGCCGTGATGAGTTTTGTCCTGAATATCCCCGGGCGCTCGGCCGCAAGGGGACAAAAAAGCCGCGGGAGCCGTGGCGCGATTCTGCTCGCGGCCCTCGCCGTTACACTGCCACCACACGCCGCGTGGGCGGCCAGTAACACATGCAAGCAGTGCAGCGAACAGCGGAGCGTCTGCGCCGCCAACTATTCAGTGAACATCTGCAAGACCGAATATGACCGCTGCCTGAAGAGTTGCCGTCAAAAATGATCCATCGAATTTCGCATCGGAGTACAGGCACGCGATCGGCGACGCCTGCAATCGAAAGTCTTCGGGGGCAATCCTGTAGCAAACGCAAGGAGGATATGTGATGCGCATTGTTTCTCTAATCTTGATTGGAAGTGCCATGCTCGCGTCGGCGACTATGGCCCGCGCCCAGGAGGTCGACTGGCAAAAAGTCGACGATGCGCTGGGACGAAAGCCTGCCGTATCCGGCGACGTCCATCGCTACGGATTTCCCCGTTCCGACCTCAGCGTGACGCTCGACGGCGTGACGATCAAGCCTGGCCTGGCGCTCGGCGGCTGGGTGGCGTTCAAGCCGATGCACGGCGAGGTCATGGTGATGGGCGATCTCGTGCTGCTGGAGACCGAGATCAACCCGGTGATGGCGAAGCTGATCGAGAACGGCGTCGAGATCACGGCCGTGCACAACCACCTGCTGCGCGCTAGCCCCGCCACGTTCTACATGCATGTCGGCGGACACGGCGATCCGGTCAAAATGGCGACTGCCATTCACGCCGCGCTCGCCGAGAGCAAAACCCCACTGACGCCACCGGCACCAGCCGCCGCACCGCCCGCCGTCGATCTCGACACGGCGCAGCTTGACCAGATCATGGGCGTCAAGGGACAGAACAACGGCGGCAT
>DASXOY010000052.1:0-72514 GCA_036493935.1 Steroidobacteraceae bacterium | reverse complement strand
GTCTGACGCCATGTTCGAGAAAATCCTGATTGCGAATCGCGGCGAAGTGGCGCTGCGCATCCAGCGCGCCTGCCGCGAGATGGGGATCAAGACGGTGATGGTGCATTCGGAGGCCGACCGCGACGCCAAGTACGTCAAGCTCGCCGACGAGTCCGTGTGCATCGGGCCGCCGCCCTCGGGCGCGAGCTATCTCAACATCCCGGCCATCATCAGCGCGGCGGAGGTCACCGATGCAGAAGCGGTGCATCCGGGCTACGGCTTTCTCGCGGAAAACGCCGATTTCGCGGAGCGCGTCGCGCAGAGCGGGTTCGTCTTCATCGGGCCGCGCGCCGAGACCATTCGCCTCCTCGGCGACAAGGTGAACGCCAAGGCCGCGATGAAGAAGGCGGGACTGCCGGTGGTGCCGGGCGGGGAGGGGCCCCTGCCGCAGGAGCCCAACGACATCGTCAAGCTCGCGCGCTCGATCGGCTACCCGGTGATCATCAAGGCCTCCGGCGGCGGCGGCGGGCGCGGCATGCGCGTGGTGCATACCGAAGCCGCGTTGATGACCGCGATCCAGACGACTCGCACCGAGGCACAGGCCGCCTTCGGCAATCCCGCGGTCTACATGGAGAAGTACCTCGAGAACCCGCGGCACATCGAGTTCCAGGTGCTGACCGACCGCTTCCGCAACGCGATCCATCTCGGCGAGCGCGACTGCTCGATGCAGCGGCGCCACCAGAAGGTGATCGAGGAGGCGCCGGCGCTGCACCTCAACACGCGCGCCCGCGTGCGCACCGCCGAGCGCTGCGCGGAGGCCTGCCACAAGCTCGGTTATGAGGGCGCCGCCACCTTCGAGTTTCTGTACGAGAACGGCGAGTTCTACTTCATCGAAATCAACACCCGCCTGCAGGTCGAGCACCCGGTAACCGAGATGATCACCGGCATCGATATCGTGCAGCAGCAGATCCGCATCGCGGCGGGCGAGAAGCTGCGCATCCGGCAGAAAGACGTCCAGTTCCGCGGCCATGCCATCGAATGTCGCGTGAACGCGGAGGATCCGTATCGCTTCACGCCATCGCCCGGGCGCATCACCTCCTTCCACATGCCGGGCGGGCCCGGCATCCGCGTCGATTCGCACGCCTATAACGGCTACTTCGTGCCGCCACACTATGATTCCCTGATCGGCAAGATCATCGCCTACGGCGACACCCGCGACCAGGCGATCGCGCGGCTTTCCATCGCGCTGTCGGAAACCGCGATCGAGGGCATCAAGACCAACATCCCGCTGCATCAGGAAATATTCAATCATTCCGCCTTTAAGCAGGGCGGAACCGATATCCACTACCTAGAGCGACGCTTGGGGCTGAAGTAGCATCTCGCGGGATGTTGCATCGATGGCGTTCTACGAAATCGAATTTCCGCTCGCTGCCTTAAATTCCGATGCGGTCGAAGCTGCTCTGGTCGATGTCGGCGCCTGTTCCATAACCTTCGTCGACCGGGGCGACGAGCCGGTGCTCGAGCCCAAGCCCGGAGAAATGCGGCTATGGAGCGACACTCTGGTGCGCGCCTTGTTCCAGGAGCCGAGCGACGCGGCGCTGAATCTAAATCGCCTCGCAACCACCTTGGGTTCGCATGTAAGCGAAACCGCGCGCGTGCGTGCGGTCAAAGAGCAGGTCTGGGAGCGAGCTTGGCTCGCCGGCTGGAAATCGCTGCGCTTTGGACGGCGGCTTTGGGTGTGTCCGCGTGCGGCGGAGCCGCCTCAAGACCCTGAAGCCGTGGTTGTGTGGCTGGACCCCGGCTTGGCGTTCGGCACAGGCACGCATCCCACCACCGCATTGTGCCTGCAAATCTTGGACTCCCTGCCCCTCTCGGGCAAAAGGCTGATCGACTATGGCTGCGGCTCCGGCATCTTAGGGTTAGCGGCCCTGAAACTCGGCGCGGCCCACGTCGTCGCCGTCGATCTGGACCCGCAAGCGCTGCTGGCGACTCGTGACAATGCGAACCGCAATGGCGTCGCCGCCGGAATCACCGTGCAGGGCATCGAGGCGGACTTAGCGCCCGCCCACTGCATAGTGGCCAACATTCTTGCCGGACCGTTGATCGACTTGGCGCCGAAATTGACCCTGGCGTGCGAATCGGGAGGGCATTTGCTGTTGTCGGGGCTACTGAAACGCCAGGCTTATTCCGTAAAAGCGGCATACGCGTCCGGTTTTGATATCGTGCAGGTCATTGAGCGGGATGAATGGTGCTGCATCTACGCTCGGAGACATGCATAGCGTGTTTACGCAATGTTCAAAATGCGAGACCGTCTTTAAATTATCCGCGGAAGTGCTGCGCGCGGCGGGCGGCCAGGTGCGTTGCGGCAAATGTGGAGAGGTCTTCAATGCCCTGGCGCATCTCGCGGAGGACCCGAGCGTCTTTACGGCAGGGGAAACCTCTTTCGATTTGGAGACGCGCGCCGACAGTATTCTAGAATCTCCTGCACCGCCGACGCCGCGCCGCGACCCCGCCGGCTCGGACGATATCGCTTCGCCGGGAGTCGAGATTGCCCGGCTGCAGATACTCGATTGGAATGAGAGCGACGTGTCCGATCCGCCGACATCAGCTGAGGACGCCGCAGAAGACATAGGTGAAACCTCGCTGGAATTCACGCTGCCGCCCGGTGAGCTGGATCGCATTTTCGTCGAAACCAAAAAAGGCGTCCGGGCCCGGATGCCGCCAGCCTCGCCGCTCTCGCCGCCGGCGCCGGTTGCCGCTCCGATCGAGCCCGAGGAAATCGAGATTTTCAGCGCAGCGGCTCCCGAAAGCGCCATTCCTGATGTCGCCGCGCCCGAAAGCTCTGCGCCCGTGCCGGCGGCTATCCCCGCGCAGGCGCAGGCACCCAGCGGCTTTGAGGTGCCGGAGGAGATTCGGCGAGAAATGCTCTCGGTGGCCGAATCGCCGGATACAGCCATCGCAGAGATCGAGCGGCCGGGGCGGCACGTCCGACGGCGCAGCCGCACTTCGCCCTTCGGCGCGGCGCCCGCGGAAACCGACCGTTTGTCGGTACCGTGGCTGACGGCCGCGATTGCCGCGGGGCTGCTGCTGCTCGTGCAGATCGTGCACCACAATCGTGACTGGCTTGCTGCGCATGCGCCGTTCGGAGGATCGCTGCGCGCTCTGTATTCAAAGATGGGCGCCCCGGTCACGCCGCCTGCAAATCTTTCCGCTTATCAGCTACGGCAATGGGGAGTCACGGGCGACCCGGCGGGTGCAGGCACCTTGCGGGTGCGTGCCAGCATTTTGAATACTGCGGCGCAATTGGAACCCTACCCGTTGCTGCGCGTCACGCTCGCCAATCGCTTTGGCGGCAGCATCGGTACCCGCGACTTCGAGCCGTCCGAATATTTGGGCAAGCCGACCGCGAAGCTGCTCGCGCCCGGCGAGCGCGCCGATGCGACCTTGGATATCTTGGATCCGGGCAAGAGCGCGGAAGGGTTTGAGATCGATGTGTGCTTGCGCGCCGCGGACCGGCGTGTGGCATGCGCAAACGACAAGGCACCGGCGCAAGCGAAGCGATGAGCGTCAAGATCGGCCCTTATTCGTTGCCCTCCAACGTCTTGCTCGCGCCCATGGCCGGCGTGACGGACCGGCCGTTTCGCATTCTGTGCCGCCGCTTTGGAGCCGGGCTCGCCGCATCGGAAATGCTCAGCGCCGACGTGCGGTTGTGGGACACCCCGAAGTCGCGCCGCCGCATGGATCACTGCGGCGAACCCAGTCCCCGCGTCGTGCAGATTGCCGGCTTCGACCCCGGCATGATGGCCGAGGCCGCACGGCGCAACGTCGACGCCGGCGCACAGATCATTGACATCAATATGGGATGCCCGGCGAAGAAAGTGTGCAATCGCCTGGCCGGTTCGGCGCTGCTTCAAGACGAAGAACTGGTCGAGCGCATTCTGCGCAGCGTCGTGCGAGCGGTCGCAGCGCCGGTAACGTTGAAAACACGCACCGGCTGGGATCCGAATCACAAGAACGGCCTGCGCATCGCAAGAATTGCGGAGGATAGCGGCATTGCGGCACTCGCCATTCACGGACGAACCCGCACCGACATGTATCAGGGCGATGCCGAACACGAAACGGTGCGAGCCATCAAAGCTCTGGTAAGGATTCCCGTATTTGCGAACGGCGACATTGCATCTCCGCAGCAAGCGCGCAAGATTCTCAACGAGACGGGCTGCGACGGCATCATGATCGGCAGAGCGGCCCAGGGCCGGCCATGGATTTTCGATGAAGTCAATTTTTTTCTCTCAACGGGAGAAATTCGCGCGGTGCTAGCGCTGGAAAAAGTCCGTGATATTATGCGCGCCCACCTCGAAGACCTGTATGCCTTCTACGGCGATCAGACCGGTGTTCGAGTGGCACGTAAACACTTGAGTTGGTATTTCCGGCAGCATCCCGGACAAGAGGACTTGCGGAATCGCCTCGTTCAAATCGAGACGCCCGAGGAACAACTGTCCACGCTGCTGCAGCATTACGAAACGGGTGTGGATCGCGCTGCGTAAGCGTACATTGGGACAACAAATAAAGCTCAACGGGGATTTGAACCTAAGGCCATGGTCGCTAAAAAGAAATCGAAATCACGTAGAGAGATCGCGGCGGCGTTCAACGGCCGCGACCTGAAGGTCAACGGCAAGGGAGTGCCGTTGCGTTCGCAGGCCGAAGAGGCTTTACAGTGCTACTTTGAGACGCTGAACGGCCACAAGCCCGCGCACTTGTATGATCTGGTGATGCGCGAAGTGGAAGAACCGCTGTTCAAAGTCGTGATGGGCCATGTCCAGGGCAACCAGAGCCGCGCTGCGACCATTCTTGGAATCAATCGCGGCACGCTGCGCAAGAAGCTCAAAGAGTTCGGCATTAGCGAGTAGCGTTTAAGTGCTCACGCCCGTACGCCGCGCGTTGCTGAGTGTCTCCGACAAGACCGGCATCGTTGAATTTGCGCGCGAATTGAAGGAACGCGGCATCGAGCTCTTGTCGACCGGCGGCACCGCCAAGTTGTTGACGAGCCATGGCATTTCGGTGAAGGAAGTCGCCGAGCACACCGGCTTTCCGGAGATCATGGGCGGCCGCGTCAAGACCTTGCATCCTAAAATTCATGGCGGCTTGCTGGGAAGGCGCGGGCTGGATGAGGCCGTGATGCGCGAGCACAGCATCGAGCCGATCGACCTCTTGGCCGTGAATCTGTATCCGTTTGCCGCGACCGTGAGCCGGCCTGACTGCAGCTACGAAGATGCGGTGGACAACATCGATATTGGCGGACCTGCAATGGTGCGGGCCGCCGCAAAAAATCATGCCTCCGTGACCGTGGTGGTCGACCCGCAGGACTATCGCGAGCTGCTCGACGAGCTGGCGGCAAATCAAGGCAGCACCAACTTAGGGATGCGCAGGAAATTGAGCGCCAAGGCGTTCGCGCACACCGCACAGTATGACGCCATGGTGTCCGCGTATTTCACGGGCGCGATCGGCGGCGCCGCGCCTACCTTCCCCGATGACTTGAATCTTTCTTTTCGCAAGCACATGGATCTGCGCTACGGCGAAAATCCGCACCAGCAAGCGGCGTTCTACACCGACCCGCGCGCCATCGGCGCATCCGTCACCCAGGCCAAGCAAATTCAAGGACGCGAGCTGTCGTTCAACAACATCGCCGATGCCGACACGGCGCTCGAATGCGTGCGCCAGTTCGAAGCCCCGGCCTGCGTTATCGTCAAACACGCCAATCCCTGTGGAGCGGCACGGTGCAGCACCGTGGCAGACGCCTACGCTCACGCATACCGCACCGACCCGACCTCCGCCTATGGCGGCATCATTGCGTTCAATCGCGAACTGGATGCGGGCACCGCGCAGGCCATCTTTGAGAAGCAATTCGTGGAGGTCATCTTGGCGCCGAGCTTCTCGGAGGAAGCTAAAGCGGTGCTGGCGACCAGGGACAACGTTCGCGTGCTCGCCACCGGCGACCTCTCGCACCCGGTGACGCAATTGCTCGAATATAAGAGCGTGGCCGGCGGCCTGTTGGTACAGACGCGTGATACGGGCGGGGTGCGCGCGCAGGAGCTGCGAACCGTCACGAAACGTCCTCCCACCCTGGCCGAGCTCGATGACCTGATATTCGCGTGGCGGGTTGCGAAATATGTCAAATCGAATGCCATCGTCGCGGTGAAGGACCGCGCAACCTTAGGGATAGGTGCGGGACAGATGAGCCGGGTGATCAGCAGCAAGATCGCCGCCATGAAGGCTCAGGATGTCGGCTTGACGCTCGAAGGTGCATCGGTCGCCTCCGATGCCTTCTTTCCGTTCCGCGACGGCTTGGACGCGCTCGCCGAATTCGGCATCAATGCCATCATTCAGCCCGGGGGCTCGCGACGCGACGCCGAAGTAATCGCCGCGGCCGATGAGCACGGCATTGCCATGGTGTTCACCGGCATGCGTCATTTCCGTCATTAGAGTTCCGGCATGAAAGTCCTGATTGTCGGCGGCGGCGGGCGCGAGCACGCACTGGCCTGGAAATGCGCGTCTTCGCGCCGGGTGCATCAAGTGTTCGTCGCGCCGGGCAATGCCGGCACGGCCGCGGAACCCAAGGTGCTGAACGTCGACATCGCGGCAGATGACATTGACGGCCTGCTTCAGTTTGCCATCGATGAAGACATCGGCCTGACCATCGCCGGTCCTGAAATCCCGATCGTCGCCGGCATCGCCGACCGCTTCCGCGCCGCCAATCGCCGCTGCTTTGCGCCGTCTGCAAATGCTGCGCGCCTCGAGGGGTCCAAAGCCTTCACCAAGGATTTTCTGAATCGCCATCGCATCCCGACCGCGAGTTACGCCGTGTTCAGCCGCGTGAATTTCGACGAGAACTACGTTCGCGCGCAGCGCCTGCCGCTGGTGGTCAAAGCGGACGGCCTCGCCGCGGGCAAGGGCGTGGTGATCTGCGAAACGCACGAATC
Source organism: Steroidobacteraceae bacterium (assembly GCA_036493935.1). Lineage (GTDB taxonomy): Bacteria > Pseudomonadota > Gammaproteobacteria > Steroidobacterales > Steroidobacteraceae > Bog-1198. Next base: position 65,558 of record DASXOY010000052.1, on the reverse strand, counting down.
GGCCATCGCCACCGCCCGCGCAATGCTGGGCGGCAGTTTCGGCGCCGCCGGCAGCACCATCGTCATCGAAGAATTTCTGCATGGCGAGGAAGTGAGCTTCATCGTGGTGGCGAGCGACAGTCAGGTCATTGCGCTCGCGACCTCGCAGGATCATAAGCGCCGAGACGATGGCGACAAGGGGCCCAACACCGGCGGCATGGGCGCCTATTCACCCGCGCCGATCGTCACGCCGGCGCTTCATCAGCGCATCATGCACGAGGTGATCGAGCCTACCCTCAAAGGCCTGCGCGACGACGGCAATCCCTACCTGGGCTTTCTGTACGCGGGGCTGATGATTGCAGCAGACGGCACGCCGAATGTGCTCGAGTTCAATTGCCGATTCGGCGATCCTGAAACACAGCCCATCCTGATGCGCATGCACAGCGACCTCATCGACCTGTGCGATGCCGCGCTTGACGGAACCTTGAAGCACGCCGAGGTCCGATGGGATGCTCGCGCTGCGTTGGGCGTAGTCATGGCCGCAGGCGGCTATCCGGACGCGTACCGCAAGGGCGATGCGATCAGCGGGCTCGAAGCGGCTGCGGCGCTGCCCGGCAAAGTCTTTCACGCCGGAACGGCGATCGACGGCACGCGCACCGTTACCGCGGGTGGACGCGTGCTTTGCGCGGTGGGACTGGGCGACACCGTGAGCGCCGCGCAATCGCAGGCATACGATCTCGTGCACGCCATTCACTGGAATTTGGTGCAATACCGGCTTGATATCGGCTATCGCGCGATCGAGCGCTAGGAGTTTCACATGCCGCACGTTCGTCCCAGCATCGCCGATAAGCGCCGCGCATTTCATCGGCTTCACGAGGGCGGCTGCTTCGTCATTCCCAATCCCTGGGATGTCGGCAGCGCCCGCTATCTGCAGACCCTGGGATTCAAGGCGCTGGCCACCACCAGCTCAGGGTTCGCTTGGTCGCACGGTCACCGCGACGGCGGCATGTCGCGTGATCGCGTGCTGGAGCATTTGACGGAAATGGTCGAGGCGACGGATCTGCCCATCAACGCGGATTTCGAGCACGGCTACGCGCCCGACGCAGCCGGGGTCGCCGAGAGCGTCAGACTCGCCGTGGAAACCGGTGTCGCGGGACTCTCCATCGAAGACTCTACCGGCGATGCCGCCAAACCCTTGTTTGACATCGCGGATGCAATCGAGCGCATTCGAGCCGCGCGCAAGGCCATCGATAAGGCCGGCGGCGACACCCTGCTCATCGGCCGCGCCGAATGCTTTCTCGTCGGCCAGCCCGACATGGAACAGACCATCGGCAGGCTGAGAGCCTACGCAAACGCCGGCGCCGACTGCCTGTATGCACCGGGAATTCGCTCCACGGAACAAATATCCGCGGTCGTTGCCGCGGTTGCGCCCAAGCCGGTGAATCTTTTGATCGGCCTCAAGGCCGAACTCGATGTTGCGCAAATTGCAGCGCTCGGCGTGCGGCGCGTCAGTGTGGGCGGAGCGCTTGCGCGCGTGGCTTGGGGCGGATTCATGCGCGCCGCCAAGCTCATCATGGAACAGGGAAAATTCGATGGGTTCGCGGATGCCGCGTCCGGGAACACGCTGAACACGATTTTCCGCGGCTAAGCGCTCGCAGCCAAGCTGTCCGGTTCCTGCTGCGCAACCACACGCACCGGCGCGGGCGCAAAGAATGCGGTCGTCGCCTCGGCCGACAAAGGATCGCTGTATAGATGGCCTTGTCCCTGTTGGCAGCCGCTGCGCACCAGATCTGCCTGCTGGCCGGGGTTATTGATGCCTTCGGCCGCAATGGTCAGGCCAAAACCCTCGCCGAGGCCCACCAAGGCGCTGACGATCGCGGCGCTTTCGCGTGTCGAGCTCATGCTTTCGACGAAACTCTTGTCGATCTTGATCTTGTCGATCTTAAAATTACGCAAGTGGTAGAGGCTTGAATAGCCGGTGCCGAAATTGTCGAGCGCGATTCTCACACCGGCGTCGCGAAGGCCGCCGAGCACCTGCTGAGCCGCTTCGAGATCCTGGACCAGAACGCTCTCGTTGATTTCGATTTCGAGCCGCCGCGGGTCCAGGCCGCCTTCCTGCAAAATCTTGACGACTTGCTCCTTGAGGTCCCGATCCTTGAGCTGCCCGGGATAAAAATCGACCGCCAAGGTGATCTGCGGCGGCCATTGAACGGCGGCAGCGCAGGCATCGCGCAGCAATCGCGCGGCGAGATCGTGGATCAATCCTGTTTCTTCGGCAATCGGAATGAACCGTTCGGGTGGGATCACGCCGTGCGTGCCGTGAATCCACAGCGGCGCCGCTTCGAAGCAAACCACTGCGCCGCTCTTCAGGTCGAAACAAGGCTGGTAAACGGTGCTGATGTTGCCGCTGTCGAACGCGGCTCGAAGATCGGCCTCGAGCTGGTGGCGCTCCCGCACCTGCCGATCCATTTGCGGTTCGAAAAACCGCAAAGCGGAGCGCCGCTCGGCTTTGGCGCGATACAGCGCGACGTCGGCCTTGCGCAAGGCCTCTTCCGGAACCGTTGCATCGTTCGGCACCACGGCGATGCCGATGCCGGCGCCAATCTGGTGATTCAGTTTGCCGGTGGCAATCGGAACTTCCAACGCCTGGATCACTCGCAACGCCACGTTGGTGGCGGCTTCCGGGCCGACCAAATGGCGCGCCAGAATCGCAAACTCATCGCCGCCGAATCGGGCGAGCAGATCGCCGCCGCGCACCGCGCCGAGCAGCCGCTGCGCCACGACGATCAGCACCTCATCGCCGATGGCATGGCCGTGAACATCGTTGATCTGCTTGAAACCGTTCAAATCCAACAAAAATACCGCGTGCACCGCCCCGCCCCGCGGCGGCGCTGCCAGCGCGGCCTTGAAGGCGTCATCGTACTGGCGCCGATTCGGCAATCCGGTGAGACCGTCTTGGAAGGCAAGTTCGCGCGCGTACGTTTCCGCCGCCACACGGCGCACGGTTTCGCGCTTTTGCTCGAGGTAGCGCCGGATCGCGAATATCAGCATTGCCAACATGAGAACGCCGCCGAGCAGCAACATTTCGTCCGTCTCGAGTGTCTGCTCCTTCACGGAGACATTGCCCTCGTTCGCGAAGATGTCGACTTGCCAGGCGTAGAAGGTGGCAACCGACATGATGATCAGTATCAGTGACAGGTCCTTGATACTTCTTCGATGCCGGCTCATGAAGCTGCGAATCCTTGTTGCGTCCATTACAAACCCGTGGGCCTCCCGCGGCCTCTGCATCCTTGAGAGATCGACTATGATTCAGCGGGCGCGGATTGGGCTTCGAGCCGCGTCTCAATTTCGATGCGCCGGCGATGTTGCAAGGCAGCAGATCGGGCGCCCTACAATGCGAAGGAGTGGCGGACTTAAATGCGGCTAACGATGTACCTACTGGCATCTGCAATGGCGCTCAGCGCCTGCGGCAGCGGCGTGGGTGGCGGCGGCGCGGCCCCCGCTCCGCAGACGCCAATGGGACCCACCGTGACCAGCGAGGCAGACACCATCCTGCACATGGATCAACTGCGCGCCGCGGGATTTCGCGGCGGCGGCGTGCGGGTCGGCGTGATCAGCACAGGTGTCGTCAATCTCGCGTCCTATCAGTCGGCGGGTGTGCTGCCGGCCGGGATCTACATCAGCCAGAGCACCGCAGGCACGCTCGACGAGGGCAGTTGGATGCTCGAGTTGGTGCATCAACATGCGCCCGACGCGGTGCTCGGTTTCTGCGATGGAGTCGATCTCGATTTCAACGGCTGCATCAAGGACCTGGGAAACAACTTTCACGCCGACATCATCGTCGACGATATTTTGTTTTCCGGCCAGTTCTATCCCGACGCCACCGCCGACACGGTCTCACAGCTGCAGACGGCCAATGACCGGTTTGTCTTCATCCACCTCTCCGGCAATGAACAGCAAGGCGGCTTCTGGCAGGGAGCATTCATTGCGGTACCCGGTTCGATCGCTGGCTCGCAACTCATGCTGCTGGACTTCGGCATTGCCAGCGGCGGCGCCAGCGATCCATTCAACGCGATCACGGTGCCCGCGGCAAAACGCTTGAGACTTATATTGAATTGGAACGATCCGCCGCATGATCCGTCGAACCACGCGCTCGGCGCCTACCTGCTGGACGGCAACTCGCAGGTTCTGACCCAGGCCACCGGCCAATCGGATCCTACGCTGGTGCTCGACTACACCAATACGACCGGCGGGTCGCAGGTAGTGCGGCTGGCCATTGCGCTCAATTCCGGTTCGGCTCAGGGACTCAGCGTGCAAGTGACGGAGGGCAGCGCGACTTGCAACATCGAATGCCAGCCGCTGGCGCATTCAACCTCGGGGCTCGCCGGCGGCACCGTCGGCGACATTCCGGACGCGCTAGTCGTCGGCGCCACTTACGCGATGACGCCGCGAGTGCTCGAAGCGTGGTCGAATCACGGTCCCTTCCGGATTGATTTTCAGGCCATGCCGGACACAGCCTCGCCGGACGGATTCGACTACGCCCGGCTCACGACGCCGCTGCAGGTGGCGAAACCCGACCTGGTTGCGCCCGACTGCGTGACGACGCCTTTCAGCAACGGCACGACGCTCACCAACAATCAATTTTGCGGTACCTCCGCAGCGGTACCGTCGATCGCCGGCGCCGCGGCGTTGCTCGAGAGCGCGGGATTCAACCGGGTGCAGGTCTTGAAGGCACTGCGCACCACCGCCGTGCCCTTGGGCGCAGCCGCCTGGGATCCGGGCTACGGATTTGGACTGGCCGATGCAGCCGCCGCGCTGCATTCCGGCGGCAACTAAGTTCCGCTAGCGCCGAACCATCGTCTGCAGCAGGTGCTCGAGCGCAGCAGCCGGGTCCGCGCACTGGCCGGTGTGCACAGGCGAGGTCTGCACGATGGTGCTGCGCGGCGCGACCAGCCAGTGAAAGCGTTCCCGTGCCGACATTTTGCCGATGTCTCCCGCCGCATCGCCGCCCGCGCAGATCGCGGGAATGCTGGCCAGCGCTTTCTTCACGAGATCCATGTCGACGCGACCGTCGAGGCTGAGCAGCGCCTTCTCATCGAGTTCGATACCGGCGAGCAGGATTCGCTCGACATCGCAGGATAGAATGATGCCCGCGTTCAGGAACTCGCCGCGCTCCACGCGCGGCACGACGCGCACTACGGCATAGTCATACGTGCGCAGCGCGGGCATGAATCGCCTCCTCCACAAAGATGCTGGATGACGCAAGCCTGGTTTTGAAAAAACTTAAATAGGCTTCGCGCTGTGCGGCTTTGCCTTCGAAGCCGGGATCGTCCGCCAGCCACGCATCGGGAATGAGTTCGACGAGTTGGCCGATTTGCCTGATATCGATGCGTGCCTTCATTTCGGCATCGACCTCCTTGAGCAGACCGGCGTTTTTTAACAATGCATGATCCTTGATCAATGGGAACGGGGTGAGGCCGTGCTGCTCGCCCAGTTTCCACGCATGATGAAAATACAGGGCGGCGCCGTGATCGATCAGATGCAGCCGCCGATGCCACATCAGCATATTTACGTTTCGCGCCGTCCGATCGACGTTGCAGACAAAGGCATCGAACCATACGACGCCCGAGGCCAGCTTCGGATCCGGCTGAAACACCAACGGATCAAAGGTGACGGATCCAGGAAGATAATCCATGGCCACGTTCAGGCCGCCGCTCGCGCCGATGAGACGTCGAATTTCAGGATCGGGCTCGGTCCGCGCAAGATCCGGCGGCAACATCGCAAAAACGATTTCCGGCACGGGCAACCCCGCCAGACGGCCGATCTCGCCGGCGAGCAGTTCCGCAATGAGCACCTTAGGGCCCTGGCCCGCGCCCCGGAATTTGAGCACGTACAAACCATCATCATCGGCTTCGATAATGGCAGGCAGCGATCCGCCTTCCCGTAAAGGCGTGACGTATCGGCTGGCGGTAACGGTTCTTGGGCTGCTCAATTTGGCAGCAGCGCCTCAAAGTCTAAGGGTGCATGTTCGGCGGCATGTCGCCTTTGAATTGGTTCGGCGAGCCCTGCTGCTGAATTTGGTTGACGTAATCCTTGCCGGTGCGCTCGGCATCCTTTAACTGGTCCAGCGTGCTGCAGCGCTCTTTTTGGAAATGCGTGCCGAGTTCGCCCTCGGGGCGGCAAAACACCAGCGTGCCTTTGCGGTTGACCGGCTTGTAGCCGCGCGCACGCATCGTCTTGATCAATGCATCGGTCGCGGCAGCATCGACAATCTCACTCTTGTCGGCTTTGGCAGGCGCTGCGTTGGACGCCGTCGTCGCCGGCTTTTCGGCCGCGGGTGCCGCGGCGGGTTGAGCGGCGGTGGTTGCCGCATCCGGCGCGGGTGATTGCGCGGCCGCCGGCTGCGCCGCTGGGGATTGCGGTTCGTCCGCGATCGCGGATGAGAACGCCGCAACGGACAGCAACGCAAGACAGGCTGCTAATTTCATTGAAAACCTCCCTATGACAGGTTTGTGTATGCCATACGGCAGACGGCGGGTCAAACCAACGGCACGAGCGGGACTAAAGACGGCCTAGCGGGCGCGCTATTGCGGCCTCGCAACCTCGATATGGGCGCCTTTGGTAATCATGGGCTCGCTGCTCGAGTGGTGCGCGCGGAACAGCCGGCCCCGTTCAGCCAACAGCACGAACCCCAGGCTCGCGATCCCGCAAATCATTTGTCCCGCGGCCAACGGCACGGTGGTGCCGTTGAATTGCGAGCCGATGATGATGCCAACCAACGCACCGCTGAAGGTCGATATGAAACCCTGCAGCGAGGCGGCGATTCCCGCGACCGATCCCACCGGCTCCATCGCCATGGCGCCGAAATTGGATACCGACAAGCTGAAAGTAGCCATGGTGATCGACTGCAGCACAACGAAGGTCCAGATCTGCTCCTTGCCGAGCACCGCGATGAGGACGTGCAGTCCCGTGACGGCAATGAACAGCAACAATGCCGTGTGCGAGATCAGGCGCATCCCCAAGCGCTCGACGATGCGCGAATTCAAATACGCCGCCATGCCCATGAAAATGGCGCAGAGCGCAAACATGCTGGGCATCAAATTCGGCCGCCGAAACACGTCGGAGAAAATCTGCGCCACCATGCCGACATAAGCCATGATGGTGCCGAACATCACCATCATGGCGAGGGTGTAAAAAATAGAAGAGCGGTTGCCGAGCACCAGCTTCGCCGCCTTCAGGACGTGCTTGCGGGTCAGCATCAGCCGGTACTCGGGGTGCAAGGTTTCCGGCAGACGCAAGAAGCCCCAGGTAGCAACCGCCGCCGCGAACAGCGCGAACACCACAAAAATATAGCGCCACGGAGCGATGAACAGGATCAACTGGCCCAGGCTCGGCGCGAGAATCGGCACCGTCAGGAATACCATGAAAGTCAGGGACATGACGCGTGCCATCTGCCGCCCTGAGTACAAGTCGCGCACCACCGAGCGGGTGACGGTCACGCAGGCAGCAGAAAGCCCGTGCACGAAGCGCCATGCCAGCAGGGCCTGAAAGCTACCGCTCAAGCTGCAGAGCAGCGCTGCCGCGACATACAGCGTCAGACCCCCGAGCAAGATCGGCCGTCGACCAAAACGATCGGACAGCATGCCCCAGAACAGCTGCCCCACCCCCAAGCCGGTCATGTAAGCGGTGACGATCCACTGGCCGTGGTTCGGATCGGCGACGTTCAGCACTCGAACGATGGTGGGAAACGCCGGCAGCATCGCGTCGATGGCGATCGCCTGCGTCGACATGGTCGCCGCAGCCAATACCACAAACTCCAAAAACCCAATCGAATGGGCGGTGCGCGTCTGGAACATGGATGGTGCTTAACTCTTGGAGATGACGGGCGGCCCCGCGGGGGGCTGCGTGCCGGCGGCCGGCTTGCGCGCGATGCTGGTCGCCATGGTGACCACGGAGGCCAGGTCAGTCAGATTCGCCGGCACCACCAGCGTCGTGCCCGCTTGCGCCAGCTTGCCGAACTGCTTCACGTATTCTTCGCCGATGCGCAATTGCATGGCCTCGATGCCGCCGCGATCCGACAGTGCGATGCCGACCTGACGCAAGCCTTCCGCGGTCGCCGTGGCGACCGCGAGAATCGCCTGAGCCTGGCCCTCGGCCTCGTTGATCTGCTGCTGCTTGTTGGCCTCGGATTGCTTGATCACACGCTGCTTGTCGCCCTCGGCCGAATTGATCTTGGCGTCGCGCTCGCCTTCCGAGGTCAGCACGACGGCGCGCTTTTCGCGCTCGGCGCGCATCTGCTTCTCCATCGCCGACAAGACGTCCTTGGGCGGCGTGATGTTCTTGATCTCGTAGCGCAGCACCTTGACGCCCCAGGGCGCGGAGGCCTTGTCGAGCTCGGCCACGACATTGGCGTTGATCGTGCCGCGCGCCTCGAAGGTTCGGTCCAGCTCGATTTTGCCGATCTCGCTGCGCAGCGTGGTCTGCGCGAGCTGCGAAATCGCGAAGCCGTAATTGGTGATGCCGTAGGAGGCGAGATGCGGATCCATCACCTGCATGTACAGCACGCCGTCGACGCCCACCTGCACGTTGTCGCGGGTGATGCAAATCTGCTCGGCGATGTCGATCGCGATCTCCTTGAGGCTGTGCTTGTAGGCGATCCGCTCCATGAAAGGAATCAGGATATGAAATCCGGCGGACAGCGTACGGCTGTATTTGCCCAAATGTTCCACCACGAAGGCGCTTTGCTGCGGCACCACGGTCGCGGTCTTGAATACCAAAACCACCGCGAGAAACACGATGAAAATCGCTGCATAGCTCAAGGACATTTGCAAGGCATTCTCCTGATACTCAAGCCTTATGGTCGCCGTGCAGCACGAGGGTCAGGCCATCCACACGTTCGATGCGCGCGGCGGATCCCGCTTCGATCACCGATTTGCCGCCGTTGATTGCACTCCAGGAACTGCCGCGATATTCCAAGCGGCAGGTTTCGCCCGGAGACAGAATGGTCGGCAAGGTGACGGTCTCGCCCGCCGGGCCGCTTCGCATCGGCGGCAACGCGTGGCGCATTCTCTCGTAGACCCGCTTGCGGAAGGTGAACATCGACACTACCGCAAGCACCGCGAATATTGCCCATTGCAGCCAATCGGCACTCACCAGGCCGCTCACCTGCAGAATGCCGACGATGAACGCGCTTATCCCTAAGAACACCAGATAGAACTGCGCGTTGACCAGCGTCAGCTCTGACCCCAAAAGGATGGCGCCGACCGCAATCCACGCCCACCACTGCATGAAAAACTCCTGTTATCGCTTCATCGCATCGAAGAAATCGGTATTGGTCTTGGTGTCCTTCATCTTGTCGAGCAAGAACTCGATGGCGGCGAGCTCGTCCATGGGATGCAGCAGCTTGCGCAGAATCCACATCTTGGACAGCTCCGAAGGCTCGGTGATGAGCTCTTCCTTGCGGGTGCCGGATCGATTGATGTTGATGGACGGGAACACGCGCTTCTCGGAGATGCGCCGATCCAGGTGGATTTCCGAATTGCCGGTGCCTTTGAATTCTTCGAAAATGACGTCGTCCATCTTCGAGCCCGTATCGACCAGTGCGGTGGCGAGAATGGTCAGACTGCCGCCCTCTTCGATATTGCGCGCCGCGCCGAAGAAGCGCTTCGGCCGTTGCAGGGCATTCGCGTCGACGCCGCCCGTGAGCACCTTGCCGGAGCTCGGCACCACGGTGTTGTAGGCGCGCGCGAGGCGCGTGATGGAGTCGAGCAGAATGACCACGTCTTTCTTGTGCTCGACCAAACGCTTGGCTTTTTCGATCACCATCTCGGCTACTTGCACGTGCCGGCTGGCCGGCTCATCGAATGTCGAGGAAACGACTTCGCCCTTCACCGTGCGCGCCATTTCCGTGACTTCCTCAGGCCGCTCGTCGATCAGCAGCACGATCAGGTACACCTCGGGATGATTGGCCGTGATCGCCGTCGCGATGTTCTGCAGCAGCATGGTCTTGCCGGCTTTCGGCGGCGAGACAATCAGTCCGCGTTGGCCCTTGCCGATGGGTGCCACCAAATCAATGGCGCGCGCCGTCAGGTCCTCGGTCGATCCGTTGCCGCGCTCCAATTTCAGCCGTTCGGTCGGATGCAGCGGCGTCAGGTTTTCGAACAGCACCTTGCCGCGCGAACTCTCCGGCGAGTCGTAGTTGATCTCGCCGACCTTCAACAGCGCGAAATAACGCTCGCCGTCCTTCGGCGGGCGGATCAAGCCGGAGATGGAATCGCCGGTGCGCAGGTTGAAGCGGCGGATCTGGCTCGGCGACACGTAAATGTCGTCGGGACCGGCGAGATAGCTGGAGTCGGAAGAGCGCAGGAACCCGAACCCATCCTGCAGAATTTCCAGCACTCCGTCGCCGTAAATGTCTTCGCCCTTGCGGGCATGCGCCTTCAAGACCCCGAAGATGATGTCTTGCTTGCGCGAACGGCCCATGTTCTCGAGACCCATGGTCTCGGCCAGTTTGACGAGATCGCTGATCGGCCGCTTCTTCAGCTCGGTCAGGTTCATCGAGCTGCGGCTGCGCGCAAGGTCCGTAGGCGCGATGATTTCTAGATCATCGCCGCCCTCGGGCAGATCGCCGTAGTCCTCGTGCATCGGCCGTCCGCCGTTGCTGTTTCCGTTGCGGTCGTTACGCGGTCCGCGGTTACGATTGGAGCGGCCGCCACCCCCCTGTCCGCCGCCTTGTTGACCGCCGCCCTGTCCGCCGCCGCGCGACTGATTGCCTAAGTAGCCTCTCACAGGTTGCTGTCCAGAAAAGCCGCGAGCTGAGATTTGGTGACCGCGCCGACCTTTTGGGCCTCGACGGTCCCGTTCTTGAACAGGATCAATGTGGGAATGCCGCGGATATTGAATTTGGGAGGGGTGTGGGGGTTTTCGTCGATGTTCAGCTTAGCGATGCGAATCTTGTCTTTGTAGGTGTCGGCGATTTCGTCGAGGATCGGTGCGATCATTTTGCAGGGACCGCACCATTCCGCCCAAAAATCCAGGAGTACTGGCTTGTCGGACTTCAGTACGTCCTTGTCGAACGTCGCGTCGCTGGTGTGAACGATACTTGGGTTACTCACTGCGGATACAGCTCCTTTTGGAGATTACTTGAAGTTAAAACGGGTAGTTTTTGAGAAGCCAGAACGCCAACAGTCACCGCGAAGTGACGATGCGCGGCCGTTCGGGCACAATACAGCGGGTTTAGCGGTCTTGATTACCTTAAAAGGGTACCGATGATACGGTTGGGGAGCGGATAGACCAGCTCCTGGTTGGCCATATTGTTATCCGGTCCCCCATCATTTTGCAAGTTTATGCAATTCATAAAGCGAAAATGTCAGACGCCCATCTCAGTCAGCTTACTTTCGATTCTTTAAATATCCCCGAATCCGTGAAGCGCGGTATCGCCGAACTGGGCTTTACCCGTGCTACCCCTATTCAGGCGCAAACGCTGCCGATTGCCCTGGCCGGCCGCGATGTCGCCGGACAGGCGCAGACCGGCACCGGCAAAACCGCCGCGTTTCTCGTCGCGTTGTTCAACCGCTTGCTGACCAATCCCGCGGCAGCCAACCGTCCTGTCAACGCACCTCGCGCCATCGTCATAGCGCCCACGCGCGAGCTGGCGGTTCAAATCCACTCCGATGCGTTGAACATAGGCAAGTACACCGGCCTCAAGCTTGCGATCGTGTTCGGCGGCGTCGATTACGAGAAGCAGCGCCGCATCCTCGAGGAAGGCGTCGACGTGCTGATCGGCACGCCGGGCCGGATCATCGACTACTTCAAGCAACATGTGTTCGACCTGCGGCATATCCAAGTGGCGGTCTTGGATGAAGCCGACCGGATGTTCGATCTGGGATTCATCAAGGACATCCGCTTCATCTTGCGCCGCATGCCGCATCCGACGCTGCGGCTCACGATGATGTTCTCGGCCACCTTGTCGCACAGGGTCATGGAATTGGCCTACGAGCACATGAACAATCCGGAACTCATCCGCATCGAGCCCGACAAGATGACGGTGGACCGGGTCACCCAGGTGCTTTACTTCCCCTCGACGGATGAAAAAATCCCGCTGCTGATGGGCCTGCTGCGCCGAATCGATGCGCGCCGCACCATGGTGTTCGTAAACACCAAGCGCGTCGCGGAAGTGCTGGAGCGGACGCTGACGGCCAACGGTTTCGTGGCTCAGGCCCTGTCCGGCGACGTGCCGCAGAACAAGCGCCTGAAAATGATGCGCGATTTTCACAACGGCGATATCGCCGTCCTCATCGCCACCGACGTTGCGTCGCGCGGCCTGCACATTCCCGACGTCAGTCACGTGTTCAACTTCGATCTCCCGAATGATGCGGAGGATTATGTCCATCGCATCGGGCGCACCGCCCGCGCAGGCGCCGAAGGCGATGCCATCAGCTTCGGCTGCGAGGAATACGCCATCGCGCTCCCCGACATCGAGCGCTACATCGGGCATCAAATTCCACGCGCCGCCATTGAAGCGGCGGACTTGGCTGTCGTGACCGCGCCGCCACCGGCCGTGTGGCGCGAACGCGCGCCGCGGCAAGGTCAATCCCGCGGCGGCGGACGCTCGGGCGGAGGACGCCCCGGTGGTGGACCGCGGCGACGTGGACCGCCTTCGCGCCCCTCGCACGGCAGCGCGCCGCGTCCCGCGGCCCCAGCTTCGAATTCCGCTAATTCAGCGGGCGCGGCAGCCGATGCGCCGGCGAAAGATCCCAGCCGGCGCAGACGTCGGCGAGGACGCGGCGGCGGCGGTCCCGCGGGCGGCGCACCGAATCCTGGCGCAGCCGGCTCCTAGAGAAGCTCCGCGACACTGTCGATCGCGGCGAAGTCGCCCGTCATCTGCGGCGGCGCACCGCTGTCCGGCCGGCGCACCGCGCGCAAGTGCGCAATGCCATAGTCGCGCGCGCACTGAAGCACCTTCAGGCTGTCGTCGATGAACAGGGTGCGCTGCGGCGAAAATTCTTCGCGCGCCGCGAGACGCGGCCAGAAGGCCGCGTGCTCTTTCGGTGCGTCGAAAGGCTGCGATGAGTAGCAGGCATCGAAATATTGCGTCAGCGCGACTCGTTCGTTCTTGATCGCGAGTGTCGTAGGGTGCGAGTTGGTCACCAGCACCGCGCGCTTACCGCTCGAGCGCAACTTTCGCAGAAACGATTCCGCTCCCGGCAAGAATCCCACCCGCGGCAGGGTCTCGCGCTTCAGCGCGGGAATGTCGAGCTTGAGCTCGCGCGTCCAGTACTCGATGCAATACCACTGCAGCGTGTGCGCCACATTCTTGAAGCGCGGCGCCAACTCGGCCCGCGCTTCGGATTCGGTAATGCCGTTGGCGGCCGCATAGCGGCGGGGGATGAAAGTCAGCCAAAACCAATTGTCGAAGCGCAAGTCCAGCAAGGTGCCGTCCATGTCGAGCAATACGGTATCGACAGACGTCCAGTCGACTGCGGGGGATGCATGCATTTGCGTATGATACCTCGATGCGAGATCTAGCTAAGCTAACCGAATCCCTGATGCCCATCACCGAGCGCGCGGGCGCCGCGATCATGCAGGTTTACAACGGAGCATTCGACGTGCAGCGTAAGGATGACAACTCGCCGCTGACGCTGGCCGATTTGGAATCCCAGCGCGTAATCATTGCCGGGCTCAAGCAGCTGACGCCCGAAATCCCCATTTTATCCGAGGAGTCGGCGGCGGCGCCGTGGGCAGAGCGGCAGACCTGGCGTGAACTCTGGATCGTCGATCCTCTCGACGGCACGCGCGAGTTCGTCAAACGCAACGGCGAATTCACCATCAACATCGCACTCATCGTCGAACACGAGCCGGTATTGGGCGTCGTGTCCGCGCCTGCACAAGGCTCGACCTTTTGGGGCATCGCAGGCCAGGGCGCATTCACGCGCGGCGACCAGGGCCAAGCTCGCCGCATTCACACGGTTCCGCCGCAGCGGCCGCTGCGCGTGGTCGGCAGCCGCTCGCACGCGAGTCCTCAAACCGCGGCCTACTTGACGAACGTAGGTCCCCACGTCGTCGCCGGAATCGGCAGCTCGCTGAAATTCTGTCTGATCGCCGACGGAAAAGCGGAGCTCTATCCGCGTTTTGGACCCACGTCGGAGTGGGATACGGCAGCCGGACAAGCAGTGCTCGAGGCGGCCGGCGGTCATGTCACCCGCATGGATGGACATCGGCTGCGCTACAACTGCCGCGAGAGCGTGATCAACGGCGACTTCGTCGCCTTCAGCGATGCCGGCGTGCTGCCGCGTTAGCGTGCAGCGCCATCCGAATCAGCCGTGCCCGACGGCCTCGCATAATTGCAGCGTGGCATCCAATAGCGTGGGAATGTCGAACACGACCTCATCCTCGGCCATGGTCAATTTGGCCACGCCGGCGGCCGCTATCAGCGCTGCCGGCACGTGAATCTGATCGCGTCGCTGCGGCATCGTCCACGGACTGACCCGCGCGTCGGTGAACGCCCGATTCAGCGCGCTCCATCGCAGGTGCGCGGCACGGGCTTGCGCTGTGTCGCCGCCCCACTGGCGCTGAGCGATGGCAATGGACGCATCACCGGAGGCCGACGGCCCAGTCGTCATCAGATCGTGCACATAACGCACCATCTCATTCGGATCCACCCGCACTGCGAGCGAGGGTTGGTGATCATGGGTCATATGCTTGAAGCCTCCTTGACCACAATTTGGGGCTTAAGTCGCAAAAACCAAGGGGCGGCACCCGTACCCCTTAAGGGTTAAGATTCAAGCATGGATGATAGCCTAATTATGCCCGTGGCCATTGCAGGCGTCCTGGCCGGGGTCTACAAGGTCTGGCAGGTCTCCCTGGATGCCCGTGAGGCTGCGAATCGCATCGCCAAGGACACCTGCTCCCGGGCCGTGGTGCAGTTTTTGGACGGGACTGTGGCTTTTGCCGGTTTTCGCTTGAGCCGCGATTCCCGCGGCAAACGCCGGCTGCTGCGCACCTACACCTTCGACTACACCAACGACGGCTTCGAACGCGCCCAGGGGTTCATCGTGCTCGCCGGCAACCGGCTCGAAGCCGTGGGTCTTGCGGGCAATCCGTCGTGAGCAGTCCGCTCAACATCGATCTGCACACTCACTCGAATTGCTCCGACGGCTCCTTGAGTCCCGCGGCGCTCGTGCAGCGGGCGGCGCAGGCCGGCGTCGAAGTCCTGGCGCTCACCGATCACGACACGATCGCAGGTCTGCATGAGGCACAGTGCAGCGCCGTGCAGCAGGGACTTCGCCTGGTGCCCGGCGTGGAGATCTCCGCGTCCTGGCGCTCCCAAGCAATTCATGTGCTCGGGCTCTGGATCGATCCGGTCTCGCCCGAGCTGAGCGCAATGCTGCACGCGCAGGGCGATCTTCGCCGAGTCCGCATGCGTGAAATTTGCGCACGGCTGGAAAAGCTGCGCCTGCCCGGCGCTGAATTGCTGGCGGCGGTGCAAGCCCAACCCGGCCTGCCCACCCGGGCGCATCTGGCCGCCGCAATGGTGGCCGGCGGGCACGTCGAGACGGCCGAGACGGCATTTCGCAAATACTTGAGCAAGGGCAAGGCGGCGCACATTGCTGCGCGCTGGCCGCCGCTCGAAACGGTGGTGGGCTGGATTTGCGCCGCCGGCGGCGTGGCCTCGCTCGCACATCCCACGCGTTACTCGCTCTCCGCCGGCGCGCGCCGGCGCTTGCTCGCCGATTTCGCCGCGGCGGGCGGCAGGTCGCTCGAAGTCGTGAGCGGCAGCAACGGCGCCCAGGATGTCGATGCCTGTGCCGCGCTCGCCATGAATCACGGTTTGCTTGGATCCGTGGGATCGGACTTTCACAGCCCGCAAGCTGCCTGGAATCCGCTGGGCCGCTCCCTTAAGCTACCCGATTGCGTCACCCCGGTGTGGCGCAGCTTCGGCCTATAAACGTGAGTGACGAAAAGAACAACGTCAATACCGATCTGTTCAAGAATATCGAGCGCCTGCGCCAGCTGCGCATCGAGCATCGCGACCTCGACGACGTCATTTCCCGTCTCAGCATGGATTTCAAGGTGGACGAGCTGCAAATGAAACGACTCAAGCGCCGCAAGCTGATGCTCAAGGATCAGATCGCCAGACTCGAGAGTCAGTTGATACCGGACCTCAACGCATGAACGAGATCTGGCTGCACATCCAAGCGTTCTTCGACATTCTATCGACCCGCAACGTGCTGATCGAAGTCGGCTTGCTTGCCGTGTGCTTGGCTGTCGGCGGCCTGGTCGGCATGGAACTGAACCGCCGCAATCAGCGTCACCCGAACAAGCCGCCGATGGCGCTGTCATGGCGCTACTTCGGCACCCAGGGCAACGTGGTGGTCACCCCCATCATCGTGGTGCTGGTTCTGGTCCTGATCGCAAACAGCTCGCTGCAGGCGGCGCATTTCGACGTCACCATGCTCGGCGCCGCCTCGCATTTGATCCTGGCATACATCGTTGTGCGCAGCGCGGTGCTGGTATTCGCCGCCAGCCTCGGCAACAAATCCTGGATTCAGAATTGGGAAACGCGCGTCGCCCTGCTGATCTGGCTGGCGATCGCCGCGGAATACCTGGACTGGCTCGCCCCGATCATCGCCACCTTGGACAGCTTGGGGATTGCGGCCGGCAAATCGCGCATCACGGTCTGGTCGGTGCTCAAGCTGTTGTTCACCTTGACTCTGTTCATGCTGGTAGCCACGTGGATCAGCCGCTGGGTCGAACGCCGCGTTAAGCGCCTGACGAGCGTTGCCATGTCGACCCGCATCGGCATAGCCAAGTTCGCCAATGCCTTCTTGATCGGCTTGAGCATTCTCATCGGCCTGAACGCCGCCGGCGTCGACCTCACCGCGCTGACCGTGCTGACTGGCGCGGTAGGCTTAGGCCTCGGCTTCGGCCTGCAGTCCATCGCGGCCAACTTCGTCAGTGGTTTCGTGCTGCTCATGGACCGTTCCATCAAGCCGGGCGACGTCATCAGTCTGTCGGGGCAGTCAGGCACCAGCACCGAGAATTTCGGCTGGGTTCAGGAACTGCGCGGACGCTACGTGGTGGTGCGCGACCGCGACGGCGTGGAAATGCTGGTGCCCAACCAACAGCTCATCTCCAATGCCGTGATCAACTGGAGCTATACGGACCCGCGCATCCGCTTGAAGCTGCCGATCCGCATCAGCTATCGCGACGATCCGGAGCTGGCATTGAAGATATTGCTCGAAGCGTGCGAGGGCCAGGCGCGTGTGCTGCGCGATCCGGCTCCGGTGTCGCGCTTGATGCACTTCAGCGACAGCGGCATCGAGCTGGAACTGCGTTTCTGGATTTCCGACCCGCAAGAAGGCGTCAACAATGTGCGCTCGGAAGTCAATCGCGCCATATGGCGCCTGTTCAAGGAACATCAGATCACCATTCCGATGGCGCAGCGCGAAATCATCGTGCGCAATGCCGCCTCGGAACTCGACTGACGATTGCCTCAAGTGCCCATCGAAATCACCCCGCACATTTCCATCCCCGATGAGGAACTGGAATGGAAATTCATCCGTGCCTCGGGGCCCGGCGGCCAGAACGTCAATAAGGTCTCCAGCGCGGTGCAGCTTCGGTTCCTGCTGCCCTTGAACAGCAGCTTGCCGGTGGCGGCGCGCAACCGCCTGCGCGCACTGTCCGGACAGAAAATGGTCGACGATGGCAGCATACTTTTCACAGCGCGCAGCGAACGCAGCCAGGAACAAAATCGGCGCGCGGCGGCCGAGCGCCTGGCAACGCTGATTCGCAGCGCGCTCGTCGAACCGAAAATACGCAAAAAGACCCGGCCGACTCAAGGTTCGCAAGAACGGCGCATCGAGTCGAAGAAGCGGCGCGGCGCGACCAAATCGCAGCGCGGCCGGCGGGGATGGGACTAGTTTTGGCGAGCGCTCACTGACCCAGCGTCACCTGCAAAATGCTGTGCCTGATCTGCTCCGAGAGCACCAGCTGCGCATCGGTTGCGACCCCGAGCAGGGGTTCGCCGAACATCAATTTCTTGTCCTCGGACAGTCGAATCACGTCGCGCTCGCGCAATAGCTCGATGAAATTGCGGAACAGGCTCCTGTCGACGAATTCCGGCGAATTTAGCCCGTAGAGCAGCGTCATTCTTTGCGCCATCAAGTGGCAGCGCTCTTCGAGGGCTTCCGGCGTTATAGCCCCGCTGCCCGCCTGCAGCAGCAGTGCGATCGCCAGATAGTAGCGCTCGAGCGTTTGAATCGTTGCCTGCGCCAGAACCGACAGGCGTATTGCCTCCAGAGACGTCGGCGGCGGACGCCGCCACTCGCTGCGATCCGCATTTCCCTCCAACAGACCCAGCTGCACGAAGGTGTCGAGCAGCGTGTCCGCCACCGCACTGACCTGGTCTTCATCCCAGCGCAGGTACAGCTCCGCCGAAATGTACGGATACACTCGCCACACCAGCCGTTGTATGTCCTCGGTGCGCATGCGCGCATTGCCGACAAAAGCGCAGGCCAGGAGCGAGGGCATCGCAAACAGATGCAAAATATTGTTGCGGTAGTAGGTCGCCAGCACGGCGTTCTCCGCGCTCATCCGCATGATGTCTCCCAAGGGGTGCTTCTGGCGCTCCAGCAGTCCGAACGCTTCGGCGTAGGCGACGATCTGTCGACCGCTATCGGCCGTCACCGTGACCAGCGGCGAATAGGGCGCATCGCGCAACAGGCGCTGATACAGCTCGACCTGGAGAATCAAATCTGCCTCAGGCAGCGCCTGACGAGGAGTCGCCAGCATGGCCATCGCCACCAGGTTGATCGGCGTGACCGCCGCAGCGGCGTTTATTTCCGTGTTGATGCGCACCGCGAGATCGGTAATTGCCTCGCCGATCCACCCCGCGCGTGTGTCGCCTTCTTCGGACGGCCGCGCGCGCCAGTGCGGGTTGTGCTTTTGCAGCAGGGCATCGAGCGCAATGGGCGCGCCGAGGTTCACGTGGACCTTGCCGAATTTGCTGCGCAAGACCGAGACGATCGACTTGAGCAGAACCAGCACACTCTCCTTCTCCTTCGGCTGTCCCGATAGCTCACCGATATAGGTTCTGCCCTCCACGATGCGCTCGTACCCGAAGTAGACCGGCATGAACACGACCGGGCGCTTCGGATCGCGCAAGTAGCTGCGCACCGTCATCGACAACATGCCGGTGCGCGGCGAGAGCAGTCTGCCGGTGCGGCTGCGGCCGCCCTCGATGAAATATTCCAGTGGATGGCCGCGCGCCATCATGAATCCCAGGTATTTGGCGAACACCACCGGATACAGCGCATCGCCCTTGAAGCTGCGCCGCAAAAAGAAGGCGCCTCCCTTGCGCAGGAAACGTCCGATCAGCGGCATGTTGAGATTTGCGCCGGCGGCGACATGCGGAACGGCAAATCCCTTGCGATAAATGATGTAAGACAGCAGCAAATAGTCCATGTGGCTTCGGTGACAGGGCACGTAGATGATCTCGACGCCATCGCCGACGGCGCTCAAGTTCTCTAGGTGCTCGAGCTCCACGCCGTCGTAGAGAGAATTCCACAGACGCGCCAACGCCATGGCCATGAAAGTGACGAAGGCCTGCGAATAGTTCGCCGCTATCTCGATCGCGTACTTGCGAGCCAGCAGCAACGCCGGCCGCCGCTGCAATTGGCGCACCCGCATTTCGTTGCGCACTGCCTGGCGCACCGCTTGGGTCTTCAAGACCTGCAGCACCATGGTGCGCCGATGCGAAAGATCCGGGCCGATGCTCGAGGCGCGTTGCGCGCGCATCACGATGCGCAGCGAACGCAGCACGCGCCGCACGCTGCGCGGCTCGCTCATGCCTCCATCGATGAGCTCGCGCAGCCGCATCGGCTCGCCGAAGTAAACCAATGTGTTGCGGCCGTTGAAAATCACGCTCAAGAACTTGCGGAAGCGTCCCACCAAGATCCAGTCTTCGGTGAACGGCAGCCGCCACCAGCTCATTTCCTTGTGCGGCGCCCTGCCCCAAAAAATCGCCACAGGCACCAGATCCACGTCGAATTGCGGATACGCCGCCGCCGCATCGATCAAGCGCACCAGATAGCGCGGTGCGCGTGGCGCCTTGCGTCCGCCGAAGATGCGCGGATGGCGCATCAATTCGAAAAAGGCGCGATCCGCGCGCTTCTCGCCCATCATCAGGCGCCGCGCGGGCCGCGGCAGATTGTGGGCGGCGCACACGCTGTTGAGCACCGCGAAATCCGTGTGGCTGTCGCGCTCGAGCACGTAGCACACCGGACGCGGTGTTGCCGCGATGGCCGCGACGGCATCATCGGGCTTGATGGTGACGCGCACCCACAGGCCCAATATCTTGCGTACGCCCCAGCGCCACGCCTGGCCCAAGCCGACAAGAGGGTTCATGGCCGCTTAAGCGCTAGGGAGTCGGATCGCCGCGTTCTTGATTGTCGATCGCCTTGCGGGCTTTTTCCGCGTTTTCATCAACTGTTTTTTGCACGTCGTGTGCCTTGTCGATTTGTTGAGTCAACGGATCGAAAACATTCTTCTTGGGCGGAGGAGGTTCTGGCGCGGAGCAGCTCGCGATGAACAAAACCGCGAGCGCCGTTGTCCCACATTTAACGTAACCCATACCGCACCCTTAAATGCCGGCCTCCAGGAGCTTGAGTGTACAATACACGTATGTTGCGCCTTGCATTGCTCGTAGGATTCGCCGGCGTCGCGCAAGCCGGTGTACCTCCGGTCGACATCGACACCGCGGCGCAGCTCTATCAGGAAGCGGCGATCCGCGAGCAGGTGCGCGCCTCGTTGGGTTCGATGCCGGCGCACATACGCAAGCTGTTCCAAGGCAATACCTCCACGCCGTTGACCGATTCGCAGCTCAAAGCCGTGGACGTCGCCGCGGTGCGCGGGTTTCGCATCGATGTGTTCGAGGCCCCGGCGTTGAGCGCATTCGCGGCGAATCTCGATGCCGACACCATTAAAAAAGCCGAAGCATTTCTGGTGACCGATTCGGGCAAGCGCATGGTGGCGGCGGATGTCGGATTGGCATCGCTCAGCGATGCGGACGCCGACAAAGTCATGAACGGCGACATCAGCGCACCCACTACCCCGCAACGCACTGCCCTGTTCGAAAAGCTGGAGCGCGCCGAGCGGTCCTCGGAGTCCACGGTGCAGATTCTCGTCACCATGGGCGCCGGAGTGGCGACCGGAACCGCGGTCGGCTCCGGCTTGGATCCGGGTCCGGTCGAGCAGCGGACGCGCAAGTCCAGCGAGGCCAGCCGCCTGACCATGGAAGAGAATTTGCGCGAGCCCATGCGCCGCTACGTGGCGTATGGGTATCGGGACCTGAGCGACGCGGACTTGAAGCGCGTGCTGGCGTTCTTGCAATCTCCGCCGGGTAAGCAATACATCTCGGCATATCTCGCATCCCTGGGCGCTGGTTTCTACGCCATGGGACGACGCTGCGGCGAGCAGTTAGGAGAGAGCCTGCGCGAATTGGCGATGGCGCAGCTTGCGACCGAAGGCGCCGATCATGATCCCACGGATCGTGATCCACCGGCGCCCAAGCCCCATCCGTAAAGACTGTCCTACAGGACGCTCAAGAAATTGCGCAGCAGCACACAGATCGCATCGATCTGATCCTCCAATCGATGATCGGAGTCGAGCAGGTGCAAAGTTGCGCCATGCTCGCGGGCCCACCGAATGCTGTTTTCCACCGGCACCACCGTATCGTGCCAGCCATGCACGATGGCGGTCGGAACGGTGACGTCCTGCGGCGTGTATTGTTCCAGGCCGCGCATGTAGAAGGCCGGCGCCAGCAGAAATAACGCTGTAGCTCCGCTTCGAGCCGCCGCCGCCGCGGCGACATGGCCGCCCATGCTGGAGCCGACCAGCAACAAGGGACCCTTCAATTCGCGGGCTACGCCGAGGAGCCGCTCGACCCGCTGCATGGGGTCATCGAGTCCCCGATAATCCACCGATTCCACCCCGAGCTTGAGGCCGCGGACCACCTCAGCCATGGCCGTGATTTTGCTGCCCCAGGGCCCGCTTTCCTTGCCGTGCGAGAACACCACAGTATTGACAGCTCGACTCAAGAAACTCACCTGCTCAGCCGCTACAGACGCATGGGATTGGAAGAAGAACCGGCGAGCGCCGAGCACGAATTGCAACGCGCCATCGACTGGCTGCGCGGTTGCGCTGACCTTGCCGGCGTAGATTCTATGAGCCTCGACTCTCTGGCGGCCGGCGCGGTTCACTTCTCGCTGCCGGCCGGCCATCTGCTATTCGAGGCCGGTTCCAATCCGGACGGAGTATATCTGCTTGCCAGCGGCCGCCTGGGTGTCAAAACCCACCTAAAGTCGGGCCTGACCGCGGAGATTGAGCGCGGAGAGTTGGTCGGGGAAGCCGGCTGGCTATTGGGCACTCAGCGCAGCGCGACTGTTGTTGCATTGCGGGACAGCGAGCTGCTTTTGATACCCAACCGGGAACTCGATCGAATCGCTTCGCAATCCACCCAGTTTTCGTTGGCGCTGGCGCGGCTCTGCGCGCGGCGCCTGCGGCTGAGCAATCGGCAGGAATATCGGCCGAAACGCGCGCATATTTTTGCCTTGGTGCCCAACAGCATCGAGGTCGACATTGCCGATCTAGCCACGCGACTGGTCGATGAATTGGGCAAGAGCGGTCGAACGGAGCTGGTTTGGGACGCCCGGGCCACGACGCATACGGCGACCTGGTTCAATTGCATCGAAGAAAGCAACGACTACGTCGTGTACGTCGCGAATTGGGCGGCCTCCGGCTGGACCCGCCAATGTTGCCGTCAGGCAGACGTCATCCTCATGGCAGCGCCGGCGACCGGCCGCGTAAATCCGTGGGCTACAGGCATCGCCGAGGCCGCGACAGCGCGTGGCGCGCGCGTCGAACTCGCGCTGCTGCATCAGGGAAGCATTGCCGCCGGCTGCGCCGACGCCTGGCTCAAGACTTTGCCCGCCACGCTGCATCACCATCTGCTCGAGCCGGGCGACTACAGCCGGCTCGCACGGTTGCTCATGCGCCGCGGGGTGGGGCTGGTGCTGTCGGGGGGCGGCGCGCGCGGCTTCGCGCACTTAGGGATAATCCGCGCGTTGCGCGAGGCGAAAGTGCCGCTCGATTTTCTGGGCGGTGCCAGCATCGGCGCCATCATCGCCGCCGGCGTCGCCATGGGTTGGGACGATGAAGAGATGCAGCTGCGCTACCGCCGAAGCTTCGTCGACACCAACCCCGTGAACGACTACACCCTGCCGTTTCTGGCGCTGACCCGGGGCAAAAAGGTCTCGCGTCTTCTGGAGCGGGAATACGGCAGCGTTCAGATCGAGGACCTGCGGCATCCCTACTTCTGCGTAAGCGCAAATCTCACCACCGGCCGCTTGTTCGAGCACCGAGCCGGCCGTCTTTCGTACGCGTTGCGCGCCTCGGTTGCCATCCCCGGGGTGATGCCGCCCGTGTTTCACGACGACGGGGTTTTGGTGGACGGCGCCGCGATCAACAATCTGCCGGTCGATGTCATGCAGGGCCATGCGCCGGGTTTCGTGATCGGCAGCGATGTGGGTGCGGATCGCAACTTCGGCGAACGCCGCGTCAATATCCTTCAGGTGCTGATGCACGCCGGCATGGTGAACAGCACCGCGACCGAGCGGGCGCAGCGCGAGTTGGCCGATGTGCTGCTGAAGCCGCCGCTCATCAATATCGACCTTCTCAACTGGCAGGCGTTCGACGGTGCGATTGCCGCCGGCTACGACTACGCGCGCAGCGCGCTCGAGGATCTTCCGGCGCTGCCGCGCGTCATCGCGGCATCCGTCCCGGCGGCGAAACCCAATTCGGCGGCGGCCGAATTGGAGCGGCGTATTGCGGCAACGATTGCCGCCGGGTGACGCTCAGGGCTGAAGTTGATTGGCGATGCTGTCGACCCATTCCAATTCCGCAGGGCTGTACTGCGAAAAGTTGAGCCGATTGAGGCTCACGGGCTGAACCTTGCTGCCCGCCGCCGAATGGGCAATGCGGAAGCAGTGAAACTCGTGCTCCCGGCTCGCGGCAAAGCCGATGATGAACTGAATTTCGCCCAAGCTTGCGGCAGACGGATTGTTGACGCGCTCGTCGCAAATTACGAAAAAGGCATCCTCCATGCGCCTTGCGCCGAATGTGCCCTCCGCATGCAGCCCCTCAAAAAAGGCGCGCACTTGCGCGATTAGGATTTCGCAGGTCTCCGACGTGCTCCCGGCCGCCGCGGCCCAGCGTGTGCCGTGCTCAATGCTGCCCAAAATGAACAATGCCAGCCGGCGGGCAGACAAATAACGCCAATCGGCATTCGCGCTGTTGCCCGCGGCCAGAGTGCGCGGCCGCACGTTCAAGCGGGCGGTCGATCGAACCGCCTGCATGGTGTTGACGCCGAGGGCCGCAAGCCGCACGCGCCGATCCTCGCTCACCAGGCACGCCGGACGAAAACCCGGCCGCAAGATGGGCTCTTCTCGGTCGGCACAAAGCCATACCGGCGACAGCTCGTCGTAACGCGCCAA
Organism: Steroidobacteraceae bacterium; assembly: GCA_036493935.1. GTDB lineage: Bacteria > Pseudomonadota > Gammaproteobacteria > Steroidobacterales > Steroidobacteraceae > Bog-1198. The sequence continues at coordinate 41,028 of DASXOY010000052.1, read as the reverse complement.
CATGCCTGCGACTGCCCCGCAGGGCGCGAAAGACTCAAAATGCCCGCGCAGCTTGTCGTGCGCCAGAACGCGCGGAAAATACATCAGCGCATTTTCATTGGAGAAATTCCAATCGCGCAGTCCGGCCAGTGCATCATCGGCCGTTTGCCAGTCAGACGGAGGATCGACGATCAGCAGAGCGCGCCGCTCCTTGCAGTAGCGCGCGGCCACGAGCAAGGCGCTGGGGCCGACGTCCTGGTCTCGAGACAGGGGCGGAATGCACAGAAAATTGAAGCATTCGGCATGATGCAGAGCGAAGACGCCGGTGTTCTCCAGGCTCGAACCGATCAAGTCGTAATCGGTGAGGGGCGCGCCATCATCGCCGTCCGAATTTGAGTTCACGTAGGCGGTGGCCAGACCGCTCGCCGGGTCCAAGGTGCGGTCCGGCCGTTGTGCCGGCACATCGCCGATGAGCCGAATCAACGCGGATGTTGCGATGGCGCGGGGCAGATAACGCTCATCCGCCGGGGACACAGACAGCCGGTGAAATATCTCCTGATCCTCGACCTGCCCGGTGCCCTGGGCGCGCACCCGCTGCACCGTCAGATTGAAGAGCGCCGGCTCATCGCCCGCGATATTGTCGAAATCGACGCTGGCGCGCAGAAATTCGCGTGTTCCCGGGCGCAAAGCTTGCAGCTGCAGCGCCCGGCTGTTTGCCTTCAAGGTCAGCGTGGCGGAGCGTGCGCCGTTGACCACGCGCACGATGAGCGCCTCGCGGCCGCCGTTATCGAAAAATTGCTCGATGGCGTAGCCCAAGAGACTCGGTTGCCATAGACCACCGAACACATGTTGAAATTCCGCGAAACTCTTGATCAGCACCGGACGGCAGACCGGACCGCGCAATGTGCGGCCGACGAAGGCAGTGCGCGCCGTAGGCAGACGCGAGATGGAGTGATCGGGGCCGCGTTCTTCGGCGACCTGTAGCCCTAGCTTGCTTGGCGTCACCAAATTTTTATTTCGTCGGTAAACTTTCGCGAACTGTAACACAATCGCTTTCAAATCGAGATTGCGATTCGCCGCGCCGTTGCTCCTCAGCGCGCATCTCATCTTGCTCCGCCCGCTTGCGCGCGATTTCCTCGAGCATGACTCGCATCCACTCGCTGTCGTTCTGGATGGTCATTCGCTCGCTGCGTCCGCAGGATTGACGATGGCTTCGATCGCTTTGACGGTTTCCGGATGGTAGCCGGGACGCGCCTTGGTAAAGACGCGCTTGGCCGTTTCCGTCCCAGCGGCCGTCTTCATCAGCCCCTCGTATAAGGGTTCGATGAGCTTGCGGCGGCCGATGTTCGTCAAGTATTCCTCGAGGCGCGGGTAACTAGGCCGGTAGTCGTCCGCGATGACCAATTTGAACCAGCTGTCCGCGATCTCAGCGTTCTGAGTCTTGGTAAATCCGAAAGCCTTATCCAAGTCCGCCAGCTGTGCGGCCGACAGCGCCGGCATGTCATCGAGGAAGCGCAGCCATTGCTGCGTCACCCAATCCGCACCGATCTTTTTTGCCGCCAGCTTGCCGCCGAGCCACGCCGCCCTCGCCTCGTCCACGGGTTGAAACATCGTCGTTACGGGCAATACGGCATCCGCCGGCAGGCCGGGACTCAACACCCAAGCATTGATTTGTGCGCGCGTGACGATACCGGGGAAGCGATCCAGCAGATTTTCCTGTAGGTAAGTCATGAACTCTGCACTGTTGACGCTCTTGAACGCAAAGTGCTCGAAGTAGCCGCGCAGGAACCCGTCGAACCGCTCACGGCCGAATTTCGAGTCCAGGTAGTTCAAGAACAGCCGGCCCTTCTCGTACGGAACGTAGGTGAATCCGTCGCCCGGGTCGCGATCCCGCAGGTCGATCGCCAATACTTGATCGGCGGGCTTGAGCTTGGCGAGATCCCCCCGCAAGTCCGCGACGCCCAGCACCGCTTCCATCGCCGAGCGTTGCTCGCCGTAGACGGCGGTCATGATGCGGCTCTCCATGTAGTCGGTAAATCCCTCGTTGAGCCAAAAATCACGCCAGGTGGCATTGCCCACCAGGTTCCCCGCCCACGAGTGCGCCAATTCGTGTGCAATCACCGAGACCAGGCTCTTGTCGCCCGCGATCACCGTGGGCGTGATGAACGTCAGCCGCGGATTCTCCATTCCGCCTTCCGGATAGCTCGGCGGCATCACAAGAATGTCGAAGCGTGTCCACCGATACGGCCCAAACATCTTCTCGTTGGCCTGAATCATCGATTCTGTGTCGGCAAATTCCTTGGCCGCAGCCTTGATCATGGATTTTTCAGCGTACACGCCGGTTCGCGGTCCGGTTTCCTGAAACTCGAGATCGCCCACCGCGAGCGCAATCAGGTAGGAGGGCACGGCCTGCGGCATGACGAAACTGTAGTTGCCGTTGAGCTTCGCTTTCGGGTCGTTCTCGGCGCTCATGACCGCGCGCAGGCGATCATCGGTGTGAATTTTGGCTTTGTAGGGCGCCCGCACCTGCGGCGTATCTTGGAGCGGTATCCAGGAGCGCGCGGAAATCGGTTCCGCTTCAGTGTAAAAAAAGGGCTTGCGACGCCCGGTCTGCTTCTCGCTCAGCCATTGCAGCGCCGGGGACGCTTCAAGGGTTTCGTAGTCGATCTTGATCGATTCGACGCCTTTCTTCGACGGCGGCAGGTCGATCACCAGCGCGCTGCCGAGAATTGGATCCGGCTTCTCCAAGTGAAACGGACGGCTGACCCAGATGGTCTGATTCTTGGCCGTGGCGCCCAAAACATCGGTGGCCTTCTGAGTAACGTCCAGGATCATGAGGTTCTTGGTGTCGAGCACCAGCTGCGTCGAGCGCGGATCCAGGCGCTTCAATTCCAGAGTCACGGACCCCGCGATGTTCTTGAACTTGAAATCCACGCGCAGGTCGAGATCCAAGTGCGTGGTACGGAACTGATCCACATTGGCGTATGAGTGATAGTCAAATCCCGGATCAATGGGACCGGGATCCGAGGATGCCGCGCTGCATTGCAGGCCGGCGGACATGGCGAGCAGTCCCGCCAGAATCCCACGCGTCATGGAATGCCTACTGGCGCCTTGTCACGTCCGTTGAGCAGATCGTTGAAAGTCTTCTCATCGACCAGCAGTCCCGTCTGGCCGTCCCAGTTGGAGCCTTCCGGCAGCGTGTTCTCCACCAGCACGCCTTGCGCGACCACCGCATCCACGCCGTCCTGACCGCCGGTGACCGGCACCGGAACGGCGCGCGGCGAATGCGCCAAGTCGCCGACCCGCTGCCAGTCGATTTCCTCATCATGCTGGGCAATCTTGCCGCGTTCTTTGGGGTGAACCAGCTTGGCGAGCAAGCGCTTGCGGTCCTTGGTCCAATTGCGTGAATCATCCTCCATGACCGCGTAGGCCTGCAGATACAGGGTGCCGTCGCGCCAGCCGAACAGATACGGCTGATTGACCACGGTCACCTTCGTGCCGATCGGAATGAGGTCGAAGAACACCGCGATGTCCTCCGGATACAAGCGCATGCAGCCGTGACTCGAGCGCATCCCGACGCCGTAAGGCTTGTTGGTGCCGTGGATCAGGTAGCTCGGCCAGCCTAGGCGGAACTCGTATTGGCCCAGGGGATTGTCCGGTCCCGCAGGCACCTGTGCCGGCAGCTGCTCGCCGTTCTCTTGGTGTTCTTCGCGCACCGACTTCGGCACCACCCAAATCGGGTCCTTTTGCCGGCTGACGATCTTGGTGCTGCCCTCGGGCGTCTTCCAACCGACTTTGCCGATTCCGATCGGATGCGTGTAGACGGTCTCGGGTTCGCCCTTCTTGTGCTTCGGATAATAAAAAATCCGCATTGCCGCAACGTTCACCACCACGCCTTCATGCGGTGCTGCGGGCAGCACGAATTGCGTCGGCACGACGACTTCGCGGCCGACCCCCGGCAGCCACGGATCGACCCCGGGATTCGCGGTCAAGATCTCCTCGTAGCCCACGTCGAAGCGGCGAGCAATGTCGGGCAGGGTATCTTCCTTGCCGACGACGGTCTTTTGCACGTAGCCGACGATGTCGCTGCCCGGGTCCACGTTGAAGTAATGGGTGGCCTTCGGTTTGGGAAGCACAGGCTGCGGCGGCGGCAAGGCCTTGGCCACGGGCGGAGGTTCTTTCGGCACGGGATGGAACAAAGAGCATCCGGCAATGCCGAGCGCCCCGGCAGAAAGCGCGGCGCACAAGGCCAAACCGGGAGATCTGCGAAACACAGTGATGAATGATTGAAGCATGGGTTCTATCTACAACAAAGTCGGGCGGTCAGGCAATTGATTAGAATGCGCGCCCGAAGGTGAGCCCTGGGGAAAGTGGCGCGCCAGCAGGTTGCCGATCGCGTCGACACCGGCGATTGAGCCGACTTGGAAGCGCCCCGCGCGGAAGTGCTCCTCCATGAGGCGGCACACGGCCTCCCATTCCGCCGGGCTGACGCGGCCCTGAAAGCCGCGATCCGCGACGATTTCAACATTGCGGTCCGCCAGCTGAACATAGATCAGCACGCCGTTATTGGCTTCGGTGTCCCAGACTCGCAGGTGCGAGAACACCTCCAGTGCGTGAGCCCGCGGCGTGACGTCGTTCAAGACATGCCGCGGCGTCAGCGCCGTTTCAATGGCGAAGCGAATTTCACCGGCATGCGTCAGCTCAGCGCGCTTGATGGCCTGTTCGATCGCATCGAGCGTCGCGGTGGGAAAGAGCATGCGCGTGCGCCATTGCGTGGCCGTCGCGTGCCGGATGAGCCGTCCGATCCGCATCACCAGCTGCCCGAGGCGCCGCCGCCGCTAAATCCGCCGCCGCCACCGCTGAAGCCGCCACCACCGCCTCCAAAACCGCCGCCGCCGAATCCACCCCCGCCGAATCCGCCGCCAAAGCCGCCCATGCCGCCCCAGCGGCCGCCGGTCGACCAGCCAGAGCGGGACCCACCGGTAAGCAACGCGAATAAAAATGCGAGCACACCGGCGCCGATGCCGAAGGGGATGAGGTGACTCAAGAGCCAGACGATGCCGCCGGTCAAGCCGCCGGTGGCAACCGAGCCGAACAACCTGCCAAAAATGGCCCGCAGCACGCCGCTGACGACGAAAACCACCACCAACAGCACCGGCAGCATATTGCCCACGCCATTGCGCCGTTCCCATTTCCTGTCGGGCGGGGGCAATGGTTCGCCGTTGACGACGGAAATCATTTGATCGATGCCTTTTTCGACGCCGCCGTCGTAGTCGCCCAGCTTGAAACGCGGCGCGATGGTCTCTGCAACGATCCGATTGGCGATGGCATCGGGCAACGCGCCTTCCAAGCCCTGGCCCACTTCGATGCGCACGCGCCGGTCATCTTTCGCGACGATCAACAGGGCCCCATCATCGACGCCCTTGCGGCCGAGCTTCCACGCTTCGACGACTCTGATGCTGAACTGCTCGATTTCTTCCGGCTGCGTCGTCGGCACGATGAGCACCGCGATCTGACTGCCTTTCTTGGCCTCAAAGGCAGCGAGCTTGGCCTCGATCCGCGCCACTGCGCCGCCCGAGAGCGTGCCGGTGAGATCCGTGACCCGCGCGGCAAGCGGCGGCACGGCAACATCGGCGCCGGCGAGCGCAACGCTGAACAGCAGGACGAGCCCTGCCCCCAGGCGGGCAATGCGCACGGTCTAGTGGGCGGGCGCAGCCGCTGGCGGCTGAGTCGCCGGTGCTTGCGCCGGCGGCGGCGCAAAGTCGACCGAAGGCGGTTTGGAAATCGCGGCCTCGTTCTCCACGGAAAAATTCGCCTTGGTTTTGTAGCCGAACATCATCGCGGTGAGATTCGACGGGAATGAGCGGATCGCCAGATTGTAGGTCTGCACCGACTGGATGTAGCGATTGCGCGCCACGGTGATTCGATTCTCGGTGCCCTCGAGCTGCGCTTGCAGATCGCGGAAATTCTGGTCCGACTTCAATTGCGGATAGTTCTCGGCCACCACCAAGAGCCTGGACAGGGCACTGGTCAGTTGCGACTGCGCCGCCTGAAATTTCGCCAGTGCCGCCGGGTCGTTCACCAGTTCCGGCGTTGCCTGGATCGAGCCGACCTTGGCCCGCGCTTCAGTGACGCCCAGCAATACGGTCTGCTCCTGCGCGGCATAGCCCTGCACGGTCTTGACCAAATTGGGGATGAGATCGGCGCGCCGCTGGTACTGATTGAGCACTTCTGACCAGGCCGCCTTGGTTTGTTCGTCGGTCGACTGAATATTGTTATAGCCGCAACCCGACAGCAGCAGCCCGGCGGCCAACGCCCACGCGAAAGCAATTTTACGCATCTTCCCCTCCTGCCCTTTTTGGTGGGCGTGGGGCGAAGTCTACCACTTGGTAAAAAAAAGCCCCGAGTGTTAGCTCGGGGCATGAGAGGCGGACTTCAATGAAGGGAAGTAAAGCCCGCTAGGGGATCGGTTGCCTTAGTGCAATTGGTGCCACTGCAGGACTTGGATGTCGGTTTCCTCGAGGTCGAAGCTGCGCGCCAGCATGCGCGCGATATTTCGATCGCCTTCCACACTTCCCGACTCGCCGAGCAACTCCACGACGCCGCGATATTCGTTGTACTCGATGGCGTCTTCCGATTGCGCGATAAAGTGGGTGTAGTATTTAGCGCTCATGGGTACAGAGCTTATGATTCGAGCCTCCGGCAATCTGTGAGCAACTGCTCAGTCGGATGTAGTCCGGCTTGAACTAATTCACGGCCTTGGAACTCGCTTAAAGAATATTGCACCGTGTCAAGATATCGCCCGCCTACCCCGCCCGGCTCCAAGTACATCACCCCGGAGGGCGCCAAGCGGCTGCAGGACGAGCTCGATCAGCTATGGCATGAGGAGCGGCCGCGCGTGACGCAGGCAGTTTCCGAAGCCGCGGCGCAGGGCGATCGCTCGGAGAACGCCGAGTACACCTACGGCAAGAAACGGCTGCATGAAATAGACAGGCGGGTGCGCTTCTTGCGCAAGCGGCTCGAAGGCATGGCGATCGTCGACCCGCAAGCGGACGCGGGCCGCCGCGATGCAAAGCGCATCTTCTTCGGCGCCTGGGTGCAGGTTGAGACTGCCGCCGGCGATCTGCACTGGCATCGCATCGTCGGCCCCGATGAATTCGATATGGAGAACGGCTACGTCAGCATGGATTCGCCGCTGGGACGCAGCCTCATGGGCAAACGTCTCGACGACGAAGTGACCGTGGAACTGCCGGGCGGGGCGGCCACCGTGACGGTGGCCGCGATCAGCTATGCGCTCAAACCACCCGAATGTTCTTGAATTGCCACGGATCCGTCTTGTCCACGTCTTCTTCGAACAATTCGCCGCGCTGATGCAGCGGCGTCCAGTCGGTGTACTTGCCCACCACCGGGCCTAGGTAGGGCCGGCAAATGTCGAGTGGCCGCTGGTAATCCATGTCGTCCGGTTCCACGACGCCGCGGTTCGGATTCTCCATGGCCCAGATCATGCCGGCGAGCGCGGCGGCGGTGACTTGCAGGCTGGTCGCACTGTTATAGGGTGCCAGCGCGCGCGCCTCGCCGATGGAGAGCTGCGAGCCATACCAATAGGCATTTTTTGCATGCCCCGCAAGGAGCACGCCGAGCTCATCGATGCCTTCGGTGATTTCGCCCATCATGATGCGTTTGCGGTCCTGCAGGTGCCAGTTGCGGCCGGCCAGTTCGTGCACCGACAGCACGGCGTTATCGCTGGGATGGTAAGCATAGTGGCTGGTCGGCCGGTACGCGACGCGATCTCCGTCCATCACGGTGTAGTAGTCGGCGAGAGAAATCGCCTCCGAGTGGGTGATCAGAAATCCGTGGAAGTAGCCTGCCGCCGGCGTCCAGGTGCGGACCCGCGTGCTGGCGCCGGGCCGATTCAAGTAGATGGCGCAGCGCGAGCCGGCCTTGTGCCGCCCGCCATCCGCGGGAAAATGCTTCTCGTGCGTGCCCCAGCCGAGTTCCGCCGGCTGCGCGCCCTCGCTGACGAAGCCGTCGACCGACCAGGTATTGACGAACTCATCGGGTAGCTTCGGCACATTGGCGACTTGCGTGTCGCGTTCCGCGATGTGAATGACTTTGATCCCCAAGGTTTGGGCCAGCGCAGCCCATCCGGCGCGGCTGTCCGGAACGCCGCTCTGGATGCCTGTGTCCTTCGCAATATTCAGCAGCGCCTGCTTGACCAAGTGCGACACCAGGCCGGGATTGGCACCGTGGGTCAGCACGGCGGTGGGCGATTTCTCATGTCCCTTGCGCAGCTTGAGTGCATCCAAGCGCATCGCATAGTTGCTGCGCGCCTCGACCGGCATGTTGGGATCCGTATAGCCGCCGGCCCAGGGTTCGATGCAGGTATCCAGATACAGTGCGCCGCGTTCGCGGGCGAGCTGGATGAGCGCCACGCTCGAGACGTCGACCGACAGATTCAACAGGAAATCGCCGCTCCCCAGCAGGGGCTCAAGCACCTTGCGGTAGTTGTCCGCGGTGAGCGCGGTCTTGACGAATTTCACGCCGAATTCCGCGGCCTCCCTGTTACCCTTGTCCTCCGCGGTAACGATGGTGATGCGATCCGCAGAAGTGCCGATGTGACGCAAGATCAACGGCAAGACACCCTGTCCGATGCTGCCGAAGCCGACCATGATGATCTTGCCCGCAAATTTCACATGCACTTCATGCTTGCTCATAACGTCTCTGCCATGTTGTTTTCCTAAGGTGGTTTAAGCGTCCCGCCAATGAGGCGGATAGGTGCGATCGTACCCGGGAAGGGATTCGATACGGTGGATCCAGCGCGCCAACGCGGGATAGTTGCGTTCCATCGGCAAAAAGCGCGCGCCCAATTCGGCGGCGGCACTGCGATTGAGCGCCCGCCGCAGCAGTTGGATCCAGGGGAAAATCACCATGTCGAGCGCGGTGTAGTTGGCACCGACGATCCATTCTTCTTTGCTCAAGCGGCCCTCGATGGTTCGCGCCTCGCGCCCAACGACGTGCATGGCGTCGGTGAGATTGTCGATATCGGCGGCGACCTGATCGGAGAAGATGGCGCCGACGATCTTCTGCAGCGAGGGCTCGGCGTAAGCTTGAAATTCGCAAATCACGCGCATGATCACGCCGGATTCCTCCGGCGTCAGTCCGAAAATCGGGACCTTCGGGTATTTAAGGTCCAGGTAATAGAGAATTGCCACCGACTCGAACACCACGTAATCGCCGTCCTTCAGCACCGGGACGCGGCCGCGCGGATTCATTTTCAACATCTGCGGCGATTGATGCTCCTGCTTGTCGAAGTGCAGGAGCTGGGACTCGTATTGCAGTCCCTTGTGCTCCAGCGCCAAGAGGACTCGCCACGAGAAGGGACTGCCGCTGCCCCAATAAAGAGTGAGTGCCATGGTGCGATTGTAGCGTCATTCGCGCTAAGCTCGATTGGTGGCATTTACCACCTTAATCAGCGCCGCCGAGCTTCGCGACCGGTTGGCTGAGCCGGATTTTCGGATCATCGACTGCCGCTTCGATCTCGGCAATCCGGAAGCCGGCCGCCGTGCGTATCTTCAGGGTCATATCCCGGGGGCGGTCTACGCCGACCTCAACCGGGACTTATCCTCGCCGGTCAGCGCCACCTCCGGCCGCCATCCGCTGCCCTCGCCCGCCGACTTCGCGGCGACCTTGCAGCGTTGGGCCGTGGGCCGCACCACCCAGGTGATCGCCTATGACGATAGCGCGGGCGCTTATGCCGCGAGGGCTTGGTGGCTGCTGCGCTGGATGGGACATGGCGGCGTCGCGGTGCTGGATGGGGGCATCAAGTCCTGGCTCGGCATCGGCGGCCGGCTGCAAGCCGGCGAAGCCGAGCAGTCACCGGCGGCGGCTGGGGCACCTGAAGGCGACTACGCAAAAGCGCCGCGGGTCAAAGCCTCCGCCGTGATCGATGCCGCCGGCGTCGCGGCACGGCTGCAAGACCCTGGTTTTGTCTTGATCGACGCGCGAGCTGCAGAGCGTTTCTCCGGGTCCGTCGAACCCATCGACAGCGTCGCGGGACATGTCGCGGGTGCGGTGAATCATCCCTTTTCAGCCAATCTCGGCGCGGACGGCCGTTTTCTGCCGGCGCCGGAATTGCAGCGCCAGTGGGTTAAGCGCCTCGGCGGCAAGAAGCCGGAACAGGCGGCGGTGATGTGCGGATCGGGGGTGACTGCCTGCCACAATTTACTCAGCTTGGAGGTCGCGGGCCTGCCCGGCGCCAAGCTCTATGCCGGGTCCTGGAGCGAGTGGATCCGCGATCCACTGCGGCCCATTGCCCGAGGTGCGTAGCCCATCATTTACTTGCCGCCACAATTTGTTATCGTGCGCGCCTCATGAACACGCCCGCAAAAGCGCTGAACACTCCGAGCCACACATGGAAGGTCGCCGAGTCGCTGGACCTGTATCAGGTTGAGGCGTGGGGCAAGGGATACTTCTCGATCAATGCCGACGGCCACGTCGTGATTCGGCCGAACCAGGACGCGAGCAGAGAAATCGACCTCTATGAAGTGGTCCAGGGCCTCAAGGCCCGGGATCTACATACTCCGGTGGTCATCCGCTTCTCCGACATTCTGGCGCACCGGCTGCGCCATCTCGCGGACGCGTTTGCCACCGCCATTTCGGAGAACGATTACAAAAATCGCTATGCCGCCGTGTTTCCCATCAAGGTCAATCAGCAGCGGCTCGTGGTCGAAGAGGTTTACCGCTACGGCAAGGAATTCGGATTCGGTCTCGAGGTAGGTTCCAAGCCGGAACTGCTCGCGGTCATGTCCATCACGGAAAATGCGCCCGAGCGTCTCGTGATCTGCAACGGTTTCAAGGACGACAGCTACATCGAAGCGGTGATGATCGCCACCAAGCTCGGCCGCACCATCATTCCCGTGGTCGAGAACTACGAAGAAATCCATCTGATTTTGAAGCATGCCGAGAAATACGGGGTGCGCCCCAAGATCGGCGTGCGCGTCAAGCTCGCGAGCGAAGGCGCCGGACGCTGGCGCGAATCGGCGGGTGAAAAGTCAAAATTCGGCCTGTTTATCAGCGAAATTCTGGATCTGCATGCGCTCCTGAAGGAGCGCAACATGCTCGATTGCCTGCAGCTGGTTCACTGCCACCCCGGCAGCCAGCTGCAGGACATCCGGCGCGTCAAGGACGCGATCAACGAGCTGGCGCATGTGTACGCCGAGCTCAAGATCATGGGCGCGGGACTGCAATACATCGATATCGGCGGCGGCTTGGGCGTGGACTACGACGGCAGCGGGACGAATTACGAGTCCTCGATGAACTACACGCTGAACGAATACGCCGGCGATGTGGTGTATCGCATCAAGAGCGTCTGCGATGCGCGCGACGTGCCGCATCCGATGATCGTCAGCGAGTCGGGGCGTGCGATCGCCGCGCACCACAGCCTGTTGGTCTTCGATACCTTGGGATCGTCCAAGCTGGATCAGTTCAAGGTGTCAGGCCGCCCCGACGAGGACTATCACGGCACCGAAGAATTACCGCAGCCGGTGCTCGACTTGTTCGACAGCTATCGATCGGTGAATGAGCGGCGGCTGGTCGAGTGCTATCACGACGCGCTGCAAGCCCGTGAACAGGCGCTGCAGATGTTCAACTTGGGCTATCTGAGCCTCGAGTTTCGCGGCTTGGCGGAGCGGCTGTACTGGGCGACTTGCGCCAAGCTGCGCGACTATTGCCGCAAGCTGGACCGCGTTCCGGAGGAACTGGACAACATCGAGGACATGCTGAGCGATATTTATTTCTGTAATTTTTCCATTTTCCAGTCGCTGCCGGACAGCTGGGCCATCGGCCAGGTGTTCCCGATCATGCCCATCCAGCGGCTGGCCGAACGCCCGACCCGCAACGCCGTGCTCGCCGACATCACCTGCGATTCCGACGGCAAGATCGACAAGTTCGTGCATCCGCGCATCACCAAACGCACCCTGGAAGTGCATGAGCTTATCCCGGGCGAGCCTTACTTTCTGGCGGCCTTCCTGGTCGGCGCCTACCAGGAAACTCTCGGCGACTTACATAACTTGTTCGGCGACACCCATGTCGTGCACATTCGGCTGCAAGAAGGCGGCGCCTGGTGGATCGAGGAAATCGTCAAAGGCGACACCGCCAACAAGGTGCTGGAGTACATGGAGTACGACACCGACGAGCTGTACCCGGGAATCGCCCGGGACTGCGAGCGCGCCGTGCAAGAGGGCCGGATGTCCTTGAGCGAGGCGCAAGCGGTCAAGCGTTTCTATGAAAATGAACTCAATGGCTACGCATATCTTGAGGTCGAATAGCGCGTCATTCGCCTGGTATATCTCTGGTTTGCCAACAATTATCTCAAAGGGTAGCATCGGCCATTAGGTCGTTTCCCTAATTCAAATTAGTGAACGGCCGACGGTACAGAACTCGACGCTGCAGCTCGCGCGGGTGTCTGGATGTTGAAACTTCTGTCAGTGAGATTAGTTGAATGACGACGATCTACGTTGGCAACCTGCCATTCACCGCAACCGAAGACGAAGTCCGCGCAATTTTCGAGCGCCACGGCAAAGTCGAATCCGTCAAGCTCATCAACGACCGGGAAACCGGGCGGCCGCGAGGATTCGCATTCGTCGACATGGCGGCGGGTGAAGCCCAAAACGCCATCCAGCAGACCAATGGTTTCCAAATGGGAGGCCGGCCGTTGCGGGTGAATGAGGCGCAGGAACGTGCTCCGCGCAAGCCTGGCGGCGGTGGCGGTGGCGGCGGCGGGGGTGGTGGAGGCGGCGGCGGATCACGCCGTTGGTAAGTGCCGACGGGTAGCGTCGCTACCCGCTTGGGCGCTCACCACATTTCTTTGAGTTGCGCGACGACGTCGACCGTCGCCGCTTCGTCAGCCTTTAGATTTTCCACACCGATGGTGGTTCGGACGGAAATCTTTTCAAGACTCTCCATGACCCGGTCGGTCATGAACCGGCTCTTTGCGCCGTACACATGCGCATCGCCATTCTTGGCCTGTTGAGTCACAGCAAACTTTAGCGGTGCGCACAGATGCAATTCGTTGCGCGCTCGGGTCATGGCCACATACAGCAAGCGGCGCTCTTCCTCGATCATCTCCGGCTTGCCGGTCGAGAACTCCGAGGGAAAATTCCCGTCCGAGACATTCAGCACATAGACGATGTCCCACTCCTGTCCTTTGGCGGAGTGAATGGTGGATAGGATCACGTAATCCTCGTCTTTCGACGCACCCTGGGATTGATCGCTCGACGCCACCGGCGGATCCAACGTCAGTTCCGTCAAGAACCGCTCCCGTGTCGGCTGCTGCACACCGAGGGTTTCCAGCTGCTCCAAGTCGCCCATGCGGGTCCAGCCCGAATCGTAGATGCGCTCGAGCTGCGGCTTGTACCAATCCTTCACCAAGCCGATCTGGCCGGGCCAGGGCGTGGCCGGGTCGGCGAGCTTCTCGAACAGCGCGCAGAAGCGCTTCCATTCCATTTTGACCGGTTGCGGAGCGTCGTAGTCAGCCAGAGCCTTGGCCTCGAAACCACGCGCCTCGAAGTGCTCCAGCGCGTGCTTCGCGTTCGCCGGGCCGAAGCCGGGCTGCAGCTTCAGGACGCGAAATCCCGCCACGGAATTGCGCGGATTATCGGCCCAGCGAAGCACCGACATCATGTCCTTGACGTGCGCCGCTTCGAGGAATTTAAGGCCGCCGTATTTCACGAACGGAATATTTTTCTTGGTCAGCTCGACTTCCAGCACGTCGCTGTGGTGCGAGCTGCGGAACAGGATCGCGTGACGCTTCAGCGATCCGCCGATCTCGCGCGTATGCAATATCTTGCCGCAAATGTATTCGGCCTGCGCCTGCACATCGTCCAGCGCCACATAAAAAGGCTTCTGCGCCGATTGACGCAGGCCCAGCAAGGTCTTGCGGTGCTGGCGCGCACCGTCGGCCATCAGCGCATTGGCGGAGTCCAATATTTGCTGCGTCGACCGGTAATTTTGCGAGAGCACGATGATCTCAGCTTTCGGCTTGTAGCGGTCCGCGAATCCCAAGATGTTTTCCACCGCCGCGGCGCGAAACGAGTAGATCGCCTGCGCATCGTCGCCAACCACCGTGATGCCCTTGCCGTCGGGCTTGAGCGCGAGAACGATGTCGCCCTGCAGGCTGCTCGTGTCTTGGTATTCATCGACCAACACGTGATCGAAATTCTTTGACAAGCTCTGAGCCAAGGCGGGCGTTTGCATCATCACATGCCAATAGAGCAGCAAGTCATCGAAATCCAGGGCGCGGATTTTCTGCTTGCGCGCCACGTATTCACGATACAGGCGCGTGAGATCCGCCTCCCATTCCTTGCACCAGGGAAACTGCTCCTCGAGCGTCTGTTTCAACGACAACCGGGTGTTGACGCGGTACGAATAGATCGCAAGACAGGTGTCCTTGCGCGGAAAGCGCTTCGGCCTGCCGGAGTATCCCAGCTCGCTGCGTATGACATCCATGATGTCCGCCGCATCGGAGCGGTCGAGCACGGTGAAGTTCGGATCCAGGCCAAGATGCTTCGCATACAGCCGCAATATGCGGCCGCCGACCGAGTGAAAGGTTCCGGCCCAGAGCAGCCGCGACACGACGCTGCGGTCGCCCGCCTTGCCTCGGTCCGACAAGATTTCCGCGACGATGGTCTGGGTGCGCTTGATCATTTCCTGCGCCGCGCGGCGCGTGAAGGTCAGCATGAGGATGCGTGAGGGATCGGTGCCGTTCAGCACCAGATGCGCGGTTCGATGCGCCAAGGTGTTGGTCTTGCCGGTGCCGGCGCCCGCGAGAATCAGCAACGGGCCGGCACTCACGCCCTTCTCGGGGACGGCGCTGCCAAAGGTCGCCGCACGGCGCTGACCGGGATTCAGCGCGTCAAATGCGTTTTGCTTGGCTTTCATCATAGGCGTTCAGTACTGTACGTATATCCAGATTCAGACGCAACATGCGCTAGACTGCACGGAGCATCGCGCGTCGGACGGCGCCGCGCGAGGAGACAGATCACACACTTGTCCGAGGAAATAGATTCATGCTGAAACCCTCAGTCGTCGCCAGCACTCCTGCGCACGACGGCCGCGTCATCAAGGTCTCGACCGAAAGGTTGCGTTATTCGAACGGCCGCGAATACGACATCGATTACGTGCGCCACCCCGGTGCCGCGGCGGTGGTCGCGGTCGACGCCGCGAATCGCGTCTGCCTGGTGCGCCAGTACCGGCACGGCATCCAGGATTTCTTGTGGGAAATTCCCGCCGGCAAACTCGACGCCGGCGAGCCGCCGGAAGTGTGCGCGGTACGGGAATTACGGGAGGAAACCGGCGTCTCGGCACGGCGCTGGACGCCCTTGGGTCTGTACATTCCGGCGCCGGGCATCTTTACCGAAATCATCCACCTGTACCTGGCGCGCGATCTGAATGTGGGCGCCGCGAATCCGGACGCCGACGAAGAGCTGGAGCTCAAATGGCTGCCGATAGGTCAAGCGATCGAGCTTGTGCTGCGCGGCGAGTGGAACGACGGCAAGACGGCCATGGCCTTGTTTCGGGCTCAATTTCAGCTGCAAATGTGACGCCGCGCCGCTTTTAGAAGGGTCTGTCTTGACTTAACTCGTGCATCGCCTACAAAGGGTATCGTGAGCAACGAGAAGTCAAAACCCACCGCGAAGCCCGCCCCCAGCGAGCCCGCGGAACCGTCCCCGCCGCCGGAAGGCGGCGATAAATCCACCGGGCGAGTCAAATTCGACGAGCGCGGCAACGCCGTTTGGGAATGGCAGGTGACGACGGGCGCCTTTGGCCTGGAAGTGTCGACGCAGCGGCTGCAGAAGCTCGAGCATCCGGCCCTGTCTCTCGCGGACGATGCACCGACGCCCTTCGAGACCGTGCGCAGCAACCCGCTTGGAACGAAAAAGGGTTACGACCCGTATGACAGCGGCCGGCTCGGCAAGAAGGCGCCGCCCGCGAAAAAGGACCTGCGCAAGTTGAGCGAATGGTTGAAATTGAAAAAGCAGGCGGAAGCCAACAAGGACGAAGAGCCTCAGGAATGAAAGTTGGGCGCGGCCTATCAGGCTAGCGCATGGCGCAGCTTCGCTGAATGCCTCAAGCGATAGAACCGCCGCAACTCACGCACCATCGCCTCAATCCTCGCGACGCCTCGATTCACGAAGCGCTGTTCCAGCCGCCTGCAATAGCGTGCCGCGAGAGTGTGCGCCGTGCGGTAGCGTTCATACTGATCGGGCTCGAGGCGCGTATCGAAGCTGACCCGGTCGAATAGGCGCGGATGCACTTGCTGCGGGTATGACTCGCCGCCCAATTGTTCCGCCAAGAGAAATACGGTAATGGCGTATTTGTCCACTTCCGCCTGCATTTCCAGCTCGAGCAGCGACACCGGCAAATCGCGTTGCAGCGCCCAGATCGAGTATACGAAGTGGCTGACGCCTTCGAGGGCCGTGCAATAGTCCGCCAAGTTGCTTTCCGTCAGCGCGCGGTGCGGATCGGCGGCCTCCAAGCGGTCCAAGATCGCAGGGTCCAGGTACAACGCGACGCCGGCGCCGTCCGCCGTTTCGGCGAGCAGCAATTCCTCGTCAAGTTCGCGCCGCTCATTCAGACGCTCCCCGCCGGCCACGGACTTCCGGTCCGTGACCAGAAAATCGTACACATCGTAAGGCAGATCGACGTCGTAGAGGCGACCGAGCAGAGATTGCAGGCCGCGCAGCACCATCTCCCGCGCTCCTAGTGCTCGCGGCGCGCGCCTGCGGCGGGCACAGGCTGCACGCCCAGCTGGCGCAGCAATCCGCGCGCCCGTGGGCTGCCGGTTTTCATCCAGATTTCGTACAGGCGCAGAATGTCCGCATCGGTGTAGCGATAGGACATGTCGCTCACCTCATTCAGCGCATCGACCAATCCTTGAAATTTCTGCGCAAGCTGCGCGTACACACCCGCGACGCAACGCCCCGACAAGGTGCGCTGCAGGGTATCGGCCAGCGAGCTGTAGGCGTTGCCGCCCATGGCGATGTGATAATCGATGTCGATCAATTTGCGCGCGAAGCTTCGCGCAAAGAATCCGGCCACGAATAGCGACACATCGCCGAGGCGCTGCAGCCCCCGCTGCCGCGCGCTGGCGCTCGGCGCCTCGAGCGCGTCCGCGAGCATCTGCGCCAACGGCCTGATGCGCAGGCCATCCGGAGTACGCTCGTACAGCGCATCTGCGCGGGAGAACATCGTCAGCAAATTAACGACGTATTGTTCAGCTTGCTCATCGATGTCCAGATGCTGACGCTCGCTCGCACTGTGAAATGCGTCACGAAAGAATTCCCGCAGCGAACTTACCGCAACTAAAGGTCCCGCAGTCAACGCTTGCATATGGCATCCTTTTTCGGACTGACACCATCCTATCGACTACGCTACGCTCAAGTGAATGTAAAAAGCGCGAACTGGAGTCAGAAAATGCCTATATTTCCAGGCATTTAACAATCAGCAGTCGCCCGCCTAGGCTGCTAAATAATTTCCTCGAGCGTCCTGATGGTGCGCGCGGGCGGCGGCAGATCTGCAGGCCAGATCTTGGCATTGCGGTTGAGCCAAGCCGCGCGCATTCCCGCCTGCATCGCACCGGCGACATCGAGCTGCGGATCATCGCCGATGTGCAGCACCTGTGAGGCGGCGACGCCGGCCTCCTCGGCCAGGCGGTTGAAAATTCGAACGTCCGGCTTGGCGGCGCCGGCCGAGATCGCGGTGACGTGGCCTTCGAACCAATGCGCGATTCCGCAGCGCTGCAAGTCGGCGTTGCCGTTGCTGAGTGCGAACAATCGATAACGCGCGCTCAGGCGTTCGAGCGACGCCGCCACCTCATCGTACAGCTTGACGCGGTTGCGTTCGGCGAAGAAGACTTCGAATGCTTCGTCGGCATGGCGTGAGTCGTGGCCACCCTGCGCAAACATTTCCGCCAGAGCGCGATGGCGCAGGAATGTCATGTCGTGACTGCGTTCCGGATATTGTTGCGCGAGCCTGACGCGCATCGCACGCAACGACTCGCGGTCGTGGCCGCGCATCGTTTCCGGATGGCGCTCCTTCAACCAAGCATGCATCGCACTTTCGGCCGCGAGCATCACCGGTTCGACCGGCCACAACGTATCGTCCAAATCGAAACTCAACACCAATTCTGCCTTCATTGAATCCCCGGAAGCGCTTGCCGCTGTTAGAATCGCGCCATGGCCACACTCCTGATCGGCAGCAAGAACTACTCCAGCTGGTCGCTGCGGCCCTGGCTATTCTTGCGCAAAGCGGACTTCAAGTTCCAAGAACAAATCGTCTATTTGGACAGCAGCGGCTATCAGGAACAAATCGCGGCGCTGTCCCCCTCGCGGCGCGTTCCCGTGCTCATCGACGACGGCGTGAAGATCTGGGATTCGATCGCAATTTGTGAATATGCCGCCGAGGCGACCGGCCGCGGGCTGCCGGCCGGGCGGTCTGCGCGCGCACGAGCCCGCTCGGTGGCCGCTGAAATGCACTCCGGTTTCCAGGCTCTGCGCAACGAGTGTCCGATGAATGTGCGGGCGCGCAATCGGCGCGTTCCGCTCACGGCCCAGCTTAACGCCGATATCGCGCGAATCGATGAAATATGGTCTGATTGCCGCAGGGACTTCGGGGCCGCGGGCGATTGGCTGTTTGGCGGCTTCAGCATCGCCGACGCGATGTTTGCTCCCGTGTTGTTTCGCTTTCGAAGCTACGGCGCGGCACTCAGTCCGGCAGCGCAAACGTACCTAGAGTTCGCGCTGCAAGATCCGATGCTGCGTGATTGGCAGGATGCTGCGGCCAACGAGGGGCATCCGCTGCCGCGTGTCGACCAGATCGGCGCCTAAGACGCTGCCGGGCGTATAATCGAGCCGTATCTCCACTAAGAGAGCAACCATGTTTTCAGAACGCCTCACTCTCGCATTGGGCCTGGCTTGCGTCACGTCGGCGTCAATCGCTGCCACCGCCCCTGCTCAAGATCCTGTGCTGCCCTTCGGCGTTCAAGACATGGTGCGCATGGAACGGATCTCCGACGTCGCAGTGGCACCGGACGGCAAGCACATCGCGTACACCCAGCGCACCACCGACATGGAGGCGAACAAGGGCCGCACCAGCGTTTGGATGCTCGACACCGGCAAGCGCGGCGCGACGCCGCTGCGTCTCACCGACGGCGGCCCGAACTCCAATTCCCCTGAATGGAGCAAGGACGGCAAATTCATCTATTTTCTCTCCAATCGCAGCGGCACGATGCAAGTGTGGCGGATCAGCTCGGCCGGCACCGGTCCGCGCGGCGATACGCCGGTTCCCGACTCGACCCAGGTCACCAATTTGCCGCTGGATGTGGGCAGCTTTCGCGTATCGCCTAAGTCGGATCGGATCTTGGTGAGCGTCGAGATCTTGCCGGACTGCGCGGATCTGCCCTGCACCAAGCAGCGTGTGGACGCCGCCGCCCACGCGCCCGCAACCGGGGTCCTGTACAAGCAGCTGTTCGTCAGACATTGGGATGCCTGGAGCGACGGCAGGCGCTCGCAGGTTTTCGCCTTGGGCCTAAACGACAGCGGCGTGGCGCAGGGCACGCCGGTGAATTTGACCGGCGACATCGGCGATGTGCCCGGCAAACCGTTTGGCGGCCGCGAGGATTATGCCTTCAGTCCGGACGGTGCGCAGGTCGCGTTCTCGGTCCGCCCTGTCCAGGGCGAACCTTGGTCGACGAATTTCGACGTTTATCAAGTGGCCGCCGACGGCAGCGCTCCGGCGAAGAATCTCACCGCCGACAACAAGGCGTGGGATGCACAACCTGCATTCTCCCCGGACGGTTCACAGCTCGCCTACCTCGCGATGGATAGGCCGGCTTTCGAAGCTGATCGATTTCACTTGGTGCTGCTCAACCTGCAGACCGGCGCCAAGCGGGCGCTCACCCAAAACTGGGACCGATCGATTGGCAGTTTCGCCTGGTCGCGCGACGGCAAGACCTTGTTTGCAACGGCCGATCATTTGGGCCAACGCCCGCTCTGGGCGGTCGACGTCGCCAGCGGCCGTGCATCGGCCATCACCGGCGCGGGCGAAGTAGAAGGGTTCAGCGTCGGCACCTCGAAGGTGTTTTATACCGCGAGCAGCCTGGGAGCCCCCGCCGATCTTTATTCAGTCAGTTTCAGCGGCGGTAAACCTACACAGTGGACTCGCTTGAACCAGGCCCTCATCGAGCAGCGCAAGTTCGGCGAGTACCAGCAATTCAGCTTTCCGGGCTGGAACAATGAAAATGTATTCGGCTACGTGGTCAAGCCGGTGGACTTCAAGCCGGACCACAAATATCCGGTCGCTTTTCTAATTCATGGCGGTCCGCAGGGCAGCTTCGGCAACGCCTGGAGCTTTCGCTGGAACCCTCAGGCCTTCGCGGGCGCCGGTTACGCCGTGGTCATGGTCGACTTTCACGGCTCCACCGGATACGGCCAGGCCTTCACCGACTCCATCAGCGGTGATTGGGGCGGCAAGCCGCTGGAGGACTTGAAACTCGGCCTGGAGGCCGCGCTCAAGGCCAACCCTTGGCTCGACGGCGAGCATGTCTGCGCGCTGGGAGGATCCTACGGCGGGTTCATGATCAATTGGATAGCGGGTGAGTGGCCGGACCGCTTCAAGTGCTTGGTCAGCCACGACGGTATTTTCGATAACCGCACCATGTACTACTCGACGGAAGAGCTTTGGTTCCCGGAGCACGAATTTTCCGGCCCCGAGTATCAGAATCCCGCGGCTTACGCGAAGTTCAACCCGATCGACCACGTGGCCAACTGGAAAACGCCGACGTTGGTGATTCACGGCCAGCAGGATTTTCGGGTGCCGCTCTCCCAGGGATTATCGGTGTTTACCGCGCTTCAGCGGCGCGGCATACCGAGCGAACTTTTGTACTATCCGAATGAGAATCACTGGGTATTGAAGCCGGCCGACAGCATCGAGTGGTACGACACGGTGTTGGCGTGGCTGAATCGCTGGACGCGGCCTTAGGCCAAGATCCCCACCGCTAAGGCTCTACGGCGCGCCAGGCCGCTGGGTAGTTCTCACCGAGCTGCATGATCCGGTGCAACAGGTCATCGTAGCTCATGCCGGCTTTCAGAGCGGAAGCGGAGAAGTCCTCCGCGGCCGATATGTTCGGATTAGCATTCGCCTCGAGCACGAACAATTCACCATCCGCGCGCAGACGAAAGTCCATGCGCGCATAGCCGGTCAAATGCAACGCCCTAAAAATGCGCTTCGACAATTGTTCCAAGCGCGCCATCGTGCCCTCGGGCAGCTCGGCCGCCGCCGCTGTGGTGATGCCGTAGCGTTGTTGATAGCCGCGATCCCATTTCACCTTGCGGGTGGCGATGGCCGGCAGATTCTCGGGCAGTGAGCCGAATGTCATTTCCCACACCGGCAGCACCTTGAGCCGGTCGTTCCCCATCACGCCGACGTACAACTCGCGGCCTTCGATGTACTCCTCGACCAGCGCGTCGGAATGCGTCTGCTCGTGAATGAAAGCGACGCGCTCGGCGAGCTGCTTCGGGTCGCCGACCACCGATGCCTGCGCAATTCCCAATGAGGCATCCTCGGTGGATGACTTCACGAACAGCGGAAAGCGCAGATTCTTCGGAATTCGCAGCTTCTTGCCGCGTGGGAATACCATGAATTGCGGCGTGGGAACGCGGTGATAGGACAGCAACTGCTTGGAGAGCACCTTGTCGCGCGACAGGAGCATGCCGCGCGGATTGCAGCCGGTGTAGGGCTGGTGCATGAGTTCGAGAAATGCCACGACATGCTGGTCGTAGGTCACGATGCCGTCGAATTCCTCCAGCAGATTGAAAACGACGCTCGGCTTCCATTCCGTGATTGCGCGGCGCAGCTCAGACAAGCTGTCGCTCAAGCCGAGCGGCATGACCTCATGCCCTGCCTTCTTCAGATGCGATATGACGTCGTACTCGGTGCGCCATTCCTCGATCTCTTTTTCCGTCGAGCCCTTGAGCGACTCCGGCGGCACCAGCGTGGAATGGACCAGCACCAAGGCGCGCACTTTCTTCACGGCGCATCTCTCACAGCGCGACCCGAGGCAGCTTGCGTTCTTCGTGGGATTCCGCCAGGCGCGCCACCACCCACAGCAACTCTGCCTTGAGGCCGCGCCGTGAGCCGCGCAGGTGCAGGTTCAAGGCGTCGCAACGCTCGATCATCAGGCGCAGCACTTGGTGCACCAGATACTCGCTGAACGCGCCCGAACGCTGGATCTGTTGGCGTAATACGGTGCGCATCTCGCGCAACACGCTGGCCGCCTTTGGGCTTGCGCGGTTTCGCGGCGCCGCGGTGAAGACCTTGAGCAGCAGCTCGTCGGCTCCTGAGCGCCGGGGCAATCGATAGCGAGCGAGCTTTTGCTCGTAATGCTCGCGCAGCGTGCCGGTTTCATGCGTCACGTCCTCGATGGTGCCGCGGTCGGCGATCGCCGGCCTCAGCACGCCGATGTCCGCGGCAAGCTGATCGATGTAAGTCAGCTTCGCGTAGGCCGGCCAGCCGACGTATTCACGCCGCCACGGTGAATTCGGTTTCAGCCACACGGCAAAGGTCTCGGCGAAATCTTCGGTTGGGTGTGCCTGGGCATACCACGCGCCCAGATGCTGCACGAAGCGCCGGCTGCCCGGCCGCGGCCGGTACGTGTCCGGATACGGCAGCGAGGCAGGTCCGAAAGCCGCGCGCCAAGCCTTGCGTCGGCGCAGCCGGTAGGCTGTATCAATGGCGTGTCCGGCCTCGTGGCGCAAAATACGCATGAGCCAGTTGCGATTGCCGCCCTCCACTTCGCGCATGAAATGCCGCTCGAGACTGATCAGACGCTTGTGGGCCAGAAAAAAAGGGATGGCAATGCCCGGGATGCCGTCCGGCGAGAACCACTCCTGCGCCAACCAGCAATGCGGGCGAAAGCGGATGCCGCGCATCGACAATTCGCCGTACAGCCGCTCAATCGCACCTTGCAGCTCGGTGCCCTCAATCTCCAGCCTCAGATCGCAGAACCGCAGACTCAAGAGCTGATCGTCCGTCAGCCTCTCCCAGGCAACGGTGCGTCTTCGGGACCGTCGCGCCGGGGACATATCAGGGCAGCCCCATCGCGAGTTCTTCCTCGACGATGCGCCGTGCTTCGAGGCCGGCAAAATCGAACAGCGCATGGTCTGCCAGCTGCGAGCCGGCCACATTGCAAATGCTGGAGAAGATCGCCTCGACGCGGCCGGGGAAGGCCTGCTCCCACTGCTGCAGCATGTTCTTCACGGCCATGCGCTGCATGTTCGGCTGCGAGCCGCACAGGGTGCAGGGAATGATGGGAAATGCGCGCGCCGCCGCGTAGCGCGCAATCAATCGTTCCGGCACATAGCACAGCGGCCGAATCACGATGTGGCGGCGGTCCTCGCTCAAAAGTTTCGGCGGCATCGCCTTTAACTTGCCGCCGAAGAACATGTTCAAGAACAGGGTCTCGACAATGTCGTCGCGATGATGACCCAGGGCTATCTTGCTGACGCCGTTCTCTGCCGCGAAGCGATACAGGGCACCGCGCCGCAGCCGCGAGCACAGGCCGCACATCGTCTTACCTTCGGGGATCACCCGCTTAACGACCGAATAGGTGTTCTGCTCGATGATGCGGTAACGCACGCCGAGGCTTTCCAGATATGTCGGCAGCACCTCGGCCGGGAAGCCCGGTTGCTTCTGATCGAGATTGACGGCGGTTAGCTCGAAGCTCACGGGAGCGCTGCGCTGCAAGCTCATCAGCATGTCGAGCAAGGTGTACGAGTCCTTGCCGCCGGATAGGCACACCATCACGTGATCGCCCTGAGCAATCATCGAATAATCCGCAATCGCCTTGCCGACCGAACCGCGCAGCTGCGCCTGCAGTTTCTTGAAGGTGTTGCTCACGGCGCTTCGAGATATTTGGATTCCAAATATCTAAGGTAAGCAGCCGCGGTAAGCGGCTTGCCGGTCGCCTGCTTGATCAGTTCCTGCACCGGAAGCCGCGCGCCGATGCCGTGCACATTGTCGCGCAGCCATTCCATCACGCCCCCGAATTGTCCGGCGGCGATTTCATCGTCGAGCGCCGGCCGTGCCGCGCGCATCGCTTCGTTGAGCTGACCCGCGATGACCGCCCCCAGGGCGTAGGAGGGAAAATAGCCGAAATGACCGACGGCCCAATGGATGTCTTGCAAGCAGCCTTCGACATCGCTGGGCGGCCGAATGTTCAGGCGCTGCTCGAGGTTGGCGTTCCAGGCTTCCGGCAGGTCGGCTACGGGCAGCGAACCCTCCAACATTTTCTTTTCCAAATCGTAGCGCAGCATGATGTGCACGGGATAGGTCAGCTCATCGGCATCCATGCGAATGCAGCTGCGGCGCACGCGGATCAGGAGGCGGTATAGGTTTGCCTCTTCCCACTCCGGACCGTTGACCTGCAAGTACTTCTCCAGCAGCGGCCGCAGGTACTTGACGAAGGAGCGGCTGCGGCAGAGGTTCATTTCGAACAGCAAGGACTGGCTCTCCTCGAGCGCCAGGCCTCGGTCCCGCCCCACCGGCTGATCGCGCCACTGCATCGGCAAGCCGAGGTCATACATCGCATGGCCGGTCTCGTGCACCGCACCCAGCAATCCCGAAAAGGGATCGGTTGCATCGAACCGCGTAGTGACGCGAATGTCGCCGGGAACCCCTTCCGTGAAGGGATGCTCACTCTCGTCGAGCCTGCCCCGGTCGAATGGGAAGCCCAAAGCCTTGAGCACTTCCACCGCGAGCGATCGCTGGCGCGAGGCGGTGAACTTTCCGCTGAAGGGTAGAGGCGCATGCGCCGCCTGAACCTCGATGGCCTGACTGATGAGACCCGGCAGCTTGCGGGACAGTGCCTTGAAAATCGTATCGATGTCCGCTGCGGAGATGCCCGGTGTAAATCCATCGACCAGGGCATCGTAGGGTGCCAAGCCTCGCGCCTGCCCGAGCAACGCCGCCTTGTCGCGCACCAGGTGCACCACTTCTTCCAGGTGCGGCGCGAGCAATTTGAAGTCGTTCGCCTTTTTGGCTTCGACCCAAAAGACTTCGGCCCGTGCAGTTGCTTTGGCGAGACGCGAGATCAATGACGGCGGTGTGGCGATGGCGTGATCGCGCTGCCGGCGCATCTCGCGCAAATTTGCCAGCGGCCAATCTTCCATTTGCGACGCTCCGGCTTCGGCGCGTTCGATCAACCGTGCCACCTTGGGCGTCGTCAGCAAGGCATGGTGTTCGGTTTCCAGCGCCGCCAGCTGCTCGCCGCGAACATCGGCGCTGCCGCGAGGCATCATCACCGCGGCATCCCAGCGCAACAGCGACAGCGCGCCGCGAAATGCATGCAAGCGGCGGAACTCTTGTTCCAGTTGTTCGTAAGGCGAGGCGGCCATGAGACCCTTTGGCGTAGCGCTGATGATTTACGGCGCTGTTTGTTTAATCGGCAAGTTTACCAGACCCGCATCGCCCTCAGGCCGCCACCGATTTGTCAAAAAATATAATTATATCAATGTGTTATGGAAATATTGGGGACCTTAAAAGTGCCGCTCTGATGAAACGGCAGGCTCCTCAAGAAAGGCAAATCGAGGCTTGCCGCGCCCGTAAGGTCGTAGTCGATGGAATCGGAATGTTGATTGGCCTTGTCCGAGAGCTTGAGCAGCGCCAAGGCGAGATTGGCGGTAATCGTCATGTCGAAATCGGAGTTGCCGTTTGCGGGCACGACGACGGCGCGATCGCTGACGCCGCTCGCAATTCTCTCTCCGTCCACGTTCAATTCCGTGTGAAGACCATGTACGGGAAGCGGGCGGTCATTGGGATTTTGAATGTTGAGCTTAACCGCGAAATTTTGCTGCAGCAGATTCCCGCCGCGCAACTCGATGCTGATGACCGTCACGGTGGGCCGCGTAAATTTTGGTGCGACCAGCGAACAAGCGGACAGCGCGAGACTAAGCGCGAAAATCTTGAGCAGCCGTGGCACCATGACGGAAATGATACCTATTTTCTGGGTTGGGGCTCTGGGGTTTGCAGGCCTGTGGGCAGCGGCAACCGCAGGCGCCGCCGCGCCGCCCGGCGCGCCTGCTGCTTCCGCTTCGCCCCAGGCAGTGACGTGCCTGGAGACGGGAGACGGCTACCTGCGAGCGAGAATTGCCGGCGCTGTCGATGCACACATTGATTGGCCCAACAGCGGCACGCGCTGCGAGGGGGAGCCGCGCGAGGAGCCTCCTGGAGTGCGCTTGAGCTTTCAGCGAGCCGCGGGCGCCCGGCCGAATCTGCTTTTGGTGTTCGGCTTGACCGGGGTCAAGCGCGGCGAGCCGGCACGCGAGGTCAAAGTAAACCTAACGGTCATCGTGCAGGGCACGAGCCGGATTTTCGGCACGCTGGGCGACGGGCGATGCACGATTGATTCGCTCACGCAGCGCCCGCTTAGCGCAGCCGGTGCATATCGCATCGAAGCGCGCGGCTTCTGCACCCAGCCCGCTCATGCCGTGCGCGGCCGAGGCGATGTCCTCGTCAGTACGTTTGAATTCGCAGGACGCGTCAACTTCACTCCGGAAAGCACATGATGGAATTTTGGCGGCAAAAATCTTTTGAAGCGCGCGTGTTGGCGGCAGCGTGGTTGCTCGCGGCGGGCCTGGCGCAGGCGCAAAGCAGCGCGCCGACGCAAAGTTCCGCGGAGCCCCTGTCGGCTTTTCCGCAAAGCTTGCTGGCGGTCAAAACCCGCGCCGGCAAAGTGATCAACTTCAAGATTTGGCTGGCCGATACGCCGCGACGCGAAGAGCAAGGAATGATGTTCGTCCGTGAAATGGATGTGCATACGGGAATGCTCTTCATGTTCCCGGGAGACTCGCCCGTCAGCATGTGGATGAAGAACACTTACATTTCGCTCGACCTGTTGTTTCTGAATAAGCAAGGGCAGATCGATTACATCGCGGCCCGTGCCACCCCCGAATCCGAGAGCATCATCGGACCGCCGACGGCGGAATTTGCCGTGCTGGAATTGAAGGGCGGTGCCTGCGATCAATTCGGCATCAAGGTCGGCGACCGGGTTATGCACAAGAATTTCAAGAACACTCGGTAGCACCCCTACTTCCCCGCCGGACCTCACTACGTAAACCCGGGACTTTCGCCTACAGACATTTTGCAGCCTGTAGTAGATAAACAACGTACTTGATTCGAACCTTTTATCGCAGCTTTTGCGGTGTTGCGTTCGTGCAAACTCAACGACGGAGAATGAGCTATGAAGCGAGTGATTTTAGGCGGTGTGGTGACCGCATTGTGCGCAGTGACGGGCACCGCGATGGCGGAAGGGTATGACGACACCGGGGCGGTCTACATCAGTCCGATGGCCGATTACACCTTTCTGGACAAGAATCGCCTGTCCAAGAACGCAGCGGGCTATCAAGTGGACCTCGGCTATAACTTCGCGCAGAATTTCGCGGCGGAACTCAATTTGAGTCCCAATTCATTCAAGATCCCCGGCAGCGGCGCCAGCGAAAAGCTCAACGCACTTTCTCTCGATGTCTTGTTCAAATTTCTCCCCGTCACCTCGGTGGTGCGTCCGTATGCGCTGCTGGGTGGCGGCCGAATGACGGATCAGGTCGGCGGCCATGGCCCCAATAACGATCAATGGCTGGTGGAAGCCGGAGGCGGCGCCTTGATCGGGCTCGGCGACCAGACCGGCTCGACACGCGTGCAGCTAAGGACGGAGGCAAAGTATCGAAAGGAGTTCATTTCGGACGCCGCATTTATTCCGCACGATCCGGGTGATGTGGTGGTGTTGCTGGGCCTCAATTTCATGTTCGGTGCGCCCACGCCGCCGATTGCGCCCAAAGCCGCACCCCCGGTCGAACCCCCTCCGCCGCCGCCGCCTCCGCCTCCTCCACCGCCGCCGCCCGCCCCGCTCGATAGCGACGGCGATGGAGTTCCTGATTCCATCGACCAGTGTCCCAATACACCCAAGGGCGATCGGGTGGATGCCGTCGGTTGCACCATCAAGGACGAGATCAAACTCGAGCGAGTGCACTTCGCGACCGATTCGGCTGAGCTGTTGCCGGATTCAATCGCGACTTTGGATTACGGAGTTGCCACTCTCAAGAAATATCCGCAGATGATCATTGAAGTCCGCGGCCACACCGACAGCACGGGCAGCAAGCAGCACAATCAAGTGCTGTCGCAACGCCGCGCCGAGAGCGTGCTGCATTACCTGCAGGAGCACGGCGTATCGAACTCCTTGACGGCCAAAGGCTACGGCGAAGAGTTGCCCATCGCTTCAAACGCAACCAAGGATGGGCGGCAAGCCAATCGCCGGGTGAGCTTGCATATCGTCGGAGGGCCCTAGCGGCGCAGCCGCCTGCCGACCCCCCCAAAAAAAACGGCGGGCCTGAAAGGCCCGCCGTCTCATCATCGCAATACCCGATCCGCTTAGAACTGCGCGGTGATCTGTCCGAAGATGAATCGGCCCAACGAGTCGTACACCTGCGGGAATGTGTTGCCGTTGCCCGCAACGCCCGGCAAGTTCGTTCCGCCGATGACCGGAGGATCCTTGTCGAACACGTTGTTGACGCCCAAGCGGAAGGTGATCTTGTCCGCCACCTTGATCGCAGCGCTCAGGTCCAGGTAGTTGTAGGCCTTGATCGAGGCGTCGGAACTCGAAATCTGTCCACCAGCGACAGATCCTGCGACCGCAAGGTTCGCCTGCGGGCTCAGCTCGTCGAGCTTCATCCCCGTGAAATAGCGCCACGAGACGGTGAGATCCAAGCCATCCCAAGGCGTCGACCAGGTCGTGCGCAGCGTGTGCCGCCAGCGGAAGATCGGATTGGACGTCTGGGCGCCGGAGCTGCACTCATCGCCGTAGAGTCCGGCGCAGTTGAAGCTCGTGCTCGGGTCATTTCCGATCGGCGTGATCTTGTACAGATCGACGTAGGTGCCGATTAAGTTCGTGCGAATCTTGCCGGCAGGACCCACATCAAATCCGTACGAGATGTCGACGTCGATGCCACGCGTCTCCAACGCTCCGATGTTCTGCAGCGAGTCAACCACATAACCGTTGTTCGACTCCCACAGCGAGAAATCGGCGTCCCGATGGATGTTGTCGCACAACAGGCCGTTCTGCGTGCATTCCTGAAGGATCTGGTTGGAACCGATCGTGGTGATCAGGTTTTCGATCTTGATGTTGAAGTAGTCGATCTGCATGCGAAGGTTGGGCACAAATGACGGTGTCCAACCGATGCCGAAGGAAGACGTCAACGCCGTCTCGGGCTTCAGTGCAGGGTTGCCGCCGAGCAAACCGTTGTACTGGTTGGCCGAGTTGCCGAACACCGGGTAAGCGCCGGTTGGCACGCCGGCACGCACGCACTGCGCCGCAGTTGCCGTGGGATTCGGGGACGCGCAAGGATCTTGGTTGCCGTCCAGTCCAACCGCCGCGGGCGCGAACAATTCGACGATGTTGGGAGCACGTACGGCGCGCTGGAAGCTGCCTCGCAGACGGATGTCATTGATGGGCGACCACTCGAGTCCCAGCTTATAGGTGTTGGTCTTGAAGCCCAGGTTGTAGTCCGAGTAGCGATAGCCGGTCTCGAACGCCAGGGACTGAGCCATGAAATGATCATCGATCAGCGGCATGCGCGCTTCGACAAATGCTTCGCGAGAGATGATGCCGCCGGACGTCGGCGGGATGGGGCCGCCCGAGCCGGCCAGATCGCCGCTCTGGAATTCCGCATCCGGGTTGGTTTGAGCAGTCACATCGCGCCATTCCGCGCCGAAGTTCACTTTCAAGCCGGAGCTCGCAAGCGGGATCTGCACCCCGTACTTGCCGAGATCGGCGGTAAAGTTGGCATCGACCACGGTCTGGACGATGTTGCCGGTTTGGATGCCGGGAACCTGCAGGTATCCCAGCGCCGCCGGCGTCACCTGGCCCAACGCGAAAATGTTGTACGGCACGCAAGGCGGTCCAATGACGCACTGCGGACCGGTCGGCGTCTGAACGACGTTCAACGCATTGTCGATTTTCGCGGTCGAGAAGTAATTCTGTTGCGACTCCACCAGATTCACGATGCTGTGCTGGTAGCTGACGTCGTAATCCCAACCGTCGATGATCTTGCCCTTGACGCCCAAGGTCACGCGCCAGTCGGTGTGCTCGAGATCATCGACGCGGCCGCCGCCTTCGACGTTGCGCCTTCCGATGAACAGGTTCGTGATTTCACCCGCGGTCGAGCCTCCGCACCATGCAGTCAGCTCTGCCGCCGACAGGAACGGGTTCGCGCAATTCACATTGAACTTCGCGAAGAACGCGCCGGAGGCCGCAATCTGCGCCAGGGACTTGTCGTCCATGAACATGGTGTTCGCATACACCTGAGCGTGATCATTGAAGTCGTAGTGCAGGAAAGCACCGGCTGTATAACGCTCATCCGGGCGCTGGAAGAAATTGATCGCGCCGAAGTTGTAGAGATTCGCACCGGTGAAAGGAATCAAACTTCCGTTCGGACCAATCGTGTTGTCGCTGGCCGGCGTTCCAGTAAAGCGGAAACGACCCGGAAATGACGTCGACGAACCGCCGCAAGAGAACTTGCCGGAATTTGAAGTCGCATACGCTGAGTTCAGCGTACAGGCGCTGTAGGAATACTTTCCTTCCAGCACGGCCGCTACGTTGCGATAGGTCGCATAGAAGGTCGCGTTACCCTTGCCGTCTTCGCTATTCAATCCGGCGATGAAGGCAATCGACTTCTGCGCACCCGTGTTGACCGAGGAAGGCGCTTCTTGGAAACCTGAAGCAGCAACGGCGTCTTCGACGCCTTGGGTGTTCCGGTTCGAGTGATTGTTGATGCCCGCATCGGCAATGATCTTCACGCCTTCGAAGTGATCCAAGAGCTTGAAGTTCACGACGCCGCCGACGGCGTCTGCGCCGTAAGTGGACGATGCGCCACCGGTCAGCACTTCGATGCTGTCAATCATTTCCGCCGGAATCATGTTGATGTCGGCGGCTGCGCCGGTGCGCGGATCGCCGGGGCCTAGGCGCAAACCGTTGACGAGAACCAAGGTGCGCTTCGCACCGAGGCCGCGTAAGTCAACCGTCGCAGTACCGTCGGCGCCGTTGGAAATGTTCGCACCTTGCGAGGCGAAAACTTGAGGCAGCGCGTTGAGAAGATCCTCGACACGAGTTACGCCGGTCCGCTCGACATCCAGGCCGGAGAGGAAGGTGACTGGGCTGATCGAAACTTGATTCGGCACAGAGATGCGTGAACCCGTTACGACAACTTCTTGCAGCGACGCGTCGGTGGAGGCTGCCGGCGCCGTTTGCGCATTAGCAACACCAAAAGTTGCGGCGAGCGAGCCGCCGGTCAGTGCAAGGCGCACCGCCATTCGAAGTCGAGGGTTCCCGAGATTTTCATTTAGCATTGAGCGGCTCTCCCGTTAGCTATTCGTTCCATAAATATTTGCAATGCTCACATCAGCGAAGAAATAAGCAGATTCCGGGAAGCACATGCGTACCGCGGCCAGCACCATGTTGTGGCGCGCCTGCAGCATTGATCCCGCGGGAATGTTCTCGGACGTTTGCCGTCTCTAGGCATATAAGCATCGGTGGCGCGAAATATAGCACAGTGTCCAAGTAGCACAACACTTCTTGAGTCATTTTGTTGCATCCGC
Organism: Steroidobacteraceae bacterium; assembly: GCA_036493935.1. Classification (GTDB taxonomy): domain Bacteria; phylum Pseudomonadota; class Gammaproteobacteria; order Steroidobacterales; family Steroidobacteraceae; genus Bog-1198. The sequence continues at coordinate 9,351 of DASXOY010000052.1, read as the reverse complement.
GCAACGGAATTGGCCCTCGCACTGGACGCCGCTATCCTCCCGCCCGCATCATTCCTCCATCGAACTTGCCGCTTTTGGATGACCATGGCTACACCCTCACTTTCGGACTTCCAATTCGAGATCGGTGCGCGCATGGCACGGGGCGATTGGGCGGCCGCAGCCGCCGCCGCTGCGGGATGCCGAAAAGCGTGGCCTGCCGACTCGGCCGGCTGGCTGCTGGGCAGCATCGCGGCGCTGTTCGCCGATCAGAAAGACATGGCGTTAGCCCTTATGGAAGAACGGCTTGCGACCGATCCGGGCGATGTCCAATGCATGCTGCAAAAGGCGGAGTGCCTGTTGGCCCTGGGACGCCGCGGCGAGGCATTGTCGACTGCCATGGCCGCGGCGGACGGGGCCGCCGACAACGCTCCCGCGCTCGACGCCGTCGGCACCTTCTTGGTGTATGCCGCCGAGCACTCGCGCGCCCTGGAAGTCTACGATCGAGCGGTAGCAGCCGCGCCTCGCGACCCCGCGATCATCGGCAAGCGGGCTGAGGTTCACCGCTTTCTCGGCAATTTCGATTTAGCGGCGAGTGACCATGAGGCGGTCTTGCGTCTATCACCCACGAATCCGGATGCACTGCGCGGCCTTGCCGAGCTTCGAGAACAGTCGGCCGATCAGAATTCGGTGGCCGCGATGGAGACGGCGCTGGCCAATGCACCTGCCGGCTCCGACGATATCACCACGCTGCATTACGGACTTGCCAAGTCCTATGAAGATCTCGGCGAGTACGCGGCAAGCTGGCGCCACGTGAGCGCCGCCAACAAGCTGCAGCGCGCCCGATTTCAATATGATCCCGCGCATGAGCGCGCTGTCATCGATCGCATCATTGCCGGATTTCCGGCGGTGGAGCCCATCGCTGAAGACACCACCGGCGAACAGCCCATTTTTATCGTCGGGCTGCCGCGCACCGGCACCACACTGGTCGAACGCATACTGGGCAATCATTCGCAGGTGCATTCGGCGGGTGAGTTGCAGGTGCTCTCCGAGGCCATCGGAACCGCCGTCGATGCCCAAGCGCCTCTGCTGACGGAAGGCTGGCTGGGCTATGCCTCTGCGCTCGGCGGCCTCAAGGGCGAAACGATCGCGCGCGAGTATCTGGCCCGAGCACGATCGCGGCGCGGCGATAAGCCCCGGTTTTCCGACAAGCAGACCGCCAATTTTTTTTACTGCGCGCTGATATTCCGGGCTTTCCCCGAGGCACGGATCGTTCATTTGACCCGGCACCCAATCGCAGCCTGCTACGCGATTTACAAAACGCGGTTTTATGGAACATTTCCGTTCGGCAATAACTTGTCGGACCTCGGCGATTTCTATGTCGACTATCGGCGCTTGATGGCCCACTGGCACAGCATCCTCCCCGGCCGAATTCTGGACGTGGCATACGAGGATGTGGTCACCTCTCTCGAGGGAAGCACACGGCGGCTGCTCGACTACGTCGGCGTGCCCTTCGAGCCGGCGTGCCTGGAATTTCATCGCAATCCTGCCGCGACAATGACGGCCAGTTCCGTGCAGGTGCGCAGGCCGATCTACGATTCTTCGCTGCAGCAATGGCAAAATTATGCCGTGGAACTTGCGCCCTTGCGGGCCCGCCTCGAGGCGGCAGGAATCAAAATCGATTGAGTGGGCTCAGTGGATCCGCGTCACTTTGCAGCCGCGCCCCGATTTCAGCTGCAGCCAGTACGATCCCAGCAGTCCGCGGGAAATTGTTGCGACGTCGCTTAGTTTCGCGAGCATGTCGCCGTCCGATTCGACTTGGCGCCACATCTGGGAATTTTCCAGCGTGAATACCGTGCGTCCATTGCCGGTGAGCGACAACCCCACGATGCGGGATTCGATCTTGGCGACCTTGGCGGGTCGCGCGCCCGCTGCTTCTTCATTGGCGGCGATGGCGCTGCCGCTCAATCCGAAAGATTGCTGTGCATCGAGCGCAGGTGGCGGGTGTTCTGGAGCCGGCGGCGCGGCCGCGAGCGATGCCGCGGGAACGCTCGCCAATGCAGCTGTCTCGCGGTCGAAACACGCAAGCCTTGCGGCGGAGTCGGAGATCGAACGGCAGGCGAGCACCGGCGCCAACGGGTCGGCGGCCACACAGGGCAGTGCACAGACGATGCAAGCGAGCAGCACGAAAATTCTCAAATGGTCACCCCTGGCACGGATCCCTCAACTTCATGATATTGCGTCATCGCAATGGTGGTTTCGCGCACCAGGTCGCGCTCGAGAGGAGTAAGTTCCGGATTCCAAATATCGAAAATCAAGATTGCGCGCGGCGCGTCCGAGTCGTTCCATGCCTCATGTTCGATCGTGTCGTCGAAGACCCAACCGGTGCCGACCTTCCATTCGCGCACCTCACCGCCGACGCGAAAGCCGCAACCGGCAGGTACGATCAGGGGCAGATGCACGGTGACGCGTGTGTTGGTCACGCCCGTATGCGCGGGAATCTTGGTGCGCGCCTCCAAAATTGAGAAAAACGCGGTCGGGCCACGGCCCGCTATGTCGACCTGCGGAACCGAGGACAGCACCTCCGTCGTGCGCGGGCATCGGTCGCAATGCGACTGCTCTTTGCGGCCTTGATTCCACAGAAAGTACGCGCTCCAGCGGCGCGAATGATTGAGTTCCGTCCACTGACGCAGCGGCAGTCCGTCCTGAAAGGCGATGTAGGGCTCGATGCCCGACTCATCGGAGCGCAGCACCGCAATCAATTCGTCCCGGATCGAGCCCGTAGCAGCCTCGACGCTCTTTAGCCAGGAGAAGTGCTCACGGGCGAAGAATTCGTAGTTCCTCAAATAAGGGAACAACATCGATGTCGGCTCCGGCACGTAAATCCGCCGGCGGCCGAGAATGCGATCGAGGCAGCGATCGAAACGCAATTGTTCGCCGCGCGATTGCCGGCTGCGCAACCCATCGAGCTGCCTATCCAGCACCGCCGCAAGATTCGCCGCGTTTTCTCGAACTCTTTTTTCAGCGTGGCGCACGTGCGCCTCGATGGCGGGCGGCAGCTGCGTGTTGGGCGCCAAGGTCTGCAGCGCATAGCCGTAGACGGTGGCCGCAGCGCGCGGCTTGTGCATGAGATCCAGCAGGGCACCCTTCTGCAGCAGGACAACCAAGTGCGTGGGGTCGATGGCCAATGCGCGTTCGAGCGCGTTGAGCTCTGCGTCATGGCGCCCAAGCGCGCGCAACGCGGCGGCCAGACTCAGCCAGAACGGCAGATGTCGCGGCGCCAGAACGACAACTTGCTCGAGCAAAACGTGCGCCGCTGCGGCATCGCCCGTCGCCAGAAGCCGGCGAGCCCGCTCGTGAAGCTCATTCGGGTCGCGTGCCGCTTCTGCAGTTGGCATCATCGGTAAAGTATACAATCAGGCGTATGCCCGCGCCCAAACTCGTCAACATGTTTGCCGTGCCGTTCGCGTTCGGCCACTACCCCGCCCATGCCCCGCTCAATGCGGCCTTGAAGCGTCTGCTGTTCGCCATGGAAAAGAACGGCGCCGCGAATCCCCGGCCCTTCACCATGCGCAACAACGCGGTTTTCGAGAGCCATTTCAACTTATTCCGCGAGCCGGATCCGGCGATTCAAGAGCTGAAGGCGTTCTGTTGGGATCAGCTGCTCAACGTGATCGGCCAGCTCAACGGCTACGACATACCGACGATCAAACGGCTGGAGATCTACAACGACTGCTGGTTTCACATCAGCCGGCGCGGCGGCTTTTTCGGACTGCACAACCATCCCAACGCCTCCTGGAGCGGAGTCTATTGTGTGGATCCCGGACAGCACGACCCGGGCAAACCGGACAGCGGCCTTTTGAGCTTCGTGAATCCCATGCTCGTGGCCTCGATGCACCTCGACGCAGGCGTCGCAAAGATCCCGCTGCCCTACGGCAATCAAATCGCCAGCGCACGACTGGCTGCGGGCGAACTCGTGATTTTTCCCTCTTGGGTGCTGCATGACGTGAAGCCCTTCGAGGGCGAAGGCGAACGAGTCACCATCGCCTTCAATTGCTGGTTCAACCTGCCCAGCACCGGCTGAATATTCAAGGATCGTAGTAGAAGCGTTTCACCCAAGGTTCGAGCAGCGGCAGCACCGGCGATAATTCGGCCTGATATCGGCGCCACTGACCAAGCCCCTCGGTGTTGAGGCCGCGAACCAACTGCGCGGTGCTAGGCGTCAGCACCGCTCGCTTCTGGGTGCGCAACGCGAAATCTCCCATCGAAGGCACCCATTCAAGATTGAGATATGCGCAGATGCGCTTCATTTCACGGGTGAACTCCGTGACCACATCTTCGTGGCGCACCAGGCACATATCCAGTTTGAACGCGGCGGTCAGGCAGACCGCGAGCGCCATGACGGCGTCGTAGTAGCGTGCCGCGCCTTCCAGGGACAGCAGTTCGTAGATCGGCGCGCTCATTTGGAACCGATGACGAAAGCAGCTCAAAACCACGTCGCGCGGATCGCGGCAGGCGAACAGGATTTTCGCCTTTGGGAACAGCTTCGCGATTAGCGGCAGCTTGAGTGTGTTGAGCGGGTGCTTATCGACGAACACCTTGCCGGCAACATGCATGCCGGCATCGGCCACCAACCGCCAATAAGCTGAGCGCAGCGGCTCGAGCGACTTCGCGTCTGCCCGCATCAGACGATCGAGATCCGACGGGCCGCGCATGAATTCCCGCACCGAATCGATCAGCAATTCACTCTCCTCGAGGCTGACCACGTCCGGATGTCCTTCGAGAACGACCTCGAGCAGCGTGGTGCCCGAGCGCGGGAACCCCAGCAGGAATACGTGTTCCGAGGCGGCCGACGAATCGGCAGGTGAAGGTGCTCGAACAGCATTCTGCGGCGGTACCCGCTCGAAGTAGTGAGTCAGTGCGCGCGCGTAATCGAGCGCGGTGGGGCTGTCGGAAAAGCGCTCGGCAAATGTCCGCTGTAATTGTTGATTGCATGACGTATAAGCGGCAAAGGCCTCTTCAGGAAGACTCTTGGCGTCCAGCACGTCGCCGAGCAGACCGGTCGCGTAGGCACGCTCGAGGGAAGCAAGGCGGGCGTCTGTCAACAATGCGCGCAACCGGACTTCGGCGCGGTTCACCTGGCGCTCGCCCAGTTCTGCCGCGGCCAGCGACATCACGGCGTCGGGAAAACCGGGCAACACCGCGAGCGCCTGCTCTGCCCTCTCGCGCGCCTCGCGATGCGCCCCACGGCTGCCTGCGATGCGCGCCAGCCCCGCAAGCGCCACTCCCTGACCAGCATCCAGATCGAGCGCGCGCTGAAAGCTGGCCTCGGCATCGCTGATCGCGCCGAGCGCGAGCAAGGCGTTGCCGCGGCTGGTATGAACGAACGGCAGGGAAGAATTCCGCCCAAGAATCGCATCGAATTGCTCGAGCGCATCGGCCGGCCGTTCGAGCCGCAGCAGGCACAACCCCAGCGCATTGCGGGATCCCACGTCGTCGGGAACCTGCGCCACGGCTCGCCGCAGGAGCTGCTCGGCCTCGCTCACGCGGCCCTGCAGCTCGAGATTGAGGGCCGCCACATTGAAGACCAACGGATGCTCCAAGCCGTCCGCCAAAGCGGTTTCCGCCATGGCGGCGGCCTCGGCATGCGCGCCCCGTTGCGCAGCTGCATGAACCGCGGTTAGCGTCGCATGATCGGCCTTAGGGTCGCGCGTGCTCGCCGAACTCACAAGCCGCCTTCGTGATAGGAACCGGTGCCGTAAAATTCGCCCACATCAGCAGTCACCTGTCTCACCATGTCGCGCTCGGCCAAGCTGACGTGAGGACTCCAGATATCCAGAATCAGCACCGCGCGCGGTACGTCGCTGTCGTTCCAGGCTTCATGCTCGAAGGTGTCGTCGAACACGAAAGCCTTCCCCGGATCCCATTCGCGCCGTTCCGCTCCCACGCGAAAGCCGCACCCCGGCGGCACGATCAACGGCAGGTGCACGATGAGGCGCGTATTGGAGACGCCTGTGTGCGCGGGTATGCGCGTCTTGGCATCGAGGATGGAAAACACCGCCGTTGGACTGCAGCCCGGCACATCGCACCTCGGCCATGCCTCGAGCGCGGCAACCGTGCGGGGAAAGCGGGCGATGTGTTCCGGGATGGCAACGCCCTCCTGCCACAGGTAGTAGACACCCCAGCGGCGCGATTGATTGAGCTCACGCCACTGATCCAACGGCATTCCGGCCGGGATATCCACATAAGGCATCAATGCCGCAGGACCTTCTTGCAGCACGTTGACCAACTCGGAGCGTATGTCGTCGGTGGCCGCTTCAATGGAATCCAGCCATGGAAACTCGCTGCGATCGTAAAACTCGATCGCCGGCAGTCGGGGAAAGTACATGAAACTGGGCTGCGGCCGGTATACAGGCTTCTTGCGCAGCAGCGTCTCCAGGCAACGGTCGAAGCGTTCCAGCGGCTCAGCTTTGTGGCGCTCGCGCAGACTCTTGAGCCGGGATTCGAGCAACTGTTCGAGTTCCCTGTCGTTCGCCGCCACGAATTGCAGCGCGTGCTGGAACACCGGGCGCAGGGATTGCGGCGGCAGAGATCCGGACGGCACGCTTTGCAAAACGTACCGATAGGTCATGGCCGCAGCGCGCGGCTTACCCTGAATTTCCTGCAAAGACGCCTTTTGCAGCATCGCACGCAAATTGCGCGGCTCCAGGCTCAGCACCTTGTCGATCGCAGCCATTTCTTCATCCACGCGCTTCAAACCCCGCAGCGCTGCTGCGAGATTCAGCCAAATGGAGGCGTGCGAGGGGTCCTGGCTCACGGCCTGCGCAAGAAGGCCATGCGCCCCGGCGGCATCGCCGCTCATCAGGAGGCGACGCGCGATCTCATTGAGGACCAAAGGATGTCGCGGCGACTCCGCTTCCGCTTGGCGCACCAGACGGTCGGCTTCCTGCGCGCGGCCGCTGGCAGAGGCCTGGGCCGCGGTCTCGATCAACTGACGAATGCGCCGGTCGTCGTTCTGTCCTATCACATCGCTACCTCGACCACATGCGATGCAGATTTGCGAAGACGTAGTCAAGCTGCGTGCGGGTACGCCACTCCATTTTTGCGGCTTCGTATGCCCGCACTTCGCCGAGCGAAAACAGCAGATCTCTTTGCAACGGATCGGGAATCTGGCTCTCGATGAAGGTAATCATGACCAGGCGCGATCCGGATCGGACCGGCTCCACCTGGTGCACGTGCGTCGAGGCATAGAACACCGCGCTGCCTGCGTTGCCCTTGACATGAACGATCTCCGAGCCCAGGTAAATCACCAGTTCTCCGCCCTCGTAATCGGCCGGATTCGAAATGAACATGGTGCAAGACACATCGGAGCGCAGCGGCTGCGGACCCAAAGGCAGAAAAGCGGCGTCGATGTGTGCGCCGTACTTCATGCCCACGTCGTAACGCGCCAGCGATGGCACGGCCATGCGCTGCGGGAAGGCGAAGTTGCGCGACTGCTCGCTGCGTTGTAGCGCGGCCAGCGCGATTTGCGAGGCCTTTTGGGCCATCGGATCGGCCGGGTCTCCAATGACATTGTCCTTCGTGTGGTTGTGTGGGTTGGAGCGGCGCCCCTCGATGAATTTCGCCTGCCGGGCAGTTTCGGCAATTTCCTGCACTTCGGCAGGCGTCAAATAGTTCTCAATTTGAAGGAACATCGGTTGTCCTGGCTGTTCTTGGCGATAAGGCCGCCCAGTATAAACGCAGGCTCGCGAAAGCTGCGTGCGGGTGAGAAACTGCCGCGGATGGACGACATTGCGGACGAATTAGGCGCCTCCCCGGAATGGTTTCCTCACGAGCTGGATCTTCCCGGCGAGCGTGTTTCGTTCATCCGCCTGCAAGAGAGCGATTACCGGCAGGCAAGTTTTCTCGACGCGCGAATTGTCACGTCGGCGTCGATCAGGAAGTCGTTGAGCTGGCCACGGATTGAGGCGGCTATCTTAGCGGCCCAATTGAACGAACACTGCGGATTTATTTTCCATATCGGCCACGTGGGCTCGACCCTGCTGTCGCGCCTGGTCGGCTGTCACCCGGGCGCATTCGCGGTGCGGGAGCCCATGGTGCTGCGAACTTTGGCGCAAATTACGCCTGCTCCGGATCCGCCTCTCGCGGGATGCCTGAAATTGCTGTCACGCACGTTCGAGCCGCGGCAAATCGCGGTGATCAAGGCGACCAGTTTTGTGTCCGAGCTCGCCGCCAGCCTGGTGTCGCGCCCCGCCGCGCCGAAAGCGGTCATGATGTTCGTTTCCGCGGAGAGCTACTTCGCCACCATCCTGGGCGGACCGAATTCGCGGCAGGAAGCCAGCATGATGGCTCCGCGCCGTCTTGAGCGCTTGCATCGGCGCCTCGGCCAACAGGCTTGGCGACTCGGCTCCTTGAGCGAGGGCGAAGTGTTGGCGGTCAGTTGGGCCTGCGAAATGTCCGGGCTCGCGCAGGCAAACAAAGCCGCCGCCGGCCGCTCCCTACGGGTCGATTTCGATCGATTTATAGGCAGTCCTACACTTATCCTCACGGCCGTGCTGCGTCATTTCGGTCTGGATGGCTCTTCGGAGACCGTCGCAGCAATACTCGGGGGGCCGGACATGGGGCGCTATTCGAAGGCGCCTGAGCATCCCTATGACGCTCAGCTGCGCCGCGATGTGCTGAATCAGGCCCGTGCGGTGCACGGGGCTGAAATTGGACGGGGTCTGGCATGGCTTGACCGCGCCGCGGCGCAATTTACCGTGATCCGTGACGCCATGCGGTTAGCCGAGTGATGGGGCGCCGCGAAGATCCTTTATAATCGGCCCGTCCAGCTTTCAGGGAGAGATCAATATGAATTTTGCTCATTCGGCGGTCTTCATCATCGCCGGCGTCTTTGCGGCCGCGAGTGCGGCGGTTTCGGCGCAACAGAATCCCGATTCGACGCCTCCGGCAAGCGCGGCAACATCTCAACTAAGCGACTCGGATCAAGCTGCCGCGCTGATTGCCCACGCCAATGCCGCCGCGGCTGCCAACGCTAAAGAAGCGGCGACCGCCGCTGCCGCGAGGCCGACGAAAATCGAGCCCTCACCGGCAGCCCGCAAAAAGGCACAGCAATACGGCTTTCATGCCGAGATTTACGACGGCAAAACGATGTTTTGCCGGGATGACGCCACGTTGGGTACCAGGCTGGTGTCCAAGAAGTGCATGGGCGCCGACCAATTCGAAGACTATGCTGTGCAGTTGCAAATCGCGCGGGACTTAATGAAGCAAAAGGCCACGTGTCAAGGCGGCGACATTTGCGGCGGCATCCTTTAGGAGGAACCTGTGCTCATTTCAAAATTCTGTTCGATTGTTTTACTAGGCACGGCCGCGGCG
>DASXOY010000051.1:0-33335 GCA_036493935.1 Steroidobacteraceae bacterium | reverse complement strand
TTATGCGGCTGCCATCAGTCCTTTGAGCTTGCTGATGGCGTTGGATTCGACCTGGCGCACGCGTTCCGCCGAAATCCCGTACTCATCGGCCAGCTCGTGCAGCGTCGCCTTGTTGTCCGTCATCCAGCGCCGCTTCAAGATGCTGCGGCTGCGCTCATCGAGCTTTTCCAGGGCCGCGCCTAAGCGATCGCTGGAATCCTCTTCCCATTCCGCCCGCTCAACCTCGACCGCCGGATCGGCGTTGCTCGCCGGCAGGTACATGGCCGGTGAGTAAGTCTCTTCCTCGTCGCTTTCCGGGGTAGGATCAAAGGACATGTCGCGCGCCGACAGCCGCTGCTCCATCTCACGCACGTCGGCGACATCGACACCCAGATCACGCGCCACCGCAGCAGTTTCCGCTTCCGACAGCCACGCCAAGTTCTTCTTCATCTTGCGCAGATTGAAGAACAGCTTGCGTTGCGATTTGGTGGTGGCCACCTTGACCAGGCGCCAATTGCGCAGCACATATTCGTGAATCTCGGCGCGGATCCAATGCACCGCAAAGGACACCAGGCGCACGCCCACGGTGGGATCGAAGCGCTTCACGGCTTTCATCAAGCCCACGTTGCCTTCTTGGATCAAATCGCCCATCGGCAGGCCGTAACCCAGGTATCCCCGCGCGATGTGCACGACGAACCTCAAGTGCGAGAGCACGAGTTGCCGGGCCGCGTCCAAATCGGCTTCGGAGCGGAACTTCACCGCCAGTGCGACTTCATCTTCCTTCGACAGAACCGGGATCTGGGATACGCGGTCTATATAGGAATCCAGGCTCCCAACGGGGCCCGCGAACACCATTCCAGTTTGCTTAGCGACTAGAGCAGCAGACATTTACAGCTACCTCCCAATCAAAATCTTCGCCTAAATCTATGTACGTAATAATAGCACTCCTAGGGTTAGAGTGCTAATACTCGGGAGAGTTCTGCGCGACAGCAAAGTATTAAAAAACATATACTTATGCCGGTTCGATCGCTCGGATATGTCGCGTCGCAGCAAGCCAGGATCCGAGCCAGGACAGGCCGACGGACAGCCCCAAAACCGCTCCTCCCGCGATGATTTTCAGCCCCTCCAAGGTAAAGCTGCTGCCATACAGGAAGGCCAACTGCGCCACCGGTCGAGCCAAGACCGTCGAGGCCACGGCCACCAGCATGAGGGCCAATAACCCGCCCCCCAGCCCGTACCAAATTCCGCTATAGAGAAACGGCCGCCGGGCAAATCCATCCGAGGCCCCCACCAGCTTCATCACCTCGATCTCGGCGCGGCGGTTCAGTATGTCGAGGCGGATGGTGTTGCTGACGATGAGCACAATACCGACACCCAATAATGCGCCGGTCAGCAGAACCACCCGCCTCAACAGATCGATTATCGCGTGCAGGCGTTTTACCCACTCGGTGTCGATTTGCACGGTTTGCACATCGCCCATCTTTGAGATGGCGTTCTGCAGGGTTTCGGTTCCCTGCGGCGTGCTCGACGTCAAGGTCGGTGTCACGACCAGCGTGTCAGGCAGCGGATTGTCGGCCAGCACATCCAGAGCGGTGCCAAATCCGGAATCGCGGCGAAACTCGGCCAGCGCTTGCTCCGCGGTGATGATGCGCACGGCAGCGACATCACCGCGCTGGCGCAACTGCTTGGCGAGGAACTGAACGCGCGCGGCGCTCGCCTTCTTGTCCATATAGACCGACAAGTCATAGGCCTCGTTCCAGTTGCCGGTGGCCGTGCGCGCGTTTTGCAGCAGCAAGCTCAAGAACAGGGGCAGCGCCAGCGCCACCGCGATCACGCCCATGGTCATCAAGGTCGCAAATGGTTGATGCACGATTCGGCCGAGCGAGCCGACGAGCACCTGCGCATGGCGGGAGAAATACGCGCGGATGCTCATGCGGACTCTTCGCTCATGACTCGGCCGCCGCTCAAGACGATGCGCCGTGCGCCGACCTGATCGATGAGATGAACGTCGTGGCTCGCCACTACCACCGTCACGCCGACCTCGCTGAAGCGCTTGAATAGCTTCATCACCTCGAGCGCGAGTTCAGGATCCAAATTGCCCGTCGGCTCATCCGCAATGAGCAGGGTGGGTTTGGCCACCACGGCCCGCGCGATGCCTACGCGCTGCTGCTCACCGGTCGAGAGCTCCAAGGGACGGGACTTTTCCCTGCCGAGCAGTCCGACTTGATCCAGTGCCGCACGGACGCGCTTATCGATCTCGCGCCGCGGCACGCCGGCGATGACCAGAGGCAGCGCGACGTTGTCGGCAACCGGGCGATCGTGCAGCAACTTATGGTCTTGGAAGACCACGCCCAGCTGCCGTCGAAAATGCGGTATGCCACGGGCTTTTACGCCCGCCGTGTTCTGGCTGTTCACGATGACCTGGCCTCGCGTCGGACGCTCGATCAAGGCAATGAGCTTGAGAACACTGCTCTTGCCGGCGCCCGAGTGCCCGGTCAGAAAAGTCAGCGCGCCGCTCTCGATATTGAACGACACTCCGGACAGCGCCTCGCGGCCGTTTGGATAACGCTTGTGAACCTGATTGAAGCGAATCATGCTGCCGCGTCGCGCGGTTCCGATTTCAAGAGTGCTGCGACGAATTCCGATGCATTGAAGATTCCGAAATCCTCGGATTGTTCGCCGACGCCGATGAATCGAATTGGAATTTTCAGGCGCTGCGCGATGGCGATCACCACGCCGCCTTTGGCGGTGCCGTCCAATTTGGTGATGACCAAACCGGTGACTCCCAGCCCCTTGTTGAACTCCTCAGCCTGCGCCACGGCATTTTGTCCAATCGTTCCGTCGAGCACCAACAGGACTTCATGGGGCGCCGTGGCATCCAGCCGCCCCAGCACGCGTTTGACTTTCTTGAGCTCGTCCATGAGGTGGGCCTGCGTGTGCAGGCGTCCGGCGGTGTCGGCAATGAGAACATCGATATTGCGCGCGCGTGCCGCGTTCATGGCGTCGAAGATCACGGCGGCCGGTTCCGAGCCGGCCTGCTGCGAGATGATCGGTACGCCGTTTCGCTGCGCCCAAACTTCCAATTGCTCGCGCGCCGCCGCGCGGAAAGTGTCGCCGGCGGCCAGCATCACGCTCTTGCCTTCGGCGAGCAGCCGATGACTCAACTTGCCGATGGTCGTCGTTTTTCCGGCGCCGTTGATACCCACCACCAGGATCACGAAGGGCTTGCGCTGCGCATCGATCACGAGCGCCTGCTCGACGGGCGCGAGAATCCGGGACATGGCCTCCTGCAGGGCTTTGAGGAGAGCCTCGACGTCGTTTAGTTCCTTGCGCGCGACGCGCCGGCGCAGCTCTTCGAGAATCCGCGAGGAGGCTTCCACGCCCACATCAGCCGTGATCAGCCGCGTTTCGAGCTCATCCAAGATCTCGGCGTCGATCTTGCGTCCCGGCAGCAGCTCGGCAATGTCGGTCGTGAGCCACGCGGGGCCTTGATTCAACTTGGCCCGGAGGTGCTTGAAGAATCCTCGCACGCTTAGGCTGTCAGCTTCATTCGTCATTGGACGGGTATGATAGCGGCAGTGGCTACTTCCAAGCGGGATTTACCCGATCCGACCGCGCGCAATTCGGTGCGCATCATCGCCGGTGCCTGGCGCGGCCGGCGGGTCCACTTCCCGGACATGCCGGAGCTGCGTCCAACGCCGGATCGAGTGCGGGAAACCGTGTTCAATTGGCTGCAGCATTCCATTGCTGACACGCGCTGCCTGGATTTGTTCGCGGGTTCAGGCGCGCTGGGGCTCGAAGCGCTCTCGCGCGGAGCCAGGGAAGTCGTGTTTGTGGAGCAATTTCCGGCGGCCGCGCGCGCCTTGCAGGAGCAGCTGGTCCGCTTCGGAGGGACGGCCAAAGGCCGCGTTATGGCAATGGGCGCGGCCCGATTCTTGCGCACACCCGCCGAGCCCTTTCAGATCGCATTTCTTGATCCCCCTTTCGGAAAGGACGCCCTGACCGAATACATCCCGCTGCTGGATCAGAGCGGCTGGCTGGAGGCCGGGTCCCTGGTTTATTTGGAGAATGAGCGGGTCGCGGGCGCGCCGGCGCTGCCGGCGCAATGGGAACTGCTCAAATCGAAGTCGGCGGGTGAGGTGGGGTATCATCTGGCGCGCGTCAACGGACGGAAATAGCAATGCACAAAAGAAATGCCGTCTACCCAGGGACTTTCGACCCCATCACCAACGGGCATACGGATTTGGTCAAGCGGGCCGCCTCAATTTTCGATCGCGTGGTGGTCGCGATTGCGGCGAATCCGAACAAAGCGCCCATGTTCACACTCGAGCAACGGGTCGATATGGCGAGCCGCGTGCTCGCCGACGTGACCAATGTCGAAGTCACGGGGTTCTCCGGCTTGACGGTGGATTTCGCGCGGCAAAGCGGCCTGACGGTGATCGTACGCGGACTGCGCGCGATCTCTGACTTCGAATTTGAATTTCAATTGGCTAATATGAACCGGCACCTCACTCCGGAAATCGAATCCGTCTTCATGACCCCGCAAGAGCAATACACATTCATATCATCGACCTTGGTGCGAGAAATCGCCGTGCTGGGAGGCAATGTCTCCGAATTCGTGCATCCGATCGTGGAGATCGAACTGAAGCGGCACCGCAAGCTTTGATGCCTCAAACCGCACCGCACGCCCGCGTCATCGGGCGCTTCTATTCGATTCTGGCGATTGCACTGCTCATCTGCGTCGCCCCGGGCGCGTGGGCCGATTCCGCCCGGCCCGCTGTTGCTCACAAAGGCGCCATTGCCAGCGCGTATCCGCTCGCGAGCAAGGCCGGCCAAGAAATTTTGAGCGCCGGAGGCAACGCCTTCGACGCCGCCGTGGCCGTGGCCGCGGCGCTCGCGGTGGTCGAGCCCACCAGTTCAGGTTTGGGCGGGGGCGGTTTCTTTCTTCTGCATCGGCAGTCCGACGGTTTCGAAACCATGGTCGATGCGCGCGAGAAGGCGCCGGGCGCGGCCACGCGCGATATGTACTTGGACAAAGCGGGCAATGAAATTCCCAACAGCTCGACCAGCGGCCCTCTCTCGGCAGGGATTCCCGGCGAGCCGGCGGCGTTCGAATACCTGGCGCGCAAGTATGGAAAGCTGCCGCTGAAGCAAAGCCTGCAGCCCGCGATTCGCCTGGCGCGAGACGGATTCCCGCTGTATGCGCGCATGCAATTCGCCATCAAGGTCAAGCACGATATCTTGGCGCGTTCGCCGGATGCCGCGAAAGCCTTCCTGACGCCGGACGGCGGCGTGCCGGAGGTGGGCGCCATCATCAAACAACCTGACTTGGCCAACACGTTGGAGGCCATCGCAAATCAAGGCGCCAAGGGCTTTTATGAGGGCCGAGTGGCGGCGAACCTGGTGTCCGGCGTGCGCGCCGGCGGAGGCATCTGGACCCTCGCGGACCTGAAGGCCTACAGCGTGGTCGAGCGCAAGCCGCTGGTGGGCGAATATCACGGTGCGCGCATCGTCACGGCGCCGCCGTCCTCGTCCGGCGGCATTGCGATCTTGGATTCGCTCAATATTCTCGCCGGCTTCGATTTGTCCACGGTGGATTCCGCGACGCGCAAGCATCTGGTCATCGAAGCGATGCGCCGCGCTTATCGAGATCGCGCCATCTACCTGGGCGATCCCGATTTCATCAAGATGCCGTTGGCGCAATTGATGAGCGTCGACTATGCGGCGGGCCAGCGGTCCAGCATCCGAGCCGACAAGGCCATGCCCTCCGAGTTGCTGCCGGGCATCGAGTCGGAGCCGAAGGGGATGAACACCACGCATTTTTCCGTGCTGGATTCCGCGGGGAATCGCGCGGCGGTCACCATCACCGTGAATCTATTCTTCGGCAGCGGCTATATGCCCGCAGGGACCGGCGTGCTGCTCAACGATGAAATGGATGATTTTTCCACCAAGCCCGGCAGACCCAACGCATTCGGACTCATCGGCAATACGGCCAATTCCATCGCGCCCAATAAGCGCCCCCTGTCGAGCATGTCGCCAACCTTTGTGGACACACCCAAAGGCATGATGATCATCGGCTCCCCCGGCGGCAGCACCATCATCAGCCAAGTGCTGCTCGGTTGCTTGAACTACATGGACGGGATGAGCGCTGCCGACATCGTGAAGTATCCGCACTACCATCATCAGTATCTGCCGGATGAGGTGTCCTATGAGCAGGGTGCGTTGACCGACGCTGAGATCGCCAAGCTGCAGGGCATGGGCCACAAGCTGCGGCTCTCGAACCGGCAGTGGGGCAACATGCAGGTCGTTACATGGGACTTCGCCACCGGAAAAGTCGATGCGGCATCGGATCCGCGCGGCGAGGGAGAGGGCCTCGTTTACTAGCGCTGGCAGATGGAGCACCAGTAAGTGGACCGCTGTCCCTGGGTAAACTGCTTGACCGCCGACTTGCATACGCGGCAGCGCGCTCCCGCGCGTTCGTAGACGAACAATTTCTGGCTAAAATATCCGGGCTCACCGTCTGCGTTGACGTAGTCGCGCAAAGTAGTGCCGCCGATTCTGATGGCGTCCTTGAGCACGGCCTTGATGGCACGGGATAGTTTCAATGCCTCGGCCTTGGTCAGCCGCCGCGCCGCGCGGCGCGGCGAAATTCCCGCCCGGAACAATGCTTCGCTGGCGTAAATGTTGCCGACGCCGACGACGAGCTGCGAGTTCATGATGAGTTGCTTGATGGCGACGTTGCGCCGGCGCGTGACGCGGAACAGATAGTCGGCATCGAACGCGGCGCTCAATGGTTCAGGCGCAAGCTTTTTGAGGAGCGGATGCTTCTCGGGATCTTCTTGTGTCCAATGCAGGCTGCCGAAACGCCGGGGGTCGTGAAAGCGCAGGACCTGGCCGCCATCCAGGACCAGATCCCAATGATCGTGCGGTTTCGGCGCTGTCTTTGCGCCGACGAGGCGCAAGCTGCCTGACATCCCCAAATGCACGATGAGCGAACCGGTCTCGAGGCGGATCAGCAGATATTTAGCGCGCCGGCCGACGCTCTGGATTTTCTGGCCGCGAACGGCCGCTTCGAGTTTCGCCGCGATCGGCCAGCGCAGGCGCCGGTCGCGGACGATCATATCGAGGATGCGAGACCCAACCAGCGCGGGGCTGATGCCCCGGCGCGTGGTCTCTACTTCAGGAAGCTCAGGCAGGAGCTAAGCTATTTGATCTTCGATTCTTTGTAAGCGACGTGCTTGCGGACCACCGGATCGAATTTCTTCGTCTCGAGCTTGTCCGGATGCAGGCGCTTATTCTTTGTGGTCGTGTAGTAGTGACCGGTGCCGGCCGAAGATACTAATTTGATTTTGTCGCGCATGACGGCTCCTTAGACCTTGACGCCCTTGGCTCGCAAGTCCGCGACCACGACATCCACGCCGCGCTTTTCGATCGTGCGCAAGCCGCGGGTGGTAACGCGCAGGCTCACAAAACGCTTCTCGGATTCCAGCCAGAAGCGGTGGCTGTGCAAATTGGGCAGAAAGCGGCGGCGCTTGCGATTGTTCGCATGCGAAACGGTGTTGCCCGTTTTGGGGCCTTTGCCGGTGACTTGGCAAACTCGCGACATGGCTAAACCTTTGAAAATGGAAGCTTTAGAAGAGCCGGGCTTTATACCAGGCCGGCTACCCTGCGGCAAGGCCTTCGGATAAATAATGCGCCACTTTCAATGGGTTGCGCGCGCACGTGCTCTCGAACCGATATCATCCTCTGCGTGTTCATCGATGCGCAAGGGATCGCGGCGCTGCGCCAAAGGATCCGGTTTCGCAGCATCCTGCTGCTTTTTTTCGCGAGCCTGGCCGCCTCGTTCGTTGTGGGGCTGCTGGCCGCGGCTTTTAAGGCGCCACCGTTCGCGGTCAGCCTCATTTCAGTCACAGTGGCGGACCTCGGTTTGATTGGCGGCTATCAACTACTCGCTTACGACCGTGATTGGGTCAGTCTGCGGGCGCGATTTAAGGGCGTTCGAAGCGAAATTCTATGGGCCTGCGCCGCGGGCGCGGTCGTGCCAATCCTCATCTTCTTGGCCGCGGTCAAAATCCTGATGTGGTCCGGCATCCAACTGCCGCCGATTCCCACGCCAAATTATCTGCTGGGCGGAGCGTATTCGCTGCCGGCCGTGTTCCTCGTGATCGTCCTCATCGGACCGGCTGCCGAAGAGATCCTGGTGCGCGGACTGCTGCTCGATTGGCTGCGGCAAGAAATGCCTGTGTGGCCCGCGATTTTGATCAGTGCACTGATCTTCGGTCTTTTGCATGGCATTGCCTTGCACAGTGGGCTGTCGGGTTGGCTGCAATTCAGCTATAGAATCGCACTCGGGATTCTGGCGGCCTATCTGGCCGTCCGTTATCAGTCGCTGCGTCCATCCTTTGTTCTGCATGCGACCAACAACCTCGTCGTCGTCATCGCATCGGCCTTTCTTTGAGCGGCTCGCCTAGAACCGATCTCATCAACTCGGTGTCCGCATATTCGGTGACCGCTGCGACTCGGCCATTGCGAAAGGCAAATACCCAGCAATAGGTGTTCTCATAGCGGCGCCCATCCCGCGTGACATTCTCGCCGTGACCCTGGACGGCAACCATATTGCCTTCGGCGATCATGTGAAGCGCGTGACTCTTTCTGGGGGGCGCCAGCACGCGCCGCAACGGCGCGATCAAATCACTCAAGATACGCGGCTTGCCGCGGTAGGTTTTTGACCATCCCGTGCTGCCGATGACGGTCCATTCCGCGTCGTCGGCCAAGGCGTCCAGAAATGGCTGACTGTTGCCCTCGGCGGTCTCCCTAAAGATGTGCTCCAACTGCGTTTTCGGCGGCACGTCCGCCATCGCGGACACGGCTCAGCGCTCCCAATGGCCTGGAAGGTAGCGCCACTGGTTGCCCATCGGTTCCCACTGATCGGCGATCCAATGCGCCTTGCCGTGCTCCACGATCCAACTCCCCGAGACCCAGCCGTAGGCGTGGCCGTTCCATTCCCAATGACCCGGTGCCCAGACGTACCCGTCGCGAGGGTGGCCCCTGTTTTCCACCCGGGGCGGGGGCGGTGCGACGTCCGTGATGATCTCGGAGGCAAATGCGGGGGCGGATCTTAGGAGCAGGATTCCATCGGCAAGACATACGGCAACCAACAAGACTATGCGAGCGACACTCATAACTCACTCTCCCTACCTATACGATATGAACGAATCATACCCCTATCGTATAGTTAGTCAACAGAGTTAAGTTAAATCAGCCAAGAGGAACTGGGTCAGTTGAGAGTCAGTTTGTGCGGGCGAGAATCCGTGCACCCGCCAGGTACGCGCGGGCAAAGGCACCGAGTTCGGCTTCCATTTGTGCAGTGGTTTCACTGCGGCTGGCGAGCGGCGCACTGCCGAAATACAGGGCCCGCGAAAGCTGCTCCGCATTTGCCGACAGTTGCGGGTCATCGGCCAGCGCGGCGCGAAACATCTCCAGCATTTCCAGGTCCAGCTTGGCGAAAATCTCTCCGGCCACGCTGTGCGTGTAGGAGAACAATTCCGCCGCGTGGGGTGATGCGCGAACCAGCGTAAATACCGGCCGATGTTTGGCGACCACGGCGTCCGCCAGCCGCTCGTCCAACGCGGTGTCCGGTTTCGTCAGAGCTTGCTCCACCGACCCGCGCAGAATGCGGGCCATGCGCGCACAGACTTCGACGTAGAGTTCATCTTTATTCTTGAAATAGCTGTAGAGGGTGGCCTTGGCCACATTGGCTTCGCGCGCAACCAGTTCCATGGTGACAGCACGAAATCCCACCTTCTTGAACAGTTCCTCGGCGGTGCGAATCACCCGCTTGTAGCGGGCGTTCTCGTCGGTCAGCGCGTCTTGTGCGGTGCTGGACATGAACGAATCATACGGTAAGTGTGCAAATTGCCCTAGTTTTCAGCTCAACTTACGTGCGCATGCGCAATATGCGAAGCGCTGGATTGTCCTAGACCATGCTTGCCTGCGCCGTCGTACCTCGCGGCAACCTCGGCGCCGTTCAGGTCCTCGACGAGATGGAGACCGCACGCCGCCAGATCCGCGGCAAGCGCAGCGGGATCGAAGCCCGACAAGAACGGCTCGCCGATGGCCGCAACCCTTCTCTCCAACTCGCGGAATGTTTCCGACTGTGCTTGAAACAGCCGTTCGTCGAAATAGGTAAAGACCAATTCGCTGCGCGCGGGGGCGCACGACGCGACTGACTTGAACGTCGCGAGATTGGCAGCGCGGGTCAGATACATTGTTACGCCGAGCCAGGAGAAAAACGTCAATTCGGCGGGCCGGAACGGCGAGCGCATCAGCGCCGCGGCCACGCTCTCTTGCGAAAGATCTGCGGCAATGAAATGCACGGAATCGGGCAAGCCTATTGCGCACGCTTTGATCCGTTCGAGCTTCAGCATCTGAGTCGCGGGAAAGTCGATCTCGAAAATCTGCAATTCCGCAGCGTATGCCGGGCGCCGCAGCGCGAAGCTGTCGAAGCCCGCGCCGATCAAGACGTACTGGCGGATGCCCGCGGCGACGGCGGCCTGCAGCGCATCTTCGGCATAGCGCGTGCGCGTGATGACATTCGGGTAGGCGCGGCTGCTCAGGAGCGATTCATCGCTGATCAAGTCACGGGCGGACTTTG
Source organism: Steroidobacteraceae bacterium (assembly GCA_036493935.1). Taxonomy (GTDB): domain Bacteria; phylum Pseudomonadota; class Gammaproteobacteria; order Steroidobacterales; family Steroidobacteraceae; genus Bog-1198. The sequence goes on along the minus strand of DASXOY010000051.1, from coordinate 22,702 downwards.
GAATCAGCAGGTCGCCCCAGGGATCCTCGATCAGCGGGTGGGGATCCAGCCGGGTATGTGCCGCACGCATCAGGGAGGTTGCGATCGCTGTTCTGCTGGCTGCTGGTCTTTCCACCGCTGTTCCCTGCATGACGTGCCGGAAGGCATACTGGCTCTTAGGATCTCAAAGTCAAAACCATTATATGAACGCCGCTTGGATTTGAAACGATTTCTCGGCAAAACGGCATTGGTGACCGGGGCATCGCGGGGAATCGGTGCCGCCGTGGCCCGCATGCTGGCGGAGCAGGGCGCCGACGTCGTGATCAACTTTCGCAGCAAGGGTTCTCGAGCCGAGCAAGTCGCAGCCCAGATCGAGTCTCTCGGACGGCGCGCATTGCTTGCGCAAGCCGATCTGACCGAGGCCGGCAGCGTCGAGGCGATGGCACGCGCCGTTCAGAACTCCTTCGGACGCCTCGATATCCTGGTGCTGAACGCCAGCGGAGGCCTGGAGAAGGGCAAACCCGCTTCGTATGCCATGGAACTCAATCTGACTGCGCAGGTGCGAATGCTGGACGCCGCGCTGCCGCTGATGTCCGCGGGCGGCTGCATCGCATTTGTCACCAGTCACCTGGCGCATTTCTACGGCCGCAAGCCGGTGTATGCATCGTACGAAGGGATCGCCGCGAGCAAGAAGGCGGGTGAGGATGCGCTGCGCTCGAGATTGCCCGAGTTCGAGAGCCGCGGCCTGCGCCTCGCGATCGTGAGCGGAGACATGATCGAGGGAACCATCACGCCGAAGCTGCTCGAGCGCACTTCGCGCGGCTTGATCGAGAGCCGGCGCGGACAGGCCGGCGCACTTCCCACGGTGCAAGAATTCGGCGCGGCGATCGTGGAGGCCGCGGCCGATGGGCGCAGTCCGAATGGGCATGTATTCTTCGTCGGTTGCATCGACTGACGCCGCTTTATGACGCACACTCCGGTCCGCACTCAACAGGAAATCGCCGCATGACCACAGGTGAGGTTCGGGAGCTCAAGCGCAGCATCGGCAACCGGCAGCTGAGCATGATCGCCATCGGCGGAGCGATCGGCACCGGCCTGTTCTTTGCCAGCGGCGCGGCGCTCGCGCAGGCCGGCCCCGGCGGTGCGCTGCTGGCCTATGCGACCATGGGTCTGGCGGTGTATTGCATGATGCAGTCGCTGGGCGAGATGGCCACCCAACTGCCGATTCCCGGCTCCTTCGAAGCATACGCGGAGCGCTTCGTCGATCCCTCCATGGCTTTTGCTGTCGGCTGGAACTACTGGTTCAGCTGGGCGGTCACCCTCGCCGCGGAACTCGTGGCCGGCGCGCTCATCGTGCAATTTTGGTTTCCGCACGCGAACGCCGCGTACTGGGCCTCGGGATTTTTTGTGATCCTGCTGGGGTTGAACCTCTTGTCGGTGAAAGCGTATGCCGAGGCCGAATATTGGTTCGCCGGCATCAAGGTGGTCACGGTCATCATTTTTGTGGCGGTCGGCTTGCTCATGATCACCGGCATGATCGGCAACCATAGCAGCGGATTTCACAACTGGACCTTGAGCGACCCCAAAACGGGCACGCATGCTCCCTTCGCGGGCGGATTCACCGCCATGCTCACGGTGTTCCTGGTCGCCGGCTTCTCCTTCCAGGGCACAGAAGGCGTGGGGCTGGCCGCGGCCGAGACGTCCGATCCCGTAAAAAACGTGCCTAAGGCGATCAGGTCGGTGTTCTGGCGCATTTTGCTGTTCTACATCGGCGCGATCTTCGTGGCCGGCACGCTGATCGCTTATACCGATCCGAACCTGCTCAACGCAGATGAAAGCCATATCGCCTACTCGCCTTTCACGATGGTGCTGCAGCAGTTGCCCACGGTCGGGTACTACGCCGCCAATCTCATGAATGCCGTAATCCTGTCTTCGGTGTTGTCGTGCGGAAATTCATCCATGTATGTGGCTTCGCGCATGCTGCATGCGATGGCCCATAGCCGCAAAGCGCCGAAGGTGTTTGCCGCGCTCAATCGGCGCGGCGTGCCTGTCTTGGCGCTGCTCGCGACCGGATCGGTCAGTGCGATGGCATTCTTTGCCAACGAGGTGGGGGACAAAAAAATCTATCAGCTGCTCTACAACGCGTCGAGCTTGAGTGGATTCATCATCTGGCTGGGGATTGCGATTTGCCACCTGCGCTTCCGCAAAGCCTGGGTGGCGCAGGGCCGCAGCCTGGAAGACCTGAAATTCAAGTCCAAGTTCTATCCCTTCGGTCCATGGCTCGCGCTGGTCTTGTTCCTGTTCGTCCTGTTCGGCGCCAACATCGGTGTATTTCAAACCCCCGTGTTTTCCTGGTTCGATTTCATCACCGACTATCTGCTCATTCCCACGGTCGTCCTCTTGTATCTGGGTCACAAACTCTGGAACAAGACGCGCTTGGTGCCGCTGAAGGAGTGCAATTTCGATCCGGACTGATAACGCCGGCAGGGAGAGGGTCAATATGAACAAAACGTACATGGCGGGCGCGGCATCGGGATTTCTCGGCGGCATCATCGGAGCTCTGCTGCTCAGCCATTTCGGTCCGGCGTCGCTGATCTCGCCGGCTTCTGCCGCCTCCCAGGACATCGTATCGGCGAGCCGAATTCGATTGATTGACGCGAGCGGCCGCGCGCGAGCGGAACTGGCGATGTCGCCGGATGGCGGCCCGGGTCTCTTCTTTTACGATTCGAAGGGACGGAACCGGCTGGTCCTCGGATTGTATTCGCCTGCCGAAAGCGAATATCCCTTCGTGGTGTTGAACGACACGCACAATGAGGCGGCGGGTATTTTCCGGCTCTTCGGCGGCCAGGAGACGCCGGTGGTGGTGCTCAAGAACAAGGGTGCTGACCGGTCTGTTTTTGGTCTCAACCCCGCATCGACGGATCCGTTCCTGGTGAACTACTCCAGCGACCGCAAGAAAACCGCCGTGTTCGGGGCGTTTTAGGAGCGGGGTGGGCAAATTCAGCATTGCGGTGTGCGGCGCGATTCTCGTTGCGCTGGCCGCGGGGCTTGCGTGGAATCGGGCGCGCGTTCCGGAACGCGCGGAATACGTGATGATCAACGAGACCGATCAGCACGATTTTGATCTCGCGTTTCGCATGAGCCTGAAGCTCGCCGAGAAAAAATCCGGGATTGAAAACGCGCTGGTGCTGGTGAAGTCGCTGCCGCGATCCACGAGCATCGAGCAGATGGCAGCGGAGCTGTTCACCGCCATGCGGATCGGCGCGCGGCGCAATGGCCGCGGGATTCTGTATCTCTATTCGGCCAAGGACAACCAGCTCAAGATCGAGGTGTCGTACGCGCTCGAGGGGGAGATTCCAGACGCTTATTGCCATCGCCTCGAGGAGGCGGCCAAAACCTACATGCTGTCGGAAGTTCCGCAAGACTTCATCTCCGAACTCATCATCACCACCAACCTGCGAGGCATGGGATCGAAGGCACTCGGCGGCTCAGCCGCGCCTCGCTGGCTGGCGGGCGAATTCCTCTCGGGCGGCGGCGGCGCGCTTGCCGACGGGTACCGCCGAACACTCGCCGATTACCAGAGCGCCATACGCCGACTCCCGGCGGCAGGCTTGGCGCAGTTTGCGCCGGCATCGGCAGCCGAAGAGTCACTGCGCCGCTACCTTGCTTCGCTGGCGGCCGGTATCGGCGATCCGCAGTTGCCCCTGTTGACCGAGGGCAGCCAGGTTTTTCGCGTCATCGTGCCGCGCAACGCGGATCAGCAGCAGCGCATCGGTGAATCGTTCAGCGGCGCAGGCGCTTACCGCGTCCTGTACGCAGGTGATCTCGCTCTCGCGGTACCGGGACCGGATAAATCCAACCTGCCCATCGTGCTGCGCCGTGGCTCGGACGGCCTTTGGTACGTGGACGAAGCCAAGGCGTGGACGTACTTTCATCGCTTTGAGGACAACGTGAATTTTTTCGTCAAATACGCGGACAACCCATTTCTCGCCAGCTTGCGCGCGCAGCGGGTGCCGAACATGGAAAGCGCCATTTACGGCACGCATGCGGGCACGCCCGAGTTGCCCGCCTATCCATTTGCCTTGAGCAGCGCAGTGCAAGCCGGCGAGGCGAAGTTGCTCGCGGCGCCCACGGCCGCCAACTATGCCGGCCTGGCGGATCTCTATCTGTTCGAGATGAACTGGCTGACGCGTGCGCTCGAGCTCTACGAAAAGGCCTCCGCGCTGGCGCCTCAAGAGCTGGCATATCGCTGGCGCTTGGTCGATCTTTATTTGAATACCTCACGCGCCGAAAAAATGTTGGCTCAATTCCGCTATATCGCGGATCACCTCCCGGCAGATAAGCAGACTCAGGAGTGGTACCGGGCGTATCAACAGGCGTACGATTTCCGGGGGCACTGAGCAATGGGATCGCTGAACACCGCGCTCATGCAACACGGCTACGTCATCCTGGCCGTGATTGTTTTTCTCGAGGCAATCGGCGTGCCGGTGCCGGCCGCCGTGGCATTGCTGATCGCCGGCGGTGCTGCCGCGCACGGGGTTATGCAGGCGCAGTATGTCCTGGGGCTTGCGCTCATCGCGATGTTGGCCGGCGACACCTTGATGTTCCTTCTGGGCCGGTACACAGGTTGGTGGCTGTTGGGGCTGCTCTGCCGCATCTCGCTCAATCCCGAGGCTTGCATCTTAAGGTCGGCGGATTCCTTCTATCGCCGCGGCCGGACGCTTCTTGTTGTCGCAAAGTTCATCCCCGGCATCAATACCATGGCTCCGCCCCTGGCAGGCAGCATGAACATGCGGCTCATGACGTTTCTGCGCCTGGACCTGGCCGGCGCATTGCTCTATGCGGGCTCCTACCTCTTGGTCGGCTTCATTTTCAGCGGCGCACTGGAAGTGGTCACGCGAGGCTACGACTCAGCCGGCCGGATCGTCGGCTGGATCGTCCTCGCGCTCGTCGTCGCCTATTTGGTGTTTCGCGTTTGGCTCTGGGTCAAAGGCCGGGCTTTGACTGCCGTGCCGTTCGCCAATCCCGATGAGGCCGCGCGGGAAATGGCAACGGGCGCTTCCGTGTATGACGTCCGCAGTCACGGTTACTTCGATCCCAAGGCAACGCGCATTCAGGGATCGCGGCGGCTCGACCCGAATGCCATTCACCAGCCGGAAGCGGATTTGCCCGAGGAAGGGACCGTATTCGTGTACTGCACCTGCGTTCGCCAAGCCACGAGCGTGCGCGTGGCGCAGGAGCTGCAAAAGCTGCTGGACGCAAAGAGAGTACGGGTCAGGGTGATTCGAGGCGGCCTGCGTGCCTGGGTGAAGGCGGGTCTGCCGGTGGAAGATGTGCCGCCGGAGGAAGTCGCAAGCCTTCCAGTGTTCGAATGATTTAACGATAATCATTCGAGCGAAGTTGCGACGGGCGTTTGCGCTCGGCGGCTTACTCTGTGTCTAAATTGAACAAAGATCAAAGGCTGGAGAACCGCATGTCCGACGAATTCTTTCGCAAGACTTTCGGTGATGCCGAGCCGACGAAAATCGGCAGCGGCTGGATCAGCGGCCTCATCGGCGTCTTCTTGGGTTTGCTCGCAGTGGGCGGCACGCTGTGCCTGCGTTTTCCCGAAATCTTGACCTTGCCCGATGCCCGCGCCAAATACCCGATCGAAATCATGCGCGTGCTGATTCAAGGCGCGATCTTCGCTTCCTTTGTTTTTGCCGCGGCGTCCGCGATCATGCGCCAGCGAAAGGTTCTGGCCCTCACCGGTGCCGCTCTCGCGCTCGCTGCCGCGGCTCTCGGCGGCGGCACTGTCCCTCTGCCGCAGGAAGTCGGAACAAAATACGGAATCGGGCTGGACTGGTTCTTGTTGGACCTGTTCGTGATGACCTTGGTGTTCGTGCCGCTCGAGCGGATTTGGCCGCTGCACCCCGGGCAGGGAACATTCCGCGCGGAGTGGACCACCGACTCGTTCTATTTCGTCGCCACCCACCTTCCCGCGCAACTGCTGACCTTTCTGATGCTGGCACCGGCCGCATTGGCGGCGCCGTGGCTGGCAATTCCAAAGCTTCAGGCCTTTGTCGGGAATTGGCCCTTCGTGGTGCAGCTATTGGCGGTGATTCTTGTGGCGGATCTGTCGCAGTACATCGTGCACCGGGCGTTCCATAAGATTCCCGCGCTGTGGCGGTTTCACGCCGTGCATCACTCAATCCGTACCATGGATTGGATCGCCGGCTCGCGCTCGCATTTCTTCGATATCGTCGTAACGCGCGGCTTGATCATGATCCCGCTGGCGCTATGCGGATTTTCGCAGGGCGCCATCGTCGGCTACATTTTGTTCGTATCCTTTCATGCCACCTTTTCGCACTTGGACTTTCGCCCACGCACCATCTGGCTGGAAAATTATCTGGTCACCCCTCGCTATCACCACTGGCACCACTCGGCTGAAGATGAGGCAATTGACTGCAACTTTGCCATCCACTTTCCCTGGATCGACCGCCTCTTTGGGACGCATCATTTTCCCAAGGACAAATGGCCGAAAAGCTACGGCTTGAGCGGCACCTCGGTGCGGCCCGGTTTCTTCAGGCAGTTCGTCGACCCGTTCTTGGGCAGATAACGAGCTTGTTGCGCGGCCCTCAACCCGAGCAGGCCTTATAGGCTCAGTTCCAACTGGCTTAGGTCTTCAGGCCTGACCGTTCCCGTCTTCGAGGGCTTTACCAAGCCCATTGCCGCCATCGCCTTCACCGTCATGAAACCGAAGTCGAACTCCTTGGCGGAGTGAGACAGCCTCAGCAGGTGAGGGTAGTGGTGATGATTGTTTTGCAGGCAAGCGCTGAATGTCGCCATCACGGGCAGCCATTCGCTGATGTTCATCGCATTGTCGCGATCATCGTACCGGCGCGTGCCGAAGCGCCGGTCGTGAGTCCAGTAGTTTTGGATTAGATTTACCCACAGCGCGAATATTCTGATGCCCGCCCACAACGCCAGCGCAAACTTCCAGTCGCGCACCAGCGCCCAAACAAAGACGTAGCTGATGCACTGAGCCAGCACGGCGAACAGCGGATGCCTCACCATCGAGAAGGGCCAAGACTTGAGGATTTCGTCGCGAGCCATGTCCTGCTCGCAACGGTAGGGGAACAGACACAGATAGGTTGTCTTCCAGAAGCCATCGGCGGCAAGTTTATTAGGATCCCCGGCGTGATCCGCGAACCGATGGTGATTGCGATGACGATCGACCCAGCTCACGGGATCGACGTAGATGCCGATGGTGTTGTTGAGAAGCACCAAGGTCTTGATGAAACCGATCCTGTAATCCAAAGCGCCGTGCGCTATTCCCATGTGGATCACGTCCGACAGATACACGCCGGCCAGAAACCAGACGAAGAGAAAGTATAGGGCGCCGACGCCCGCACCTGTCAGAGGGCCCATATAGCCGGGGGCGAAAAATGCCGCAGCCGCCACGCCCGACGCCAGTATCGCGAATCCAATCGCGTTGTATATTTTCATTTCACCCTCTCCCTTAAAAAACCTATGTGTCGACGCGCCCTTTACGGGTAAGCTGCGGCATGGACCGCAAAATCTCGGCATCCCAGGCGATGATAAATGATGCCCCGCAGATGGCGCTATTTTTGCAATCCATTCCTAACGCCGGCGATCTTGAAACCCTGCTGCATGAACGCAAGGCGGTTTCGACGCGCAGCTATGACGATGACGCAATGATCGCCCGCTTCGTGCGAAGCGACGGCGTGACTGTGGTCTGTTACACCGTAGAGGAAGTCACGATCGATGAAGGCGAGATGATTGCCGCGCAGTGCGAACTCTTGGATCAGTGGAGCCTCGAGAGCTTCTCGAGCGCCGTGCACGTAGCGCTTGACCCGGAGACTTAAGATTGCCGCGGCGAGCTCGTCACTGCATAAGCCACGGACAGGCCAATCACCAGTAACAATTCACAAAGCGCCGGGAGCGGAAAAATAAAGTACCAGGCAATGATCCCTGACGCCACGGCAGCCACACCGATCACGCCGATTATTGGACGCAGGGCCGCCGGATTGCTTCGAGCCAGTATCGAGAGCTGCCAGAGCAGGACGGCCTGCATGATCATCGCCACGGAGAGCGAGTATCCGAAACCCATGTAGAAGTCGAAGTAGCTGCGACTGACGCCCATCACGTCGAAGCGCACTTTCTTCATTTGATCGAGAACCGGGTTGTCCCCCATCGGCGACCAGGATTTGCGGCTGCCCAAGGTGTGGCCGGCGGCGAACAGAAGCGCGATGATGGATGAGATGCGTAGCCAGAGCGTCGTTGTCATCATGCCTCCTTGGCATTCCGGGCCGACAGATTGTTCTAATTCAACGGGAGAGCATCGAATGCATGATGCTAGCGGATTTTGTGACAGACACAAACTGCTTGGCTCAGATGCACGCCGCAGGTAAACGTGTCCTCGTAAGGGTGTACCGACCCGAAGATCGGGATGCCGTGATTGACGTTTTTGTGCGAGCGATTCGAGAAAGCGCGATCAGAGATTACAGCTCCGCGCAAATCAATGCTTGGTCCGGCGTGAATCGCGATGCCTGGTCTGATGTGGCCGTCGGCCGCCTTATATGGGTCGCTGCGGTAGACGAGTTAGTTGTTGGTTTTGCCGATTTGGAGCCCTCAGGCCACCTCGACAGAATGTATGTGCATCCGGAGCACGAAGGTCGCGGTGTTGCCTCGGCGCTGCTCACTTGCCTCGAGGCCGCCGCCCTGCGCCAGGGGCTTACCAGACTTTTTACGGAGGCAAGCATCACGGCGAAGCCCTTTTTTGAACGGCGTGGCTTTAAAGCTCTGGCCGCGCAGGTCGTGGAATTCCGGGGCGAGAAGTTCACGAACTACCGTATGGAGAAGCTTCTCAGTGAGCAGCTGCCGCCGGCTGCCTAGAGAAGTCCCCGTTCAGCCAGCGACACGCACGCCCCATCTCCCACGATGATGTGATCGAGCAAGCGTATGTCCACGAGCGCCAGCGCCTCTTTGACCCGCTGCGTGATGAACTCATCCGCCTGCGAAGGCTCAGCGACGCCGCTCGGATGATTGTGCGCGATGATCACGGCGGCGGAGTTGCGCTGCAAGGCCAGCTTGACGATCTCGCGCGGGTGAACGCTGGCGCCGTCGATGGTGCCGCGAAACAACTCTTCGAATTGAATCAATCGATGGCGCTTGTCCAGGAACAGGCAGCAAAACACTTCGTGCTCCAGATCGCGCAGGCGCGCGGTGAGAAAATCCCGGGTGGCCCGCGGGCTGGATAGGGAAGGGCCGGCGCGCAAAGTCTCCGACAGTTGCCGCCGTGCGAGCTCCACCGATGCCTGCAGCTCGGCGTAGCGTGCGGGTCCCAAGCCCGGCTCGGCGCAGAAGCGCTGGCGGTCGGAAGCGATCAGCTTGCGCAGCGAGTGAAAGCTCTTGAGCACGTCGCGCGCGAGATCGAGCGCCGAATGTCCCCGCGTGCCGGTGCGCAGCAGGATGGCCAGCAGCTCGGCATCGGAGAGCGCGGCGGCGCCTTTCTCGAGCAGTTTCTCTCGCGGGCGTTCATCGCGGGGCCAATCTCGAATTGCCATGCGCCAGCATGACCGCGGATGGCAACACCCTCCAGCGCCAAATCATCGCCGATAAGGCCGAAATTCAATCAGGGATTTCAAATAGACCTAGCTGTGACCCGAGCTGCCGAAGCCGCCTGCGCCGCGCGCGGTCGCGGAAAAATCCTCGACGACTTCGAAAGCCACCTGCACCACGGGCACGATCACCATCTGCGCGATGCGGTCGCCCGGGTTGACGGTAAAGGCCTGGGTGCCGCGGTTCCATACGGACACCATCAGCGGTCCCTGGTAATCGGAGTCGATCAACCCGACGAGATTGCCCAGGACGATGCCGTTCTTGTGCCCTAAGCCGGAACGCGGCAGCAGCATGGCGGCAAGAGCAGGGTCCGCGATATAAATAGACACCCCAGTCGGAATCAATTCCGCACCGCCGGGTTGCAAGATGAGCGGCGCATCGATGCAGGCGCGCAAATCCATGCCCGCGGAACCCGCGGTGGCGTGATGAGGCAGCGGAAATTCGCGGCCGATGCGCGGATCCAGGATCCGCAGCTTGATGGTACGTTGCATTACGGGGCCGCCCTAGACTCGCCGCGGCCGGCGGCCGCGCACCCGATCGCGAGGTGCTGCAGCCGTGATTCTGCGCTTGCGGGAGCCGCGCCGCGGACTGCCGTCGCGCGGCGGCAGGCGCTTGGCGATGAGCGCGATGAGTTCGCGTGCCACATCGATTTTAGGTCCGCGCGCGACTTCCATTTTTCCGCCGGGCCAGATGACGGTAAGCGCGTTGTCCTCGCAATCGAATGCAATGCCGTCGCCCACCTCATTCGCGGCAATCATGTCCAGCCTTTTGCGCTTGAGCTTAATGCGGGCATTTTCTTCCACGTCGTTGGTTTCGGCGGCGAAGCCGACCACGAAAGGTCGCTTCGGCATATCGGCGACCGACTTGATGATGTCGGGTGCCGGTTCCAGTTCCAGCTTCACCGATCCCCCCTGCTTCTTGATCTTTTGCTTGGCCACGGTGACGGGCTGAAAGTCCGCAACGGCCGCCGCGGCAATGAAGATGTCCGTGTCGCCGACCTGCCGGTGAACCGCGGCATACATGTCGCGCGCGCTTTCCACGTTGATGCGCGTTACGCCCACCGGGGTCTGCAACTGCACGGGCCCCGTCACCACGGTCACGTGTGCACCGGCCTCGCGCGCTGCTTCCGCGACGGCAAAGCCCATTTTTCCGGAGCTGCGGTTGGTGAGGTAGCGCACCGGATCAAGCCGCTCGCGGGTGGGTCCGGCCGTGATCAACACATTCATGCCGGCCAAGATGCCGGCGTTCGCGGGCGCCGCAAGCACGGTTTCCGCGAGCTGCGCCGCTTCCCACATGCGGCCGGCGCCGACCTCTCCGCAAGCCTGGTTGCCCGACGCCGGCCCGAGCAGGCGGATGCCGCGTGCGACCAGCGTCGCAACGTTGGCCTGAGTCGCCTTGTTGGCCCACATGACCCGGTTCATCGCCGGCGCCAGCATGATCGGTGCTTCGGTCGCCATGCACAGGGTGCATAACAAATCGTCGGCTCGCCCGGCGGCCAAGCGTGCAATGAGATCCGCGCTTGCCGGGGCAATCAAAACTATTTGCGCCCAGCGCGCCAATTCGATATGGCCCATCGCGGCTTCTGCGGTGCTGTCCCATAAGTCGCTGCGGGTCGGACGGCCCGAGACCGCCTGGAAGGTCATGGCCGAGACGAAACGCTGCGCCGCGGAGGTCATCACGACCTGTACGTCGGCGCCGCGCTCGATCAACCGCCGCACCAGATCAGGACTCTTATACGCTGCGATGCCGCCGGTGACCCCCAGCAGAACACGGGTTTTCGGCGTCATTGAATATGCTTCAGCTCTTTGAAGCGGTCGATGTCGCTCTCGAATTGAATGCTCATCGTCGATTCTTCGCTGCGCTTCTGTTTCAGATTCTGCTCCTGCGTGTGCACGTCAGTCGTGAGGCGCACCAGATCTTCCGCCATTTGATCCGGCATGCTCGGCGCCTTGGGGTCATTGCTGTAAGGCTTGTAGCGCTGGCTGTCGATGCGCATTTTCTTCATGCGGCCATTGAGAGTCTCGAGAAACTGATTGGTCACCTTGATTTGATCGGTCAACAGCGTGAGCCGCTGGTCGCGCAGGCGTTCGATTTCCTGCACCGAGGCATAGGTGCTGAGCAAGTTCTTGTCGCGAATTTGACGCTGATCCGCATCGATCCGTTTTTGATCGTCGGCCGCCATCTGCTCGGCGCTCTTTTGCGCGTCTTGATGGCGTATCTCATAGCCCTGGGAGTTCAGGATATGCTGCTCTTGGGTCGCGTATTCCGGCGGAACATGATCGCCGTAGTGAGTTACGCCATCCTTGTCGACCCATTTATAGAGCACGCGGCCATTGTTGGAGGGCTGGGGGGCGGGCGCTCCTTGCGCTAGCCCTAAGGCCAGAAGAGTGCAAATGCACAAGATCCAAGCGACATTCTTCAAGAATCTATCCTCGAGATGAAGCGGCCGCCATTGTGAGCGACCCATCAGGCGTTTTCTAGGGGCAATTCCTCAGTCTGCGAGCCCATACCGCTCGCGATACGACCGCATGCTCTTAAGATCGCCCGGCTGCCCCTCCTTGGAAACATGCTGCATGAGGTCGGCCAGACTGATCACTGCAACCACCGGTATTTGGTACTGGCTGCGCACCTCTTGCACTGCCGAAAGATCGCTGCCCGAGGCCCGCTCCTGGCGGTCCAGCGCAAGAAGCACCCCCGCCGGCGTCGCACCGCTGCTCCGAATAATATCAATAGACTCGCGGATTGCCGTGCCGGCGGTGATCACATCGTCGACGATCAGCACGCGGCCCATCAGCGGGCTGCCGACGATTCGGCCCCCTTCGCCGTGGTCCTTGCTCTCCTTGCGGTTAAATGCAAAGGGCACGTTGCGTCCATGCCTCTCCGCCAGCGCCGCAGCCGTGATGGTGACGAGCGGGATCCCTTTGTAGGCCGGACCGAACAGCATGTCGAATTTCAAGTCGGAGGCCACGAGTGCGGCTGAGTAGGCGCGGCCCACGGCGCCCACGGCATCGCCGGTGTTGAACAGGCCTGCATTGAAAAAGTACGGACTTTCCCGCCCTGACTTGAGCGTAAAGCTGCCGAAACGCAAAACCCCCAGCCGGACGCACAAGTCGATGAATTCACTTTGATACGCCGTACTCATGAGGACTGATATTATCTTGAGCGATGCGCATCGTCACGAATCCCGCCTTCCTTTGACTGATCAACCCAGGCCCACGCTTCGCCAGGCGTTGGGCGACAAACGCATCCTGGCCGTCCTGTTGATGAGCTTCGCTTCGGGGCTGCCGTTCAACCTGTCGGGTTTTGCGCTGCAGGCATGGCTCGCGTCCGTGGGACTCGACATCAAGACCATCGGTGTCTTTTCTCTGGTGGCCGTGCCGTATGTGTTCAAGCCCTTGTGGGCGCCATTCCTGGATCGATATCTGCCGCCGCTGTTGGGCCGACGCCGCGGCTGGATCGTGATCATTCAAGCCTGCCTGGCGACAGCCATCGGCGTTATGGGCTTCAGTTCGCCTACCGAGGCACCTTACGCGTTGGCTGCCATTGCGCTGCTCGTGGTGTTTCTCTCCGCCTCGCAGGATATCGTCATCGACGCCTATCGCGTCGATACCATTCCGGCCAGCGAACGGGGCTTGGCTGCGGCGGCGCAGACTTTCGGCTTTCGCACGGCTGCCATTCTCGCGAGCACGGTGCTCGTGATCATAGCCGCCCATTCAAGCTGGCACGTCGCGTTTCTGGTGATCGCCGTGCTCATGGCAGCCAGCATGTTGACGACCTTGTGGGCTCCCGAGCCGCTCGTACCGGGACAGCCGCCGAAGACACTCGTCGATGCGGTTTGGCATCCGCTCAAGGATTTGGTGAGTCAGAAGGGCGCCTGGGGCTTTTTACTGCTGGTACTGCTCTACAAGGCGGGCGATGCCTTCGCCCTGAGCCTCTACAGTGCCTTCATGATCAAGGGCGTCGGGTTCTCGCTGGATGAATTGAGCCTCGCCGGCAAGGCCAACATGACGGTGTCGACCATCGTCGGCGTCATGGTGGGCGGCTTGATCTATATGCGCTGGGGCATGTTCCGATCCTTGCTGGTGCTCGGTATCGGCCAGTCGCTCACGAACCTGCTGTATTCCGTGCTGGCGTTGTCAGGCAAGAAACTTTGGCTGATGGCGCTCGCGACCACGCTGGATACCGGCGTCGGCGGCATGGGGCAGGCCGCGTTCGTGGGATTTCTGACCTCCTTGTGCAGCACCAATTTCAGCGCCACGCAATACGCGCTGCTCTCCGCCATGGCATCCATCCCGCGCGTAACCACCGGCTACATCGCGGGCAACGTGGTGTCGCTCATCGGCTGGCCGAAATTCTTCGTGGTGACCTGCCTCACGGCAGTGCCGGGGCTTGTTTTGCTGGTGATCTTGCGGCGTCCGCTGCAAGAACTCGCGAAGCGGGATGCGGCAGGCGCGAGACGTTAGCGGCGCATCGACCGATCGTGCGGATTGGACCAAGCCGTTCTCGCGTTGTCCTCGAACTCGCGTCCCAAATCTTCGGCTTCGACATCAATGGCGCCCGACCAGTCCTCCGGAGCATCGGCCGCTTCAATCAGATTGTCCCAAAGATGTTCGTTCCATGACTCGAAATCCATTTCCGCAACGGTGCCGTCGAAGTATTGAATCTCGATGGTCTGGTCTTGCGCGTCGATGGCGACGACTTCAAAGAGCTCATTGGTACCGCCCCGATACCATTCGCCTACGATCGGCCTGATTACGTTCATCGGCTTCTCCGTCTGCTATGCTCAACTGCATTCAACTCCCAATGAGCCATTCGCGCAATATGTAATTTTTGCGCGCAGCAACAATAATGATTGAACAGCTCATCAAATTTTTTGTGGTTTTCTTCGTGGTGGTCGAGCCCATTTCATTGATCCCCTTGTTCGCGGGGTTAACCGAAGGCGCGAGCGCACGCTACAAGAAAAAAATGGCCAGCAAAGCCGCAGCGATCGCATTGATCATCTGCGTATTGTTCGCCTTGGTAGGCGCAAGATTCTTGGACATCATGGGGATTTCCCTGAGTTCGTTCCGCATTGCCGGCGGCACACTGCTTTTCTTGATCGCCTTGGAAATGGTGTTCGCGCGAACCTCGGGCACGAAGTCGACGACCACCGAAAAGGAAGAAGCCAAGACGCGCGACGACATTTCCGTGTTCCCGTTGGCGTTTCCCTTTATTGCAGGACCCGGAGCGCTGGCTACCATCTTGCTCACCTCGGGCGAGCTTTGGGGCAAACCGTTGCAGTTCGCCGCGTTCTTGGGCGTGGTGTTTTTGGTCATGCTGGTTTGCTGGGCGATGATGCTGGCGACGCCGCGGCTGATGAAGGTGTTCGGGGTCACCGGCGCCAACGTCATGAGCCGCTTGTCCGGCGTCATCCTTGCCGCGCTGGCGGTGCAATTCATCGTGGAAGGAATTCGCGGCGCTTTCCTAGCGTCTTGAATAAGCCAGATCCCACACACCGTGACCCAAGCGTTCCCCGCGCCGCTCGAAGCGGGTGGCCGGCCTGAAGTCCGGCCGGGGCACGTAAGTCGAATCGGGGCTCAAAGTTTGCAGCGCCGGGTCAGCGTTGCAGACCGCCAACATTTGTTCCGCGTAGTCCTGCCAGTCGGTCGCCAAGCGAAAGATTCCGCCGCCGCGCAGCTTGGCTGCGGCAAGCGCGACGAAGGAAGGCTCGATCAAACGCCGTTTGTGGTGGCGCTTCTTGTGCCAGGGGTCCGGAAAGAACACCAGGATTTCGTCGAAGCTATGGTCCGGGACATGTTCGCGCAGCACCTCGACGGCATCCTTGCAGATGATGCGCAGATTCTTGAGTGCCCTCTGCTGGGCGCGCAGCAAAAGCCGTCCGACGCCCGCTCGGTGCACCTCGATTCCCAAGTAGTCGATATCAGGATTAGCCTCCGCCAGGCTCCCAATCACTTCCCCAGCCCCGAAACCTATTTCCAGACACCGTGGCCCGGTACGGCCAAAAACGGCCGCAAGATCCAGCAGCGTCTCGTCAAGGTCGATGCCGTAGGCGGGCCATAGCTCGCCGAGCGCACGTTCCTGCGCCGCAGTAGTTCGGCCGGCTCTCAAGACAAAGCTGCGTATGCGCCGTTGCGTCTGCATGGCTGCAAAGTGTGCCTGATATGATGGACTGATGCGCAATACCCTCCTGCCCGCGGCGGCCGCCTTGTTGGTGCTCACCGGCTGCGCGGGATTGCCGCGGCACGTGCTGAAGACTCCGTCGACGGCCTATCAGCATCCGGAGACCACGACGCTCGGCCGCATCGTCGCCCAAGACGAGACTGGAAAGAACCTCTCCGGCATCCGCCTGCTGTCCACCGGTGAAGAAGCGCTGGCCAGTCTGATCACCTTGGCGGACCACGCGGAACGCACGCTCGACATTCAGTACTACATCATTCATGAAGACGAATCCTCGCGCGAGCTGCTGCACCACGTGCGTCTCGCGGCCGACCGGGGCGTGCGCGTGCGGGTGCTGGTCGATGATCTGAACACCGCGGGTGAGGACCGGCGCTTCATGCATTTGAGCTCGCATGCCAACGTCGAAGTGCGGGTGTTCAATCCGTTTACCGCCGGGCGGTTCTCCAATTGGACGCGCTTCATCGCCTCGGCCACGGACATTCGGCGCATCAATCACCGCATGCACAACAAATTGTTCGTCGCGGACAACGCACTCGCTATCACCGGCGGCCGCAACATAGGCGATCAGTACTTCACGCTTGATCCGCGCAGCAATTTCATCGATTTGGACGTCGTCGTTGCGGGTCCGATCGTGCCGGCCTTGTCGGTCTCATTCGATGAGTTCTGGAACAGCAAGTACGCCATTCCCATCGCCACGGTCGCCTCTTCGGTCGAGGCCGAGACCAATTCGACGCCGCCGGTGGAAGCGGACGTATCAGCGAGCGGGAATTGGCTCGAGCAAGAAGTGGAAGCGCACAAGCTGGAGCTCCTCTGGGTGCCGGCGACCGTGCTCGCCGATCAACCCGCCAAGATCGCCAGCGAAACGGCTCCCGACGTGGAGGTCACGATCGCCAACGACATCAGCACGCTGATGAGCACGGCCAATCAAGAGCTCATCATCATCTCTCCTTACTTCGTGCCGGGCACGGAGGGCGTTGCATTGATCCGCCAGCTGGTGGGCCGCGGCGTGCATGTTCGAATCCTGACCAACTCGCTGGCCTCCACGGATTCGCCGTTGGTGGACATCGGCTATGCCCGCTACCGCGTGCCGCTATTGAAGCTCGGCGTCGATCTGCGCGAGATGCGGCCGAAGCTGGGTCAAAAGCGGGCGCGCTTCCACCCGTTTCGCAGCTCCAATGCCAGCTTGCACGCGAAGGCTTTGGTGATCGATCAAAAGATCGTGTTCATCGGCTCGTTGAACATGGATGAACGTTCCGCAAAGACCAACAGCGAACTGGGTCTGGTCATCAGCAGCACCGAGATCGCGCACGAAGTCACGGGACTTTTGGACGACATCAGCACCGACGGCAGCTACAAGCTGCAATTGGATCAGCACGGCCGGGTCGAATGGGTCAGCGGCGATGCAGGCTCTCAGAAAACCTGGCACACGGATCCGGGAACCAGCCGAACAGAACGGCTTTGGCTGAAGCTTCTATCGCCGTTTGCGCCGGATGATTTGCTCTAATGCTCTTCAGCTCGACGATATTCGCAACGTGCTCAAGTATTCCTTCACCTTGCTGCGAAAACCCTCGCTGCTGGTCACGGTCGCGCCGCCCGCCAACACCAGAATGAAGTCGCCGCGCAACGTGCGGTTCACTTCCTTGACGTAATTCAAATTGACCAGGCAAGAGCGGCTGATGCGCAGCATCGGCTGCGAGCGCAGCGCCAGCTCGGCCTGCTGCAGCGTGCTGCGCGCGTGAAAGTTATCTTTGCCGACGCGGATCACCACGTAATTGCGGTCTGCCTCGATCATTTCGACCTGGGTGACGTCGATCACGTGCAAGTGCCCGCCGAACTCCGCCAGCAGACGCGGCTTTTCCTCGCTCAACGTGCGGGCACCGCGCTCGAGTTGTGCAAGCAGGCCGGCCAGCAAAGTCTGGCGTTCGTCGATGCCTGAATTCAAATGGCGCGGCCTGACGCGCGCGAGCGTCTTGCGGAAGCGCTCCTGATCGAAGGGCTTGAGCAAATAGTCCACGGCGCACACCTCGAAGGCCTCGAGCGCATAGGTGTCATAGGCCGTGACGAAGACCAGGGATGGCAGCTGCGAGGGTTCCAAGGCCCGCGCCAGGTCGATGCCGTTCAAGGGATCCATCTGGATGTCCAGAAACAAGATCTGCGGCTTGTGCAGGCGTATCGCCGCGAGCGCGCTGTTGCCATCGCCGAATTCGCCCACGACGCGCAAGTCCTTTTCCGCCTCGCAATATTCACGCAAAGTGCGGCGTCCTGCCGCCTCGTCGTCCACGATGATGACATCCATCATGTGCCCAGCAGGGTGGTCGTATGTAATTTGTTGCCGGCCGGCACCTCGCGCGAGATCGCCGGCGATTCGCGGATCGCCGGCATGGATATTTCACTGATCCACTCGCTGCCTTGCGCGCCGGCCATGAGCGCCGCGCGGCCCTCGAATTGCACGGCCATGCGCTCGCGCACATTCTTGAGGCCAATGCCGTCCGCACCCGCGGCCCGGTCGGCGGCCATCGAGTTCGTGACGCGAAGCAAAAGGAGTTCATTCACCAGCCGTACCGAGACGCTCACGGTCACGGTGCCTTGATGGCCCGCGAGGCCATGAACCACGGCGTTCTCGATCAAGGGCTGCAGTATCAAGCTCGGCACCCACACCGCGGGGACTTCGGCAGGATTCGGCAGCTGAACGGTCAAGCGATCGGTGAAGCGCCTTTGCTGAAGCTCCAAATAAAGCTTGGCGAATTGCAGCTCGTCTGCGAGGCGCGAAAAATCGCGCTCACCGGCGTTGAGCAGGCGGCGCAGCAAGTCGGCGAGCTGCACCACCATCGACTGCGCCGCCTTCGGATCCCATTCAATGTGCCCGCGGATGGTGTGCAGCAGATTGAACAGGGTGTGCGGCGAGAGTTGCATGCGCAGCGCCGCCAGGCGTGCGGCGCTCCATTCGCGCTCCAACGCGGCGAGCCGCAGCTCGGAATCCCGGAAGCGCGTGTACAGCGCCAGGCCGGTGACCAGCGCCAGCCCGAAACCATAGGAAGGCAGAAAGCTGACGAAGCTGGCGAGCCACAGCGTCACCCAGAATGGGTCGCTCCACGCGCTGACCACATGCGAGAGCGCCGTCCCATGCGACTGGTCGGTGGCCATGATGACCTCGGAGAGAATCATGACCGGATACGCCATCGCTGAGAACACCGCGCCCAGGATGATCTGCAGGGGCAGCGCGATCAAAATCGGCCGCCATTGAACCTTGAGCGAGGCCCAAAACGAGACCAACAGCATGGGTAGAAGGAGAAGGTGCTGCAGAAGCCGGGTGTCCCAGCTGGCGAACACCATCACGTTGGTCACGCGCGCAATGCCCGCGCTCATGCTGTAACCGTACAAGACGTTCGAGACGGTCACGTACACCCAAAACAGGCAGACGATGCCTAGGAACTGCAGCTGGTTCAGCCCTCCGGCAAACCGCTGCGAAGAATGAGCTGCACCAGAGCCGATCATGGCTCAAGCCTACCCCACGGCCGCACGGCCGGAGGCCCTTTTTGCGGAGCCGGGGGGTGGGTGCGGGACGAAACCGTCGCAATTCGGGACGAACTCGACACAGGTGCGCATACGTTTACCCCTCTGCGAGCGTCTTATGGGGGTGTCTCATGGATTCACCGAAGGAGAGTTGTCATGACGCGATTAGCTACAAGTATGCTGCTGCTCGGGGGGCTGGCCGGCCTCGCTGTTGCGAGTGCAGCCGGAGCCGGACAGGTGGTCGCGGATGTGCCCGAAACGGTCGTTCACTTCAACGCTGATGCGCTGACGACCGACAGCGGAACACGCGCCCTGTATCGCCAGCTGGAACGAGCGGCCGAACGGGTCTGCCCCGTTGCCAGCAACACGCGCTTGGTAAATGAACGGGTGCTGAAGTGCCGGCAGGAAGCCCTGACCGCGGCAGTTAACAAAATTCACAATCAGCGTCTCGCCGAGCTGCACGCCGCCGCCAGTTCGAAATCAGGTTGAGGGGCGTGAAGATTTAGCGGCCAGCCGCAGGATCCAAGCGCACGGTGCGCTGCACCACCGTGACATCGCCATCCTGCGAGCTGGTCGCATTCTTAGGCCGCGCCTGCCGCAGAGCCTTGCCTTCCGCCAAATCCCCCGGCAACCCATAGCTTTCGTCGAACACTTGCACCGTGATCGGTACGGCCGCTGCGTCGATTCCAAATTTCAATCCGGCTTCCGGCAAGCCCGGCGCCCGGAAAATCGTGGCGCCATTGCGCAACTTGTGAAGCTTGGCATGCAGTGGACCCGTTGGGGTGTCGATCACAATGTCCTGAATGGCCGCATCGGCAGGAAAAATTACGAAGGCCGCCTGGGCGCCGCGCGGTGAATGCAGCAGCAACTCGACGTGCGACGTCGAAGCACCGGGCGCCGCCGAAATTTGCTGCAGCTCCGGCGCTGCCAGCTTGAGGGCCGGCGCCGGCGCAAAAAAACCGTCGAGCGGGTAACCGGGAAATCGCTCGCGGGGCGTTGGGTCGAAGTGCAGCACTTCCGCCATGGCGCGCGGAAGACGCAGCGATGCTGCCTGCGTCCACCAATGCGCGCCGCCGGAATCGGCATCGATCCAGTATTCGACGTTCACGCGCTGCGGCCAGCTCGCCGAGTACGTCGGCAGCAGGACGGTGATGCAAATTCCACAGAAGGCCGTCACCGCAGCCAGCACGGTCAGGCGCTGACGCGCGGCTGCTGTCGCGTTACCGAGCAACGGCAGCAAAAAGCCTGCCGCCAGGCACAGGCATACGGTGCCGACCGGCCACGCCAGCGTTCCAATGCCTGAGTACAGCATCAACAGCAGCGGCAAGAGCAGGGCCGCCATGAGAAGTCCCGGAAACAGCACGGCCAGATCGGCGCGCCCCGACGTCTGCGTGCGGCCCTTGGTGATGGCCCACAGAAAGGGCAGCACAGCGAGCGCCGCCGCCAGGGTGGCGAACAGCAGCACATAGTCGGCGGCCGGCAGGATTGCGGCGGCCGCGACGGACAGCAGGGCAATCAGCACTGACCCTCCGAACCAAAAGCCCCAGAAGCCTGCGCGGCGCGCGAACCAAGCAGACACGGCGACCGTGGTCAGCAGCGCCAACGCCGCGAATGCCACGTGCATTGCCATGGGATGGGCGATCCACGGCGGTGCCTGCATGGGCGGAAGCCTGCCCAGGAACCGAAGCAGAACGAGCACACCCCCGCTGAGCACACCGGCCAGGAGAACATTGACGAGCGCACCGAGAAATCCAAATGCGGCTTGGCTGAAGCTCAAGTGTCTCTTGCGAATCAGCTGCAGGGCTGCGGCCAGCAATAACACCAGGCCCGCGAGCGAGGCGGGCAGCACGAGGTTCAAGGGCCAGACGAATACGGTGCGAGCCAAGACATCGAAGAACATGGAGTCCGCCGCCGGTTGATCGAGATCCGGCGCGCGGGCCAGCGCCAGCACGGCGCTGAGGGCGCTCGCACCCTCATGCTGCAGAGTGCTCGCCGAAGAATTTTCCCAGTTGTCCAACGGCGTATGGTAGTGGCCGACATCTCCGATGAAGGCCAGGTTGAATCCTTGATAGGCAGCCGCTTTGAAGACCGTGAAGTCGGTGTTGTTGGGCAGCGTCTTGTAAATCACGTAGCACAGCGAGTTGGTGATCGGTTCGAGCGTCGCGTTGCCGTACAGGCGCATGAGCCATGCATTGGCCGATCCTGTTTCGAACATGTAGCTCGGTCCGGATACCCCCCGTGAATCCATATTCACCGCTGCCTTGATTTGCTTTGCCAAGCGATGCTCGCGGGTGAATAGATAGGCGCCCAACAGTCCGTCTTCCTCGCCGTCCGTGACCAGCAATACCACCGGATGCGGCGGCGCGGGGATTGCCGTCAGAAGGCGCGCGATCTCGAGCAGATTCGCCACGCCGGCGCCGTCGTCGGATGCTCCGGGGCCGGCGGGCACGGAGTCATAGTGCGCGGCCAGCATCACTGCATTCTTGCCGGCCAGCTCGCCGCGCGTCGCAATGATGTTGGTGGGGGTGCTGCACGTGGCGAAATCGTTGCACGCGAGTCCGGTCTGAAGCTCCGTGCTATAGCCCAGTTCGGTCAAGCGTTTGACGATTCGATCGCGCACCGCCGCATTGGCGGCGCTGCCGAGAGGGTGCGGCACGCCATCGCCCACCAAGTCTTTGAGGATCGCGCGCGCCCTGGCGCCGGAAAACTCCGTCGGCGGCGCGTCAGCGGCGACGGGCTGCGGCGTGCGATACGCCGCGAGCGTGACCATCAGCAACAGCGCTACGCCCAAGCCGGCAATGATGAGTCCGCGATCCCTTCCCATCGCCATGGCTATCTCCGCGTGGGTTGCGCTGCCTGGTGGCGTTTGATGCCATCTAAGATTTCGGTGTGAGCAAGCTCGACGCCGGACCAGCCCAACACCTTGACCCATTTGCCGGCTTCGAGATCCTTGTAGTGCTCGAAGAAATGCTGGATCTGCTGCAGCGTGATCTCGGGCAGGTCGCCATAGCTCCATACCTTGTCGTAGCGCTGCGTCAGCTTTGAGGACGGCACCGCGATGATTTTTTCATCGCCGCCGGCTTCGTCCTCCATCAGCAGCACGCCGACGGGGCGCACGCTCATGACCGCGCCGGGAACGATGGCGCGGGTGTTGGCAATCAAGACGTCGCAGGGATCGCCGTCATTGGAGAGCGTGTGCGGGATGAAGCCGTAATTCCCGGGATAGCGCATCGCGGTGTAGAGGAAGCGGTCGACCACCAGGGTGCCGGCGTCCTTGTCCATCTCGTATTTGATCGGCTCGCCGCCAACCGGCACCTCGATGATGACATTGACCTCGCGCGGCGGGTCGATCCCGATGGAAATGGCCTCAATGCGCATGGATGGCTCCGTGGCCTGAAGTTGCGGGAGC
>DASXOY010000050.1:0-10135 GCA_036493935.1 Steroidobacteraceae bacterium | reverse complement strand
CAGGCTCGCGACGGCGGCTCGGCCGAGCAGGCGCGGGCGATTCTCGCATCGCAGGCCACCCGCGCTGCGCGCCTCGCCGAGGCGGACGATGTGCTCTTGAACGCGGGAAGCGTCGCGGATTTGCGCCACGCAGTCGACCGTTTGCATGAGCAATATTTACACTTGGCGAAAATCCAAGGTTTACCCTGAGGGTGAGGTTGGCTCACAATAGGGCCATGAACTCTTACCCTGATATTTCCCCCGAGGTAGAGCCGGAGGCCGCGCCCGTCGTTTACGAGCAGCCCCTCAATGAGCGCATGCGCACTTTTCTGCGCCTCGAATTTCTCTACACCCAGGCCACCTACCACACCGAGTTCCCGAGTCCCTGGAGTGCGCGGGCCGCCGTCTCCAGCCTGCTGGAGATTCTTGCCATCACTGCGCGTGGCGATTCGCGCAGCGATGTGCTGAAGGAACTCGAGCGGCAAGTGAACATCCTCAAGGAATATCAATCCAAGACCGGCGTCGATCCGGCGCGCTTGAAGTCGCTCATGTCCAATCTGGTCAAGCTGCGCAATGATCTGTCGTCCATCGGCGGCAACTACATGGCGCCGCTGCGCGATTCCGAATTCTTGAGCGCGGTAAAACATCGCAGCGCCATCCCGGGCGGCACCTGCGATTTCGACTTGCCGGATTACTCCTTCTGGCTGAATCGCCCGGTCGAAGTGCGCGCCGCTGAGTTCAACAGCTGGCTGGCGCTGATACGGCCGTTGTGCGACAGCATCGCGGAACTGCTTTGGTTGACTCGTCAGGAGGCGAAGCGCAAGGCCGAGGTCGCAGTGGGCGGCATCTTCCAGCTGCAGTTCGACCGCGAGAATCCCTGCCAGCTGGTGCGGGTGACCTTGCCCGCCGACACGGATCTGTTCCCCGAGATGAGCGGCAGCCAGCATCGCTGCACCATTCGCTTCTTGAACTGGCTCGACGCGACGGCGCGTCCCTCGCACATCGAAGCGGATGTGCCGTTTCTCTTGACCTGCTGCGGCTAGACCCAAGTTTCAGGATTCGATGGTGACGATCGTCAAGTGTCCTACCTGCCGGCGCGATGTGGAATTCTCGCCGGCGTCGCAGTACCGGCCTTTTTGCAGCGATCGTTGCCGCCTGATCGATCTGGGCGCGTGGCTCACCGAGCAGCACAAAATCCCGGACGAAGCCGGAACCACGGAAGAATCACTGCCCTCCGACTCGGGCGAGGAATCCTAAACCGCGTGCAGCCCGAGTTCTGGCTCAATCGATGGCGCAACGCGCAGATCGGCTTTCATCAAGCAGCCGTCGACAAGCATCTTAAGGCGTACTGGCCGAGCTTCAATCTGGCGGCGGACAGCCGCGTGTTCGTGCCCCTGTGCGGCAAGAGCCTCGACCTGCTTTGGCTGCGGGAACAGGGCCATTCGGTGGTCGGCGTTGAACTCTCTCCCATCGCGGTGGAAGGGTTCTTCATGGAGCACGGCATTCCCGCGCGGCGCCGCGCCCTCGCCGATTTTGATGTGTATGAAGCGGAGGGCCTTACCCTATTCCGCGGCGATTTCTTCAAGCTGACCCCGGCGTTGCTCGGCGGGATATCGGCGGTATTTGATCGCGCCGCACTGATCTCGTGGACGCCCGACTTGCGCTCTTCGTACGTCGAGCAACTCGCGTCGCTCACCGAGCGCGGCGCTCAAATGCTGTTGATCGCGGTCGAGTACCCCGAAGCACAAATGAGCGGTCCGCCCTTCCCGCTGACGCGGCAGGCTATTGACCAGCTGTACTCGCAGCGCTATTCCATCGAGCAACTGGGCCGCCACGACATCTTGGATCTCGAGCCCCGCTTGCGGGCCCGCGGCTTGAGTGAATTGCGCGAGGTCTGCTACAAGCTCACGCGGCTGTAATACACTTGCCGACTTCAAAAAATTACCACAAAGAGCAGGCAGACACTCCCATGACCGACTCGCGTAATTCGGGACGATACCTGGCACCGGCATTGGTCGCATGCGCGGTCGCCACCGGGGCCAGCGCCGCGGAACTCACCATCGATCGCCTGTTCGATGTGCCGCCGTTGGCGGGTCCGACCATCGTGGGATTGAAGATCTCGCCCGACGGCGCGCGCGTGACCTACTTGAAGGGCAAAGCGGACGACAAGGACCGCTTGGATCTATGGGAATACAACATTCACGACCGCCAGGAGCGGGTGCTGGTCGATTCGAAGGCGCTCGCACCCACCCCCGAAAAGCTGTCGGATGAGGAGCTGAGCCGGCGCGAGCGGCAGCGCACCGCGGCACTTTCCGGCATTTTGGAATACACCTTTGCGCCCAAGGGCGACGCCCTGTTGTTCCCGCTCAACGGCAAGCTGTACTACTACCAGCTCGCCACCGCCAAGCACGCGCCCGTCGTGCAGCCGATCGACACGCATGGCTTTGCGACCGACGCAACGGTGTCTCCCGCGGGTGGGCTCGTCGCCTATGTTCGCGATCAGAACCTTTACAGCTATGACCTCGACGCGAAGCAGGAAAAGGCATTGACCACCGACGGCGGCGGCGCCATCAAGAACGGCATGGCCGAATTCGTGGCTCAAGAGGAGATGGATCGCAGCACCGGTTACTGGTGGGCGCCCGACGGCCGGCACATTGCCTTCGCACGCGTCGATGAGACGCCGATCAAAGTAACCGAACGCTTCGAGATCGCCGCCGACAATGTGGCGACTTTTGCGCAGCGCTACCCCACCACCGGCGGCCCGAACGTTTTGGTGCGGCTGGGCGTCCTCGACGTCAAGAGCGGCGCGGTGACCTGGGTCGATTTGGGGAGCGAGCAAGATATCTACCTTGCGCGCGTGAACTGGCTGCCCGACGGCAAAACTCTGGCCGTGCAGCGCGAGGCACGCAACCAGCGCAAGCTGGACCTGCTGTTTGCCGATATCGACACCGGCAAGACTCGCGTGGTCTTGACCGAAACCAGCAATACCTGGATCGACCTCAACGATGAATTGACGTTCTTGAAAAAGTCGCATGAGTTCATCTGGGGCTCGGCGCGGGATGGCTACACTCATTTGTATCTCTACGGCAATGACGGCCGTCTGATCCGGCAATTGACCGCGGGACAATGGGTCGTGGATGATTTCCGTAAGCGCGCCGTCATGGGCGTGAATGAAAAAACCCGCACCGTGTACTTCTCGGCCACCGAAAAGAGTCCGACCGAACGGCAGCTTTACAGCACCTCGCTCGATACCAAAGATCCGCACCAAGTCCACCGCATCACCCAAGAGCCGGGCGTGCACGGCATCTCCATGTCGCCCGATGCGCGCTTCTACCTCGATAATTTCACCAGCAGCGCCCAGCCGCCGCAGGTGGGTCTGCATGCCATGGACGGCAGCCTGACCGCATGGCTTTCGGAAAATCGCCTGAACGCCGATCACCCGGACGCACCGTATCTTGCGGACAATTCGATTCCGGAAGTCGGCACGCTCACGGCGGCCGACGGCCAAACGCTTTACTACCACCTGTGGAAGCCGCTGCATTTCGATCCGGCCAAGCGCTATCCGGCCATCGTCGATGTGTACGGCGGTCCAGGCGTTCAGCGGGTCATCAACAATTGGCACGGCAATTCATTCACGCAGATTCTCACGCGCGCGGGCTACGTCGTGTTCACCCTGGACAATCGCGGCAGTGCGCATCGCGGCATGGCGTTCCAGAATCCCATTCACGACCGGATGGGCAACGTCGAGGTCACCGATCAGGTGCAAGGCGCGCGCTGGCTGGGCGTCCAAAGCTTCGTGGATCCGGCCCGCATCGGGGTGTGGGGCTGGAGCTACGGCGGCTACATGACGCTCAATCTGATGTTCAAGGCGCCGGACATTTTCCGTGCGGGCGTTGCCGGCGCACCGGTCACGGATTTCACGCTCTACGACACGCACTACACCGAGCGCTACCTGGATCGCCCCCAGGATAATGCCGCCGGATACGCTGCGAGCTCCGTGCTGCCCTACGCCAAGGATCTCAAAGGGCCGCTGCTGGTGATGCACGGCATGGCGGATGACAACGTGCTCTTCTTGAACAGCACCAAGCTATTTCGCAAGCTGCAAGACCTGGGCAAGCCCTTCGACGTCATGGTGTATCCGGGCGCAAAGCACGGCCTCATGCGGCAACACGACGGACGGCATGGCTACAAAATGATCAAGCGGTTTTTCGACGAGAACTTGAAACCCTAGAGCTCGTTGACGCCGGTGGCGCCGTGCGACCATGCCTGCTCGAGGGTTAGCCCCCGGGCATAGACGGGAACATAGATCAGCTCGCATAGCGAGGTCAGCTCGCTGTGCGGCAGCTCATTGCTCAACACCACGAAATTGGCGCCGGCATCGTTTGCCGCCAACGCGTCCGCCGCGCCGGAACACATCACTCCGCGCAGACGGCCGAGGGCATCGGGTTCTGCCGAAGGGCCTAGGGCGTAGAAACCGGTGGATGCTTCCGTAAGCCGTTCCGGCAAGCGCAAAGCCGCGACGATGGGTCCATCCGCCGGCAACAGTTCGACCGTCTGCAGCTCATCCTGTGTGCACCAGCGCAGCGGCTGGCCTTCGCGTCCTCGCGGCTCGCCCTGATACTGCCGCACCACCCAAATGTCCAAATACACCTGTTTGTGCGGGTAGTGGTGCGTGAGGCGAATCAACGGACGCGGCGTCCATGCCTCGATGCCGAGCTCTTCGCGCAGCTCGCGCGCGAGGCCCGCTCGCCGGTCCTCACCGTCCTCGAGCTTGCCGCCGGGAAACTCCCAGCCGCCCGCCAAGTGCTTGCCCGCCGGACGTTGCGCGATCAGCACGCGCCCCGCCGCATCCATTACCGCCGCGGCGACGACATGAATAAGAGGTTGTTCCGCGGGACTCAACCGCTCGCTTGCTGCAGGGTGCCGTGGCAATGCTTGTACTTGCGCCCGGACCCGCAAGGGCAGGGCTCGTTGCGGCCCACTTTCGGCACGGCTCTCACGAACGGCACGGCCGCCGGCGCAGGCCCCCGTGGCTCCATCTCCATGACATTGCCGCCGGAACCCGCTGCGGCTCCTTCGTCCATGCCCGGCATTGCCTGGATCGGCGATACCGCATCGGCATGCTGCGCTTGCAGCGCGCGTGCGAGCCGCTGCTGCCGCTCGAGTTCCTCGCGATCCATCTCTTCCTGACTGCGAATTTGAATCTTCGAGACCGTCGTCACCGTATCGAACTTGATGCGATCCAGCATCCCCGAGAACAGCTCGAACGCCTCGCGCTTGTACTCCTGCTTGGGATTTTTCTGCGCATAGCTGCGCAGGTAGATTCCCTGGCGCATGTAGTCCATCGCCGCCAAATGCTCGCGCCAGTGCTGATCGAGCGTGCGCAGCGTAATTTCCTTCTCGATGTAGCGCATGACCTGCGAGCCGACATTGGCCTCCTTTTGGCCGTAGGCTTCTTCCAGCGCGCCGACGATCTTGCGGCGCAGCTGCAAGCCGTCTCCGGGTTCCTCATCCTTGACCCAGTCGACGATGGGCAGCGCCGGCCCGAAATCGCGTTCCACCGACTTGGCCAGCCCGGCAGGATCCCATTGCTCCTCGGTCGCGCCGGCCGGAATGTACTGATTCACCAATTGCTCGACCACGTCCTCGCGGATGCCCTTGATGGCTTCGGCCACATCTTCGGCGCTCATGAGATCGGTGCGCTGCTGGTAAATCACGCGGCGCTGATCGTTCGCCACGTCGTCGTATTCCAGCAATTGCTTGCGGGCGTCGAAGTTGTGCTGTTCCACGCGCCGTTGCGCGCGCTCGATCTGGCGCGTCAGCATGCCGCTCTCAATGGCCTCGCCGGCCTTCATGCCCACGCGCGTCATCAAGGCTTTCATGCGCGTCGGGTCGCCGAAAATGCGCATCAAATTATCTTCGAGCGACAAATAAAAGCGGCTCGATCCCGGATCGCCCTGCCGGCCGGAACGGCCGCGCAGTTGGTTGTCGATGCGCCGCGACTCGTGCCGCTCGGTGCCGATGATGTGCAAGCCGCCGGCTGTGATGACCTGCTCGTGCCGCTTCTGCCAATCGGCTCGAATCGTAGCCAATTCCGCCTCGTTGGGATCGACGATGGCGTCGATCTGCGTCTGAGTGCTGCCGCCCAGGACGATGTCCGTGCCGCGGCCGGCCATGTTGGTGGCGATGGTGATGGAGCCCGGGCGGCCGGCTTCCGCCACGATGTGCGCCTCGCGCTCATGCTGCTTCGCGTTGAGCACTTCGTGCGGGATCTTCTCGCCCTGCAAGAGCTTTGCGATGCGCTCCGACGCCTCGATCGAGGTCGTGCCCACCAGCACCGGCTGACCGCGCTTCACGCAGTCCTGAATATCCTCGAGGATGGCCTGGAACTTATCGTGCTCGGAGAGAAACACCAGATCCGACTTGTCTTTGCGGATCATCGGCTTGTGGGTCGGGATCACCACCACTTCCAAGCCATAGATCTGCTGGAACTCGAAGGCTTCCGTGTCGGCCGTTCCCGTCATGCCGGAGAGCTTGGAATACAGCCTGAAATAATTCTGGAAGGTGATCGAGGCGACGGTTTGATTTTCCTCGCGCACCTTGACGCCTTCTTTCGCCTCCACTGCCTGGTGCAGTCCGTCCGACCAGCGCCGTCCCTGCATGGTGCGGCCCGTGAACTCATCGACGATGATGACCTCGCCCTGGCGCACGATGTACTCGACGTCGCGCTTGTAGAGCGCATGCGCGCGCAACGCCGCGTTTAAGTGATGCATGAGCCGGATGTTGGTGGCGTCGTACAGGCTCTCACCTTCGCGCAGCAATCCGATCTCCGCCATCAACTCCTCGACCTTCTCATGACCCGCTTCGGTCAAAGTGGCCTGCTTGGTCTTTTCATCGACCGCGTAGTCGCCGGGGCCGTCTTCCTCTTTCTGCTTGACCAGGCGCGGGATCAGCGCGTTGATCTTGATGTAGAGCTCCGTGCTCTCTTCCGCCGGGCCTGAAATGATCAGCGGCGTGCGTGCCTCGTCGATCAAAATCGAGTCGACTTCATCGACGATGGCGAAAGACAGCTTGCGCTGCACGCGGTCCTCGAGACGGAAGGCGAGGTTGTCGCGCAGGTAGTCGAACCCGAACTCGTTGTTGGTGCCGTAGGTGATGTCGCAGGCATAAGCCGCGCGCTTCTCATCCGGCGTCTGCGCGTTCTTGATGACGCCGACTTCCATGCCTAGAAAGCGGAAAACCGGGCCCATCCACTCCGAGTCGCGTTGCGCCAGGTATTCATTGACGGTCACGACATGAACGCCCTCGCCCGTGAGTGCGTTCAAATACGCCGGCAGCGTTGCCATCAGCGTCTTGCCTTCGCCGGTGCGCATCTCGGATATCTTGCCGGCGTTCAATGTCATGCCGCCGATCAGCTGCACGTCGAAATGCCGCATCCCCAGCTTGCGCTTGGAAGCCTCGCGCACCAGCGCAAAGGCCTCCGGCAGCAGTTCTTCGAGCGGCGTGCCCGAGGCAAAGCGTGCTTTCAGCTCGCGGGTCTTTTCCGGGAATTGCTCGTCGCTCAAGGCGCTGACGCCGGCTTCAAAGCCGTTGACGGCTACCACCGAGCGGCTCATCTCTTTGATGAGGCGCTGATTACGGCTGCCGAATACTTGCGTCAGAAGCTTCCACACGCTGGGGGGTCCTTTTAAGAAACCGGGTATTGTACGGATAGACCCGAATAGCAGGAAATCGTTTCGAGCGGGGCCGTTTTCAAGGCCTTCTAGAAATTAACGCTCTTCCCCGATGAAACGCAGCGGGTCGACCTGGGTGCCGTTCTTGAGCACCTCGAAGTGCAGATGAGGACCGGTCGAATGCCCGGTGGATCCCATGAGCGCCACATCCTGGCCTTTGCGCACCATGTCGCCCTGCTTCACGAGCAGCTTTTCATTGTGGCAATAGCGGGTAGCCAACCCGTTGCCGTGGTTGATCTCCACCATTTGCCCATACCCGGCACGGTCGCCGGCATAGGTCACCAAACCCGCGGCGACCGAGGTGACGCGATCACCTGCCTGCCCGGCAAAATCCAATCCCTTGTGCACTGCGGAATAGCCGGTGAAGGGGTCCGCGCGCCGGCCGAAATAGGACGATATCCAGCCCTCCTGCACCGGCCGCCCTTCCGGATAGACCTGCTTATTGAGCTCACGGCTCAAAATAAGGGTCTCGAGCACGCTCAATTGCTGCTCGCGGCTGGAAAGCTGCCCCTGCAGCTCATCGACCATGGACGTAAGATCAGGGATCTGGGCCGGCTGGCCGTCCGCGCCGCTCTCAGCGCCGCCTATGGGGGGAGGATGGCCGAAATCGAACTCGCCGTCGTCCAGATTCGCCATGCGCGTCAAGCGCTTGCCCAGCGCGTCCAAGCGGATGACATTGGCATTCATCTGGCCGACACGCATAGCCAGGGCGTTCACTTTCTCCTGCAGAACGCGCTTGGTGTCTTCGAGTTGCGCCTTCTGGTGCAGCAGTTCCGCCGACCAATTTCCCAGTTGATCGATGGGATTGCCGCTGCCGCGCCGCGCGCCCAAACCCACCCCGACCGAGAACGCGGTACCCACAATCGCCAGGACCAACAGCGCCGCAGCCGACATAATCACCGGATGTCGGAGGTCAAATTGTTTCACTCGGCCCGATTTGCGGCCGACAAAAATGACATTCATACGGAATTATTCTTCCAACGCCAACACGATGCGGAACACTAGATTATGTCGTCCGGGACTTCGCGATCGTGCTCCGAGCACTAAGGGTAGACTATGCAGATAACTGTCTTAAAACAAGGATTTCCGCACGGTTTCTATTACTAGGTCCCGCACGCGATTATTGTCGAATGCAAAACTCTAAGAGTCTCAGCGAGTTACTGGCAAGAGGTGGCAAGCGACTTTCACTTCTGAAAGTCAAGGCCGCCGAGCGTGCGCAAATTGTGGAGCAGGTCCGCGCGGCGCTGCCGGGCCGCCTGGCGAAATCGGTGGCCAGTGCAGGCCTCGAGGGCAGCCGTCTGACCATCGGGGTCGTGGGTGCCGTGTGGGCTTCGCGCCTGCGCTACGCCAGCGATGCCATGCGCGAGCGGGTTGCGAAATCGAGCGGGAAAGAGATCTTGACCGTGCGAATCCGGGTGGTTCCGCCCGTGATTTAAGCGTGCGCGGTGGCCGCCGCAACGTAGGAAATCGGCGCCTCCGCCAGACTCTCGAAAGTCACTTCTTCCCAAGCGCTCTTGGTGGCAATCAAGGTGCGCAGCAGTTTGTTGTTCAAGCCATGGCCGGATTTGAAGCCGCTGAACTCGCCGATCAAGCTGTGTCCCAGCAGGTACAGATCGCCGATGGCGTCCAAGATCTTGTGCTTCACGAATTCGTCTTCGTAGCGCAGCCCGTCTTCGTTCAAAACCCGATAGTCATCGAGCACGATCGCATTATCCATGTTGCCGCCGAGCGCGAGATTGCGCGCCCGCAGGCTCTCCAAGTCGCGCATGAATCCGAAGGTGCGCGCGCGGCTGATTTCACGCAGGAACGACGTGGTTGAAAAATCCATCGACGCGACTTGCGAATGTTTTTTGAAGGTGGGGTGATTGAATTCGATTTCGAAATTCACCTTGAACCCGTCATAAGGATCAAAACGCGCCCACTTGTCGCCGTCATCGACCCGCAGTCTTTCCAAAATACGGATGAAGCGCTTCGGCGCCTTTTGTTCTTCGATGCCGGCCGACTGCAGCAAGAACACAAACGGTCCCGCGCTGCCGTCCATGATGGGAACTTCGCCCGCGCTGACTTCCACCAACGCATTGTCGATGCCCAACCCCGCGAGGGCCGAGAGCAAATGCTCGACCGTGGACACCTTGACGTCGCCGCGATGCAGTGTGGTGCCCATCATCGTATCGCCGACGTTTTCTGCGTGAGCGCGGATGTCGACGGGCGAGCTTAAATCCGAGCGGCGGAACACGATGCCGGTATCCGGCAGCGCCGGCCGCAAGGTCATGAGCACCTTCTTACCCGTATGCAGCCCCACTCCGGTGGCGCGAATCGAGTTCTTCAGGGTTCTTTGATTCAACATTAAGTGAAACCGGACTATGTTATCTGCCAAAGGTACCACAGGGTCGACCTGCTACCCACCCTTAAGTTCTCGTCTT
>DASXOY010000049.1:0-57894 GCA_036493935.1 Steroidobacteraceae bacterium | reverse complement strand
TGTCGTATCGCCTGACGCCGGCGTGGACCTTCACCTTCGGCATGATCAACGTGTTCGATTCCAACCCGCCCTACGCCAATTACGCCGCATCCGCGAATAACTTCGTCGGTGGGTACGACTTGTCGTATGGCGATCCGCGGGGCCGCTTCGTCTACGGCCGTGCGGAATTCCAGTTCCACTAGTAACAAGACTTAAAAGCGAGCCTCAAAGGGCCGCCTCGGACTCGAGGCGGCTTTTTGTTAGAGCGATTGCCCCGTACGATTCGTCTGTAGCAGCGCAATCGCAGCCGACGTCATGGCAGTTACGCCGGTGCGCAGTGTCGGCTCAGGTATCGGCTCAAACAGACTGCTGTGCGGACCCGGCAGGGATTTGCCGACCGCCCTCGCCTCCGTCAATTTGTTGCCATCCATTGCGCCCAAGCCAAACTCCAGTGTAGGAATTTTGCGGCCCGCCAGTCCGAAATTGCCGAAATCTTCGCTCTCCATGACCGGCGATGACGTGAACACATTCGCCGCGCCCAGCGCATCCACCAGCGCAGCCTTTACTCTCGCCGTGAGCAGGGGATCGTTATAGTTCACGGGCGCGGATTCATTTCCTAGCACCGTGACGATGGGCGCGAGATTGTCGGGTACGCCGGCTGAGAGAGCGACGCCGGCCGCCGTGCGCCGAATGCCGTCGATGATAATTTGACGCGCCTGATCGCTGAACGCTCGCGCCGTAATTTCGATCTTGACCTCATTCGGGATGATGTTGCGCTTCGTCCCGCCGTGAATAGTTCCGATAGTGACCACGGCCGGGTCGGCGGGATCTTCCTGGCGGCTGACGATGGTCTGCAGCTGCACGATGAACTCGCCGGCCATCACAATCGGGTCCTTGCCCGATTGCGGATGCGCGCCATGGGTGCCGATGCCCCGCAGCGTCACGTCTATCGACGTTGACCCGGCCTGCGCGGCGCCGCTCGTCATCGAAACTTCGCCGGCGGCCAATTCACTGGTGTCATGCAGCGCGATGGCAAAATCAGGCTTGCCGAACCGCTCATAGAGGTGGTCCGCCAGCATGGCCTTGGACCCATCGATGGTTTCCTCCGAGGGCTGTCCCACGAGTATCAGCGTGCCGTGCCAGCGCGATCGCAAGGCCGCCAGCGTTCTTGCAGTACCCATCAACGTGGTGACATGCACGTCATGTCCACAGGCATGCATGACCCCCACGTCCTCACCCGCTGCATTTTTGCTGCGAACCCGGCTTGCATATGCGACATTGGTCTGTTCGACGATGGGCAGTGCATCCATGTCGGCGCGAATCAAGAGTCGCGGACCTGCGCCATTCTCAAGAATTCCCACCACGCCGTAGGCTTGTGAGCCGTCCGGGTATTTGCCCACCCTTTCGGTTACCGCGTAGCCCGCCTTGCGCAATTCGGCGGCCAGAATTCCCGCGGTGCGTTCCTCGTGATGAGACAGTTCGGGATGCGAATGGATGTCTTTGTAGGTGTCGACCAAGCCCGGCAATTGCGGGTTGATCAACGAGTCCAGAGTTTGCGCTCCTGCCCCGGCCGCAAATGCGCAAACGAGTGGTGCGGCGAACGATAGGTATTTCATGGATCCCTGGTGTGTTGCGACTTGGTGCCGGCAAGCTTACTAGCCGAAGCGCCTGCCCGTGGCGGGAATTGCCGCCGATTCCGGTTCTTATTTTTAGGGATATCTAAACTTGAGGGGACCGGAATGGTTACTCGATTCGGAACGAAGATCGGTGCACGCGCGGTCTTTTTGACCGCCGTGATCGGTGCAGGCGCCTCGCCGGTGCTCGCGGACTGCTGCGACTCATTCTTGGGTTGTGCTGCAACCGTCGTGACTTATGGCCTCAGCTGCGAGATCGAGACCATCATCGACACGGTCAAGAATTTGGTTAACGCGGTCTCGAATCTGAAGGACCTTGTTACGAACACGACCAATTCAGCGGTGCAGGCGGCACGAAACTCGGTCACGAGCACCCATGACTCAATTCAGTCGCAGGCGCAACAGGGCGCGGCGAACATGACTGCGGCACTCGCTCAGGCAACAACGATCGCGCAGGAAGAACCGCTGATTCGGCATCTCACCGCCGTGGAAGCACAGCCTCTTCAGCCCACCGGATCAGCGCCTTCGCAAGGGGCTACGGCGACGATCCCGACCGCGCGGCTGGCGAATAAGCCGGTGACCGCCGCCGCAGCGGCACCGACGTCCAACACCGCAAACTCGATGCAGAGAATCGGCGTGGGCCCGAGTCCAAGTGCGGCTACTGATTTAATCACCACGCATCGGCCGCCGGCAGGCGCCTTTAACGCAGACTTCGCCCTCGCCGTGAATCAGATTAAAGCGCTGCAAGGCGCCAGCGCGCCGGATCTGCCCAACATCACACAGAATCTCCAGAAAGCCTTGCAAACTGAAGGGGTTGGTGAGCAGAACGCCGTCGGTTTTTACAGCACCGCCATCAATGCACCACTCGATTCCGTGAAAAATCTGTTGTTGTCAATACTCTCAGATCCAGCCAAGGCCTTCGATCCCAGCGACCAGGTGACAACCGTCGAAGACTCGGTGGTGAGCCAGCTCACAAAGAATGTGGGCACCATGGTCGACGACGTGGTGAGCGGCCCCAATAGTGCATTCGCCGCGCTGCAACCGAGCTTGGATGATCTGACAAACAATTCGCAAAACGCGCAGGCGATCGCCGCTGCCATGGAGAAAATGTACACGGAGAGAACTCCTGCCTCAGTCGCGGCATTGCACGCGTTGCTGCCGAAGCCCACTATCCTGGGCCAGAACAAGACAGCCCTGGCCGCGGTACCGAACTCAAGCTACGCCGCTCGTTCGCCGGTTGCGAGCATGACGGGCCAGATCGCTGCGGTAAAACAGAAAGCAATCGCCGCGATCGCGCCGCAAGTCCAGCAGTTTCACGCCACGGCCGTTCGGTTCAAGGCCCAATACGCGCAGCGCAAGTCGGTGCAATCGCCCTCAATGTTGCAGGCGTACCAAAGCAAATTGACGCAACAGACGAGCGCCGCATTTGATGGCAAGTCGGTCGCTGCCGTGAACGCGCAGCGGGATCAACTCATCGCGCAGGCTCGCACTGTGTATGCCAAGGATACGAAAACCCAGAACTCCCTGATTGCCTGGCTGAACACGGAAGCCGCAAAGCGCACCGGCAATGCTAACGCGAGTGTCGCAACGCCGGCGAATGCCGCGATGCCGACAGTGGCAGCGACGGCCTTGACTTCCAGTCCGACAACTGCGGCAAAAGCGGTCGCGCCTCGCCAGGTCACGGCGGTGGCGCCGCAAGCCGTGCCGCTGGTCCCGAGCGCCGGTCCGATTGCCGCGCCCATAACTGCGGCCCCGGCGAGCTCCACGCCGAGAGCCACCGCTTGGGGTTCAGCGCCGCCCGCCTGGACGCCGCCGGTTTCGAACAGCGCGAACAAGCCGCCCGTTGCGATACCCGCTTTGGGCGCAGTGCGCACGGTCCCCGGTACGGCTGTACCGGTTCAGTCGGCGCAACCGCTCAAGCCGGCGAGTGCTGCGCAGCCGCCGCCCTCCTCGCTGACCAGTCATTAGTTTTGGATCGGACTGCAGCGATACAGATCGATGGATGTGGGTGCCTGGCTGTTGGTCTTGTATACAACCACGTAGTCGATGCCGAGCACGATCTTGACGCCGGCGAGGCCCGCGAAGCTTCTGTAGGTCTTGTCGCGGGCCAGATCAATTTCACTCGAGCCGATCAGCTTCTTTCGATACCAAGCTTCCACGGCCGCGAGGGAATCCGACGTATCGGCCCAGAATCGCATGCACCAGTGACCGAGCTTGTCGGTCCGGAATACTTCATCCATGACCGCAGCGTTGAGATTGGGATAGGCCGGCAAGCCGGTGAGATTTCGCGTGTCTGCCGAGTGCGCCTCCGGCGCTAGCAGCAGGAGTTGCCCCAGGAGAATCCACGCCGCCAGAGCGCGTCGTATTGATGGCATCACATCTCATTGCCTGACACTAATGCCTGCATATCGACAGAAGGTTGCGATCCTTGAGCGATATGCGAGCTAAACCATTGTCAGGTCTGGCAATTAACCCAGCGGCTGTAGACCATTGCTTACAGCAATGGCTGGAACGCGCCGACGGTCAACTTGCGGCGCCTTCGCCATCATGCCAACACCAACCGCTGGAGCATTCATGACAAATATACAGAGGATCATTCGAGGCGGAATCTTGTTGGGTCTCGTCGCAGCCTCATCCGCCTGCGTCGTCGCGGGCCCGCCGTATCGTGAGGGCTACTACGATCGAGATCATCACCGCTACTACCACGAAAATCGATGGTACGACTGCCGGGAGCGCGACGAGCATTGCCGCTGAAACAATGCTGCTGATTCGATAGCGTAGGTCCGCTTCGCCGCAGGGGTGAATCCTCCGGCGAAGCGGGCAATCAATTTTGCTCAGCGCGGCTGCATCCGGATCCCGCCGTCCACACGGATGCATTCGCCATTCATGTAGTCGTTCTCGATGATGGCGATTGCCAATTGCGCAATCTCCCCGGGTTTTCCCAGTCTCTTCGGATAAAGAACCGATTTGGCGAGCCCATCCAGCACCTCGGCCGGCAATCCTGCGAGCAGCGGAGTTTCGATCAAACCCGGCGCAATGGTATTGACGCGAACGCCGATGCCCGATAGATCGCGGGCCATCGGCAATGTCATGCCGACGATGCCGGCTTTGCTCGCGCTATAGGCGACCTGGCCGATTTGCCCGTCAAAAGCCGCCACCGATGCGATGTTAACTATCACGCCGCGGCTCCCGTTCGAATCCGACGGCTCATTTTTGGCCATCTGTTCCGCGCAGAGTCGAGCCACATTGAAGGTGCCGGTGAGGTTCACCGCAATGGTCTTATTCCATGCAGCCAATGGGAACGGTCCGTCTTTGCCGAAGGTCTTGTGTGCGCTGCCGATGCCTGCGCAATTGACGCATACATGAATCGCACCCAAAGAGTCCGTGGTCTTCGCGATCGCCGCGATGACCGCAGGCTCATCCGCGACATTGACCTTCTCGAAGATCGCGTTGGAACCCAACTTTATCGCCATCGCGTGTCCCGCGGCCTCGTTCAGATCGAAGATTGCTACCTGGCCGCCCCTTTCGATGAATGCGTTGACCACTGCTTGGCCGATCCCAGAAGCTCCGCCTGTGACGACGGCTACTTTTCCCCCGATCTTCATGGTCTGTGCCTTTTAATAATTAGTTGTTTCATATAGTTATGAATCATTACTGATGTTAAACCTACGTAGGATTCTAGGCCGCGTCGCGGATCAATCGGACCTCCTGTTGCGGGTAGGGTATCGCTATCCCGCGTCGGCGGAGATCCTCGGCCACCGATAAATTGAGCTCACCTGAGATGGCGCCAAAATCAGATACCGCAACCCAGGGCCGGATGGAGATCTGCACCGCGGAATCCGCCAGCGCCTTCACCTGCACGAGCGGTTTTGGATCGGCCAGTACCCGCGGGTTGGCCAACACGACTTCGCGAATAGCCGTGAGGGCAGCCGCCAAGTCCGACTCGTAGGCCACACCGACCAGAATTTCGGATTGGCGTATTGTGCCGAAGTTTTGCAGAATTTCGCCCACGACTTTGCGATTGGGAACGACGATTCGCGAACGATCCGGATGTGTGAGCACGGTGCTGAATAGACTGATGGCCGTTACTTCCCCCTCCACACCGACGACCGCGATGTATTCTCCGACACGGTAAGGCTTGGTGAAGATGATGGTCAGCCCGGCGACCACATTGCTCAAGACGCCCTGCGTTGCCAGCGCGATACCGGCGCCCGCGACGCCCAAGCCGGCGATCAACGGCAACAGTTCGACTCCGAGATTTTGCAGCGCCAGGATTAAAAATATCGCCAGCACGAGGACGCGCACCAACCTCGTCAGCAGCATCTTGACCGGCGGTTCGAGGCCGAAGCGGTGCAGGCCGCGCGCGGTCGCACGCGTACACCAATTGGCGATGAACACGCCGGCGATGAAAATGATGATCGCGGTTGCCAGTTTCGGGCCAAAGCGAATGGCCAGATCGATGAACGTGGCCTTGATTTGATCGATTGTCGCGAGTCCGCTGCTCATATGGATCCCCTCGATGATTAGTGACTGCTGCCTTGATAGTATAAGTGGCAACCCACCAACCACGAGCGGGACCAATGGCCACTGAGAACGTCAAGCGTTACGGAATGACTGCAATCGCGTTTCATTGGCTGATGTTTTCGCTGGTTGTGTGCGTTGGAACTCTCGGCCTGTTGCATGATTCGTGGCCCAAGGAGACGCAGAAGTTCTGGATCAATATCCATGCCGTGCTCGGCCTGGCGCTCTGGTTCACCCTGTTCGCGCGCCTGTGGTGGCGGCGCGGACACAGGCCACCGCCGCCGGTCGAGACTGGCGGCGCGTTGGCGCGCCGTGCAGCGGCCGCGACTCACGCGGGCTTGTACGCCCTGCTGTTCGTGACGCCGATCGTCGGCATCATCACATTCGTCTATCACGGCCGCATTTTCGATTTCGGTCTTTTCAAGCTTGACCTTGGGATCAAGTCCAATCGGGCGGTGTTTCATCCCACGGAAGACCTGCACGGCTACTTGGCTTACGCGCTGTTTGCGCTCGCCGGGATTCACGCCGCAGCGGCGCTGTGGCATCAATTCGTCCTGCGGGATGGTCTGCTCTCGCGGATGTGGCCCGCTACTTCGCGGCGGCTTTGACGGCGGTAGCGGCCGCTGCGGCGTCCTCCGCGCGTGCGCCGGCAAGGATGTCTTGCAGACCGTAGTTGCCCTCATGACAGGCATATTCATAGATCCTGCCGCCGGCCTTGCTGAATTCGTACTCGCCGCCCCACGCTTCCGTCCAGACCGTGGGATCTTCGACCTTGAATTGATACAGCACGCGTTCACCGCCGGCTCGCGTAAAGCGCTCGGTGACTTTCAGGTTTTGCCAGGAACCCATGAAGGTTTGGGCGGCCGGAAAATTCGTGGTTTCGACCACCAGGGTCTCGTCTTCGTAGTGGCCGATGGAATCGCCGAACCAGGGCCGTAGTCCGTCCCTGCGGTGAGTCGCGTTCAAGCGGATCAGCCGAACGTCATGAACCATTTCCACCACGATCGCCACGGTGTCCCTGCCCTGCACAATTTGATAGGTATTGTTATAGAGCAGCGGCAACATTACCGGACCTGCACTGTAGCCGAATGAGGTAAGACAGCGTTCGCCCAATGCTCGCGTTTCTGGATTGTCGTTCTGCCGCTGCCCCGGCTGCAGCCGCGGTCCGTAGCGCCGCACGGCGTCTCCCCGCGCAATCGCCTCGGCGGTATATCCCGGTATGCGCCCGTTGCCGGGGAAAGTAATGAACGAGGTGCGCGGCTCGCCGTGCACGCGCATTACCGTTGTGCCCGGATCCGTCCATGCCGCATTGTAGTTGCAATTGTCGCCCCGCCCGCCGCTGCAGTCGGCGGGTAAATCCTTGACCGTTGCCTTAGGATCGGTGGGCCGATTTCCCAACGCCACTAAGTCGCTGTTCTTTTTTTCGAGCGTCGCGACTTCTCGAGGCGTTAGTGCACCGCGGTTGCCGTACTCCGATGGCCGCTCGAGCCGGGTCAGCGAGGCGTTGGTCCAAGTGCCTTCCAAATCGGGCACTGCGGACGCCTGCGTCAGATCCGCGGCTGAGATGATACCGATCAGCGAGCAAGCGGCTGCCATGCCGCTCTTCAGCTTGCGTTTCCTCAAGTCCTTCTCCCTCGGCCGATTCTTCGCGCGGCTTTCTCAGCAGTCTAGCTCAGGCCTTTCTGATATCAAGCTGTCAGTGCAACCCCGACATTCGATGGCGATTCTGCGCCCTTGTCGTCCAGCCGCACCGCGCTCAAGCTCACCCACCATGTTCGGAGACTCGCAATGAGGCGATACCTAACTGCAGTCGGAATCAGCCTGGTATTGCTGGGATCGCAGGCGGCATCAGCGGCCCCTGAGAGCCGCGCCATCATCGCCAAACACCAGCTCAGCGAGTGCATGACGAAACGCATGTCCGCCAACCGAAATCTGTCCTACAACGATGCGCTGCGCACATGCAAGGAGCGCCTGCAGCCGCCCAAAGAGACGTTGGCATCCGCCGTCAGCCCGGTCGGGACCGGCACGAAATCGCCCTAGTCATTTTTTCGGCGGAGGCGCGGGCTTCGAGGTATCGATATCGAGCTTAGGCACGCCGAATTTGCCTTCGAGCTTGTGCAGCTTGTCGAGATCGATTGCTCCGACGATATTTACGATGGTGAACTCCCGGGGTTCACTGGCGATGATCGCCAGCCCCACCGCCTTGCCCTGATCGACCATGATGTAGATATCCACGTCCGCGTGCGTCTTACGGCTCCGGGTCTCGACCAGCCGATTCCATCCCGGCGCGGTGAGCTGGCTTCTAACCGCGTCGATATCCGCCTGGCTGTAGGCGGAGTCATGATCGAAGGTATAGCTGCGAACATAGATCCCCTGCAGGCCGTTGAGAATATCCTTGGTCGCAGCATCCTGCGGATCGTTGGAATCAAGAAACCTCGCGGCCATTCCCAGCATCGCGGGATCCACGGTAATGGTCACGGAGTCGCTCGCTTTCTGCGCCAATCCTGCGAAGCTCGGGATGTTGAGCTTGGGACCCGATGCGGCCCAGGACAATGCGGGCGCCAGCAGCGCGATGCACAGAGTTAGCGTGTATTTTCTCATGGCGAGATTCCTATGCCGGACTTCATGCGCCGGACTCTTCGTCTTGCAACGACGTGGATTGACTCTTGACCGCTTCGTACGCCAGGTTCAGCTTTTCACTGGTCACGCGCAGCGCCTTCATCACTTCGCGACGAGCCTCGAGGCCGCTTTGCTGCAATCGTTGTTGCTGCAGATGCTGATGCACGCCCACGGCCAGAACCAAAGATGCGGCAAGACTCGCAGTGAGCCACCAGGCCAGAGGGCGAACCCTCGTTGCAGCGAAGAAGCGAGGCTTCGATTGAGCCGCTGGATCGACAAGGACGCGCGCGAGCAGCTCTTGCGAGAATGCTTGTCGCGGAGTGACCGGCCGCAAGGCCGTGCGCATTCTGGATTCGATATCATCCCGGGGTTCAATATCCTGGCTCATGGTGGACTGTCCTCGCAGCGGGCCGGCAGCATGCCGGCGGTTTTCTCGCGCATGCTTTCCAGCGATCGTTTCAAATGGCTCTTCACCGTGTTGAGAGGCATATCAAGGGTCCGGGCAATCTCCGGCGGATCCAAGTCCTCTTGATAACGCAGCAACAGCACCGCGCGCGCCTGCGGGCTCAACTCCGCCAATAACGCCTGCATGTGCCGCTGCAGCATTGGATCGGAGCCTTCCTCCTGGCTGAAAAGCTCCGATTCCTCCTCCAGCGATGTCAATGGCACCCGCGCACGGCGGCGCAACTGATCGATTGCGCGGTTGCTGGTCACCTGGCGCAACCAAAAATGCAGGTGCCGGTTCGAGTCAATCGACCGCAAATTGCCGTTCAATTGCATGAACACTTCCTGCGTCAAGTCTTCCGCAAGATCTCGAGTGCCCAGCATGCGCAAGGCCAGACTGTACACAGACCGCTGATGCGCCCGCACTAGAACCCCCAGCGCCGCCCGTTCTCCAGAGCGCGCTTTCGCGAGCTCATCGTCCAAAGGATCCGCCGCTGCGTCATTCAAGCGCGTGTTACATCAGCAAATTGACTTGGGTATCGCTCACGCCATGCAGGTGCAGGTGACTCTCCAATCTCGGCAGGTCTTCAACCTTGATGGTGCCGACGATGTTGATGATGGTGAATTCCCGCGGTTCACTGGCGATGAGTGCAAAACCTTTGGTCACGTTGTTCTCGATCAAAACGTACATATCCACATCCTCGCTCTTCTC
This sequence comes from Steroidobacteraceae bacterium, assembly GCA_036493935.1. GTDB lineage: Bacteria > Pseudomonadota > Gammaproteobacteria > Steroidobacterales > Steroidobacteraceae > Bog-1198. The sequence goes on along the minus strand of DASXOY010000049.1, from coordinate 47,985 downwards.
GCGGTGGTGGACCTGCATGATTTGGCTCCATCCGGGCCCCGCCAATTGGCTTCTTACGCCGTCAATGTCCGCCGTAGAATACGCATTATCGGACGCGAACTGATAACTGCGAACTTCGATCGACTTGATTCCCGCCAGAATGCGCTTGGTGGCCACGCTGTCGGCATCTTTGTCGTCGATGAATGATCCGGCCATGTGCAATAGCCAGGGACTCAGACTGATGTTGACCGATTCGGTTGCTTTGGCAGCGAGTGATCTGAATTCGGGCAGCTTGAGTTTGGCATCCTGCGCTATGCCGAGCCCGGGGAGAAGCAAACAGGCCATCGCAATCTTCACCATTCGCATCTTCATGGACGGATCTCCTATTAGCGGCCGCATGGGGTTATCCCATGAGCCTTGAATAGGAATACGAGCGGAGCGGCCGCTCGGGGTGCAGATATTAGTCGGATTTGCGCCGGTCGCGGGTCAAACGGCGTTCTTGATCAAACTTGCCGCTTCGGCGAAGTCCGTCCCGTTCCTCCTGGCGCCTGGGCTGCGCACGGCGATCCGCATGATGTTTGTACACGCAGCTGCAGGTGTCGGAGGCTGTGCACTCGCGCAGCGGCAGGCGCGGGGCATCGCTCGATAAGTACCGCGCCGCGCGGCAGGCCTGCACGGCATCGCAGCCGGCGCCCTTGGGCCGTATGCCGACCGCGTGCCATTGACTGGGTGCGCGCGAGGTCGGCGCAGTCTTTGACTTATTGATCCCGCTTGTCTTTGCTGTCATAAGCTGGAAGCTCCAACAGAAGCGATCAAGAGCATCCACAGTATTTGATAAGTATCTGATCTACGGGAATGTATCTCCCAAAAGCCATGGTATTTTTGTTAGCTGTTTCGCGATTTACGCGAGTCGCGTGCCATAATTCTTGAATGCTGAGCTGGCAGGCCATGATTTTGAATGGATTCTTTCGCCTCACGATGAAGCGGCAAGGCAAGAAACCCCTCAATTTGCAGCGCCTACGGGCCATGACCGAGCATCCGCCGCGAAGCGCACTCCGCGTCCCGCCCGGCTACTGCGTCGAAAGTCTGCGCAACGATGCGGGCTTGGAATTCGATGTGGCCCGCTTATCACCGTCGCCAACGCAGGCGCCTTCGGTGATCGTTCTATACCTGCACGGCGGCGGTTACCTGTTCGGCTCACCAAAGACCCATCGGCAGGTCGTGATAGCCATGGCGAAGGCCTTCCAGGCTCCCGCTTACTCACTCGACTATCGATTGGCGCCGGAGCATCCGTTTCCGGCCGCCGTGGAAGATGCCGCCAAGGCCTATCAGTGGCTGCTCGCCCAATATCCGCAAGCAGAGATTGTGCTCGCAGGCGATTCCGCGGGGGCCGGCCTTGCGATTGCCACCGCGGTGGGCGTGCGCGACGCCGGTTGGAAGCTGCCCAAGGCCATCGTCGGCTTCTCTCCTTATTCGGACTTGGCAGTCACTGGCATATCTGTCGAGACGAATGCCAAGAGCTGCGCCATGTTCACGCCGCGCGGTATCCGCGAAGCTGCGGCGATGTATCTTTCCGGCGCGGATGCGCGCGATCCGCGCGCATCTCCCTTATACGCAGACCTTGCCGGCCTGCCTCCCATGCTATTGTTTGCGAGCCGTCACGAGACTCTGCGCGACGATACGCTGCGTCTCGCGGAGCGGGCCTCAGCCGCGGGTGTCAGAGTTCAATTGATCGTGCGAGATCGGCTGCCGCATGTATGGCCGGTGTTCGTTACGCTGTTGCCCGAAGCGCGCGAGGCGTTTGCCGCGGTGACCGCGTTCGCGCGCGACATCGGCGCACGACCTGCGGCTTGACGCTTGCTGAGTGGAGAACCTCTAAGTGCCTAACAATCATTTCGATGTGCTGATCGTCGGCGGCGGCCTTTCAGGCATTGGCGCGGCATGCAGCCTCACGAAGAATTGTCCTAACAAGACTTATACGATTTTGGAAGGCCGTGCGGCCATCGGCGGCACCTGGGACTTATTCCGCTATCCCGGAATTCGATCAGATTCAGATATGTTCACCCTGGGCTATTCATTCCGGCCGTGGGTGGAAGGCAAGGCCATCGCCGATGGGCACTCGATTCTCAAGTACATCAACGACACGGCGCGCGACTACGGCGTCGACAAAAACATTCGCTTTCATCATCTCGTCAAGCGTGCCTCCTGGTCGTCCAAGGATGCCCTATGGAGCATCGAAGCCGAGTGCGGGCCCGACGGCCAAGTTGCGCGCTTTACCTGCCATTTTCTTTTTGTCTGCAGCGGCTACTACAGTTATGTGGAAGGCTACACCCCGGTTTTCCCAGGCAGTGCGCGCTTCGCAGGACAGGTCGTGCATCCGCAAAAATGGCCAGAGGATCTGGCCTACGCCGGCAAGCGCGTGATCGTGATCGGCAGCGGCGCAACGGCCGTGACGCTGGTGCCCGCCATGGCGAGGACCGCGGCGCAGGTGACTATGCTGCAGCGCTCGCCGACCTACGTGGTTGCGCGCCCCGAGCAGGACAAATTAGCGAACTTTCTGCGGCGTTATCTGCCGTCCATGCTTGCGTACAATCTGGTGCGATGGCGGAACATCTTGTTCGGCATTTATTTCTTCGATCTTTGCAAACGCAGTCCGGAGCGCGTGAAGAAATGGATTCTCGACCGTGTCAAGGGTGCGCTCGGGCCCGACTACGACGTCGGAACGCACTTTTCGCCCCGCTACAATCCTTGGGATCAGCGCATGTGCTTGGTGCCGGATGGAGATCTATTCGAAGCCATCAAGCAAGGCAAGGCCGCTGTGGTGACCGACGAGATCGAGACGTTTACCGAAAGCGGCATCCAGTTGCGCAGCGGCAGGCAACTCGAGGCCGACATCATCGTCACCGCGACAGGCTTGAGCCTGGTTGCGCTCGGCAATATTCAAATCAGCGTCGACGGCCGCCACGTCGATCCGGCCAAGACCCTCAACTACAAGGGCACGATGTACGGCGGCATCCCAAATCTAGCCTCGACCTTCGGCTACACCAACGCTTCCTGGACGCTGAAGAGCGAATTGACATGCGACTACATATGCCGTGTGCTCAATCATATGCAATCGGCCGGCTACCGAGTCTGCGTGCCGCAAAACGACGATCCAACGGTGCAGCCGGAGCCATGGCTCAACCTGTCGTCGGGCTATATCCTGCGCGTCGCGGACAAGTTGCCCAAGCAGGGTTCAAAAACGCCCTGGAAGCTGCATCAGAACTACGTCAAGGACGTGATGAGCCTGAAGTTCGGCTCACTGGATGACGGTGTGATTCGTTTTTTGAACCCGACCGATTCCGTGGAACTCAGCGCCGCGTTGTCGAGCTAAGGCACTCTCAGCAAACTCCGGATGAGCGCTTTATTGCTTGCTGACCTTCCAGGTACCGGCAATTGCCTGGCCGCCGGGCTGTCCTTTTGCGCCAAGCGACCAAGTGCCCGTGGCATTCTTGGGATCGAATGAGCCTGTGATGATGACCTCCCCTTGCGGATCCGGAGGATAGTCATAGGCGCCCGCGAGCTTGTCCGTGGTGAGGGTCACCTTGCTGAACTGCGCCTTGTAGTCGCCCATATCGGTGCCCACCGACACGCTGGCGGCTAGCTTGCCTTCCGCATCCCGAGCGAGGGTCAGGTCGAAGCGTCCGCCGGCGCCTGCGCCCTCCCAAGTGCCCTTCCAGGTGCCGATGTACTGATCACCCTCGGCCGCGCTGGCGACGCCAAATTGGAGTGCGACCCACATGCCGGCGAGCATCAGAGCGATAACGGCAACTTTCTGAAGGCGCATGTGTATTCCTTATGTGATGCAACGCGTGGCGCCAAGGCCGACGGCAGAATGCCGCGCCCGGCATAACGCGTCAAGCTATCATGGCCGGCCTCGATGGGTTCGCATGACAGGGGAATGCAATGAAGCTGCGCAAACTGGGCCGCAACGGCCCCCAAGTATCGGCGATCGGCTTGGGCTGCATGGGATTCTCGGAATTTTATGCTTGCGACGCGGCCACCGATGCCGACGCCATCGGCGTGATTCGAAACGCGATCACGCTCGGACTCACCTTCCTGGATACCGCCGACATGTACGGCCCACACGCCAACGAAGTCCTGGTGGGCAAGGCGATCGCCGGAAAGCGGGATCAAGTATTTCTCGCCACCAAATTCGGCGTGCAGCGCGATCCGGCAAACCCCAGACTGCGCGGAATCAGCGGCAAGCCTGACTACGTTCGCTCGGCCTGCGAAGCCTCTCTGCGACGCCTCAATGTGGAACGCATCGACCTGTACTATCAGCATCGCGTCGACCCCAGCACGCCGATCGAAGATACCGTCGGTGCCATGGCTGAATTGGTGAAGGCCGGCAAGGTCGCGAGTATCGGCTTATCCGAGCCGAGCGCCGCAACCATTGCAAGGGCCCACAAGATTCATCCGATCACCGCCGTGCAATCGGAGTATTCCTTATGGAGCCGCGACCCCGAGGATGGCGTGCTCCAAGCTTGCAGTGAACTCGGCATAGGCTTCGTCCCGTACAGTCCGTTGGGGCGCGGTTTTCTGACCGGCCGCTACCGCAGCATCGATGACCTGGATGCCAAAGACTTCCGGCGCCACTCGCCGCGATTTCAAGGCGAGAATTTTGCGAAGAACCTGTCGCTGGTCGACAAGGTGCAGGAAATCGCAAAGGAAAAGAACTGCACCCCGGCGCAGCTCGCGTTGGCTTGGCTGCTCGCGCAGGCCCCGAACATCGTGCCGATTCCGGGCACCACCAACGTTACGCGGCTGAAGGAAAACATCGCGTCTGCGGACGTGGCGCTCAACGCGGCGGATTTGGCGCGCATTGCGGCGGTTGCGCCGAGCGGCATAGCCGCCGGCGAACGCTACGACGAGTCGGGCATGCGCTTCGTAAACGGCTAAACCATCGCGATCGTGTATAGTTTCGGCCTATTTTTATTGTCCTAAAGCAAGAGGTGCGCATGAGTCCCCGAGTAATTGCCAGCGCGAGTTTGAGTTTCATTGCCGGCCTATTCCTGTGTGCGTCCGCTTGGAGTGCCGCGCCCTTGCTGCTGCGCAATCCCAGCCTTGGGCAAGATCGCATTGCGTTCCTCTACGCCGGCGACGTTTGGACGGTCGCGCGACAAGGCGGCGAGGCCAGGCGCTTGACCTCCAACGGTGCCGTGAGCGCGGGGCCGTATTTCTCACCCGACAGCTCGCAGGTCGCTTACTCAGTGCGCGAACACGGCCTCACGGATGTCTATGTGATGAGCAGCGAAGGCGGCGTGCCGCGGCGGCTCACCTGGGAACCGACGGGAAATATCGTCACCGGTTGGACGCCGGACGGCAAGAATGTGCTGTTCACATCCGTGCATGCCAGCAAATCCGTTTATCCGCGGCTATTTCAAGTGCGCGCGGACGGCGTCGGACCCGCTGAAGTGCTGCCGCTTCCGAGCGTTGATTGGGGCAGCTTCTCGGCTGACGGCAGCACACTGGCCTATACCCCGGTTCGTCAATGGCAGGCCGCGTGGAAGCATTATCGGGGCGGCCAGACCGCGCAAGTTTGGCTGGTGAACATGAAGACGCTGGATCTGGAAAAAATCCCGCGCGAGAACTCCAACGATTCCAGTCCGGTGTGGGTGGGAAGCACCGTGTATTTCCTGTCCGATCGTAATGGTTCGGTTTCGCTGTTCGACTACGACACCAAAACCAAGCAAGTTCAGCCGGTCATTGAGAATCACGGCTTCGATCTTAAGACGGTCGGTGCGGGCCCGGGTGGGCTGGTCTATGAACAGTTCGGCTCGTTGCATCTCTACGATCCGGCCGCGCGTCAGGATCATGTCGTAACCGTATCGATTCACGGCGATCTGCCCGGTCTCGAGCCGCATCTTGCGAGCGTTCCGGAGAGCGCAGCCGAGAATTTCGCGGTATCGCCGACCGGCGCCCGAGTCGTCGCCGAGGCGCGCGGCGACATATTTACTCTGCCCGCTGAAAAAGGCGATATCCGCAATCTGACGAAAACACCCGGCAGCGCCGAGCGGGATCCCTCGTGGTCGCCGGATGGCAAGTCCATCGCCTATTTCAGCGACGCCTCAGGCGAGTATCAGCTTTATATTCGCGACCAAGACGGACTGTCCGCTCCCAAGGTGATCGATCTGGGGCCGAACCCGTCGTTCTACTACGCTCCGCACTGGTCGCCCGACTCGAAGCGCATTGCATTCACCGACAAGCACTTGCGTATTTGGTATGTCGATGCCGCCGGCGGCAAGCCAGTGAAAGTCGACACGGGCCTGCGCGGCGGGTTCGGCGCCGCCAGCCAGGTTGCCTGGTCGCCCGATTCTCAGTGGATCGCCTACACGCGCGACCTGGAGAGCGAATTGCATGCGGTGTTCCTCTATTCGCTTGCCTCGCGCACATCGACGCAATTGACCGATGGCATGAGCAACGCGGCCAATCCCGCATTCGATTCAGACGGGAAGTATCTGTATTTCACCGCATCCACCAATAATGGCCCCTCGGACGCGGGTATCGACCTGTCATCGCTAGACCGCGCGACCGATGCCGGGGTCTACGTCGCCGTCCTCGCCCGCGCCACGGCCTCGCCGATTCCTCCCGAAAGCGACGACGAAAACAAGAAGAAGGACGAGGACGCCAAGAAAGCGGACAAGTCGGATGAAGCGGCCGACCAGGCCGGCGACAAGAAGGATGCCGGCGCGAAGAAGGCAGACGGCAAAAAGGACGAGAAGAAAAAAGCGGACGCCAAACCGAAGCCGACCGTCATCGATCTTGCCGATATCGGCAACCGAATACTGTCGTTGCCGATTCCATCGAGAAACTACGTCGACTTGGCGGTGGGCAAAACCGGGGTTCTGTTCCTCGCGGAAGGGCCGCCGGTCGGCCGCGCCGCGGAGAATCCGGGTTCACCCATTCGCGCGCTGTGGCGCTTCACCACGGAGAAGCGTCAAACCGAAGAGATCTTGAGCGGACTGACGAATTTCAAAGTTTCATTTGACGGCGAAAAGCTATTTTATACTCGTCAAGACAGCTGGTTTCTCGCGCCTGTCGCCGAATTGAAGCCGGGTTCGCCCGATGCGAATCCGGGCAAGCCGATAAACAACCATGGAATGATGGCGGTCATCGATCCGCGCAGCGCGTGGAAACAGATGTACCACGAGACCTGGCGATTGCAGCGTGACTTCCTCTACGATCCGCACACGCACGGGTTGGATATCGCCAAGGTTGAAGCGAAGTATGAGCCGTACCTGCAGGGTCTGGCCTCGCGCGACGAGTTCACCTATCTGTGCGACGAAATGCTGGGTGAGGTGCAAGTAGGCCATATGTTCGTGAATGGTCCTCGCACACCCTCGAACGCGCCGAAACCGGGTCTGCTCGGCGCCGACTACGTCATCGAGCACAATCGCTACCGATTCGCCAAGATTTACAACGGCGAGAATTGGACGCCATCGCTGATTGCGCCGCTCACCATGCCGGGCATCGATGTGGTGGTGGGCGACTATCTCCTGGCCGTCAACGGCCGCGAACTGCACGGCACCGACAACGTGGATAGCTTCTTCAACGGCACTGCCGGCAAGCAGACTGTGCTGCGGGTCGGCAAGAACCCCGACGGCGCGGGGGCGCGCGACGTCACTGTTGTGCCCACAGCATCAGAATATGGATTGCGCAACCTCGACTGGATCAATGGCAATCGCGAGAAGGTCGACAAGCTCTCGGGCGGCACGATCGCCTATGTCTATATGCCGAATACCGCCGGTGCGGGTTATACCAATTTCAATCGCTATTTTTATGCGCAATTGAACCGTCAGGGCTTGATCCTGGACGAGCGCTTCAACCAGGGCGGCTTCATTGCCGACTACATCGTGAATGTCTTGAGTCAGAAGCATTTGAGCAATGCGATCGAGCGCGACGGCAAGCCGGTGCACGATCCGCAGGGCGCGATTTTTGGGCCCAAAGCCATGATCATCAATCAGTCCGCAGGTTCAGGCGGCGATGCGATGCCCTGGTATTTTCGCAAGGCGGCCCTCGGCACGCTGGTGGGAACACGCACCTGGGGCGGGCTGGTGGGGATCGGCGGCTATCCGACTCTGATCGACGGAGGTTCAGTAACCGCCCCGCGCTATGCCATTTACGGTCTCAACGGCGAGTGGGAAGTCGAAGGTCACGGTATCCCGCCCGATGTGCCGGTGGAAGAATTGCCCAAGGAAGTCGCTGCCGGACACGATGCGCAGCTGGAGCGCGCCGTCGCGATCGTGATGCAGCAGCTCAAGGAACATCCGGTTCCGGTCTCACCGATTCCCCCCTACCCTGATTTTCACAAGGGTACCGATATCGGTCACTGATATGGCGGCAAAAGGGGGCATCCTATGTCCCCTTTTTCCTCATAACCGCGCGTCACCTGGATATGCAATCAAACTATTCGACTGGCGGAGGTCGGAGGGACTAGCGTTACGCATCAATTCGTAGCGGAGTCTCTTCATGGCGGAAATAGCCCAAACTGCCGGCGCGCCGGTGCTTGCGCGTCGCTCACCGTGGGGCGAGCTGTTTCGCAAGGAAGACTGGTGGGCGATCTGGATCGGACTCGGCTTGATCGCGGTAGCATTGGCGCTGTTTGCCGCGGGAAGCAGTATCAAATGGATCGCGGTGGCACCGCAAAAATGGGCACATCTTTCGGACCTGTCGCAACAGCTTAAGCTGCATGCGGTGCAGTACTCGGCGCTATTCGTGCTGTGGGCGGTGGCTTTCGGCATCGGCGCTGCCGCACTCGGCATCAGGATTACAAGATTTCTCCCCGCCTTCCTCGCAGTCTATGCCGCCGCGGGCTGTATCTATTTCTTGGGGATGTGGGATCAGGCCGCGCACTACAACCTGGAACCGCCGCTCGTCGCGCTAGGCTTAGGTCTCTTGGTATCCAACACGGTCGGCGTCCCCCGATGGCTCGACCCGGGACTGAGGGTGGAGTTCTACATTAAGACCGGGATCGTGTTGCTCGGCGCCGGACTGCCGCTCACGTTGATTGCCTGGGCCGGACCTGTGGCGATCGTCCAAGCCACCATTGTCTCGCTGGCAACATTCGGCGTGATCTATGCGGTGGGCGTTCGATTGGGGTTGGATCGAAGGCTGGCGGCCACCTTGGGCACCGGCGGCGCTGTGTGCGGCGTGTCGGGTGCCATCGCCGTAGGCGGCGCGGTGGGCGCGAAGAAACAGGACGTATCAGTCGCCATTTCCTTGGTCGTGATCTGGGCCATTGTCATGATTTTCGTGCTGCCGCTCATCGCCAGAGGGCTAAGCTTGAGCACCGGGATCGCGGGAGCCTGGATTGGCACCTCTGAATTCGCGGATGCGGCGGGCTTGGCGGCCGCACAAACCTACGGTGGATATGCCGGCAATGTGCCGGGAATTGCGGGCAGTCCCGAAGCAGCGGTGAGTGCCTTCACCCTCATGAAGGTTATCGGCCGCGACGTCTGGATCGGCGTGTGGGCCTTCGTTCTCTCGCTCATCGCAACCACGCGCTGGGAACGCACGGGCGTGCAAAGCAAATCCAGTGCTGCGGAGGTCTGGAATCGATTCCCCAAATTTGTGCTCGGATTTTTGGTGGCATCCGCGGTCGTCACATTGGTATCGCGCGGATTCGACTACGCTGCTTACAAAAAGGAGGTCCTGCCCGCGCTGGTGGCGCCTTTGCAGGCCTTTCGCACCTGGGCGTTCACATTCGCCTTCTTGAGCATCGGGCTTACGACGCGAATTCGAGAATTTGCCGCCATCGGAGCGCGGCCGTTCTATGCTTTCACGATAGGCGTCGTTGTGAATGTGATCCTGGGCTTCTTCCTGTCGACGCAAGTCTTCAGCGATTTCTGGAATCGTCTGGGGCAATGATGCCGCGCTCGCCTTCTTGCCTGTCCTGCCGGTTTTTTGAACACGCACCGGCGCACATCGAGGCGTCAATGCCGGGTTTGTCGACGCTCAGCTCAGCGTACGCCGCGGTTCGCTGCGAGGATGGCATTTGCGCGATCCATGATCGCTACGTTGCCGCGTCGAGCTTGTGCTCCGCCTTTTCCGAGGCCGCCTTGGCGTAGCCGGTCTCGAGAATGCGATTCATGAAGCTCTCGCATTGGGCTAACTGATCCAGGGCCACGAACTCATTGGGCCGATGGGCCTCCGCGATATCCCCGGGGCCGCAGATTACCGTCTGCACCCCCATTTTCTGAAATAGACCCGCTTCCGTGCCGTAAGACACTTTTCCGACGCTGGCATTGTTCGATAGCTGCATGGCCCATTTCACGATGGCATCGGCTTCCGATGCGGCGAGCCCAACGGTCTGACTGACCCACTGCAAATCGATGCCGGAATTGGCATCGATGCCGCGCATTTCCGACGCGAGCGCTTCCGCATAGCGCCGAATCTCCTGATACAGCGCATCGGGCGCAGCATTCGGCAAGGTGCGCATGTCGAATTGGAATACGCAGTCCTTGGGCACCACGTTGGCGGCGATGCCGCCTTGAATCAAGCCGGTCGACAGGGTGGAATACGGCACGGTAAAGCCGTAGTCGCGCTGTTCCAATTGCGCCAGCCGATCCGCTAGTTGCCGAATAAAAACCACCAGGCGAGCGGCGTATTCGATTGCGTTCACGCCGTGAGTCACATAGCTGGAATGTGCTTCTCTGCCGTGCACCGCGCAACGAAATCGATGCGTGCCTTTATGGGCGATGATGGGCTGCATGGAGGTAGGCTCTCCCACCACGCATCCGGCGGGACGGATCCCCTGCTCCTCCAGATCGCGAATTAAGCCGCGAACGCCGAGGCAACCGACTTCCTCGTCGTAGCTCAACGCATAGTGCAGCGGTGCATCGAGCCGATTCTGATTCAATGCGGCAACGAATTTAGGCGCCTGCGACAGAATGATGCCGATAAATCCCTTCATGTCCGCAGATCCGCGTGCGTACAGCTTGCCGTCGCGCTCGGTCGCCACGAAGGGGTCCGAATCCCAGTTCTGGCCATCCACGGGCACCACGTCGGTGTGACCGGAGAGAATCAGTCCCGGCTTGTTGGAATCGCCCAAAGTCGCAAATAAATTGGCTTTTTTGCCCGACGCATCGTGAGTGAGACGCGTCTTGGCGCCGAATCCATGCAGGTAGTCGCGCACCCATTCGATCAATCCCATATTGGAGTCGCGCGACACCGTGTTGAACGCGATCAGGCGCTCGATCATGGCGCGCGATGCTGCGCTCGGAACGTTCATATGCGGTCCAGTGTAGGTATGTCTTGGCCGGCATTATAGCCAAGTACGCTATGCTCTATCGAACCCTAAGCATTTGAGGATTGCATGAGCGGCGAGTCTCGCGTGTTCGGCGCCATCGAGGCCGGAGGAACAAAATTCGTGTGTGCGATCGGCGATCAGAGCGGCACGATTCATGAGGAACTGCGCTTTGCGACCTCCGATCCTGAATCCACGCTCGCCAAGGCGTGCGACTTCTTCAAGTCTCGGCGCGGCATCGGTTTGCACGCCATCGGCGCTGCCTGCTTCGGTCCGGTGATACTCGATAGGCAATCACCCCGCTTCGGCTTCATCGGCCACACGCCGAAGACAGGCTGGAACAATATCGACGTTGCCGGCCTGCTGGCGCGCGAATTCTCATGCCCCGTCGGTTTCGACACGGATGTGAACGCAGCTGCGCTGGCAGAGCAGCGTTGGGGCGCAGCCCGCGATATCGACAATTTGGTGTACCTGACCGTAGGCACGGGAATCGGCGGCGGTGCAATCGTCGAAGGACAGCCGGTGCACGGTCTGATGCATCCGGAGATCGGCCACATTCGCCCGCGGCGCCACCCGCTCGACCTGGATTTTGCCGGCGTATGCCCTTTCCACGGCGATTGCTTCGAAGGCTTGGCTTCCGGTCCGGCGATCGTGGCGCGCGCGGGAGGCGAACTCAAGGATCTCGAGGCTGCGCATGTGCAATGGGAACTGCAGGCCGACTATCTGGGCCAGCTCTGTGCGCAGCTGGTGCTCACTCTCTCGCCGCAGCGAATCATCATTGGAGGAGGCGTCATGAGCCAGGTTCGGCTCTTCCCCCTTGTCCGGTTGCGAATGCAACACTGGCTCGGCGGCTACATCGACTGCACTGAAATCCACACCGATGCCGATCGCTATATCGTACCGCCGGCGCTTGGCGCGCAATCCGGCGTGCTCGGCGCCTTGAGTCTCGCCATCGGCGCAAGGAGAAGCGCCCAGCCTATCCGCCGCTAATTGCCTGCAGCATGCGCTTGAGCGCGAAGTGCCTATAGCTGTGCAACGCCAGCCCCTGGATTTCTTTCCAATCGCTGTCGCGGGTGACATCGAGCGCGATCCAGCCGTTGTGACCGAAATAAGGCGGAATCTGATAACGAGGATCTGCGGTCAGCAGGCCCTGCTGATCCACGCCGACCCAAAAGCAAAGCGTCAATCGCGGGCCGTCATAGCGCGCGATGGCGAAGGTCTTCTTTCCCGCCAGCCAGGTTGGATGCCCGAACTGGCTGCCCTCGCTGGATTCCGGGTACTTCAGGCAGATCTTACGCAGCTTCGACAGAACAGACTTTGCGCGCGCCGATTTGAACGGGTCAATTTGACTGGCCGACAGCGCTTTTGCCGGAGGCTTGAGCTTCGGCGTCTTGCCGGTACGCGCCCGCAAGTCCGCCGGCGCCACCTTTTCGTAGCCTTCGCGCACGAGGCTGGGAATTCTGTGCCAGTCGATGCCGCGGTCCAGGATCACCCCGAGCCAGCCGCGCGGGCCAACATAAGGCGGAACGAAAAAATGTTTCGGCTCCGCCTTAACATGCGAGTCCTGCGAGCCGGGCATCGCATTCAGCCACAATGCGACGCGGCCATCGCCATGATGATTCACCACATAGGTCGCAAAAGTTTTGCCGCGAACCCTGAAATTCGGGGAACCGTGCGAGACGAACTCCTCCGCTTCCGGAAGCCACAAGCAGGCGTCGCGCACGGCCTGATAAATATCGCGTGCCATAATGGCGCCGATTATGAAGCAAACGCTGCTGCTTTTATCCGGACTTTTGTGCGATGAGTCGTTTTGGACCGATATCCCGCAACGGCTCTCCGCGGTGGCGCAAGTATCCGTGGTGTCGTTTCGCGGCTTTTCCTCGATACCGGCCATGGCGCAGCACGCGCTCGACCTCGCGCCGGATCGCTTTGCGCTCGCGGGTCACTCCATGGGCGGACGGGTGGCGCTCGAGATCATGCGCGCAGATCCCAAACGGATCACGGGCCTCGCGCTGCTCAACACTGCGGTGCATGCAGTGCGCGACGGCGAGCCGCAGAGCCGCAGTCACTTGCTGCGAGTTGCCTATGAGCACGGCATGTCCGCATTGGCAGCCGAGTGGCTGCCGCCCATGATGGGCAGCGACGCAGCGCGCGCCGTGCACGTGATGGGTCACATGACCGCCATGATTCAGCGCTGGACAGCCGACGCCTATGCGGCTCAAGTCAGCGCGATGCTGCATCGGCCTGAGGCAATGTCGGTGCTGCGGAGCATTTCGGTGCCGACCTTGCTGTTGAGCGGCAGCGACGATACGTGGTCACCGGTTTCCCAGCAACAAAGCATTCGGCGCAGAATTCCGCACGCAACGCTGTTCGAAATCCACGGCGCGGGACACATGGCGCCGCTCGAACGCCCGGACTCGGTCGCACTCGCCTTAAAGCAATGGCTGCTCAGGATTCGACAAGTTCCGTGATACCGGCCGGAACGGCCCGTTGTTTCAACTCTTTTGAGCCCAGACTTGGCACCAGCCGCCCTGCGGCACGCTCTTACCGGCGAAAATCGTGCACGCCGCCGTTGCATCGCCTGCCTTTCCCTGGAACTGAGCGCAAGTAGCGCATTTTTGGCCGGCTTTGAACGTTGGGTGGGTTTTGGTGTCGACCTTAGTAGCATCATTGACGAATCCCAACGCCTTGGCGGTTGGATCGTTGGGATCGAGCGGAGGTAGCGCCGCTGCAGCGGCATTGTGCGAAATGAGACCGACTGTGGGCAGCAAAGCACCGGCGATGAGGCCGCCCTTGACGATGGACCGACGTGAAATCTTGCGTTGCATATGGCGCCTCTATGACAAGTGAAGGAATGAGACATTTTTCCCCATTTCGCAGTTCCGTGCTGATCAATTATTGCGAACGATTCTCAATTCCCCATTTGTCGCGGGCGATACTGATTGCAAAAATTGCAGTAATGTATCGAGGGTTTGATTAGCGGGTGATCAAACGATGGAACCTGATTTAGAAACGCTCAACCGCGCGGTTATCAAGTTGCGCGCCGACGTTCCCGAGGATGCGTTCACAGCCGGGATATTGGGATCGCAGCGCATCGGCAACGGTGTCGTCATCGATTCCACCGGACTGGTTCTGACTATCGGCTATTTGATGACCGAAGCGACAGACGTATGGCTGACCAATGCCGACGGCCGAGAGATCGCGGCGCATCCATTGGCCTACGATCAAGTAACGGGTTTCGGCTTGGTATTGCCGCTGCAAAAACTGGACGCGGCGCAGATTCCGCTGGGATCGTCCGCGGAGGTTCGCGCCGGCAGCGAGGCTCATGTCTTGAGTGCGAAAGATTTCGCTCCGCCCCAAACCGTGCACGTGCTTGCGCGCCGCGAGTTTGCCGGCGCGTGGGAATACCTGCTCGAGGAAGCCATATTCACGGCTCCCGCGCATCCGCATTGGTCCGGTGCGGCGTTGATCGACAGTCACGGCGCATTGGTTGGGCTCGGCTCTCTGCTGGTCCGCGAAATCATCGCCGGAGAGGAAATCAACGCCAATATGTTCGTTCCCATCGACCTGCTCAAGCCGATTCTGCACAGCCTGAAGCTCACCGGCAGAGCCGACCGGCAGCCGCGCCCGTGGCTGGGAGTCTACGCCGTCGAACTGGCCGGCAAGGTCTATGTGACGGGCGTGGTCGAAGGCGGCCCGGCGCAGAGCGCCGACATTCGCGAAGGCGATGTCATCAGCGAAGTGGCACGACATGAGGTGGGCACCCTGCCGGATTTCTATCGCCGCGTGTGGGCAGTGGGTCCTGCAGGCAGCGGGGTGCCGTTAACAGCTGTGCGCGGGGCGACCCAAATACACCTGAACGTGCGCTCGGTCGATCGCGGAGAGTTACTGAAGCGGCCGCAAGCCCACTAGCGTCAATGCAACGCCACGCGGTTGCCGCTCTGATCGGCCAACGAGCGGTCCGCGTCGCCGCTATGGCAGGAGCCCTGACCGACAAGCGTCACTACGGCAGCGCATGCGTCGATCCCCTTGACGGCTCCATTGGCGGCTTTCAATGAACTGGTGTCGCGCAACAAACGGAACGCCGCGGCCGCCGACATCTCCGGGTTCTTCGCCAACATGAGCGCGATCACGCCGCTGACTTGCGCCGTCGCGATCGAGGCGCCTGAGGCGAAGTCGTAATGACCGCCGGGAAGCAAGGTGAGAATCTCGCGCCCCGGCGCGTACAGCACCGTGTCGGATGCGGATTGGGTGTCGGCGCTGGCGACCTCGATGACGCCTGCTTGGTGCATCAGACCGCTCTGACCTGCGGGATCGGCGGACGAGGCGCCGACAAACAACACGCCGCGGTGCTGGCCCTCGCGAATCAAGTCGCCGAGCAAAGGATCATCCGGTCCGGCAAGACTTAAGTTGACGATCTGCGCATGCGCGGCAAATGCGGCGGTGATTGCGCGGGCCAAGGTGAAGGAATTGCAGCGCGCGGCGTCCGCGTCGGAATGCGCCTGCCAGCACGCTTTCAATATCAGCAGCCGCGCGTTCGGCGCGACTCCGACTATGCCCTCGCGGTTGTTGGCAACGGCGGCGATCACTCCGGCGATTTCGGTGCCGTGACGGTCGCGCTGAAACTGCGCGTCATCAGCATCGACAAAGTTGGCTGCGGAGGCGATGCTGCCGCGCAAATCGGGATGCTGAATATCGACGCCGGTATCGATGATGGCGACCTTGACGCCCTCGCCCCGAGACCACGGATGCGCATCCGCCACGTCCATTTGCTGAAAGCCGCGCTGCAGGCCCACATAAGGATCGTTATAACCTTCGGTGCGCGTGGCAAATGTTTGCAGCGGTTGCGTGAGCTTGACGCGCCGGTCCTTCGAGAGGCGGGCGAGCAGCGTGTTGCGATCGGCACCGGAGGGTATCTGCAGAACGGCGCAGTGAATATGCAGCGGTGCGATCGGCCACGCGTTTACTTCCCGCAGTCCGTACTCGCGCTCCACGTCGCGCAGAGCTTTACGCGCCTCTGCGGTTGCGCCGTAATCGGCGATTGTGTCGTAGCCGCGCGGCGTGGCTCCCGCGTGCGCGACATAAGCCGCAGGCTCGTTTTCCACCGCGACAATGATGAAGCGCTCGGGAGAGTCAACCGGTTGATTCGCGAGCGCGCGCGAATCGATGCGCACCGGTGCGCTGCTGCACGCGCTCGCCAATGCGATAGCGGCGCTTAAAATCGCCCAGCGGATCACGGCGAATTGCCTGATTCGGGCTCCGGCAGCGTTCCTTCTGCGAAGCGCACCGTCGGATGTTGACGCAGCAACGCCAGCGACGCGTGCACCGTCAATGTGGATTTCGACGCCAATGAATACACGCCTGCCTCAGTGGGACCCGAAACGATTCGCAGCTGCGCTTCATCCAGGATTGATTGCAGTTCCACCAGTGTGATGGAGGGGGCGAACACGGCACGAATCACTTCGCCCTGAGGCCGCGGAATCGGGGTCGTCACGGTGCGGTAGCTGGGTCGCGTCACCCGCGCTTCGAACTGCATCCAACGATCGACAACCAACAGCCCAACGGCAACCGCCATCGCCGCAACCGACGCCGCCATCCACCCCCGCCAAGGCATGGTGCTGCGCGATCGCTGCTCAGGAGGTGCCGACATCACGGGTGCGGACCCGGCTTGCAAGGCATCGAGGCGTGCGTGCAATCGCTTGAGCGATGCCACCGGCATGTAATCGAGCGCCGGTTGAGCGTCGATCCCTTCGCAGATACGGCGCTGTATCGCCAAGTCGTCGCGGCAAGCGGCGCATGCGTCGACGTGAGCGTCGACACGCTTGCGCTCGGGTTCCTCCAGGGTCTCATTGACGTACCAGGGGATCAGTGCAGAGACCTCTTGGTGCTCCGCGGAATGCTCCGTGCGGTTGTGGCTCATCCGATTCTCGCGGGCGTATCCGGCGCGCCGCCGCTCAAGGTGGGGAGGTATTGGCGTAATTTTTCACGCGCGTGAAACATGCGCGCCTTTACGGTCCCGACCGGGCACTCCGTGATCGCCGCGATTTCCTCTAAAGAATGTCCCATATGATAGGCGAGCTCCAGCGTCAGCCGCTGCTCGATCGGCAGACGGCTCAGTCCGTGCTTGAGCCAGTCGTGCACTTCGGCATCGAGCGTAGGATCGATGGTTTGTTCGGGATAGTCCTCGAGACTGCCGGTACCGGCATGGTTTTTCTGGCGCCGAAACGACTTAAGCGCCGTGCGATACGCAATGCCGATGATCCAGGTCGACACCTGCGATGCACTGCGAAAATCCTTGGCGTTTTGCCAGACCACCATAAAGGTATCGTTGATGATTTCCTCGACATTTTCGTACCGCGGGGTAAACCGCGATAGGAAGCGAGCCAGGCGCCTGTGATAACTCAGGTATAACTCTTCCAATGCTCGCCGATCGCCCGCTGCGATGGCCGCCAACAGCGCGCTATCGCGCTCTTTGGGGGAATTCTTGGCAGGCAGCGTCATCTAGGCCCAATCCTCGGCAAAGTCGGTATATCCGGTAAGTACCGGGCTCGCCCCCCAGGGTTGCACGCGGGTGCGGGTTTTAGAAGCGCCAAATCACGGTTCCCGTCCATTCTCCGGTCGCTGCGGCATTATAAAACAATACCTTAGCCTCCGGACTGGTATTGACATATGACGCGGCTAGGGTGACCGACCGTAGGTCGTAAGCGGCGCCCGCGCTCCAGTACGCGTAACCGCCAGATTCCGGCCCGCCTAGATGGCTATAACCTGCGCCGGCGAGGAATGACAGTTTGCCGAATAGCTGCCGCTGGACACTCACCTCTGCGGACCGCTCCGAGACCCCGATCAGCGCACGGTAGGGTGCCGCCAAGAACCGCGGCGAGTTCGGCGAGTATCCGGCGCTGAGATGCAGCCAGCCTTGGTAGGCGATGTCCAGGTCCAGCTCATCGTAGTTGTAGTGCGATCCTGCCCGATTCCAAGGGTAGGCATAGTGGCTCCCCAGCACTCTTGCGCTCCATGATTCGCCGATGTTCCGGACGTAGCCGACAAACCCGCTGAGCTCGACATCGCGCGGCTCGCCGGAGTCGATTCGCGTGTTTGATGCGAATGCTCCCGCAATGAATCCGTTTGGATTCGCATAGTGCAGGTCCAACTGCAGCGCTGGATCATTGCTGGTGCGGGAAATTCCGCGCACGAAATAATCGCTCGACAGCGCCGCGGAACCGCCCCACTCGTCCGCCGCGCAGGCTTGCGATGACGCGAAGACAATGCCGGCAAGAAATGCAGCTGCCGCGCGCAGGCGCACTATTTTGCAACCGCCGGATCGTGCCTCGAGCACAGCATGCGAGAACCTCATGGACGCAACGCCGCACAGATTAAACCTTTCTTGATTGCTTGGGCACTTACCTCACGAACTGACGGCCATACCTGCGCTCGGGGATCCATCATGAAAAACTATCGTGCCGCCCTCGGCGGTCTGACGGGCTTACTTTTCGCCACCATCCTACAAAGCTGCGGCGGCGGCTACGGATCCGGTTCCGGATCAATGAGCAGTCCCACCTCGATCACCATCAGCGTCAATCCAACAACGGTCATCGCCGGGCGACCAGTCACGCTCATGTGGTCCGCAACCAGCGGCACTGCGTGCACCGCAAGCGGTGCATGGAGCGGTATGCAAGCTGCCAACGGCACGCTGACGGTGACGCCGGCGGCCGCCGGCACCGAGACCTTCACCTTGACCTGCAGCGGCGGCATCTACAGCAGCAGCAGCGCCTCCGCGTCGCTCACGGTGACCGCAGCCAGCGCCGCGACAGTAACCGAACTGGTCGCCGACGTTGCCGGGGGTACGGCGACGCACCTGGATACCAACCTCGTGAACCCGTGGGGCGTATCGATACCCGCTGCGCCGAGCACGGCGCCTGCGTGGGTGGCCAACAATAGCAGCCAGACTTCCACGCTTTACGACGGCAATGGTGTACCGCAGCCGGTGGCCACACCGCTGATCGTCAACCTTGCCGCCGGCACCGGCGGCGCGCCTTTCGATCCTACCGGCATCGTGGCAAATTCCAGCACAACCGATTTTATGGTCTCCGCCGCGGGAAAAACGGCCGCTTCGGCATTCATATTCGATGGTGCAGGCGGGATGATTGCCGGCTGGTCGCCGACCGTCGATCGAACCCATGCCATCACGATGTTCACCGACACCGCCGGTGCGGTTTACAAAGGCTTGGCGATTGCAGCCAACAACGGCGCGCTATTTCTATACGCCACTGATTTCCACAACAATAAAATCGATGTCTTCGATACGACTTTCGTCAAGCAAGCCACGTCTGCAACCGCGTTCACGTTCACTGATCCTTCTATCCCCGCCGGCTACGCACCGTTTGGAATCCAGGCAATTCCGGGAAGCGGGGCCGCGGGAGCCACGCAGATATACGTGACCTACGCGATGCAGGTCGCTCCGGCGAATCTAATCACTGCCAACGGCGCCGGCTTGGGGATCGTCGACATCTACGACACCAACGGTAAACTGATCAAGCAACTGATCGCCGCAGGCGGCGCCCTGAACGCGCCCTGGGGGATTGCGCTGGCACCCGCTGACTTCGGCACCTTCAGCAATGCCTTGCTCGTGGGTAATTTCGGCGACGGCAAGATCAATGCCTATGATGCCGCATCGGGCGCCCCGCTGGGGATGCTGGCAAACACGAATGCGAATGCAGCCGCTTCGCCCGGCTTGCTGGGCATCGCCTTCGGCAATGACGCGAATAGTCAGGCTCACAACTCGCTGTTTTTCGCGGCTGGCGTGAACGGCGGCGCGGACGGCGTTTACGGGCGCATTGATTTAACTCCTTGAGTCGCGCGATGCAAACACGTCAATTCACCCAAACTTTCGTTTCTCACCTCGCCATGGCGATTTGCACGCTGCTGATCGCCGCTTGCGCCGGTAATGGCGAAGGCTTGGATGCCAATGGCCGGCCACTGACGCCGGGAGGAAACACCGCCCCGCCGCTCTCGGCCGACTTCGCATCCCTGCAGGCGAATATTTTCACGCCGATCTGTTCGGTCTGCCACGTCGGCGGCAGCGCTCCCGAAGGTCTCAGGCTCGATGCCGCCAACAGCTACAGTTTGCTCGTGGGTGTGCCCAGCACCGAGGTGCCCTCGCTGATGCGCGTAAAGCCCGGCGATCCTGACGACAGCTACATCATTCAAAAATTGGAAGGCCACGCAGCCGTCGGCGCGCAAATGCCGCTGGGGGGTCCGTACCTCACGACAAGCACGATTGCCTTCATTCGCCAGTGGATCACCGACGGTGCCCCTGCCGCCGCCGCAGCAGGCGTTGCTGCGCCGCTTGCCGTCACCACAGTCGTGCCGGACAGCTCAGAAGCGGTGACGGGATCGCCGCCGCAAGTCATGGTCGCGTTCAATCATGACCTTGACGTGAGCCAGCTCGTAACCCACGCCGTCCACATCGAGAAACTCGCCGCAGGCGCAGGCACCTCGCCGGTGGTGGCGGAAAAAGTGCCGGCACGCATTTCCGTCCCGCAAGGCAACCTTCGAGCCCTGTTGATATGGCCTGCTCGCCCGCTCACGGCCGGACACTATCGCCTCGTCATCGACGCCGGTTCGTCCGCCAGTTTCAGCGACATTACGGGCCAATCAGTTGCCGTGGGTGCGCCCGACGAGCTCGGCGAGTCCGTCCTGTCCACCTTCGATGTTGAGGTCGTTCCATGATTCAGCGCCTGACACTCGCCATTCTGGTGCTCGCTGTGCTAACCGTGCTGCGCGCTGCACCGGCTTCCGCCGAGCCCTACTTGGCCGTCACCGAAGGCTATAAATGCAACGTCTGTCACGTCAATCCGACGGGCGGCGGCTTGCGCAACGACTTCGGCACCACCTACGCGAAGGTACTGCTGCCCGCGGAAACGGTGGACAATGCCCTCGATTCTTGGACCGGGAAGATTTCCGATCGATTGCGCGTGGGAGGCGATTTGCGGACCGACTGGACTCGCGATACAGCACCTCACACGGCGAGCCAACAGGCCTTCTCCCTCGAACAGGTTCGCGTCTACGCGGATCTCACCATCATCCCGGACCGGCTCGGGATCTACGTGGATGAGCAAGTAGCGCCTAACGGTTCGCAAAACGAAGAAGCTTACGTTCGCTATGGCAACACCACCGATGGCTTCTACGTCAAAGGCGGCCAGTTCTATTTGCCGTTTGGCTGGAGGTTGCAGGACCAGAGCGCCTTCGTGCGAGAAGTCACCGGCATCAGCATGGCCACGCCGGACAAAGGCGTCGAGATCGGCTACGAGCATGCTGCGTGGTCAGCGCAGTTCGACGTGACGAATGGCATCAGCAACGCAACCGCGGGGTCCGGCTATCAAGTTACGACGCAAGTGAGCTATACGAAGCCGATTTGGCGGATCGGAGTCTCCGGTTCATCCACCCAGTCGAATGCCGGCGACCGGCATATGGGCGGGCTGTTCGCGGGCCTTAAGACCGGGCCCATTGCTTGGTTGGCCGAGGGAGACATCGTGCACGATGACAGTTTCCCCGGAGGGCGCACGCTCGCCGTCGGCTTGCTTGAAGGAGATTTGAAAATCGCCAAGGGTCACAATCTCAAGCTGACAGCGGAGTATTCCGATCCAGACCGCTCCGTGCGCAACGACCAGCAGACCCGTTATAGCGTCGTGTACGAATACACGCCTCTGCCCTTCTTGCAATTGCGGGCGGGCTACCGGCATTACTTCGGGATACCGCAGAACAACCAGGATAACCAGCAGCTGGTGCTATTCGAGCTGCACGGATTCTTCTGAGTAGAGGTCCTGCGGACGGTAGCTCGCCATCGAGATCGGGTGCTGCGAGTCCGCCATGCTGGCGAGCACCAAATAGTCGAAGCTCGACGGCGTGGCCGCGGCGCTGCAAGGAGCTGAGAGTTCGCTCGAGGCAGCGCTAAATATGCCCGCCACGGACAAGGGCAGCGCAATCCATGATCGACCCGGCATCACTGACGTCGGTTCCGCACTACAATCGTCCGGTCACCACCAGAACGAGCAGCACGATGAGCACCAGACCCAGTCCGCCGCTGGGATAGTAGCCCCAGCCTGTGCTGTAGGGCCACGCCGGAAGCGCACCGATCAATAGCAGTACCAGGATGATTAGCAGTATTGTGCCGATGGACATTTGTTGTTCTCCCCCAAGAAGGTGAACGGACTGTAATCTCGATTGCTTCAGTAGGCAGTCGGGCCCCCGCGTCACCAACTGTAGGGTGTGTCCTACCTTAAACCTTTTATTCGCAGTGCTCGACCCCATGATGTCTCAAGGAGATCTGCATGCACCAAATAAGACGCAGTCAAGAGCGGGGCTTCGCCGACCACGGTTGGCTTAAGTCCTTTCACACTTTTTCATTTGCCGACTACTACGACCCGGATCATGTCGAGTTCGGACCATTGCGGGTAATCAACGAGGATCGCGTGCAAGCGGGAGCCGGCTTCGGCACGCACGCTCATCGCGACATGGAGATCGTCAGCTATGTCTTGTCAGGCGAGCTCGCGCACAAGGATTCCATGGGCAACGGATCAACGCTGAAGGCCGGCGACGTGCAGCGCATGAGCGCCGGCAGCGGCGTTCGGCACAGCGAATTCAATCCGTCCCGATCCGAAGCAACCCACTTTCTGCAAATCTGGATTCAGCCGGCCAACCTGAACATAGAACCGAGCTACGAAGAGCACCACTTCGCGACGCAGGAGAAGCGCGGACAGCTGCGCCTCATCGTCTCGCCCGACCGCGCACAAGGATCTTTGCTCATCCACCAGGATGCGCGCATCTATGCCGGCATGTTCAACGGGCCGGAAGCTGCGGACCTTGAGGTCTCGGATGGGCGGCGCCTATATGTGCACGCCGTGAGCGGATCCATCACCGCGAACGGCGTGGGCTTGAGCGGGGGCGATGCGTTGCGCATCACGGGTAACAATACGCTTCGACTGCAGGAGGGCCGAGATTCAGAGGTGCTGGTATTCGACTTGCCTGGGGAGAAACGGCGGTCTTAGGCAGTCACGGGATTTTTTCGCGACCAATACCAATAAAGCGGCAGACCCGCCAGCAGCACCGCCACGCCCTTGATTGCTTCGTTCGGCGCGGCGACGAATGTATTGACCAGCAGGGCCGCTGTGACCAGGAGGAAGACCGCGGGTACCAGCGGATAGCCGAGCGCTCGATACGGCCGCGGAGCATCCGGCATGGTCCTCCTGAAGATGAATAGCGATCCGGTGCTCAGACCATAAAAGAGCCAGGATGCAAATATCACGGAGTCGGTCAGCGCGTCGTAGGAACCTGACAAGGCCAGCACACTGCCCCACGCGGCTTGCGCCACGATTGCCCTGGCCGGCACGTTGGAGCGCGGCGAAAGCTTCGCGAGAGCTCGAAAGAAGAGTCCGTCGCGTGCCATCGCGTATGGAACGCGAGAGTTCGCCAGCACGCTGGCATGCAAAGAGCCGAACGACGATATCATGAGCGCCACCGCCGTCATCGATACCGCGAGCGGGCCCAAAAATCTCTTCAACACCTCGGTGGCGACCGAAGAGCTGGCCGGCACGCTCGCGACATCGAGCGGGCTCATCGCGTAGAAGTAGGCGAGATTGACGAACAAGTACAATGATGCCACCACGAGCATGCCGCCGACGAATGCGCGCGGCAAGTTGCGCTGTGGGTTGCGGATCTCACCCGATAGCGGAGCGACGTTATTCCAGCCATCGTAGGCCCAGAGAGCGCCGAGCATGGCGGCGCCAAAGCCGGCGACTCCGCCGCGCGCGCTCGCAGCTACGCCCTCGCAGCTGCCCGCCAAGCCTGAACCCGTCAAGTGAACCCAATCACCGGGAGCAAATATGAATGCGCTGACGGCGACGCCCACGATCAAACCGACCTTGGCGATCGTCAGCCCGAGCGCGGTCCGGCCGCCCGAGCTCACCGAAGCGCAATTGATCAGCGCCACCGTCCAAATCGTCGCCAGCGCGACCAGCGTCAAGCCGTTTACACCGACGTGATAGCCGAACGGATTCGCCGCGATTTGCCAATGCTCCAGGCGGCCGTCCATTGCCACGTTCAAGAAAATAGCGAGGGCCACGGCAAGAGCGGCTTGCGAGCCCGCCTTGGCGACCGCAAATGTCATCCATCCGTACAAGAAACCCACGGCTCTGCCGTAGGCGCGCCGCAGGTACACGTAGTCGCCGCCGGCCTCCGGCATCATTGCCGCGATTTCTGAATACGAAAAGCTGCCGGCGAGCGACAGCAGTCCCGCCGCCAGCCATACGAGCAACACCGTCTTGGCGCTGCCCACATTGCAAGTCATTACGCGGGTCTTGAGAAAAACGCCGGTGCCGATCATGTTGGCAACGTTCACCGCGATGGCGCCCCACGCGCCGACGCCACGCGTCAATTCGCGTCTCGCCGCGGCCGCCAAAGGTGCGTCGCTCATGGTGTAGTAATATCAGATAAATGAAGTTCGATGTTTCGCAAATCAGTACATTCTTGTTTGCGGCATTGGTGGTGTTCGTTGTTTACCGCCGCTTCCGCCGCAGCTTCGGCCAGCAGC
The DNA here is from genome assembly GCA_036493935.1 of Steroidobacteraceae bacterium. Taxonomy (GTDB): domain Bacteria; phylum Pseudomonadota; class Gammaproteobacteria; order Steroidobacterales; family Steroidobacteraceae; genus Bog-1198. Next base: position 23,131 of record DASXOY010000049.1, on the reverse strand, counting down.
CGCTGCGTCCGGTCCGCATGCGCGTGCGGGCGGTCTTGTTGCTGGTCGTCGGTACTTTATTGCTGCCGAGCGCCTTGCGGTCGCCGGCATTCATGGCCGCATTGTTGGGCGGAACGGCAGCCGGCATTGCGCTGGCTGCGTGGGGCGCAGCTCGCACGCGATTTTTGCGAGATGCCAATCAGCTCTACTACGTGCCGCACACATACACGGGAATCGCGGTGTCGTTGTTGTTCGTTGGCAGATTGGTCTATCGTTTTGTTCTGGTGTACGCCAACCCGCAAGCCGGCCACCTGGCCGGTCCTGGATCCAGCCAGCCGTTTGGAGCGGCCGGCATGCTGCGAAGTCCGCTCACCCTCGGCTTGTTCTACGTTTTGATGGGTTACTACGTTTGTTATTACAGCGTCGTGCTGTGGAAGGCCAAACGAGTCGCGGCAGAAGAGATCAGTCCCGGCGCGTCCGCGCCGAGCTAACCGCAAAAACACGCTTAGGCCACGAAGCCGCGCTTTGACTAAGCGACTAGCGCAGGGTAATGACTACTGCGTAAGTAATGAGCAGAAATGTGATCATCAAGGCGCTGTTGCCCCATCGAGATACCATTTCGACCATGACAGTTCTCCACGTTTTACCGCGGCGCAACTTTACATTTCGACGCTTAAACAATGCATGCCGCAAGTCTCAAATCCAGCTAAAAATAAGCACTTTCCGAAGCGTTATGTCCTAAAGAAAATGTGCCGCAATCGGCCGCGGCTAATGCCGCGCACGAACTATCGGCGGATCAATGTCTTAGTATTCGAGTTCTCGGGAATGGCCGGCACAGCAGCGTATTTTACATAGCGGGAAAAAATCGCCGGGGTCTATGCTAGGCTGCCACGAGCATGAACATTTTATTGGTGGAAGACAGCGACGAAGTCAGCTGTATCACGATTGAATATCTGCAGGAGCTTGGGCACCAAGTGGTTGCCGTCGCGGAAGCAGAAAAAGCCATCGATGAGCTCAAGGCCGCGACCTTCGATACCGTCATGACCGATATCCGCTTACCCGGCATGTCGGGAATCGAACTCGCCCGAGCACTGGTCAAGCTCTATCCCAATCTGCCGGTCGTGATCTCTTCGGGCTACGGCGCCGTGAACGTGGAGTTTCTCATGGGCGAGAAACTTCGCACGGTTCTGATACTGCCAAAACCCTACGACTTACCCGACCTCGAGCGCACCCTGCACGAAGCTGCGGCGATCGGTCAGGTGTCCTTGCCCTAGCATCGCCGGCGATCGGCAGTCGGGGCACCACATCGGTGTCGTTGCCAGCGTCTCGCTCAGCAGATCCGTCAGCTCGTGCTCGTTGTCGTGGAACTGCTTGACGTAGGCCTTGTGCTTGCGAACCAGCTCAATGGCCAGTGCGAACGCGCCGGCGGGATCCACATCGTCATCCAGATAAAGCTGGTTGTGGACCGCACAAGTCTTCAGCACGTGAGTTTGCAGCCCAATTCGAATGGCGATGGCCTGCTTTCCATTGCTTTTGTCGTACATTTTTTTATCCTCTGCGCAAAGTCGTTTTTACGACGGTGGTGCGCCCCATCCGATACTCCTTTGTAGGTGCGTGGCCGATGACTTTTAGTGCGCGGCGCCAGGCTGCCGCTTGCGGCGCAGGCTCGGGAGGATCGTGCGGGGCCAGTGGAGGCCTTTCCGGGCTCGGCGGGACAGGAATATTTTCGCTTCGCATGGGCGGCCTCCTCTTCTGCAGGCAGCGAATTCCGCCCGCAGCTAACCCCGGATACTGCAAGCAGCTCTCAGCAGCAGCGATCGGCGCAGCGCCACGACTTCTGTAGGACTAGCTCTGTAGGACGGGTAAGACGGCCTTGAGCGGCGGGCCCCGGTTAGGGGCCGCCCGTCGAAGCAGCTCGAGAACCCTTAGATGGCTTAGATGGCGAGGTACGGCCAGCTATTTTCTGCCGCCAGGCCGTCAAGTGAATTGCTGGGCTCAACGCGGGCGACGGCGATTGCACGCGGCAGCGCGGTGCCGCCGGTCTCGATTTGCGCACCCCGTTCGAACTCATTCGCCAGCCGGCGAATCTGCATTTGCATTCGCCCCAGCGCATCGCTCAGATCCGCCGACCACGTTAGCGCGCGCACGTCATCGACCTCACGCGCCACGGCTTGCAGTTCCTCGCCGCATACAGTGAAGGCGCGATTTCGGCGTCGTGCCGACCAGGACAGCAAAGCAGCGAACACGCGGTCCGTCATGGCACGCAACCGGCTTGGGCCTTGCTGGTAACTCAGGTAGGGATGCGCCCGCAGTCGTCCCGTCGCAATTCGCGCGACCGTCCAACATAGGAACGCGCTTCTCGCGAATATGGAATGCTCAACGGTGGAAACGGAATCGAGAACGTTGCCCAAGGCGCGTGTCCGTAAAGCAATGTCCCGCAATCTTCGCAGCCGCAATACTTCGGCGTCGATCATTCTTATTGCCCCTTCTTTCCCTGCCCCTCTAAGTACTCTGGTCCGACCAGAGAACCCCTCCATCGGGGCGACATGTACATTCTCAAGGTTTCTCGCCCTAAATTCTGTAGGACGGCATCGCATGAGATTGCGAGGAAGCACCCGAGTTCCGCATTAATGTCAAATGCGCGGTGCTTATGGTCAAGCAAGCTATAGTGCGCGCATGTCTTCACCTCGCCCGCTGCTCGGATTTTGGATGTGCGTGGCATTGGTCGTCGGCAACTCAATCGGCTCGGGCGTATTTTTGCTGCCGGCATCGCTCGCGCCATTCGGGCTCAATAGCGTGATTGCTTGGGGCTTCACCGCGAGCGGTGCCATTGCTCTTGCCATCGTTTTCGCGCGCTTGAGCCGTGCCTATCCGCAAGCCGGTGGCCCTTATGCGTACGTGCACGTTGCGTTCGGTCCGTTGACTGCATTCATCGTGGCTTGGGGCTACTGGATTTCCATCTGGGTCGGAAACGTCTCCATCGGCACTGCCGTGGTGAGCTATCTCAGTCCCCTCATGCCCTGGATCGCTGAGAAACCCGGCACCTCCGCTTTGGTGACCTTGGTGTTGCTCTGGTCGCTGACTTTCGTGAATTGGTACGGAATCAAAGCTTCCGGCTGGGTGCAAAGCGTCACGACGGTTTTAAAAATCCTGCCTTTGATCGCGGTGGCCGCGCTCGGAGTGCTGGCGGCTCGCCCGGCGAGCTCGAGCACGGCCGCGCAGATTCCTCTGTCGGTAGGAGGCGTAACCGCAGCCGCAACCTTGACCCTGTGGGCCTTGTTGGGACTCGAATCCGCGACCATTCCGGCCGACAAAGTCGCGAATCCCGCGCGCACCATTCCGTTGACCACGCTGCTCGGCACGATCGTCACTGCGATCATCTGCGCGGTGGCGTGCACCACCGTCTTGCTGCTGGTGCCGCCTGCCACGCTGGCCAAATCGAATGCACCATTCGTGGATCTTGCGATCCAGTTCTGGGGACAGGGAGCCGGCAAATTGGTTGCGGTGTTCGCCGCGATCAGTGCGTTCGGCGCATTGAACGGCTGGATTCTCTTGCAAGGGGAACTGCCTCGCGCCATGGCAATTCGCGGCGACTTTCCGCGGATTTTTGCGCGCGAATCCGTTCACGGCACGCCGGGTTTTGGCTTGAGCGTGGGCAGCGGCTTGGCCACGCTGCTGATCCTGGCGAAGTATCAGGAGTCCATGGTGGGCGTTTTTACCTTCATGATTTTGCTCTCGACGACAACGTGTCTGGTGCTGTACGCCTGTTGTTCCGCCGCGTTGCTGCGGCTGCAATGGACGAAAAAATTAGGTCCACTCAGCAAGAGTTCAACGGCTCTAGCCATTGTGGGGATCCTGGCGACCGCCTATTCTCTGTGGGCGATCGTCGGCGCAGGCGCGGAGGCGGTCCTGTGGGGTGCGGCGTTGTTGCTCGCGGGCGTACCTCTGTACTACTGGTATAGGAGATCACGGTAATCTCAATGTGGCGATCCTTCATTGCCGTTGCGGTAGGCGGCGCGCTCGGCTGCTTGTTCCGCTGGTATCTCGCGATATTCCTGAATCGCTACTTCCCCGCGATTCCGCCCGGAACGTTGGCGGCCAACCTCATTGGTTGCTACGTCATCGGCATGGCGATCGCGTTTTTCACCAGCTATCCCTCGTTTGCACCCGAATGGCGCCTCTTTATCACGACGGGATTTTGCGGCGGCCTGACCACGTTCTCGACCTTTTCCGCTGAGGTCGTGATGCTGATGCAGTCAGGGCGATCCATGTTTGCCTTGGGCGCGGTAGGCGCGCACCTGGTTGGTTCATTGCTGATGACCTTCGCGGGCATTGCCACGGTCGCCTGGCTCAAAGCTTAGGACGGAACCGAGCAAACGGGCACACCGGCAGGAGGTCTAGTGCTCCCGCCGCGCGACGGCAACGGCCTGCTTAAGGCCCGCAACGTCGTAAACGCCGTTGATGATGTGCCGGCCCACGAGCAGTCCCGGCGTGCCGCGAATTCCGAGCGCGCGCACTTCCGTATCATTCCGCCGCAGCAGCGCGCTGATCTCGCCGCCATGCGCCTCGGACGCTTGTTTGAGTTTCGGCATATCGATGCCGGCGTTGCCCAGCAGCCGATCAACCTGCTCATTCGAGGCCAAGTGGGTGGCTGACATCAAGACATCGTGCGCGACCAGATACTTCCCCTGCCAGCCCGCCGCCAGCGCCGAGCGTGCCGCGTAGGACGAAACGTCGCTCAGAATGGGCCAATCCTTGTAAATGAGCGCAACCTTGGGATCCGCTTGGAGCAGCGCCTGCAGTGCGGGCGAGAGCTTCTTGCAGAAGGGACAGTTGTAATCAAAGAATTCCACGAGGATTACGTCGGCGTCCTTTGCTCCCGCCGGCGGCGTGCCAGGATTACGCAAGATGGCGATCTCGGCGCTTTTCGATACGGGTCCAATGTCCTTTGCAACACCGCTCGGCGCGGCAATGCACAGCCCTAAGGCGATATAGAGGCCATATAACCCAGCTAACCCGGCTTTGGACGTACGTGGATGAGTCATGGTATATTACTTAGATAGCTAACCATTAGAGATCTTTCAATGAGTGACTTGGAAGAACGCTTCAGCGATACCCTGCATAGCACCTCTCGATCCTGGCGCCAAGCGGTAGATCGCCGGCTGAAATTTCTGGGGGTGAGCCAGGCGAGTTGGATGACCATTGCCATCGCCGCCAGAGCGCGCTCTCCGCTGTCGCAATCGGAGCTTGCGGATAAGCTGGGCGTCGAAGGCGCGACCATGGTTGCGATGATCGATCGCCTGGTGAAGGCCGGCCTCGTGATCCGCGAAGCCTCGACCACCGATCGGCGCGTGAAGCGCGTCGTCCTCACGGCAGCAGGCGCCAAAATCTACGAGAAGGTCAAAGCCGAGGCCGCGGCCCTGCGCAGCGAATTGCTGGCCGGCACGGATCAAAAGAAATTGCTTGCCGCCACTGAACTGCTCGAGGGATTGCAAGGAATCATCGACAAGCAACCATGAACCGTCCGCTCAATCGGCCGATGATCACGCTATCGATCATGTTGGCGACGATCATGCAGACGCTCGACAGCACCATCGCCAACGTGGCTCTGCCCCATATGCAGGGCACGTTGTCCGCCTCGCAGGATCAGATTGCCTGGGTATTGACCGCCTACATCATCGCCTCAGCCATCGCGACGCCGGTGACAGGCTGGTTGTGCGATCGCTTCGGCCAGAAGAATATTTTCATGGCTTCGATCACCGGTTTCACGGTGGCGTCCGCGTTGTGCGGGATGTCGAACTCGCTCGCACAAATCGTCGCCGCACGCCTTTTGCAGGGAGTCTTTGGCGCCGCTCTCGTGCCCCTCGCACAAGTCGTGCTGATGCAGATCAATCCTCGCGAGAAGCAAGGCCAAGCCATGGCCGTCTGGGGCATGGGAGTCATGGTAGGGCCGATCTTGGGTCCCACACTGGGCGGCTGGCTCACCGACAGTTACAACTGGCGCTGGGTGTTTTTCATCAACGTGCCCATCGGAATCATCGCGTTTTACGGCATGTGGAGATACATTCGACCGGACCCGGGAGGAAGACATGCGCGGTTTGACTTCTTTGGGTTTGCAACCTTGAGTCTTGCGCTCGGCGCTCTGCAGCTGTTGTTGGATCGCGGTCAGCAGAACGATTGGTTTTCGTCCACGGAGGCCTGGATCGAGGCCATCGTGGCCTTCGTGGCCGCGACTTACTTCGTGGCGCACACCGCCATGATGCCGGCGAAGCAGTCTTTTCTCGACTACCGACTGTTGAAAAATCAAAACTACGTCACCGGATTGCTCTTCATCTTCATCGTGGGTCTGGTGCTGTACGCGACGCGCGCACTGATTCCGACGATGCTGGAGAATCTGCTCGGCTATCCGGTCGCGACCACCGGCCTCGTCACCGCGCCGTCCGGCATCGGCACCATGTTGGCCATGCTGATCGCCGGGCGCATCATCGGCAAAGTGGACCTGCGACTGACGCTGTTGGTCGGATTTCTGATCAGCGCTTTTGCGCTGTGGCAGATGGCCGGTTACTCGCTCGACCTATCCAAGAGCGACATCATCTGGCCCGGCGTCATTCAAGGCTTCGGCACGGGCTTGGTGTTTGTGCCGCTAAGCGCCGCGACGTTTGCCACCTTAAGTCCCGAGATGCGAGCGCAGGGCACCTCGCTCTACAGCTTGGTTCGCAATATCGGCAGCAGCATCGGCATCTCCCTGGTGCAAACGATGTTGATTCGCAATACGGTGATTGCGCATTCCTCGTTGGCCGAACGCGTGACGACGGGCAACCCTGCCTGGCAAAACCCCGCCGTTACAGCGGTCTTTGGCGCGCATGCGCCTGCGGGCGCGGCCCTGCTCGACGGCGCCGTAAGCCAGCAGGCAGCGATGATCGCCTACATCGACGACTTTTGGTTCATGCTGTTCCTGACACTGCTGGTCACGCCGTTGCTGCTGCTCATACGTCCGCCCAGCCGCTCCGTAAGCGAGGACTCACACGCAGTCATGGACTAGCGGTGCGGGGTTGGTGCCGCAGGCGGTGCTGGAGGAGTCGGGAGACTCTTGCCGTCGAAGGTCGTCATGCCTTCATGGAAAGCAATTTTGCTGCGAAATTTGCCGTTGGCATGCGTCGCCAAGCCCTGATCGGCGAAGGACTGCAGCTGCGCCATGGCCTTGGCGCCATCCGGCAAGCCATTCAAGAACGCGTCATCGATTGACATTTCCAGATCCGCATTCAGCTTTTGGATGATCGCCTTCGGGTCGGCGCCCGCGCCGAAGTCGGCCTCGGTGACACCGTTTAGGGTTACTGCGCCGCTCACCGACGCCTCGCCGCCGCCCGTCGTCAGGCTGAGGCGGTCGAGTGTCAACTGAGGACTGTGCGAAAGAAGCACGATGCCCGGCTCTTTCAATGCTGCCAGCAATTTTCCACCCCGCTGCGCCGGCGGCAGCGATATGTCTTGGTGGACCTTCTGCATGGCGGCGGTCAATTGCTCGAGCGATTCCATCTCCAAATGCTTGAGGGAAAAATTGAAATGAACGTCGCGGAAGTTCAGCGATGCAGCCGCGATTGCGCCGACGCTGGTCTTGTAGATCATGTTCATGTAACCGTCATTCGCTGTGCTCTGATAACTTGCCTGCTGGTTGCTCAATACGACTCCACCCGCTTTGGCGGCGGAGATGCTTATGCGGTTGATCGCGAGGGTGGATTCGCTCTCGAACAAGCTGCGCAGCACCCGTTTTGCGCGGGTAACCAGATCGAAGTCATCAGCCTCGAACTGATTGCCATCCGCTGATGCATAGGAGGCTTTCGGCACCGTCGCGTGCAGGGAATACGAGTTGTAGTCGCGTGCGAACTCGCTTTTGAGATCGACACCACCCCAAGCGATGCGCGCGCCATTGGACAAGGCGGTAGCCTTGATGGCTGGACTTGAAAGCGTGGCGGATCCCCCGCCGCCGAAATCCATCCTCGACTCAATGCGAAGCGGTTCAGCGGCGCCGAACGCCGACGTCAAATAACCCTGCAGCGCAGGGCTGAAACTCACCTGCGTCCGGCCCCGCGCCAGTCCAATACATGTCAGACCACAAATCGGCCCATGCCAAATCACGCTGTGAAAGCTGATCTGGACGGGAGCGGAAAACGGAGCTCCGGCCGCCACCGGGACCGGAAGATTATGAAACAGGTCGATGGTAAGGTCCTGCTCTGAGACAAACCAGCCGCGCCGATACGTATTTGCCACGACTTCAAGGGACGGCACCCTGCTCTCGAGCTGCTCGAGCGGTTCCTTGATTTGCTTTTCGATCGCAAAACCAAGCCGCCACGATATGAAAAGATATGCAATCAGTACGGCGACGAGGGCGCCCAACAGTGCTCTTTTCATCCATTCGGCTCCCTGAATTTGTGCCGAATCATCGCACGTTAGCGGTGCGCGGCGAAGTCCTGGGCCCAAAACACCGCGGACGCCGTGTGCAGGTTTTCGGCGAATGCGACGCCCATCGACGTGAAGCGGGAATCCATGATGTTCTCGCAATGCGCCGGGCTTGCGAGCCAGCCCTGTGTCACTTCAGCGGGCGTCATGGCGCCGGCGGCGATATTTTCGCCCACGATGCGATGTGCGCCGAATCCGGCCCGATCCACGCGCGCACCTGGGCTGCTGCCGTCGTGACCGCGGTGATCAAACGCATCGTGCTTGGCCATGTCGCGTGCGTGCTCCAGCGCCGCACGGGTCAACGCAGGATCGAGCGCGAGCGGGGCCGCCGCGGCGAAGTATTTGCCGCCGCAACGCCGGCCCGCGGCCCGGGCCGCATTGACGAGGTCGAGAATAGCGCGGCCAGTGGATGCCTCATCGCCTTTCGCCGGGAGCGACACGGGTGCGGCGAATATCATCCAGGTGTCTCTGCCGCGCCGTTCGGCGCCGAATTCGCGAATTCTTGGATCCTGCAGCGTGCGGCACTCGCGAGCCACCAGCATGCTCTCCATTTCAGCGTCGCTCGTAGGGCCGGACAGGTGAATTGCAGCCGATTGGGCTGCGAGGTAGCCGGCTTCGGCGATCGCCCTTTGCAGCGAGTCTCCGTGCGAATAGCGCTGCGCGGCACGCTGCAGTTGCATGTTGTAGAACAGCGGTGCCCGACTGCCAGAAGCTCCACAGCCGCGCAAACGGGCCGCATTCGCGGCGCTCAACGGCGCCGCGTCGACCGTCACGCCGGCGAACACGCCTGCCACGGTCAACATCGTTGCCGCGGCACGGCCGCAAAATTTTCTGGGAATCGCTACTCTTTTGCCTGCTTTGCCATGATCGGGGCGCCGCCCTGATCGCCGGACGGCGAACCAGCCAGAATTTTGACCGCCTTGGGACCGGCCCAACGCTCGATATCGTCAAAGAAGGTGAACACCGCGGGAACGATGACCAGCGTCAAGAGAGTCGAGGTGATCAGGCCGCCGATTACCGCAATGGCCATGGGCTGCCGGAAATCGCTGGCTTCGCCGAGACCGGTGGCGACCGGAATCATGCCTGCCACCATCGCGACGGTTGTCATGACGATGGGACGTGCACGCTTGTGCCCTGCTTCCACGATCGCCTGCAGTCGCGTCTTCCCGGCGCGCATCTCTTCAATGGCCATATCGACCAGCAAGATGGAATTCTTCGCGACGATGCCCATGAGCATGAGCACACCAATCATGACGGGCAACGAGATCGGGGTATTGGTCAGAAACAACGCGAGGAACGCGCCGCCGAGCGACAGCGGCAAAGCCGACAAGATGGTAATAGGCTGAAACACACGGGCGAACAGCAGCACCAGCACCGCCAGAACCATCAGCACGCCGGCGACGATCGCGATGATGAAATTCGCGACGAGCTCTTTTTGAAATTCCGTATCGCCGGTTTCCACCAAACGCACGCCGGTGGGCAAATTCTTCAAGGTCGGCAGCGCATAGATCTTTTTGGTGGCATCGCCCAGCTGCACGTGAGGGGCGAGGTCCGCATCGATGTACAGGCGCCGGCTCTGGTTATAGCGACGCACCGACGAGGGCCCTTGGCCAAAGTTCAGGTCCGCCACCGACTTCAAGGGCACGCTGGCGCCTGAACTCGTGGGCACGGGTAAGTTCTCGAGCGTGGTCAGGTCGCTGCGCGACCGCTCCGGCAAGCTCACCCGGATCGGGATCGTGCGATCGCTCAAGGCAAATTTTGCGCCGTTTTGCGGCAGATCACCCATGGTTGCGATTCGGATGGTCTCGCTGATGCTCTGCACGCTGACGCCGAGTTGCGCAGCCAGGTCCAGGCGCGGGTGCACCACTATTTCCGGCCGCGGCAAATCCCCGTTGATGCGCGGCGAGCGAATTTCCTTCAGTCCGCGCATTTCATTCAGGAGCTGGTGCCCGGTACGCTCCGTCAGCACGGGATCATCGCCGACCAAGAACAGCGTGACGTCGCGGCCGCCGCCGAAGCCCCAATTCTGGAAGCTGACGTGCCCGTCCGGAACCTGGTTTAGCAGAGGCATCACACGCTGCTCGATTTCCTTGGCGCTCGCCTTGCGTTGGCTCCGAGGAACCATGCTGACGAAGACCGTGGCCTGGCGCACGTCCGCAGAGTCGATGCCCACGAACTCCACCACGTCCGTAATTTCAGGCTGCTTGCGCATGATGGCGGTGACCGCTGCCGACAGGCGCGAGGTGTCCTCGAGTTTGCCGCCCGGCGGCAGTTCGATATTGACAATCGAAGTTGAGAAATCTTCAGCCGGGACGAAAGCCTGGGGAAGCATCATTCCGCCGCCGACGGACAGCGCGAAGAACAAGGTGCCGAAGCCGATGGTTTTCCATCGATTGGCGACGCACCACTTCAGCGTTTTGATGTAGGCGGACATGATCGGGCCATCGTCGCGGTGCGGGATCGAATCCCTGTTGAGGCCATAGGCCGCGAGCACCGGCGTGATCATGCGCGCCACCAGCAAGGAGATGAACACCGCTGCGGCTACGGTGAGACCGAATTGCTTGAAGAACTGGCCGCTGATGCCGCCCATGAAGCTCACAGGCAAGAACACGGCGATGATGGTGAACGACGTGGCGACCACGGCCAGCCCGATCTCGTCCGCAGCCTCCATGGCGGCGCGGTATCCGCTCTTGCCCATGCGCATATGGCGCACGATATTTTCAATTTCGACGATGGCATCGTCGACCAACACACCGGCGACGAGAGACAAGGACAGCAGCGTAATTTCGTTGAGCGTAAAGCCCATCACTTGCATGAAGGCAAAGGTGGGAATCGCGGAAAGCGGAATGGCCAATGCCGAAATCAGCGTAGCGCGCCAATTACGCAAGAAAAACCAAACCACGATCACGGCCAGGATCGATCCCTCGATCAGCGCCTCCAGGGCGGAGTGGTAGGTCTTGATGGTGTGATCGACTGTCGTAAACATCTGCTGGATGTGCAGCGAAGGATTGTCTTTTTCGATCTTGGCCAGTTCCCTGGCAACGCCTTCGGCCGTGGCGACATCCGAGACACCCTTGGCTTTATACAAGGAGAAAGCGGTCGCGGGTCGGCCATTCAATCGCGCCAGACTGCGGGTTTCCGCGACGCCATCGTGCACGTCGGCAATCTCGTTCAGGCGAACCGACTTGCCCCCGGGAACGATAATGAGCGTGTCGCCAAGTGCCACGGCGGATTTGGCGCCGCCCATCACGCGAATGGCTTGCTCGCCACCCCCGACTTGAGCGCGTCCGCCCGGGGCGTCCAAGTTCAATTGCCGCAGCTGTTCGTTCACCTCCACCGCGGTCAGGCCCAAGGCCTGAAGCCGCGCCGGATCCAGCTCGACGCGAATCTCCCGGTCGAAGCCGCCGATGCGCTGCACCTGCGAAATGCCGCGCACGCCCACCAAGCGTTTCGAAATGGTGTTGTCGATGGTCCAGCTCAATTGCTCCGGCGTCATGTCGGTCGTGGTGACCGCGTAGATCGCAAAAGTCCCGCCGTCATTGTCTTGACGCTGCACTTGCGGTTCCAGAATGCCTTGCGGCAGATCGGCGCGCACCCTGGCAATGGCGTCGCGGACATCGGTTACGGCTCGATCGATGGGCGTGCCGATGTTGAATTCAATGATGATCAGTACATTCCCTTCGGAAATGTAGGTTTGCTGGTGATGGATATTGCCGATGCTGGCTATGGAGCCTTCCACCTTTTGGGCGATCTGGGTCTCCATCTCGGTGGGCGCTGCGCCCGGCTGCGAAATATTGACGTTGACCTCAGGAAAGGCGACATCCGGATTCAGGTTGATCGGCAAGCGGATGAAGGAAACGGTTCCCAAGAAGAACAGCACCACGAACAGGACGATCGGAGTGACCGGATGGCGAATCGCCCACGCAGATATATTCTTCATGACTTGCCCGCAATCGACACCGGCTTGACGGTCTCTCCTTCTTGCAGGAAGGCACCCGCGGTGGTGACGATCTGGTCCTTGGGATTGAGACCCTCTGCAATGGTCACGCCGCTCGGCACCATGCCGGTGACCCGTACCGACTTGCGCTCGACCTTGCCTTGCGCATTGACGATGAGCACGTAGCTGCCCTTCTCATCGCTGAGCACCGCGGTTTGCGGCACCACGGAGCGCTCTGCATTGCTGACCGTCACTTCCGCGCGTGCAAAGGCGCCGGGCCGCAGGTTCGTATCGGGGGTGAGCGCCACCTTGGCGGTGCCCAGTCGAGTCGCCGGATCGATGACCGCTCCCAACAATCGAATCCGCCCTTCATATACCTTCGAGGTGCCGGTGAGCTTCACATTCACGGTCTGCCCGACCTTGAGCAGCGGCAGGTCCTGCTCGGCCACCTGTCCGCGCAACTCCGTCTCGCCGTCTTTGGACAAGCGAAACAAAGCCTCGCCACCCGGCATCGCCGTCTGGCCCACTTCCACGGTGCGCGTCAAAATGATGCCGTCCGCCGGCGCGCGCACATCGGCTCGCGCCAGGCGAGCTTTGGCCTCGTCCAATTGTGCAGATGCGACTTTGACATGTGCGGCCGCGGTCACGGAGGTCGACTTGCGCTTCTGTGTTTCTTCCGCGGACAGCGCCCCGGATGCACCCACCGCGCGGGCGCGCTGATACTCTGCCTCCGCCAATTCGGCCTCGGCTCGCGCCTGATCGAGAGCAGCCTCGAGATTGGCGACTTGCGGTTCGAGCACCGAATTATTCAAGTGAGCCAGCACCTGGCCGCGCTTGACGTGATCGCCGGCCTCGACGTAAACGGCGGTGACACGGCCGCCGTCGCCCTCGACGCCGATCGGCATGTCGTAGCGCGCGGCAATGGTGCCGATGATGCTGATGGTGGTCGGTACGGCGCTGACCCTGACTTCCGCGACCGAGACGGTCGGTACGGCCGACGGGGCAACTTCCGACTTGGCGGCCAGCGTATGCGAGATGCGCCAGGCCACGATCGCTGCCACCGCGAGGATTAGGGCACCCGCTGCCAGCCAGACCATCAGGCGCTTGTTCAGCACCTTCGGCACGGCCGTCGTTTCGGGTTGTTGATCAAACAAGATAGTACTCATGACACCACATCCCAGGGATAACTTCCTTTGTCCAAGATGAATTCAGCAAGCGTGTTCATCTCGTCGTCCTCATTGCGTTCCGCACGCCGTATGTTGTTGGCCATGCGCCGCTTTGCCTGCTGAGCGAACACCCGTGCGATGGCCACTGCTTGCGTGCCATTCTCACCAGGGGTACCCGACAGCGTCGCGGCGCGGGACAATACACACAGTCCCACAAACAGGTCAACGGCAATGTCCGCGACCCTCTTGAGCGCATGCTGCTGATTTGCAATCGATTTGCCATACTTGCGCAACAAAAAATCGCATGTTCTTGCCAGCTCGACGGTATACCTTTCGTAAATACCCGCGGCATCGCGCAAAAGTTGCGGCATTGTCGATAATATTTTATCGCGCCCTACCCCGGTTGCCTGGGTCAGGCGTCTCTCCGCGTAGTCGGTTAACACCCCGAATCCTTTAATGGGATTGTTAAAAATGTCATCCACCGCCGCTTTTAGCTCACCCAGCGATTTACCGAGGTCCTTGAGGCCTGACAGGGCTATATACAGCCGCAGCACCTCGTTGGTTCCTTCGAAAATCGTCAGAATGCGGCAATCCCGCGTGATCTGCTCATAGGGGTATTCCCGCATAAAGCCGCTGCCGGCTGCGATTTGCAGGGCCTCATAGGCGCTGCGCTGCAAGGCTTCGCTAGCAAACACCTTGCTGATGGCGGCTTCCACCGAGTAGTCCTCAATACCGGAATCGATGTAGTGGGCGACCATCCAGACCACGCTCTCAGCCGCAAAGCAGTCGAGCGTCATCTGAGAGATTTTCTCGCGGATAAGGCCGAAATCAGCGATCGGCTGGTTGAACTGCTTGCGGTTTTGCGCTTGGGCGGATGACAACGCAATCAGCGCCTTCATGCCGCCCACTGCGCCTCCCCCCAAACCCGTGCGGCCATTGTTCAATATCGCCATCGCGACCTTGAATCCCTTGCCCTCCACGTCCAGCACGTTCTCAGCGGGCACCCTCACGTCCGCAAAACTCACGGTCGTGGTCGACGAGGCGCGTATTCCCATCTTGTCCTCGTGATGCCCGTGGCTCACCCCCGGCCACTTAGCCTCAACCACGAACGCGGTAATCTTGCCGGCCGCGGATGACGTGCGTGCGAACACGGTGTAGAGGTCCGCAATGCCGCCGTTGGTAATCCAGATCTTTTCGCCGTTGAGAGTCCAGGAACCGTCGGCATTCTTGACTGCCTGGGTGCGAATCGAGGCCGCATCGGAACCGGCGCCCGACTCGGTCAAGCAGAAGGCCGCGATCATCTCGCCGCTGGCCAATTTGGGCAGATAGCGCTTCTGCTGTTCGGACGTGCCGAACAGCAAGATGCCTTTCATGCCGATGGAACTGTGGGCACCGATGGTGAGCGACACCGAACTGTCATGCGAGCTGCTCTGGCTCAAGACTCGGGCATAACCGGCATTGGAGAGCCCAAGTCCGCCGTGCTCCTCGGGAATGATCAAGCCGAACAAGCCAAGATCGCGCAGCCCTTGAATAAATTCCGCCGGCTGCTCCGCTTCGCGATCCCAACGCTTGAAATCGTCTCGCTTCGGTGCCAGGAATTGATCGATGGCATCGACCATCATGCGCAGCACGTCTTGATCCTTGTCGCGCAGCTTGGGATATGGGAACAGCTGGTCCTCGAGGATGTGACCTGCGATGAGATTTTTAGCGACGCTCATCGTCTGGTCTATTCGGCGACGCGGTCTATGATGAGATCGAGCGGGCCGTCATGGCCCACATCGTAAGAAAGTTCGCCGTATAAATCGCCCGCTGCGGGAACGGGACGACCGCTGAAGGACACCCGTGCAGTCACCGATACTCGTTTGCCGGCCACGAGCACGCGACCCGGCATCATGGAGTCGGCGGCGGAAAGCTGCACCTGAGTTCCGATCGCGTCGCTGGTGAGGCGCTTTGCTGCGAGCGGCGGCCCTCGGCTGTCGGGCTCACGAGCGAATACGAACAAAGGCGTCTCCGGTTTCAAGCGCGATTTCAAAGCAGGCGCTATGTGTATATTGACAGTGACCTGTGCCGCTGCCGACCCCTCGGAACTCGCGCTCGTCCCTCCAGCCGACGGGTTCGTCCCCGATTCCGTCGCAGGACCGAGGGATGCGATGCGCGCATCCAACATCTGCTCAATCTGCGGCGGTGGATGTAAATCTTTCAGCGCCTGCCAGCGGATGCGCGCCAGGCCATTGTCACCGCGCGTTGCCGCCGCAAAGCCGCCATACAGCAGCGCCTTCGGATTGCTCGGCGCCAATTTGAGCGCGTCTTCGAACAGCTGCATGGCTTGCGGCGAGATTTGGCCGCCGGCGCGCAAGCTGATGGCCTCGCCCAGGCCCAATGAAGCTTCGACACTCTTGGCGTCGAGCCGATGCGCGCGATCGTAGGCGTTCACGGCATCGTCCATGCGCTGCAGGGCCAGGTATGAGCGGCCGAGCATGAGCCAGCCGGCCAAGTCGTTCGGATCCTCGCGCAGGTGCTGCTCGAGCTTCGCCACCATGGCGAGGACCTCGGGAGCCGGCGGCGCGTCCTGCGCTTGCACGGATGCATGCCAATCCCAATTCGACCAAAGCGGATACAGGCCTGCCGCTGCGCCGGCAACCAGCAACGCCGCCACTGCTCCAACGATGCGGTTTTTCTTGTCGCGGATCAGTGGTACCGCGACGGCAGCCGCAGCGATCGCAGCCATGAACGCTGCGATTATGAGAAAGGTGCTCATTCCTCGATCGGCATGCGCGAGCGTTGTCGTACGACGCGGACGATGATGAAACTGCCCAGCAGCAGCACGATGAAAGGAGCGCCCCAGATGAGCGCAGTCTTCGCAGTGAGCGGCGGCGCGAAGCGTACGAACTCGCCATAGCGATCGGTCATGTACTTGAAGATAGCCTCATCGGTTTTGCCGGCGACCAGCATCTCGCGCACTTGACGGCGCAGATCCGCTGCCAGGTCTACATTGGAATCCGCGATCGACTCGTTTTGGCATACCAGGCAGCGAAGCTCCTTGGTAATGCGCTCGAATCGAGTCTGCAGGACAGGATTTTGCAGCTGCCCGTGCGCGTCCATTCCTGGGCCCTGCTCTGCCGCCAGCGTGCTCGAAGCGCCGGCGGCCAGAACCAGCGCCAGCGCCGCTGCCAGTATCAGTGCCAGGGCCGGTGCTCCAGGCCAGGTGCGCGCCCAGAGTTTCATGCTCCGCTCCGAGCCGCCGTGATCCTCGGCAGAAATTCCTTTTCCCAAACCTCTTCGGTCATGGGCGAGATGAACTTGAAAATCACGCGGCCGTGGGTATCGACCAAGTAAGTCTCCGGCGCCCCGTATACGCCCCAATCGATCGCCGTTCGGCCGTCGCCATCGAAGGCCACCGCGGTATAAGGATTGCCGAGCTGCTCGAGCCATAGCTTGGCCTTGTCATGATCGTCGCGGTAATTGAGCCCGATGATCGGCACCACATGCCGGCGTGAAATCGCGAGCAATGCTTCCTGTTCCTGACGGCAAGGAACGCACCACGTGGCCCACACATTCAATACGTAGACCTGCCCCCTATATGAAGCATTGCTGACGGTGCGCGCGGGATCGAGCACGTCCTTGAGCGCGAACTCCGGTGCCGGCTTGCCGATCAGCGGCGAGGGCAGCGCGTGAATATCCCGGTTGGGATTTAAGCCCACCGCGAACAGCACGACGAGCGCGACAAACGCCGCAAACGGGAGCAGAAACTTCCACATCAGGCTGAGCCCAGTTCAGCGCGCGGGTTGGGCGGCGAAGCGACATCCTTTGCGCCGACCGTTACTTTGGAGCGGTAGCGGCGGTCGGTGGCTGCAATCAAGCCGCCGAGTGCCATCACGATCGCGCCCAGCCAGATGTAACGCACCAGAGGCTTGTATTGAATGCGCATGCTCCAGGCGTTGTCGCCCAAGGGGTCGCCCATTGCGACGAACAAATCACGCCCCCAGCTCACGGAAATCGCGGCCTTGCTGTTGCTCGTCTGCTGCACCCAGAAATGGCGCTTCTGCGGCAGTAAGGTGGTTACCGGCTCGCCGTTGCGGCTGACTTCGATCGTGCCCTGCACGGCGTCGTAGTTCGGTCCGCGAACATTCGTTGCGTTCACGAACTTGAATACGTAGCCGCCGATCGCGAAGCTGCCGCCGGGCTTCATCGCCACGTCCTTTTCGATCTTGTAGCTCTCGACGCCGCTCGCGCCGATCGCGAACATGCCGACGCCGAAGTGCGCGATCGACATGCCGAGGAGCGCTGCGGTGAGCGTCTGTTTCTGACGCAGCCGCCGCCAGGGCTCGAGCAGCGCGGAGAAAATCACCCAGAACCCGAAGCTGAAGCCGATCAATCCCACGGGGTGGAATTGCCTGAACACCAGCCCTTGGATGGCGACCGATAGAAGGATTGCCGCGCCCGCCAGCCACCAAATAGGTTTGGCCGTCACCGTGAGCTTGCCGCGCCGCCAGGCCGAGTGCATGCCGACGGCGAGGAATATCATCAGCGGAAACACGGGCACCAGAAACATGAGCGCGAACACCGGCGGGCCGACGGAGATCTTGCCGATGCCGAGCAGTTCGTAAACCAGCGGCGACAACGTGCCCCACAGCACGAGCGCTGCCACGCAGACCAGAATCACGTTGTTCACCAGCAGGAAAAACTCGCGCGAATACAGTTCAAAACCACCCGGTGCGTACAGCTTCGGCGCGCGCCAGGCATAGAGGGTCAAGGAACCGCCGATGGTCAGCACCAAGAACGCGAGAATATAGAGTCCGCGGGTCGGATCGGTGGCAAAGGAATGCACCGACACCAGCACGCCGGAACGCACCAAGAAGGTCCCCACCAGGCTCAAGGAGAATGCAAAGATCGCGAGCAGCAGTGTCCAGCTCTTGAAGATGCCGCGCTTTTCCGTGACGCTCAAGGAATGGATCAAAGCCGTGCCCACCAGCCACGGCATGAAGGAAGCGTTCTCGACCGGGTCCCAGAACCACCAGCCGCCCCAGCCTAATTCGTAGTAGGCCCACCAAGACCCTAGGGCGATGCCGATGGTTTGAAACAGCCAGGCGAAAATCGTCCAGGGCCGGGTCCATTTCGCCCAGGTCTGATCCAGCCTGCCTTCCAGCATCGCCGCGCAGGCGAAGGCGAACGCGACCGAGAATCCGACGTAGCCGGTGTAGAGCATGGGCGGATGAATCGACAGCGCAAAATCCTGCAGCACCGGATTCAAGTCCGCACCATCCTGGGCCGCCGGAATCAAGCGCAGGAACGGACTCGAGGTCCACAGGGTAAAGAGCATGAAGCCTGAGCTGATGAGCCCCATGACACCGAGGACGCGGCTGGAGAAGGTCACGGGCAACGCGCGGCTGAATGCGGCCACCGCCACGCTCCAAATCGACAAGATCAAGATCCACAGCAGCAACGAGCCCTCGTGTGCACCCCACAGCGCCGCCACGCGATAGAACAGCGGCAACTGCGAGTTCGAATTACGCGCCACGTACAGCACCGAAAAATCATCGTTGACGAAGCAATACACCAAGCAGGCAAATGCCATCGCAACGAATACGAACTGTCCGGTGACCGCGGGCCGCGCCACCGCCATCCAAGTCGGCTTGGCCTTCCAGGCGCCGACTAGTCCAAAGAACGCCTGCGACAGGCTCAAGATGAAAGCAAGAATCAACGCGAAAATGCCGAGTTCAGCTGCCATGGGGTCCTCTTGAGCGTCTCAACTGCCGGGGCCGCCCCCGGCCGCCGCTTGTTTGTTCTTCAAGGACGCCGCGACTTCAGGGGGCATGTACTTCTCATCGTGTTTCGCCAATACCTCATCGGCCACGAAAGCGCCGTGCGAATTCATGGTGCCGTGCGCGATGATGCCTTGGCCTTCCCGGAACAAATCGGGCAACACGCCGGTGTATTCGACCGGAACTTGGTGGGCAAAGTCCGTGAGCACGAAGCGCACCTGAAGATCTCCCGGCTTGCGCTCGACGCTGCCTTTCACCACCATGCCGCCGATACGGAAGCGCTTGGCGGTTGGGGCCTTGCCCTCGACGACTTGCGAAGGGTCGAAATAGAACATGATGTTCTCGCGCGAGGCCATGACGGCGAGCGAGACCGACGCGGCGACTCCGCCCAAGATGCCGAGAACGACGAACAAGCGTTTGCGCCGCGGCGTCATCGCGCGTCACTCGCAGCCATGGCCAGCGCCCGGGCCGCGCGCACCTTCGCGGCCGCCAAGTAGCGCCGCGCTGCCCACAGGTTCCAGGCCAGCACCAGGCAGGCGACTCCGAAGCACGGCCAGACATAGCGCGCGTAGCCGCCCATGTACCAAAAACCGCCGCTGCTCATGATTTGACCGCCTCCCGCACCCACGCCGACTGCCGCTCTCGATTGAGCACCTCCGCCTGCAATCGCAGGCATAAAACCGCGCCATAGAACAACATGAAGCCAAGAAACATGGACAACAACGGCCAGAGCATGCTGCCGGCGATGGAGGGTTTGCCCATTTTAGCAACCGTGGCCGCTTGATGCAGCGAGTTCCACCAAGTCACCGAGTAATGAATGATCGGGATGTTGACTACGCCGACGATCGAAAGCAGTGCTGCCGCGCGATCACCGCGCGCCGGATCTTCAAAGGCCGAGCGGATCGACATCACGCCGACATAGAGAAACAGCAGGATCAATTCCGAGGTCAGGCGCGGGTCCCAAGCCCAGTACGTGCCCCACATAGGCTTGCCCCACAGGGAGCCGGTCAGTAATGCGAGGAATGTGAGCGACGCACCAATCGGCGCCGAGGCGGCTGCGACCGCATGACCGATCTTGATGCGCCAGATCAGCGCGATGGCGCCGGCCACCGCCATGGTCGTATAAACGAACTCCGACATCCAGGCGCTCGGCACGTGCACATAGATGATTCGAAAGGCATCGCCCTGCTGGTAGTCGGGCGGCGCGAACACCAACCCGCCGATGAGGCCATAGCCGATCGTGACCGCTGCAAGCCCTAACAGCCAGGGCATAAACGCGGCCGCAACCCCGTATACATAGGGTGGAGAGGCGAGCTTGTAAAACCAGGTCCACATGAACGTTAAGCCGTTATTCCAGTGTAATGCGCAGCGCCGCCGCTGCGGCAAACGGCGCCAAGGTGCAGGTGAACACGCACAGTGCCGCCAGCAAATACAAAGCACCCGCCACATTGGTGCCCGAAACGGCGCGATCGGTAGCTCCCGCGCCAAAAATCAGCAAAGGCATCGCCAGCGGCAGCACGATCAGCGACAGCAGCACGTTGCCGCGCCGCAGACCGATGGTCAGGCCGGCGCCGATGGCTCCGAGCCAACTCAAGGTGAGCGTACCCAGACTTAAGCTCAGCAACATTGTCGCAAATGCGCTCAGGGGAATGCCAAGGGCAGTTCCCACAATCGGCGAAACCAGCACCAGTGCAAGGCCAGTGAGTAGCCAATGTGCGACGGTTTTTGCCACCACAATCACGGTCAGACCATGCCCGCTCAGGGCAAGTTGCTCCAATGTGCCATCATCCGCGTCGCTTTTGAACAGCGAATCAAGCGACAACAGCGACGCAAGCAGCGCGGCCACCCAAAGCACGCCCGGCGCAACGTCCCGCAGCTGCGACAGCTGCAGGCTCAATCCCAGTGGAAACAGCGTGGTGACGATGAGGAAGAACACCAAGGGCTGCAATAGTTGCTCCGGCCGCCGGAAACTGAGACGCAGCTCACGCTCGACGATCAGCCAAAACGCCTCCCAGGTGCCTACCGTCACGAATTGAGCTCCAGCCGGTGGACGGGGCAACCCAGTGCCAAATCGCGGTGCGCGACGACCAGTGCCAGTCCGCCGGCGCTCACGTGCGCTTGGAGCAACTCAGAAACGAGCTCCGAGCCCGCGGTATCGAGATTTGCGTACGGCTCATCCAGCAGCCATAGAGCGGCGCGCATCGCCAATACGCGTGCCAAGGATACCCGGCGCCGCTGGCCCGCAGAGAGCACCCGCGCCGGCAGGTCCGCACAGGCCGAGACGCCGGTACGCTCGAGGGCGGCGCGCAGCTCTGCCTCGCTCGATCGACGCTTTAAGCCCACGGAAAAGCGCAAATTCTCCAGCGCCGAAAGATCTCCCTTGAGAGCAGGCTCGTGCGCGGCATAGGCCAGAGCGGCCTGATACTCGGTGCGATGTTGGGCAATCGAGTGGCCCAGCCAGCTCACCGAGCCCTGCTCCGGGCGCAGCAATCCACTGATGACACGCAGCAACGTCGTCTTCCCGGTGCCGTTGGGACCCGAAACATGCAGCAACTCACCGGTTTGGACGCGAGCGCTGACGCCCTGCAGCACGTGCCGGTCGCCCCGCCATACGTGGACCTTATCGACCGAAAGGCCGTCTGCTGTGCTGTTCATGCTGGCAGGAGCTTAGCGAAATCAAAGGGTTAAAGCCACCTATTCAGCCGCTTTTGATCATCCGAATTGCACCGCTCGGCGTGCGCCAGCCCACAAATTCATCGCGACGAACACCAACCAGCGGTCTTGAACTGGGTACTCACGATAGAACTTTTTGGCTAAGCGTTTTGGATTGGAGGGGTATTGTCCGCACAAATCCTGGCGATCGATCCCGCCCTCAATTCGCAGCTCGAGCGCCTGCCGTTGATCACTCTCTATCTGACGGAGCGCTGCAATTCACGCTGCGTCACCTGTGACTACTGGCGGCACGGGCGAACCGACATGAATCTCGGGGCCGTGAGGCGTCTGATCCCCAGTCTTAAGCGCTTGGGCACTCAGGTAGCCCTACTGTCAGGCGGCGAACCGCTGCTGAATCCGGAATGGCCTTCCATCGCCCAGGCGCTGAGCGATGCGGGCCTCAAGGTGTGGCTGCTGACTTCCGGTTTGGCGCTCGCCAAGCATGCGCATCGCGCAACAGATCTGTTCGATGCCATCACCGTGTCGTTGGATGGCACCGATCGGAAAACGTACCAAGCAATCAGAGGCCTGGATGCGCTCGATAAGGTCTGTGAAGGCATTCGAGCGGCAGCCGAAGCGGGCGTAGCGCCGAGCGTTCGGGTCACGGTGCAACGAGCCAACTATCGGCAGCTGCCGAGCTTCGTGTCTCTGGCCAAGGACCTGGGGGCTCGTCAAGTGTCCTTTTTGGCGGTGGACGTCGCCAATCCCCACGCCTTTGGCCGCACGGACGGCTTCGTCAGCGATTTGGCCCTGCTCTTAGGTGACCTGCCGGTGCTCGAACGATTGCTCGACACCATGCAACGGGACTGCGCCGAGGATTTTCGCAGCGGCTTTATTGCCGAGAATCCGGACAAGCTGCGGCGGCGAATTCTCGATTACTTCTCGGCCCTTCACGGCTTGGCGCCCTATCCGACGGTGCGTTGCAACGCGCCCGAATTTTCGGCCGTCGTCGGCGCAGGCGGCCGCGTTCAGCCGTGTTTCTTTATTTCAGGACCTGCAGAGGCCACTGTCGCGGCCGGCGGAGGAGCCGATCTCTTGGCCGGCGCGCTGAATAACCGGAGCATGATGTCATTGCGTCATTCGATTCGCGCCGGGGCACGGCCGGAGTGCAAGACCTGCGT
>DASXOY010000048.1:0-13212 GCA_036493935.1 Steroidobacteraceae bacterium | reverse complement strand
ACCCCGCCAAAGTAGAACAGGCCATTGAAAGTGACCTGAAGCCCGCTTGCCGTTCCCGCCTGCGTGACGGCATGCGTTCCCTGGGCCGTACCATCGCTGATCCACCACTGCGACAATGTCTGTGAGAAAAACATTACCTGGCCATTGAATGCCCGGAAGGTGCCGACCACGGCCGCCGGGCCAATATCCGCCACCATATAGGTTCCGGCGGCGGTGCCGTCGGAGCGCCAAGGCTGAAATCCGTGCACTCCATCGTCGGCGGCGAAAAAAGCCACGCCGTTCACCAGCGCCACATTGAACGGATCCAGTTCCGGAGTGACATTGGCGAGAACTGCGGTGCCTGACACCGTTCCGTCCGTGACCCATAGCTGCTCGCCGTGAATCCCGTCGTTGCCGCCGAACATGATGAGCGCACCAATCGCGACGAGCGGTGTCTCAACCCCATTGGCAGCGCTTGGATTTAGGTCGGTGAGCATGCTGGTGGCGCGGGTGCTCTTGTCACTCTGCCAAATTTGATAACCGTGAATTCCGTCGTTCGCCGTGAACAGCACTTTGGAACCCAGACTGGTAAACCCGGAAGCTTGCGAATCGGAGCCCTGCGATTCGGTGGATAAAGTGACCAGGGAATGAGTGCCGGCGGTTGAGCCGTCGGAGGTGAACAGCTGCGCGCTGATCTCGGTTATGAAAAACAAAGCGCTGCCGCCCACCGCTAGAGATGCGACGGCTGAATCCGGAGCGGGGTCGAACACCATGCTCGTGCCCGACGGCGTGCCGTCGGATGACCATAAGCATTCCGAACTCGTGCCGCAGGGGTAATCGAAGAACATCTTCCCTTGGAGTCTGGCCATCGAAGTCGGTATGAGCGCCGCGCTGCCGGGCGGGGAAACATATTGCGTTGTGCCCGCATCGGTGCCATCGGTTTTCCAAATGCCGTACGCATTGGAGGTGCCGAACAGCAATCCGCCAAAGTAGACAAAGCCGCCGTCCGGAGCGAACTGTGCGCCGCTGCCGATCGGCGCGTTCGAGCGCAGATCGATATTGCCGCCGAGCTGATGGGTGCCGGCAGCCGTGCCGTCCGTCGTCCAGAGTTCGAAGGAAGCATCGCCCGTGGAGCCTACCGAGAACACGTCGCGGCTTCCGACAGGCTGGAACCCATTCATCGGATGGACGTTCGGCGCAATCAGCGTCGCCGTGTTGGTGTCAGCGTGATAGATGCCAACCCCATCGACGTCGAGCACAACATCCGGGCCTAGGGATGTCAGGGCGCCGGCGCCAGTGGACGGGACCGTGGGGGTGAGATCGGAGACGATATGCAGCGCGCTACCATCGGGTTTTGCGAACAGCAGCTTGACGGCGCCATTTCCGTCATTGGCGAGAAAGAAAACACCGCTGCTCGTCGCCGTTACAGCGCCGGCACCGGAATGGGGTTGGCTGGGAAACGTATTGGACAATTGCTGGGTGCCGGCAGCAGTTCCGTCCGACATCCACAATTCACCGCCCCCGCCGCTGCTGCCGGGACCCTGGAAAAACACTCGTTGACCGTTCGCGGTGACAAAGCCGTCGAGCAGCTTCACATCCGAGACCCTGTAGGTGCCATCGGCGGTGCCGTCCGAGCGCCAGAGCCCAAGGCCTGTGCCGTCATCAGCAGCAAAATAAAGCACTGCGCCGATACTGGCAATCGGCCCGGTGCTAGGAAACTCCGGGATACTGTCGCCCGCGCCTTTTTTGATGTCGGCCACAACGTGCGTGCCCGACAACGTCCCGTCCGAGCGCCACAATTCCACTCCGTTCACGCCGTCGTTGGCGAAGAAATACACCACATTGTTGAGGACGGTAAGCCGCTCAATGCCTGGCGAGCCGGGCCCGGGTGCAATGTCGCGCACGACGTGGGTGCCAGCGCTCGTTCCGTCAGTGCACCACAGTTCCTGGCCGTGGGTGGCGTCTATGGCGACGAAGAATGTCAGCCCGTTGGCACTCACGTAGTTCGCTGCGTTCGCGAGGCCCGGGTAGAAGCCCTGATTAATATCCTTGAGCAGTGATACCGCTGCATGGGCATTGCAGAACGACCCAAGTGCTGCGAGAAAGGCCAGCGCGCGGGTGAGCTTGAGCATTCGAGTCCCTTCGATCTTGTTGTACGTAATGGTCATTGTCGTGATGATCGGCAGGAAAGTACAGGGTCGTGCGTTCCCCGGGATGCCATTTGACAGAATCGACGACAGCCGGCGGCATCGCGGGACAACGGATTCATGGACCCATCGAGGCCGCGGTATCTATACTGGGGAATCGCCGAATCTTCCTCGATTCCAGGAACACCCATGAAAACAAAAACACTGCTGCTTCTCGTCCCGGTGATCTTCGCAGCCTTCACCGGCTCAGCCGCCGCCCAAGCCGGCAACTTCAACCTCGAGAAGACCAAAACGGTGATGACCGCTCTCATAGAGCAAAAAATGAAGGAACGCGGCGTGCCATCGGTGTCGATCGCGCTGGTCCGTGATGATGCGATCGTATGGAAGGCTGCCTTCGGCTACGCCAACGTTCGCATGAAGACCCCCGCGACAACGGACACGCTCTACAGCACTGGATCGACCTTCAAGTCGGCCACCGCCACCGCGCTCATGCAGCTGCAGGAGCAGGGCAAGTTCAAGCTCGATGAACCGGTCAACAAATATCTGGGCGATGTCCAAGTGCAGGATCGCCTGCAGGCCGAAAAGCCCGTCACCTTCCGGCACATACTTTCGCACTGGTCCGGCCTCACAGCCGGGGCGGTGACAAAGCCCATATGGGGCCGGGAACTTCCCAAGTCGCTGGAAAAGATGGTGGCTGGACTCTACTCAATCCGTCCGCCGGAGACGAAGTGGGAGTACAACAACTACGCGTACGGAATGGCGGGACTGCTGGTCGAGAAGATCTCAGGCCAGGAGTACGAGAAGTACATGCTCGAGCATGTGCTCGTTCCTCTCGGCGTCTCGACCCCGCACCCTCTGTATCCGTCGCCGGAAATGGTGGAGGTGATGGCGCTGCCGTATTCACCGGGAGGAGCGAACGGGAAGCCGAAGCCGGTCGAGCAAGTTCATTTCGACGTTTACCCCGCGGGCGACATTTATCTCACCGCCGAGGACATGGCGCGGTTCCTGGCGATGCAATTGAATGGCGGCGTGTTCCAAGGCAAGCGAATTTTGTCGGAAGCCTCTGTGAAGGCGATGCACGAACCTCAGTTCGGCGGCACCTACGCGTTCGGTTTCTCGGTGCGCAAAGACCCGAACGGCCACACCATCATCAGCCATAGCGGCGGTATCCCGGGGCAGAGTTCCTACATGGTCGGCGATCTGGACGCCAAGGTCGGCGTGTACTTCATGTCGAACTCCGGTGCGCCTCCGCTTATCGGCGAGGCCGCGCTCAAGCTGCTTCGCGGCGAGGACTACACGCCGCCGGCGGAACCCAAGATCGTTTCACTGGATCCGAGTGTGCTCGACGCCTATGTCGGCGTGTATGAGTTGAGTTCCGACGTGGCGTTCACGCTCAGTCGGGATGGAAACAAGCTGTGGCTGCAACAGGGAAATGACCCGAAGAAGAGCGAGCTCGCAGCGACCTCACGGACGTCATTCATCGTCAAGGGACAGGACTTCACCCTCACCTTCGTTTCTGATCCGTCGGGTGCGGTTACCAAGGCCGTCGTGGATACGGGAAGCGACAAAGTTGATCTGACCAAGCGAAAGTAGAATCCCCGCAACTCGCGTTGAATGCACGAAACCCAGCGATTTGCCGGCTTGCAACGTGATGCGGCGCGGCCGAGACGCGTGCACGCGTAACTGCATCACGGACGGAACTAAAGGGTCCGCTCCGCCCTTATCGACCGCCGATAACTGAGAGTTTCCACACGCGAATCGCTAGGGTTTTGCCTTAAATTTTAAGCTGTGGATACCCGGCGCAATTAGTTAAATCGCCGACTAACACAGGTTACTAACGGTGCAATTCGCGCGGCAAAATTACGGCAAGCGACGCCTCATCGGCACGGCGATCCTCGGTGCATTGGCGGCGTTAAGCGGTTGCATGCGTGGCGCTAACAGTAGCGGCGCCGGAAGCAGCGGCGCCGCCGGAAGCAGCAGTGCGAGCCTTAGCGTTTCGGCGCAAACCTATTCTCTCGCTGCGACGATCAGCGGGCTAAATTCGTCCGGGCTCGTGCTCATGGTGAATGCGCAGCTCGAGTTTCACCCGACCTATCTTTTGCCCACGCGTGGCGGACTCGACGTCTCCGGACAGCCGTCGATGGCCAACGCCAGAACCATGAGCGTGACGGCGGGAACAAAGACGCAGGGGCTCGCGAGCTCACTGCTTCCGGGCACTCTATATTATGTGATGGTCCAGACGCAGCCGATCGGCGAGACCTGCAGCGTCGCAGGAGGTAGCGGCACGATCGAGTCGGCGAACGCGGCCAATGTGGTGGTGACCTGCTCCGATCAGGCCTACTCCCTCAAAGGTTCGATCAACGGTTTGACAGCCACGGGTTTGGTGCTGGCGAACGGCACCGACACGCTCGCCGTGCGCCCGGCGTCCACGAGCTTCACGATGCCCACGCCGGTCGCCTACACCAGCAGCTACGCGCTCACCGTGCAAACGCAGCCCGCCGGTTTGGCGTGCGCGGTTGCCAATGGCAGCGGCACCATGCCGGCCGGCGCAGTGACGAATGTCGCCGTCAGCTGCACCGATCAACCCTTCAGTCTCGGCGGCACAATCAGCGGTCTCGGCAACAATGCAGGACTCACGCTTACCAATGGCAGCGATACGCTCATCGTTGCCGCCGGCAGCACGGGCTTCACCATGCCGACGCCGCTCGCTTTCGGCAGTACCTATTCAGTCGCGGTCTTGAGTGCACCGGCAGGTCTCACCTGCACGGCGAGCAATGCTTCGGGGAGCATGCCGGCGAGCGATGTCTCCGGCGTTGTCATCGCCTGCTCGGATCAGTCATACACCGTGGGCGGCACAATCAGCGGACTTGGCAGCAGCGGCTTGGTGCTGGCCAACGGCAGCGATACGCGCACGGTGATCTCAGGTGCGTCGAGCTTCACCATGCCCACCGCGGTGGCCTACACCAGCGCCTACTCCGTGACGGTGCAGACTCAACCGACGGGACTCACCTGTTCGGTGAGCAATGGCACGAATACCATGGGCAGCGCCGCGGTCGCCGACATCGCCGTCACGTGCGCAGCCAACACCTACACCGTCGGCGGTTCGATCAGCGGTCTCACCGCGAGCGGCCTCGTGCTGCTGGACAATGGCGGCGATCCCATCACCGTCAGCGCCAACGCCGCGCAGTTCACCATGCCCACGGGCGTCGCGTACGGCAGCGGCTATGCCATCACCGTTCAAACAGAGCCGACGGGCCTCGTGTGCTCCGTGGCCAATGCCAGCGGCGTCATGAGCGCAGCCGATGTCACGAACGTCAGCGTCGACTGCGGATCGAACTTCTCCCTTCTACATTCCTTTGCCGGCGCCGGCAGCGACGCCTCGGGTCCTTACCACACGTTGATCCAGGGCAGCGACGGCGATTTCTATGGCACGACGCTGGCCGGCGGCACCGCCAATACGGGTGCGATATTCAAGATCACCCCGAGCGGCACCGAGACCCTGTTCTACTCATTCGCCGCCACGCCCTACGCAGGTTTGGTCCAGGGCAGCGACGGCAATATCTATGGGACGACCGCCAGTGGCGGTACCAGCAACCGCGGCACGGTGTTCAAGATCACGCCGAGCGGCACCGAGAGCGTTTTGTTTTCCTTCCCCGCGGGCAGCAGCGATCCTTACACCGGTCTGATCGAGGGAAGCGATGGAAACTTCTACGGAACGACCGGGGCAGGTGGCGCGAGCGACGCCGGCACGGTGTTCAAGATCACGCCGAGCGGCACCGAGACTGTTTTGCATGCGTTTCCCAAGGTCGGCAGCGACGGTCAAACTCCCTACGCGGGCCTGATCCAGGGCAGCGACGGCAACTTGTACGGCACGACCTATTTCGGCGGCGCCAATGGCTTCGGCACCGTCTTCAAGGTTACGCCGAGCGGCACCGAGACCGTTTTGTATTCCTTCGGAGGCGGCAGCGACGGCGCAAATCCGTATGCCGATGTGATCCAGGGCAGCGACGGCAACTTCTATGGAACGACCTACAACGGCGGCGCCGGCGGTCGCGGCACGGTGTTCAAGATCACGCCGAGCGGCACCGAGACCGTTTTGTATTCCTTCGGGGGCGGCAGCGACGGCGCAAACCCGGAGGCGGGCCTGACCCAAGGCAGCGACGGCAATTTCTATGGCGCGACCTACTTGGGCGGCGCGAGCAACTTGGGCATGGTCTTTAAGATAACGCCCAGCGGCACCGAGACCATTTTGCACACCTTCGCCGGCGGCAGCGGCGACGGCGCAAATCCGTCCGCCAATCTGGTTCTGGGCAGCGACGGCAATCTTTATGGTTCGACCTACGCCGGCGGCCCAGGCGGTATCGGCACGGTCTTCAAGGTCGCGCTGCACTGACCCTTTGACGATAGAGCAAATACGTGTCACATTCATTGTGTGACACTGTTTAATTTCACGCTTCAACGCGGCACGCCCATCATGGATCAAGTGATGTTCGCGTCGGTACGTTCGATGCTGCGAGGCGAATACCAGCCGGGTCAACCTTTCCCGTCCGTCAGAGCAATCGCTGCAAGCCTGAAAATCCATCCGAACACGGCGCACAAGGTCGTTCAGGCATTGATTGAGGAGGGATGGTTGGAGAACCGCACGGGGGTCGGCACGTTGGTGGCCGCGAGACCCCGCACGCGAAGCGGCGACTGGCGCAAAACATTGCGCGACGACGTGGACCGGTTGATCGTCAAGGCGCGCAGCAACGAGCTCTCGTTGGCCGAGGTCAGCGGCGAGTTAACAGCACGGTGGGAGCAGTTCGAGCCCAGTTAGGGAGGACTAAAAGCAAGTGATCATTCAGAGCGAAGGCCTCAATAAGTCTTTTCGCCGGCACGCAGCGCTGCGGGGAATTTCCCTCGCCGTCCCCGAGGGGAGCATCTACGCGCTGATCGGCGTGAATGGCGCCGGCAAGACGACGACGATCAAAATGCTGCTCAACATCCTGACGCCGACGAGCGGCCGAGCGGATGTGCTGGGCGTCGACTCGCGCCGGCTCTCACCGCAGGAGTTCGCGCAAATCGGCTACGTTTCTGAGAACCAGGAACTGCCGCCGCGCCTCACTCTGCGAACCTACCTCGGATACCTGCGGCCCTTCTATCCGACATGGGACGACTCGCTCGAGCGGGAACTCATCGCTGACTTTCAGCTCCCGATCGACGCGAAAATACGCGATCTGTCGCACGGCACACGCATGAAGGCGAGTCTTGCCTGCGCCTTGTGCTACCGGCCAAAACTGCTGGTGCTGGATGAGCCCTTCAGCGGCCTTGACCCGCTGGTGCGCGACGAGCTGATGGAGCGGCTGCTGCAGCAGGCGCAGGAAATGACGGTGTTCTTGTCCTCGCACGAACTCGACGAGATCGAGGCCAGCACGACGCATGTCGGATTCTTGGAACACGGCCGATTGCTGTTTCAGGAGTCGAAGGCGGATCTTGCGGCCCGGGTTCGGGAGATCAGGATTACTTTCCTGGATGCGGCTCAACTCCCCTCAACGGCGCCTGCGACTTGGTTGAATCTCGCGGTGAGCGGCAGCGTGCTGAGTTTCGTCGACGTTGGCTATTCGCCGGAGGCATTGCAAGCAAGCGTGAGCTCGGCGTTTACCGGTATTCGTGAGATTGAGGTGCAACCCGTCGCGCTGCGTTCGATCTTCACCGCACTCGCACGCTCGAGCCAAAGCCGCGAGGCCTCCACATGATCTGGCATATCTTCAAGAAAGACCTAAGACTGCTCTGGCCGATCGCGGTCATCTTAGCCGCGGTGGAGCTGCTGAACGCGGGGCTGTTGGCGTCCGCCGGCCAATTCTCGCGCGCCGCGATGTCCGGCTCGACCGAATACGGCTGGGTTTCGAACAACGCGGTGCCGCTCATCTCGCTGATCGGGCTTGTGATCCTGGTGATTGCCGTGATTCAGCAGGATCGGCTGACGGGTACCACCCAGGACTGGCTGACGCGTCCCGTTCGCCGGGGTCAGCTGCTCGCAGCGAAAATGCTTTTCATCGTGCTCGTGGGGCTCGGTCCAATTTTCCTCGCCGACTTGTGGACGGGAGTGGCCGAGCACTTGCACTTGATCGATGTGATCGAGGCGAGCGTCACGCGAACCTTCATGTTGTACAGCCTCATTTGCCTCCCCGCCGTGATGGTCGGTGCCGTGGCTCACTCCTTCACTGGCGCGCTGTTATTTTCGCTGGCTCTCCTGGTCACCTTGCTGTTTGAATTCATTGTCCTGGCCAGTTCAAGAGCCCCTATGCCACTGCTGCAGGGGGGCTCGGGCTTTGCCTGGGTGGCGGTAGTGGTGTTGATCGTCGCGAATCTGGCGGCCGCGATCCTGGCATTGCCGTTGCAGCTGCGCTGGCGGAGCACGAATCGGGTGCGCTGGATGCTGCTCGGGTATTTCATCGTTGCGCCGGCGATTTTATGTTTGCCCCTTGGCGCGGCGTTCCAGATCCAGAAAGCGTTTGATCATGACAATCGGGGCACGTTTCCCCTGGAATTCGACGGCTCGCATCCGATAATCTTTTCGCTGGGCGATGAACGAATGCCTGCGCGGGTCCGCCCACATCCGACGTTTGCGGTGGTGGCCGTGCCCGTTGTTGCGCCGAATCGGACCGAGGGCGAGACCTGGCAGATCGATCATGCGCGCCTTCAAGTGATCGGCGCGAAAGGGGACTCGTCGACTGTTTCTTCGATCGCCTATTTCGAGCCGGCAGGGCTCCGATCCCTTGCTTCGGGGGTGACGGACCGGCTGGTTTTCAATGTCCCCATCGAGCTTTTTCAGATGGCGCGCGATGGCCACGCCAAAATCAAGGCAACGCTCTTCTTGACGGCGTTTGAGCTGGTTGCCAAAAAGCCTGTTCAAGCATTGGTCGGCGGGTCGATCGACGAGTTCAGCCAATGCCGGCAACGCACCTCCCGCTTTGGCGGAATGGTTCATTGTGTATCGACGAGGCCGGTCGCCTCATGCATTCAATATGAGAGTGCAAGCCGTAATGCACACGTGCCGGCAGGCAGGATGTTCGCGTGCCGCGGAGCAAGCTATGCGCCGTGGCCGCTGCCTCTGTGGCGCGATGCGTACTATACGGTCGAGCTGGGCGCGGCCGTGCCGATGGAATATGAGGCCGTTATCGCAGCATCGGACGGCATGACCGTTGAATCAGAGAAAACGGATAAAAAGACCATCGTGTCGAACTATGCGCCAGAGTCTCACTTCAGCCGGAGCATCGTCTTTACGGCCGATGCAGCGATCGAGGGATCACTGCACGATACCGACAAGTCCATCGACGGCGTGGGCGCCGCGGCGCGCTTTGCCGGTCCGGTCTCGATGGCCACCGATCGCCACGGCAATATGTTCATCGCCGACAACGATGATGTCATTCGCAAAGTCACAGCGGCGGGCGAGGTCACGACGTTTGCGGGTCTGGCGGGGGAGGCGGGCTGGAAGGATGGACGAGGTCCGGACGCTCGATTCAAAACGCCGCGCGGGATTGCGGTAGATGCGGCAGACAACGTGTATGTTGCGGACACCGGCAACCATCTCATCCGCAAGATTTCACCGGCTGGAATCGTGAGCACCCTGGCAGGAAACCCAGACGCATCCGCAGCATCCGGCAAGGAATGGCTGCGTGATCCGACCAGCATCACTGTCGCCCCTGACGGCGCGCTCTATGTGATCGATCACAACGAGGATCATAAGCCGGTGCTGCTCAAGATTTCCCCGGATGGAGCGGTGAGCAAAGTGGCGGGACCCGACACTCGGTAAGAATTGCAGCAGCGAGACCAAAGGAGGAGGAATCGATGGGTACAAATCATAAATTGGCGCTGGCGGCATTGACCGGCATCGCGGTCGGCATTGCGGCGGCGCAGGCGATTCGTGCGCAGCAAGTTAAGGTGCCTCCAGCCTATATCATCGCGGAGGTGGAGAAGGATCCCGCGAAAATCGCAGACCCCGCTGCGTCGCGTAAGTACGCACAAGAGGCGCCCAAGACATTGATCCCGTTCAATGGCCAATATGTGGTTCGCGGCGGCTCCGTGCAGACCTTGGAGGGTGATGCGCCCAAGGGGGTTGTGGTGGTGATCGGCTTCGATAGTCTCGAGAAAGCGCGTGGCTGGTACTACTCGCCGGCCTATGAAGCGCTCAAGCCGATCAGACAAGGCTCTACGAAGAGCCGACTCCTGCTGGTCGAAGGCGTCGCCGCCCAATGACAGGATCGATCGCGCAGACATCCGGGCCGCCTCGCGCGGCCTGAAGGAGTGCGCTGAGCTGGTGCGCTAATGACCTCGAGCGCCGCACTGCCCCCGGGGGCCATGCACTCACAGTTTCCGATAGGTTTCAATGTTGGCCACGCGCCCG
This sequence comes from Steroidobacteraceae bacterium, assembly GCA_036493935.1. GTDB lineage: Bacteria > Pseudomonadota > Gammaproteobacteria > Steroidobacterales > Steroidobacteraceae > Bog-1198. The sequence goes on along the minus strand of DASXOY010000048.1, from coordinate 2,700 downwards.
TTAGGCTTTGGTTTGCGATCGCGGTCGAGTTCTTGTCCGGTATTCTTATCGAAGATACCTTTCTCATAGTCGCCCGCACAGGCGTGATAGGTGGCGTCGTCCTTACATAGAATTCGCTCGAGCCATAAAGCCCATCGTCATCGAGCTTAGCTGCTACCAAATCACCGGTGGTTCCGATCAGAAGCGAACCCGCCGCAGACGCGAAGCGCGTTTCGCGCGCAAGGTCGGCAGGTACTAACACCCGCATCCTGATACTTCCAATGCCTGGGATGCCGGCGATCTGTATCGACGCCCAACCGGCGAACTTTTGTTGAAAGTCGGCTTCAGAAAGCGCAGGCGGCACATTCGGATGCCAGCGCTCTGCAGCCTGAAGGTAGGCAGCATAAAAAGCACCGCGATCCTCCGCTTCAGCGGGACGTAATGGTCCTGTTGTCCCGACTACGAAAAATCCGGGGTGCTTCTTTGTGGCGGGCTGGTCCACTTCTGAACCAGCGCTGACGTCCGCGTTCCGCTGCAGCTGTTCTCGCACCGCCGTCACTTTGTTCGCGTCGGCAGGACGCTGCGCCAAACCTATACCGTCTTTCGAAACGGCGCAGCCCGTGGCATCCCTACACAAGCCAGCGCTAAAAAAATCCGTTTCATCGTCGGCCTGAGGGAGCAGCCACGTATCGCCTAAGGATAGCGCAAATGATTGAGCAATATCTGCAACACGCGGCGTTGGGATCCGCCCTAAGCTCGCGAAGAATGCGTGTATCGAACTATGCATGGGGACTTGCCTTGAGCTGCGCCGGCGCGCTCGCCGCGGACCCGAGGCCGGATGCAGCCGTGCCCACCCTGTCGAGCGCTGTGGCGCAGCTGCAAAACGGTGATGCGGCTGGCGCCGCGAAGTCGCTCAAGGCCATCACGGCCGCAGATCCAAACAACGACAAAGCATGGCGGGCGTTGGCGGCCAGCGAAACGGCCTTGCAACACTACGACACCGCGATCGCCGCCTATCGCCGCGCCTTGGCGATCCAACCGGACTCCCCCTGGGTGTTCTACCAGCTAGGTACTGTCTACGCCGCCAAGCAAGATACGCAGCACGCCTTCGAATGGCTGGGGAAAGCGAAGGCGACTCACCGCTACGACATGAGCGAGATTTCTGCCGACGCTCATCTCGCCGGCCTGCGCATGGACCCGCGCTTCAACGGGTTGCTGCCGAGCGCCGCGGACTTCGAGCATCCCTTTGTCGAGCCGGTCAAAATCATCCGCGAGTGGCGCGGCGAGGCCGCCGGCGATCAGTTCGGCTGGATCGCGCGCAATGTCGGTGACGTCGATGGCGACGGCATCCCCGACATCGTCACCTCCGCCCCCACTCACGGCGGCCACACCGGGCGCATCTATGTGTATTCGGTCGGCACCGGCCGCCTGCTCTGGAGCGCCGACGGCAAGCCAGGCGATGAACTCGGTTCCGGCGTCGAAGGTATCGGCGATGCCAATGGCGACGGCATCCCCGACGTTGCCGCCAGCGGCCCTACGGGAACCGGCGTTGCCTACATTTACTCCGGCCGCGACGGCAAGATCTTGCAGTCCTTCAAATCGGCCCGCAACGATGAGCTCTTCGGCAATCACATCTCCGGCATCGGCGACATCGACGGCGATGGCCATGCCGATATCGTCGTCGGCGCGCCGGGCAAACCGGGCGAATCCACCAATCCTGGCCACGCCTATGTTTTTTCCGGCAAGGACGGCCGCTTGCTTTACACGCTGAGCGGCGAGCGCCCCGGCGATGACTTTGGCAGCGCCGTCACCGGCCACTCCAAGGGCAAGCAGCATATCTTGATCGTCGGCGCTCCGCGCGCGGGTCCCGATCATCACGGCCGTCTGAATGTGTATGACAACCCGACCGGCGCGCCAAAATTCGTCGTGGAAGCGGACGCCACGGGAAACGCGCTGGGGGCGATGTTCGTTTCCTTTCTGGGAGGCTCGCGCAAAGCGGGCACGCCCGATGTCTTCGTCTCCGACTGGAGCAACACCGCGAAGGGACCTTCCACAGGCCGGATCTACGTGCAGTCGGGCAGCACCGGCGAGCGGCTCCTGACCTTGACCGGTGAGACCGCCGGTGAGGGTTTCGGCACCAGCAAATCGACGGCTGGCGACGTGGACGGCGATGGGCGCGAGGATCTCATCGTCGGCGCCTGGCAATACGCCGGCGCCGCGCTCTCCGGCGGCCGCGCTTATTTGTACTCCGGCAAGGACGGCCGTCTCATCAAAACTTTCACCTGCCGCACCCCGGGCGACACATTCGGCTTCGACGCCGTCGGCTTGGGCGACGTCGACCACGATGGCACGGCTGATCTTCTGGTCACCTCAGGCTGGAGCGCCGTCAACGGCCATCACTCGGGCCGTGTGTTCATCATTTCCAGCGGCGTGAAACGCGAGCGCAACTCCCTGGGCTCCACGCCGTAGAATGCGCGCAGGTGCCGGTACATGCTGGTACGGCTGCCGAACCCTACCTGTTCCGCGATTTCGTTCATGCTCCAGGCCGAGTCCTGCAGCAGGCGCAGCGCCGCCGCCGATCGCTTGCGGCTCAAGTACTCGCTCGGCGATATGCGGTATACCGCCTTGAACACCCGTAGGAAATGAAACGGTGAGAGGTGGGCGGCCGCCGCAATGTCCTTGAGCAGCACCGCATCGCGATAGCGGCTCTGCATGAAATCC
>DASXOY010000047.1:0-13662 GCA_036493935.1 Steroidobacteraceae bacterium | reverse complement strand
AAGCGTTTGCGCAAGAAGCTGCCTTCGATGCCGGTGAGCCAAAGTCCATGCACATACACGACCATGGTGCTCATGGGCTGCCTACAAACGCAGTTCGGCGATCACGTTGCGGTTGGTGATCGATGAAACCGTTTCGAGTGCCTCCAATGCCGGCGCCCAGCGATACTGCACATGCTCGCTATCGCTCATTCTCACGGGCACCTGGCGCGGCAGCCGCAACGAAAACGCATGTTCCAGATTGAGCGTGATGCCCGGTGCATAGCGCTTGCCGAAGGCCGGCATGATCTCGTACACCTGGGTCCATTGCAGGTTGACCAGCACCCCCTGGGCGATGCCGGTTTCCTCGATCACTTCGCGTCTCGCTGCGGCATCCGCCGCCTCACCCCATTCGAGACTGCCCGTCACCGATTGCCAGAATCCCGGCGGCCGGCGCCGCTCGAGCAACAGAAATTCTCCGTCGTCGGTATAGATCACGATCAAGACGGATTCGGGTCGGCGAAAAGACTGCAAGGATTACTCGATCTTGGGAGGCGTTCGCACGCGAATATGCAGCTCTCGCAGCTGCGCCTCGCTCACCTCGGTCGGCGCATCCATGAGCAAATCGGCTGCGGTCTGCGTCTTCGGAAAAGCGATTACATCGCGTATGCTGTCAGCACCTGCCATGAGCATCGCCAATCGGTCGAGTCCAAAGGCGATTCCGCCGTGCGGCGGAGCACCGAACTTGAGCGCGTCGAGCAGGAATCCGAATTTCAAGCGCGCCTCGTCGGCCGAAATACCCAACAAGTCGAACACCGCGGATTGCAGTTCTTGATTGTGTATTCTCACTGAACCACCGCCGATTTCCGAGCCGTTCAAGACCATGTCGTATGCTTTGGCGATCGCTTCGCCCGGACTCGCGGAGAGCGCAGCGGCGTCCAGATTCGCCGGACTGGTGAAGGGATGATGCATGGCCTGCCAGCGCTTCGCATCCGCATCCCATTCGAACATTGGAAAGTCCACGACCCACAGAGGCCGCCAGCCTGCTGCCACCATTTTAAGATCCTGGCCCACCTTGAGGCGCAGCGCGCCCAGGGCATCGCTCACGACTTTGGCGCTGTCCGCGCCGAAGAAAATCAAGTCACCGTCCTTCGCACCCGTCCGCTGCATGATCCCGGCGATGGCCGCGTCGCTCAAGAATTTCAATATCGGCGACTGCAATCCATCCCGCCCTTTGATTGCTTCGTTGACCTTGACGTAGGCGAGGCCCTTCGCGCCGTAGCGCGCCACGAATGCCGTGTAGTCGTCGATCTCTTTGCGCGACAGTTTTCCACCCTGCGGCACGCACAACGCCGTAACGCGCCCGCGAGGATCGGCGGCAGGTCCGGCGAACACCTTGAAGTCGCAGCCCTTGACCAGGTCGGCCACGTCGACCAATTCCAGCGTCACGCGCAAGTCCGGCTTGTCCGATCCGAATCGGCGCATCGCTTCCGCGTAGCTCATCCGCGGCATGGGACGGGGCAACTCAACGTCCAGCACCTGCTTGAACAGCTCATGCACCAGGCCTTCCATGATTTCCTGAATCTGCGCCTGGTCGAGGAACGCCGTCTCGATATCCAGCTGCGTGAATTCCGGCTGCCGGTCGGCGCGCAAATCTTCATCGCGGAAGCAGCGCACGATCTGATAGTAGCGGTCGAATCCGGAAATCATCAGCAATTGCTTGTAGATTTGCGGCGACTGCGGCAACGCGAAGAATTTTCCTGCGTGCGTCCGGCTCGGCACCAGATAATCGCGTGCCCCCTCCGGCGTGGCCTTCGACAGCATCGGCGTCTCGATGTCCACGAATCCAGCGTCGTCCAGATAGCGGCGCATCGCTCGCGTGATCCGGTGGCGCAGCATCAAACGTTCGCGCATTTCCTCTCGCCGCAGATCCAGGTACCGGAAACGCAGCCGCACTTCCTCGCTCACAGTCTCATCGAGCTGAAAGGGCAGCGGTTCGGAGCGGTTGAGAATCTCCAAATCCTGGCACAGCACTTCGATTTGGCCGGATTTCAGGTTGGGATTCGCGGTGCCGGGCGGCCGCGCCCGCACGACACCCGTCACCTTCAGAACGAATTCGTTGCGCACGCGCTCTGCCAAGGCAAATACCGCCGCCTTGTCCGGATCAAATACGATTTGCAGCAGCCCCTCGCGATCACGCAAATCGACAAAAATGACGCCGCCATGGTCGCGCCGGCGATGGGCCCAACCAGCCACGGTAACGGTTTTACCAGCCAAGGTCTCATCGACCCGGCCGCAATAGTGAGTGCGCATAAATCAAGGTCAACTAAATGGTGGAAGCGCGCGATGCTAAGGCTTTAAGCCCTGCGCGGGCAAGCCCTTAGCGGCGCCGTTTAACCTTAATCGGCTTCCTTTTCGAGGACTTGGCGCGCGACGCGCTTTTGCTGGTGGACGCCTTTGCGGCGCCGCTGCCCGAGGATTTTTCCGGCGATTTATCGGCAGCTTTCTCCTTGCTCGGCGCTGTTTCCTTCGCGGCGGAGCCATCCGCTTTGGACTCAGCGGTTTTGACCTCCTTGCTGTCGGAACCTTTGTCGTCCTTGGCCTTGGAATCGGCATCCTTCGTGTCTTTCGGCGCCTCTTCCGGCCGCTCCAAATTGCGCTGCTTATCCTTGTCCTTGAAGTCTGTCTCGTACCACCCGCCGCCCTTGAGCCTGAATACCGGTGCGGACATCAGCCGCGTAAGCTGCGATTTTCCGCAATGCGGGCATTTTTTGAGCGGCGCATCGCTGACCTTCTGCATGGCCTCCAATTCGTGGCCGCAGCTCTTGCACTGGTACTCGTAGAAAGGCATGGAATTCCTCTTGGGGGGACTACTTGAGGTGTGGCCGCTGCGAAGTATAGCGAAACGATCGCCTACCTCGCAGCGCTCAAACCTTAGTGCAGGCGCTCTTTCTCGAACACCAACGCATCCCGCTTGATCTTGCCGATTACCCGATCGCCGGCGATAAAGTCGCCCTTGAGGATGCGCTGCGCGAGCGGATTCTCGATCTGCGATTGAATCGCACGCTTCAGCGGCCGGGCTCCGTACACCGTATCGAACCCTGCCTCACCGATCTTGTCGCGCGCATCATCGTCTAGCCGCAAGGTGATGTCCCGCTCCGCCAGCCGCTGCCGCAATCGCCCCAACTGGATGTCGACAATGGAACGGATCTGCTCGCGGCCGAGCGAATGAAACACCACGATCTCATCGACGCGATTGATGAATTCAGGCCGAAAATGCTGGGTAACCACCTGCATCACCGCCTCTTTCATCTTGGCGTAATTGGCCTCGCCTGAGAGTTCCTGGATCACCTGCGACCCTAAGTTCGACGTCATGATCACGACGCAGTTGCGAAAATCGACGGTGCGACCCTGGCCATCGGTCAGGCGCCCATCGTCCAGGACCTGCAGCAGCACGTTGAACACGTCCGGATGCGCTTTCTCAATTTCATCCAGCAGGATGACGCAGTACGGGCGGCGGCGAACCGCCTCGGTCAAATAGCCGCCCTCTTCATAGCCCACGTACCCGGGGGGTGCGCCGATGAGGCGTGCCACGGAATGCTTTTCCATGAATTCCGACATGTCGATGCGGATCAGCGCATCTTCGGTATCGAACATGAATTCCGCAAGCGCCTTGCACAGCTCGGTCTTGCCGACGCCTGTGGGCCCCAAGAACATGAATGAACCGCTGGGCCGATTCGGATCCGATAGTCCTGCGCGCGTGCGGCGAATGGCGTCCGCCACCGCCTTGACGGCTTCTTCCTGGCCCACGACGCGTTTACCCAGCACCTCTTCCATGCGCAGCAGCTTGTCGCGCTCGCCCTCCAGCATCCGCGACACCGGAATGCCGGTCCACTTCGAGACGATCTCCGCGACCTCCGTTTCGGTGACCGAATTGCGCACCAGTTGATTCGGCTTCTGTTCAATTTCGAGCGCCTTGGCCAACTTCTGCTCGAGCGCGGGGATGCGCCCGTACTGCAGCTCGGACATCCGCGCCAGATCCTGCGCGCGCCGCGCCGTATCGACATCTTGGCGAGCCCGCTCCAGCTCTTCCTTGATGTGCGCGGCGCCTTGCACCGTCGCCTTCTCCGCCTTCCAGACCTCCTCGAGATCGGAGTATTCCTTCTCCAAGCCGCCGAGGGTGTCGTTGAGCGTGCTCAGGCGCTTGCGGGAAGCCTCGTCGGTTTCCTTCTTCAGCGCCTCGCGCTCAATTTTGAGCTGGATGATGCGTCGATCGAGCTTGTCGAGCGCTTCGGGCTTGGAGTCGATTTCCATGCGAATCAGCGAGCCGGCTTCGTCGATCAGATCGATGGCTTTGTCGGGCAGTTGCCGGTCGGCGATATAGCGATGCGACAGCGTCGCGGCTGCGACGATAGCGGGGTCGGTGATTTCAACGCCGTGGTGCACTTCGTAGCGCTCCTTGAGGCCGCGTAATATCGCAATGGTGTCCTCGACCGACGGCTCATCGACCAGAACCTTTTGGAAGCGCCGCTCCAGCGCCGCATCTTTCTCGATGTACTTGCGGTATTCATCGAGCGTGGTCGCCCCCACGCAATGCAGCTCGCCGCGTGCCAGCGCCGGCTTCAGCATGTTGCCCGCGTCCATCGCACCCTCGGCCTTGCCGGCGCCCACCATGGTGTGCAGCTCGTCGATGAACAGGATAACCTGGCCCTCTTGTTTTGCCAGGTCATTGAGGACCGCTTTCAAGCGCTCCTCGAATTCGCCGCGGAATTTGGCGCCCGCGATGAGCGCGCCCATGTCGAGCGCGAGAATGCGCTTGTTGCGCAGGCCCTCCGGCACCTCGTCATTGACAATGCGTTGCGCCAAGCCCTCGACGATGGCGGTTTTGCCCACGCCGGGCTCGCCGATCAGCACCGGATTATTCTTGGTGCGCCGTTGCAGAACCTGGATGGTGCGGCGAATTTCATCATCCCGCCCGATGACCGGGTCGAGCTTGCCCGAGGTCGCGCGCTCGGTCAGATCGATGCTGTATTTTTCGAGTGCCTGGCGATTCTCCTCGGCGCCCGCATCCTCGACTTTGGCACCGCCGCGCACTTCCTCAATGGCCTTTTCCAGGTTGGCACGCGTCGCGCCGTTTGCCTTGAGCAGCCGGCCTAATTCGCCTCGATCGTCGCAGGCGGCAAGCACGAATAGCTCGCTGGAAATGAATTGATCGCCGCGTTGTTGCGCGAGCTTGTCCGTGACGTTCAAGAGCTTGTTGAGGTCATTGCCGAGCAGCACCTCGCCGCCGGCGCCTTCAACCTTGGCGACGCGATCGAGCGCACCTGCCAGGTCCGAGCGCAGCTTCGGCACCTGGGCACCGGCTTTCTCCAGCAACGGCCGCGCCGTGCCGCCCTGTTGCTCGAGCAAAGCCGCCATCAGGTGCACAGGCTCGATGTACTGATTGTCGCGACCCACAGCCAAGGACTGGGCATCTGCCAGTGCCTGCTGGAATTTAGTCGTCAACTTATCCATTCGCATAGGTTATCCCTTGAGAAACCGCTCAGAATGCATCAGGAAATGGGGACGGAAAGCGCTGAATTCAACGGCATTTTCACCCTTCCCGCCAGATCAGTGTGGCCTGCCGGCCGGTGACTCCGTCGCGCCGGTACGAAAAATAACGCTCGCTGTGCGCATAGGTACATTCGCCGCCCCCATAAATGCGGGTCATCCCCAGTTTTTCGAGCCGGCGAACCGTGAGGGCGCCTAAATCCGCCATGAAGCGCCCTTGAGTATTCAGCCTAAAAGCGCCGTCGGCGCCGGGATCGTTCTGCAAGAGCGCGGCCCGCACCTCAGCACCCACCTCGAAGTGTTCAGGTCCGATGGCCGGGCCCAACCATGCCATGAGCCGTCCAGGCGGCAGTCCCAAGGCGCTAACAGTGGCCTCGAGCACGCCGGCGGCGAGGCCGCGCCAACCCGCGTGGGCGGCCGCCACGCATTCTCCGCTGTCCGCTGCGAAAACGACGGGTAAGCAATCGGCGGTGAGAATGGCGCATACCTTGCCCGCCTGCCGCGCGATCGCGCCATCCGCAGGACCTTCGAGCGGGGCTTCCGCTTCGAGCTCCGCGACCCTGGTCCCATGCACTTGGGACAGCCAGGAAGGTTCTTCCGGTAGCTTGGCCTCAACGCGCAGGCGACGCCGATTCTCGGCCACCGCTGCCGGGTCATCGCCGACATGGCCGCCGAGATTGAAGTGCGCGTAGGGCGCCCGACTGGCGCCGCCGCCGAAGGCGCCACGCAGCGTCGACAGCACCCGCACGCCGCGAGGCGCCGGCCAGTCCGGCTCGAACCATGGTTCGGTCATCGCGTCCGCTCGAGAGCTGTGGCCGCGGCCGCGTCCTCGCGCAGTGAGCCCAGCAGCTTCGCAAAGTCTTCCGGCACGGCGCTCACAAATCCCATTCGCTTGCCGGTCCGAGGATGGTCGAACGTCAGCTGCGCGGCGTGCAGCGCCTGTCGCTTGAAGCGGCGCAGCGTATCCAGCAGCGGCGGAGTCGCGCCACGGGGTTGAGCAAACCGGCCGCCGTACACAGGATCACCAACGATCGGGTATTTAAGGTGCGACAGGTGCAGCCTGATCTGGTGAGTTCGGCCGGTCTCGAGCTGAACAGACAGGTAGGAGTGCGCCCTGAATCGCTCGATGATGCGATAGTGCGTCACCGCCGGGCGCCCGCTCTCGCGCACTGCCATGCGCAGCCGATCGCTGCGATTGCGTCCGATGGGCGCATCGATGGTGCCGCCTGCGGTCATGACGCCCACGCACACGGCGACATAATTGCGCGACATCGTGCGCGCCATCAGCTGCCGCGACAGCGCAGTTTGCGCCTCGGCGGTCCGGGCCACCACGAGCAAACCGCTGGTGTCCTTGTCCAATCGATGAATGAGGCCCGCGCGCGGCAGCGTGGCCAGGGTCGAATCGAGTCCCAACAAGCCGTTTTGCAGCGTATGGTTGGGGTTCCCGGCTCCGGGATGGACCACCAGCCCGGCCGGTTTGTCGATGACCAGCACATCCGCGTCTTCGTAAGTCAGCCGTAATTCAATCGCCTCGGGCTGTACGGTGCGCTGCGGCTCTTCGGCCTTCACCTGGACCCGCACGCGTGTCCCCGCTTCCACCAGGTCCCGGGGCTTAGGCCGCTGCCGGTCCACCAACACCGCGCCCTGCTCGATCCACCCCTTGATCCGGGTGCGCGAATGCTGCGGCAAGAGGCGTGCAAGCGCGCTATCCAAGCGCTGACCGGCCAATTCCGGTGGAATCTTCAGGTCGATCACTTGGAACTCTGCGGTCATAGGGCACTCGAAGCTACCGTCGGGGCATCGGGTATACTGCCGCGCTTTCGGGGTTAGCCCAGCGGCCCCACATTGTAAGGAATCGCTTGTGAGACTGCGTGATCTTGTCCAACCGAGCCGTGTTCTGGTCATGGCAATCGGCCTCATGGTGCTGACCACCGGCTGCCGCAGCCACCGCGCCGAAGATGCCAAATCCGGCCCCGAGCAGATCTACGCCAAAGCGCAAAAGGCCATCAGAAATTCCAACTACGGCGAAGCGGTGAAGCAACTCGAAGCGCTGCAATCCCGGTTTCCGTTCAGCGAGCCGGCCCGTCAGGCACAGCTAGACCTGATCTTCGCGTATTACAAGAGTCACCAAGTCGACCCAGCGGTCGACGCCGCCGATACCTTCATCCGCGAGAATCCGACCAACCCGCGCGTCGACTATGCCTACTACATGAAAGGCCTGGTGTACTTCGAGCGGCAATCCAACTGGTTGGAACGGCGCTTTAAAGTCGACTTATCGCAGCGTCCGCCAATAAACGCCAAGAAATCCTTCGATGCCTTCCAGCAGCTCATCGAGAAATATCCTCACAGCCAATACGTGGGCGACGCGCAGCAGCGCATGATCTACTTGCGCAACCGGTTGGCGGATTTCGAATTGCACGTGGCGCTTTACTACATGCGCCGCGGCGCCTATGTCGGCGCTCTCAATCGCGCCAAATACTGCGTGGAAAACTACGACGGCGCGCCGGCGGTGAAAGGCTCGATGAAGGTCATCGTCAATGCCTACTACGATCTGAACATGGTTGACCTGGCGAAAAATGCCGAACGGGTGTACGCCGACAACTATCCGGGCTCAGACAAGGGACTCGAGCGCAAGAAACATTGGTATCAGCGCATTCTGTAGCTAGTGCGATTTGTAGCCGCTGGTGATCGGATAGCGCCAATCGCGCCCAAACGCCCGCCCGCTGACGCGAACTCCCGGCGGAGCCTGCCGGCGCTTATATTCGTTGCGTTTCACCAAATCCAGAATCCGTCCCACCGTGGCGCGATCGAAGCCGCGCGCGGCAATCTGATCAACGGACAGATCTTCTTCGATGAATGCTTCGAGAATGGGATCGAGAACTTCGTATGACGGTAGACTGTCGGTGTCCTTCTGATCGAAGCGCAGCTCGGCCGAGGGCGGACGATCGATCACCCGGGCCGGAATGACCTCGGACTGCGCGTTTCGCCACCGGCACAATCGATACACCAATAATTTGCTGCAATCCTTGATGGGCGCGAATCCACCGGCCATGTCGCCGTAGAGGGTCGCATAGCCCACCGCCATTTCGCTTTTGTTGCCGGTGGTGAGCAGCATTTTGCCGGTTTTATTCGAGATCCCCATGAGCAGCACACCGCGGCATCGCGATTGAATATTCTCCTCCGCAGTGTCGGGTGCTCGCCCCGCGAATTCGTCTTTCAAGGCGGCCAACGTCGCCTCGAACATGCCTTCGATTGAAATTTCGCTGTGCTTCACGTGCAAGTTTCTGGCCTGCAGCGCGGCATCGTCCTTGCTCATTTGCGACGTGTAGCGCGATGGCATGGCCACTGAATGCACCCGATCCGCGCCGAGCGCGTCTACCGCGATCACCAGCGTGAGCGCGGAATCAATACCGCCCGACAATCCCATCACCACGCCTGGGAAGTGGTGCTTGGTGACATAGTCGCGAGTCCCTTGCACCAGCGCGCCGTACACGCTTTCCTCCTGGCCTTGAAGCGGCACGATGTCGCCGGGGATGGGGAGAACCTTGCCCGAGACATCCAGTGCTAAATCCACCACATACAGGCCCTCGGCAAACGCGGGCGCACGTTGCGTCACCGCACCCTGCGCATCCATCACGAAGGAATTGCCGTCGAAGACCAGTTCGTCCTGGCCGCCGATCAAATTGCAGAACACCACCGGAATGCCGGTTTCTCGGATGCGCTCCTGCACCACCTGCTGTTCACGCTGGGTCTGCTTATCGACTTCGTACGGCGAGGCGTTGATGACCAGCAGCACCTGTGCGCCCGCCTTTTTCGCCTGACGCGCCGGCTCTGAATCCCAGGCGTCCTCGCACACCAGCACCCCAGCCCTGACCCCATTGAGTTCGATGATGGTCGGATCGGTGCCCGGCGTGAAATAGCGTTTTTCATCGAACACGCGATAGTTGGGCAGGCAGGCCTTGCGATGATTGGCGAGCACGGCACCGTCGCGAATCACAATGGCGGAGTTGAAGATTTTTGCGTCCGCGTACTCAGGATAGCCGGCAATCAAGGTGATTCCGCGCACCTCTTGCCTGAGCCTTTCCAAGGATCGGGCAACCTGCAAGCGCATCCCTGAGTGAAATAACAAGTCTTCCGGCGGATAACCCGAGACGGCGAGCTCCGGCAGCATTACCACATCCGCGCGGTAGCGGTCTCGTGCCTCATTTGCCGCAGCCACGATACGCGAGGTATTGCCGTCGACATCGCCGACGACCAGATTGAGCTGAGCCATCACGCAACGAGCCTGCCGCTGCGCACTCATGCCGCCGCCCTCATTTTGGCCGCCGAGCGCGGCGCCGCGCGGTTGTTTTTATTCGCTTTGCAGTCGCGCTCGATTTTGCGGGGCGTCGCTGGGATCGTACCGCCTTGCGGGACTTTCCGGTCAGACGCTTGGCGATCGCAGAGCCCATTTCCGCCGGCGAATGCACCGTGGTGATGCCGGCTGCCTCGAGCGCCGCGAACTTCGCGGCCGCAGTGCCCTTGCCCCCTGCCACGATCGCGCCGGCATGTCCCATGCGCTTGCCTGGAGGTGCCGCCACGCCGGCAATGTATGCGACCACCGGCTTGCTGACGTGCTTGCGAATGTAGGCGGCAGCCGCCTCCTCATCGCTTCCGCCGATTTCACCCACCATGACGATGCCTTCGGTCTGCGGGTCGGATTCGAACAAGGTCAGTACATCGATGAAGTTCATGCCGCGCACGGGGTCTCCGCCGATGCCGACACAGGTGCTTTGGCCCAATCCGTTGTTCGTGGTTTGGAACACTGCTTCGTATGTGAGGGTGCCGGATCGGGAAACAATCCCGACGCGCCCCTTCTTATGAATGAAACCCGGCATGATGCCGATCTTGCACTCTTCCGGCGTGATGATGCCGGGACAATTCGGGCCGATGAGCCGCGTTTTGTAGTCGGCGAGCGTCGCCTTGACGCGCACCATGTCATTCACCGGTATGCCCTCAGTGATGCACACGATCAGTTCCACGCCCGCGTCCGCTGCCTCTAAGATTGCGTCGGCCGCGAAAGGCGCCGGCACATAAATCATGCTGACCGTCGCGCCGGTTCTGGCGAGCGCTTCCTGCGCCGTATCGAACACCGGCAATCCCAGATGCTGTTCGCCGCCGCGGCCGGGGGTCACACCACCCACCAGCTTGGTGCCGTACGCCAAACATTGTTCCGAATGAAAGGTGCCCTGCTTGCCGGTAAACCCCTGGCAAATGACCTTCGTCCGCTTGTTGACCAGAATGCTCATGCGGAAGCTCCTGCCATGCGCACGGCCTTCACGGCTGCATCGGTAAGATCGCTTGCCGCAGTAATCGCAAGTCCGCTGCGCGCCAGCAGCTGTCGCGCCAGGGGGGCGTTCGTGCCTTCGAGCCGCACAATGACCGGCATGCTGACGCCGACTTCCTTGACGGCGGCGATGATGCCCTCGGCGATGATGTCGCAGCGGACGATGCCTCCAAAAATATTGATCAGAATCGCGGTGACTTTCCGATTCGAGAGAATAAGCTTGAATGCCGCGGCGACACGTTCCTTGGTCGCACCGCCGCCGACATCCAAGAAATTGGCGGGTTTGCCGCCGTGCAATTGAATTAGATCCATGGTTGCCATCGCGAGGCCTGCGCCGTTGACCATGCAGGCGATATTGCCGTCGAGCGACACGTAGTTAAGATCGTGCTCGGCCGCCTTGCGCTCCATGGCATCCTCTTGCGAGGCGTCGCGCAGCGCGGCCAGATTCTTTTGCCGAAACAGCGCGTTGTCTTCGATGTTGATCTTGGCATCGAGCGCCAGCAAATTACCCTCGGCCGTAACGATCAGCGGATTGACTTCCACCAAGCTGGCATCGCGTTCCAAGTACAGTTTGTACAGCGCTTGCGCGATCTTTCCGAACTGCGCGATCTGCGCGCCGGTAAGGCCCAAGCCAAACGCCAGTTGGCGACACTGAAAATCCTGCAGCCCTGCGGTCGGGTTCACATTGATGCGAATGATCTTCTCCGGCGTGTGCTCGGCGACCTCCTCGATGTCCATGCCGCCGGCGGCGGAGGCGACGAAAGCCAGGCGGCCCGCGTCGCGATTGAGGACTAAGCTCAGGTAAATCTCCCGTGCAATCCTGGATCCAACCTCGACGTAGACCTGATTCACCGGCAATCCTTCGGGACCGGTTTGATGAGTCGCTAAGCGGGTTCCCAGCATCGATTTGGCAGCGGCACGGACCGCGTCCAAATCCTTGACCACTTTGACGCCGCCGGCCTTGCCCCGGCCCCCGGCATGCACCTGCGCTTTGACCACCCACAGGGATCCTCCCAGCGCCTTCGCGGCAGCCATCGCCGCCTCGGGCGAGTCGGCAACCTGACCCTTCGGGATGGGAATCGCGTACTGGGCAAACAGCTCTTTGGATTGGTACTCGTGCAAATTCATGAATTATCTCTAAGTGCCGATCGGGTCGCGTAAGGCGCGCTATTCTGAATTAAGCTTACGGGCAGCGCAAAGCAGGAAGTCAGTTTCTTGAGTCGACAAACGGACGGCAGCATTTATCGCGATCCCGCGTTGAATTGGCGCGTGCTCGCCGTTCTCAACCTGTCGCGAATCCTCGTGCCGCTGGTATTGGTAGGTCTGTACTTGCTGAGCGGCGCCCGCGGCATTGGCGTCAAATCGCCGCCACTGTTCGTCTGGACTTCTGCCTTTTACCTCTGTTTCGGCTTAGCCAGCGTCATCTTCGTGCGCCGGCGCTTGGGCAACGCGACGATTCAAACCATCCTCCAGGCGACCATCGATATCGGGGTCCTCGTGGTGCTGCTGCATGCCAGCGGCGGCGTCGGCAATGGACTGGGCATATTGTTCCTCGTGCCCGTGGGTGGCCTTGCATTCTTGCTGGTGCCGCGCGCGGCATTTTTCTTGGCGGCCATGGCCGCGCTCGCCATCCTCGGCGACACCATTTGGCTGCAATTGGGCGAAAATGCCGATATCGCCTCCTATGCGACCGCCGGCCTACTGGGGGTGCTGCTCTTTACGGTCGCGGCTGCTGCGAGCCTTACTGCCAGCCGCATGCGCGAGAGCGAAGATTTGGTGCGCCAGAAGGATCTGGACCTGGCGAACCTCGCTGAGCTTTCGCAGTACATCGTGCAGCACCTACGCGAGAGCCTGCTGGTCGTCGATGCCGGCGATCGAATTCGCCTCATCAATGAATCGGCGGCCGAGATTCTCGGCGACACACGGGCGGTACCGGGTGAATTGATCGGTGAAGTGTCGCCACGCTTGCTGTACTCGCTGACGACCTGGCGGCAGCGCGAGCGCGGCGACAATTCCCCCTCGAGTTTCGTCGCAGCCGACGGCGCGCGAGTGATTCAACCGCATTTCGCGCCGCTGGGTGACTCCCCGGGGCCTACGCTGATTTTTCTGGAAGACACCAGCTTGATGGCCGAGCGTGTGCAACAGGGAAAACTAGCCGCTCTCGGCCGCTTGTCTGCCAGCATCGCCCACGAAATCCGCAACCCCGTGGGCGCCATGAGCCACGCCGGCCAGTTGCTCGCCGAGAGCGGCAATATTTCCGACGATGAACGCCGCCTCACCGACATCATTCGCACCAATTCCGAACGCGTCAGCACCATCATTAACAACGTGCTGCAGCTGTCGCGGCGCGAGGCCACCAATCCGAGCCGCCTAAGCCTGGGTGATTGGCTCGAAGACTTTCTGGGAGAGTTCTGCGAAACCATGCAAGTCAAAAGATCGCAGATCGGGATCTTGGAAGAATCCGGCGATCTTGAGGTCCGTATCGACCCCAGCCACCTGCATCAGGTGGTCTGGAACCTTTGCGACAACGCCATCAAGTATGGCGAAGCGAACGACGGTAAAAGCCTTGAAATCAAGGTCGGCCGTCTGGCTCCCAGCAACAGGCCTTTCTTGGAAGTTGCCGACTGCGGGCCAGGGATCGAGCCGCAGGCCGTTGATCGGATATTCGAGCCTTTTTTCACGGGCCGGAAGGGCGGCACCGGCCTCGGTCTATTCATTGCTCGAGAATTGTGCCAGCTCAACCGAGCAATCTTGCTGTACGAACCTCGCACCGGCGGCGGCAGCATTTTTCGGGTCGTTTTTAGCGACCC
>DASXOY010000046.1:0-29451 GCA_036493935.1 Steroidobacteraceae bacterium | reverse complement strand
GCGCGCTTACGTGGAACGGAACTCCGGAACCGGGCCATTCAAAGGCGATCGATTGTGCATGCAAGAATGTCCGCCTCAACCCATGGGATTTGAGCTCTGCGTTGCGCGCGCGGTCCCCATATTTATCGTCACCCAGCAATGGATGCCCGGCGAATGAGGCATGGACCCGAATTTGATGGGTGCGTCCGGTTGGGATATCCACTTCCACGAGCGTCGCTAAAGGGCCGAAGAACTGCACGGGCTTGAAGACACTGATCGAATCCTTGCCGGCGGCTGCCACCCGCACGTGCCGCTCACCGTGCTGGCGGTTATCCGTTGCCAGCGGCGCATCGATCCGCTTCGTCCCCAGCTGCCAGCTGCCCGCCACCAGCGCAAGGTAGGTCTTGTGCACGCCGCCATTGCGGATCAAGGCATGCAGCGCAACCAAGGTGCTGCGATCACGTGCAACCGCCAGGCAGCCGCTGGTGTCTCGATCCAGACGGTGCACCAGTTCGAGTGTTTCGCGCGGCCTGGATGCACGCAGCGCTTCGATCACACCGAAGCTCATGCCGCTGCCTCCGTGCACTGCAACACCCGCAGGTTTGTTGACGATGAGCAAATGCCGGTCTTGAAAAATGATTGCTCGCTCGATCAATTCCAACAGACTGCTGGAAGGCCGGCCCGGCTTCGCATCGGCCTCAATCCTCACGGGCGGCAGCCGTACCTCATCGCCCTCCTGAATGCGGTATTCGGCATCCACGCGCTTGCGATTGACGCGGACCTCTCCCTTGCGCAGCAGACGGTAAACCCGGCTGCGGGGCACTGTTTTGAAGTGACGCATCAGGAAATTATCGATGCGCTGACCCGCCTCGTCAGCGGTCACGGTGCGCATCGTGAGGGGACTCTTCGGCCCTTGCGGACGCAACAATTCGGTAGCCGGGGTGTTCATACTTTCGCTTAAATTATACAGGCGTTGATCTAACGTATTGATTATATTGACCCTGACACCATGTCGTGATAATGTCTTAAAACCTTGTCAGGCGCGAGAACCTTAAAAAGGGCAACGCCCCAATCTGGTGACGCATATAGACACAGGTTTGCAGTGGTCCCCCATCCGTTGGGGAGCCGCATATTAGTTGGTTCTGGAACTCCAGACCATCGCTCGGCCGATGAGACAGAGGCGCGAAAGCTCAAAACTTGAGCTTAGGCCTTTGATAAGCGGTTAACCGAGAACCAAGGCCCCGGGCTTGCCGTATACGTTTTTGCTTAAGGTGATGGAGTTAATACCGGTCGCGCTTTTCGCGTTCGGAACATACTCTTTGCTTGCCGCATCCCGGCGTACGATCCCGCCTTTCATTCTCAAGCTCTCCTCGGCCCCTACCATCTTAGTTGGGGCACATGAAAAGAATGCTCGTCAACGCAGTTCAAGAAGAAGAACTGCGAGTTGCACTCGTCGACGGTCAAAAACTATACGACTTATCGATTGAGATCCCGTCTCGGGAACAGAAAAAATCCAATATCTATAAAGGCCGAATCACCCGCGTAGAGCCCAGTCTCGAGGCGGCATTCGTTGAATATGGCGCGCAGCGCCACGGCTTCCTGCCGCTCAAAGAAGTCTCCAAGGAGTACTTCCGCGCGCAACCGGCAAACGGCGGGCGCCTCAATATCAAGGATCTGTTGCAGGAAGGCCAGGAACTGATCGTTCAGGTCGAAAAAGAGGAGCGCGGCAACAAAGGCGCCGCTCTTACGACCTTCATCAGCCTCGCCGGACGTTTCTTGGTATTGATGCCGAACAATCCGCGCGCGGGCGGCGTATCACGCCGCATCGAGGGCGAGGATCGCGAGCAAATGCGCGATGCCATGAATGGGCTGGTCATCCCCGACGGCATGGGCGCGATCGTGCGCACTGCCGGCGTGGGCCGCAGCACGGAAGAATTGCAGTGGGATTTGAACAACCTGAAAACGGCATGGGATGCCATCGTTGCCGCCAATGACGGGAGGCCTGCGCCATTCCTGATTTTCCAGGAAAGCGATGCGGTCACGCGCGGACTGCGCGACTACTTCTCCGACGACGTGGGCGAGTGCCTGATCGATCAGCCTGAGGCATTTCAAAAGGCGCAGGAATACATGCAGCGCTTCATGCCGCCGGATGCGCAACGCAAATTGAAGCTCTATACCGACCCTGTGCCGCTGTTCACGCGTTATCAGATCGAGAGCCAGATCGAATCGGCTTATGCGCACAAGGTCACCCTCCCCTCGGGCGGCAGCTTGGTGATCGATCACACCGAAGCGCTGGTGTCGATCGACATCAACTCGGCGCGCAGCACGCGCGGGGGCGATATCGAAGCCACTGCGCGCAATACCAACCTGGAAGCAGCCGAGGAGATCGCGCGCCAGCTGCGTCTGCGCGATATCGGCGGCCTGATCGTCATCGACTTCATCGATATGGAGTCCACGGCAAATCAACGTGCCGTGGAAGACATGCTGCGCGACTCGGTCAAAATGGACCGGGCGCGAATCCAACTCGGCAGGCTGTCCCGCTTTGGGTTGCTCGAATTGTCGCGGCAACGCCTGCGGCCGGCCTTGAGCGAAACGACGCACATCAATTGTCCGCGCTGCGGCGGCATGGGAACCATCCGCGGCGTTGAATCGATGTCGCTCGCGCTGCTGCGGCTGATCGGCGAAGAGGCCCGCAAGGAGCGGACCGGCCGCGTCGTTGCGCAGGTGCCGGTGGACATCGCGACCTATCTCATGAACGAGAAGCGCGAGCAGCTGAACCAAATCGAATTGCGCGACAAGGTGTCGCTGGTGATCGTGCCGAATCCTCACATGCAGACCCCGGCCTACTCGCTGCGGCGCGTCCGCGACGACGAAAAAGAGCTCCCCGAGAACACCACCGTCAGCTACCAATTGGCGGATCAGCCGGTGGTAGACGATTCGAACATCGGCGAACGGGACAAAAAGCCGCCCGGCGATGTTCCGCTCGTGCCGAGCATTTTGCCGGCCTCGACCGCGCCCATCGTACCCATGCCGGAGCCGGTCGCGGCGAAGGCGCCGCCCCCGATTGCGCAGGTTGGCGCACTGGTGAGATTTTGGCGTTGGCTATTCGGGGATCCGGCGGCCCGCGCCGCCGCCAAGGCCGTCGCTGCGCCTGTGCAACCGCACCGCGATCGCCCCGCGCACCGCGACATTCGCCATGACCGCTACCGCAGCGGCGGCGACCGTGATCGAAATCGCGATCGGGGAGATAGAGATCGGGGAGACCGCGACCGTAACCGCGACGTGCGGCGTGATGGACCACGCGATCCGCGCCGCGACGGGCGCCCACGCGGCGACAATCCGCGCGACAATCGCAACGAAGGCGCCGCGCGCCGTCCTGAGAGCTCAGGGCAGTCCGAGCGTAGCGCAGGCGGACAGCGCAGCGAATCGCCCCGCCAGGAACATGCGCCTCGTCAAGATCACCCGCCTCGCCAGGATCACGTGCCGCGCCCAGCGAATGAGGGCGAACGCGCTCCGAACGAACGAGGTGAACGGAGTGAACGAGGCGGCCGCAGCCGCCGCCGTCGAGGACGCGGCCGGCGCGAAGGCGGCGAAGGCTCCGCAAACGGTGCGTCCGGCGGTCAAACCGGAGCATCGTCGCCGTCGGGAAATTTCTCCGGGCCGAGCGAGGGCGAGGCAGCAGCATCGCCGGCGCCCTCCTTCGAGCGCCCGGCTAACGAGCCGGCCCGCGAACCTGCGCCGACGATGAATGCGGCGCCTGAGCCCATGCCCAGTCGCGACCCTGCACCGCCGCCGCCGGCTCCGCCCCGGACCGAGCCGCCGCCCGCGAGCGCCGGAACAGACAATAAATATGTGGTGTGGTCGTCTGCGCCGACGGACGTTCAGCGTTCCGGGCCGGATGAGCGGTGATGAAGCGCGCGTAGCCTAAAATCCAGTGCCAGGCTGACGCTGATGAGTGCGGCCGTCAGGCCGCGCAAGCTGGCGACCGCGATACCGGACGCGCGCGCGACGATCGAGTGCGTCGGTACCTGTCCGTGCTTCACCCAAAGATAAAAGATCGTGGCGAAGGTCAGCGCCGCCAGCACGTAGATCGACATCCACAGCAGCCGTTCGCGGCTTGGCATCAACCGGCCGGATACCGCAGGCTGAGGGCCGCGGCGCAAGCTGTAGCCGACCATCAGCAGAACCGCTGCAAGACCTAAAAGCGAGCCGAGATCCTGCATGACGTAAATCGCAGGTAGGTGCCTGCTGCCGATGTCGATGATGGAATCGTCGAGCACGGGAAACATGCGAACGCCTCGCCCCCCGTCATGCGTGAACCCGTCCCAGATCAGGTGGGTCACAGCGCCCGCCAAAATTCCCCCTGCGGAGAGCAGCCATTGCCGCACGGAGCGGATATTTGCCTCCGGTGCAAATTGCTGCCAGCGGGCATACGGCCCATCGGGCAGCACCTCCATCATCGGGGTCTTGATCAATAGCTGGAACAGCCAATAAGTGCTCAAGCCGATCGGCAGGCAAAACGTCAGCAGCGCGACCGCGCTA
The DNA here is from genome assembly GCA_036493935.1 of Steroidobacteraceae bacterium. Classification (GTDB taxonomy): domain Bacteria; phylum Pseudomonadota; class Gammaproteobacteria; order Steroidobacterales; family Steroidobacteraceae; genus Bog-1198. Next base: position 24,930 of record DASXOY010000046.1, on the reverse strand, counting down.
TGCGTTTCGACCCGCGGCAAACCCGGAAAAAAGATTCGAAAATCCGGGACCATAGCGCCGATAACTGCGGCTGAAAGTAGCTGCCAGCGGGCCAGCAGGCGAGAGAACGGCAGTACGACCGCCGTGTGGGAAATGGTAAAGGGCATGGCGAAGCTAGGATGTCATGTAATTGTCATGCGGGGCATCTATAACTTGGGAGCTGCGCCTCACTCATAAATAACCGGACACACAATGGCCAATACATCCGCGCTAGACCAGAGCTCCCTTGCGATCGACAAGCCGGCCGCATCCTCGCGGCTCGTGAGCCACAAGCCCAATCCTTGGTTCAATGCTCTTGCGGTGGTCGTGGTCATTACCGGGATCATATACGCCGGCTATCATCTCGCGGACGACTTATCGGTGGTTCACGATAGCCGCGCCTATCCCTACATTTTGCTCGGGATTGCGTTGGCGATTGCCTTGGGGTTTGAATTCGTCAACGGCTTCCACGACACCGCCAACGCCGTAGCCACCGTCATATACACAAATTCCATGTCGCCAAACCTTGCGGTCATCTGGTCCGGCATGTTCAATTTTCTGGGTGTCTTGGTGTCCACGGGTGCGGTCGCATTCGGCATCATTTCGCTGCTGCCGGTCGAATTGATCTTGCAGGTCAGCAGCGGCGCTGGTTTTGCGATGGTGTTCGCGCTGCTCATCGCCGCGATACTGTGGAATCTGGGCACTTGGTATTTCGGACTACCGTCCTCCAGCTCGCATACTTTGATCGGCTCCATCATCGGCGTCGGCCTCATGAATCAGCTCATGGCGGCTAGCGGCTCCGGCACCAGCGGTGTCGATTGGGGCCAGGCTACCAAAATCGGTCAAACCCTATTGGTATCGCCGTTGATCGGCTTCAGCGCGGCCTGGCTGCTGCTGAGCATCCTCAAGGCGGTGATCAAAATCCCGGCGCTCTACAAAGAGCCTGAAGGGAACAAGCCGCCGCCCCTTTGGATTCGCGGCTTGCTGATCCTGACTTGCACCGGTGTGAGCTTCTTTCACGGCGGTAATGACGGTCAAAAAGGCATGGGCCTCATCATGCTGATTCTCATCGGCACGGTTCCCACCGCCTATGCGCTCAATCGCACCATGCACGAGCAGGACGTGAACACTTTCATGGCGGCGTCCGCCCAGGCTCAGACCGCGCTGTCGCATTACGCTGCAAGCACTGTGCCCACCGATCCGCGGGCCGGCGCCGTGGATTTGGTCCGCAATCGAAAGGCCACTCCTGAAGGAATCGCGGCACTCAGCGGACTCGCACGCGCGATCGCGTCGGATGTCGGCCAGTATCACTCGATGGATAGAGTTCCCCCGGGCTCCATGGTCAACATTCGCAACGAGATGTACTTGGTCAGCGAAGGATTGCGCTTCATGAGCAAAACCAGTTCCTTGAAAGTATCGGCCGCCGATCAGGCCTCGCTCGATGCCTACAAGAAGCAGCTCGATCACTCCACCAAGTTCATACCCACGTGGGTCAAGGTCGCGGTCGCTATTGCGCTCGGTCTCGGCACCATGATCGGCTGGAAGCGCATTGTAGTGACGGTCGGCGAGCGAATCGGCAAGACGCATTTGACGTATGCGCAAGGCGCGTCGGCGGAAATCGTGGCGATGGCAACCATCGGCGCCGCCGAAATGTACGGTCTGCCGGTCAGCACCACGCATGTGCTCTCCTCCGGTGTCGCGGGTACCATGGTCGCGAACGGCTCCGGGCTGCAATGGGCCACGGTGCGCAACTTGCTCATGGCCTGGGTGCTCACGCTTCCCGTGTCGATTGCACTGGCAGGCGGCCTCTACTGGCTGCTACGCACCTTTCTGTAAGGCTGCGAGCAAACCGCGCGAGGCGGCGGTCGTCAGGTCCAGCACTTCCTCAAAGGCGCCCTCGCCGCCGGAGTATGGGTCCGGCACGTCGCGCGACTTCGTCTGCGGTGCGTATTCGAGAAACAACTTCAGGTCGGCGCGCGCGTTGTCCGGCCGAATAGCCTCGAGCTCGCGCAAGTTGTCCCGATCCATTGCGAGAATGAGATCGAAGCGCAGGAAATCAGCAGCGCTCACCTGGCGTGCGCGCAGAGACCCGATGTCGATGCCGCGCTTTTTCGCCGCGTGCCGGCTGCGCGGATCCGGCGGTGCACCGACGTGATAATCCGCTGTCCCTGCCGAGTCAATTTCCAAAGCCAGCCCCGGCGCTTCGCGCGCCGCCAGGCTCCGCAGCACGCCTTCGGCTGTCGGACTACGGCAGATGTTGCCGAGACATACGAATAGGATCCTGAAAACACCGGGTTGCGTCCTATCCTGTTGTTTTTCGCCGGTTTTCATAGCTCGAAGTGGGTCCGGTGTTCGAAAAAACGTCAAGATCCTAATATCCACACGCAGCGTATCCCTAAACCGCCAACCCGATTATGATTCGGGTCGGCAATAAAAACAGGCATGGAGCCGGGATGTCATTACCAGCCAGGCTGGCGGCGGGGCTGCTGCTCGCGTCACTTTCAATTTTTTCGATCGCTGAGCCGGCTTTCGATGCGGCGAAGGCTTTTGGCGCCCGCCCGAGCGTCGAAGACTTGAGCCTGTCGCCCGACGGAATGAGCGTCGCATTTGTCGTTCCGACCAGCGGTCAGGGATCGGCCGTGCTGGTCCAAAGCCTTGCCAAAGGCGCATCCCGGACCTTCAAAAGCATTCTCGCTGCCAGCGGCAAACCCGAGCGGATAGGCGGCTGCGACTGGGTGTCGAATCAGCGCCTGGTGTGCTCCATCTACGGCGTGGTCAGTGCCGGCAGCATCCTCGAACCCGTGGAGTTTTCCCGCCTGGTCGCGGTCAATACCGACGCCACCAAGCTGCAATTGCTGAGCACCAGGGGGAATTCATACACGCGGGGAATACAACTCGGCGGCGGCAATGTCATCGATTGGCTGCCGGATGAGGACGGCGCCGTGTTGATGACGCGGCTGTATTTGCCGGATGACCACATCGGCAGCCATATCGGTTCGTCAAAGCAAGGAATTGCGGTCGACCGGGTTGACACCCTGACTCTGGCCTCGCGCACCCTCGAGCAGCCGCGCGAAGATGCCGTCGCCTATATCAGCGATGGCCGCGGCACGGTGCGCATCGTCGGGGTCAGATCGAGGCGCGGTGCACTGGGAGACTACGAGTCGGGAAACATTGCTTACTATTATCGCAAGAAGGATTCGCGCGATTGGCTGCCGATGGGCGACGTGGTCGGGGAGGAGCATAACGGCTTCGAGCCGGTCGCGGTGGATCATGACGCGAATCTGGCGTATGGCTACAAGAAGTTGGATGGCCGGTTGGCGCTCTATACCGTGGCGCTCGACGGGTCATTGAAAGAAGACCTCGTGTACGCGCGGCCCGACGTAGACGTTGGCGCACTCCATAGCATAGGCCGCCGCCATCGGGTGGTGGCGGTGAGCTATTCGGACGAATTCTCGCGTTACCAATTCTTGGATCCGGATTTTGAAAGACTGGTGAAGTCGCTGGCAAAAGCACTGCCGGGGCAGCCATCGCTGCGGGTGGTTGATTCCAGCATGGACGAAAATAAGCTGTTGATACGCGCGGGTAGCGATCAGGATCCGGGCGTTTACTATTTGTTCGACAAGAAGCTGCGTCAGCTGGAGACGTTCTTCGCGGTCAGGGGCGAGTTGGAAGGTGTCAAGCTCGCCAGCGTCAAGCCGATTCACTATCAAGCCGCCGACGGCACCTTGATCCCCGGCTACCTGACGCTGCCGCCCGGCGTCGATACGCCGAAGGATTTGCCGGCCATCGTCATGCCTCATGGCGGCCCAAGCGCGCGCGACTATTGGCGCTTCGACTGGCTGGCGCAATTTTTCGCGTCCCGCGGCTACGCGGTGCTGCAGCCGAATTTTCGCGGCTCGACAGGCTACGGAGATGATTTTTTCAATAAAAACGGCTTTCGCTCATGGCCGACGGCCGTCGGCGATGTGCTCGATTCCGGCAGGTGGCTGGTTGCGCAGGGCATCGCGCGCGCCGATAGGCTGGCCGTCGTCGGCTGGTCCTATGGCGGCTACGCAGCGCTGCAGTCGGCCGTAGTCGACGCCGGAGTGTTCAAGGCGGTGATTGCAATCGCACCCGTGACGGATCTTCCGGAGCTCAAGGAGCAGCACCGCAATTGGTCCGATTTCTTGGTCGTAAGCCGGGAAATCGGCGAAGGACCTCACGTGCGCGAGGGATCGCCGGCGCTGAATGCGGCCAAGATAAAAGTCCCCGTGCTGCTATTCCACGGCGGGATGGACCGCAACGTGCTGATCCAACAATCCAGGGAAATGAACGATCGCCTCGCGGCTGCGGGCGTGCCGCACGAATTGGTCACATGGCCGGACCTCGACCATCAGCTCGAAGATTCCGCCGCGCGCGCCGAAATGCTGCGCAAGAGCGATGCATTTCTGCGCCGCGTGCTGGGGCTGTGATCGGTTGAGTTCAGGTCTTCCGCAGCGCCGCTCTGATTCGCTCGAGATCCGCCGGCGTATCGACGCCCGCAGGCGGCGCCTGCGCCAGGGCCAACAGATGGATGTGCATGCCGTGCTCGAGCGCCCGCAACTGTTCGAGCTTTTCCGTCGTCTCGAGCGGCGTCGGCGGCCACGCAGCAAATTGGAGCAAGCTGCGCACCCGGTAGGCATAAATGCCGATGTGACGCCACGCGCCGGCGTGCGAGGCGGGACCATCGGCGGCTACGTTGTCTCTCGGCCACGGGACCGGTGCCCGGCTGAAATAAAGCGCACGCCCGTCGAGCGCACGCAGCGCCTTGACGCAATTTGGATCCAGAAACTCCCGCTGCGATTCTATGGGCGCGACCGCGGTGGCAATGTCGCTGCCGCTCACGTCGTGCAGCGCCTGCGCCACGCCGGAAATCACCGCCGCCGGCATGGCCGGCTCGTCGCCTTGAAGATTGACCACGACGGCATCCGGCGGCAAGCCGCGCGCGCGTACCGCCTCTGCGATTCGATCGGTACCCGAGGAGTGATCAGCGGAAGTCATCATGCATTCGGCGCCGAACCCGGCGGCGGCCTTGCGAATCCGCTCATCGTCCGTGGCTACGAGCACCGAGTCCGCGCCGCTGGCAACGGCGCTCTGCCACACCCACTGGATGAGCGGCCGGCCGCCGATTTCCAGCAGCGGTTTGCCCGGCAGGCGTGTCGACGCAAAACGCGCCGGTATGATGACGTGAAACACCGGTCGATTAAGATTCCAAGAGAGGGTCGTCGGCGTTCAATGTGCGCGCCTCTTCGGGCAGCATCAGCGGTATGCCGTCGCGCACCACATAGGCCAGCCGATCAGGCCGGCATATGAGCTCGAGCGAATTGCCGCCGCCGGCACTGCGCAGCGGCCCCTTGCAAATCGGACATACCAGTAAATCGAGCAAGCGCTTATCCATATATCCTCACACGCGGGCAGCGCGGCCCTCCACCGACCTGGCGATGATGCCTCGCAGCTTCTCTGCGTCGCCGGGGGCGAAAGCCACGCTAACGGGAACGTACCAGTGATGAGGGCCGGCGATCTCCCGGCATTTTACGGCATCCTTCTCGGTCATGAGCACCGCGAGATCATCCGCAAAGGAAATATCCTCGAGCGTCAGGCGCGCATGATCCGACAGCGGATGTTCAATGGCGCGGATGCCTATGGCCCGCAGCATCGCGAAGAACCGCTGCGGGTTGCCGATGGCGGCTACTGCATGCACCGGCTGGCCCGAAAACTCGCGCAATGGCTTGATCGTGCCGTACTTCATGGCTACGGCGCTGGTTGCCAGCAATCGCATGTGAAGGGCGCCATCGCGCTTGAGCTCGCCGCCGTTGATCACGACAGCGTGGACTCCCTGCAGCCGCGCCTCGGTCTCGCGCAAGGGTCCCGCAGGCAATAGCTGCCCATTGCCGAAGCGCCGGTCGCCATCAACGACGACAATTTCGCAATCGCGGGCGAGCGCATAGTGCTGCAGCCCATCGTCGCTCAAGATCACGTCGCAGCCGCTATTGATCAGCAACTGGGCGGCCGCCGGACGGCTGCGGCCGATCGCAACCGGTACCCGGGCACGCTGGGCCAACAGCAGCGCCTCCTCGCCCACGGCAGCGGCCCCATCGGTAGGCAGGACCAGATGCGCAGCACGGGAGGATCCGCCGTAGCCGCGCGTCACCACGCCCGGCCGAAAACCGCGCTCGGTGAGTTGCTCGGCGAGCCAGCACACGAGCGGCGTTTTACCTGTTCCGCCGGTGGTCAGATTACCAACCACGATCACCGGACAGGTCAGCGTCGCCGAGCGGGCGAGGTTTCGGGCATAGGCGAAGCGGCGGACTGCCGATACTGCGCCGAACAGTGTGGAAAACGGCCGGAGCCACCACGGCGGCGGCGCCCCGCCGTACCAAATTCTATTGAACCAGGCGTGCGCAGACGTTTTCATAGAGTTGCTCATGCGTTGAACTGCATCCCGTGCAGAGCGGCATACAGGCCGCCGCGCGCGAGCAGGTCCTGATGACTGCCCGATTCCACGATCCGGCCTTGATCGAGCACGATGATTCGATCGGCACTTTCCACCGTCGAGAGCCGATGTGCGATCACCAGCGTGGTACGCCCTTGCATGAGCAGCGCCAACTCCTGCTGTACCTTGCGCTCGGATTCATTGTCGAGCGCAGCGGTCGCTTCATCGAGAATCAGCACCGGCGAATCCTTGAGCAGCGCCCTTGCGATGGAAATGCGCTGGCGCTGGCCACCCGAAAAATTCTGCCCGCGATCGGTCAGCATGGTGTCGAACCCTTCAGCCTGTTGCGCGACGAACTCCATGACATTCGCGGCGCGCGACGCCTCCTCCACCTGCGCATCGGTTTTGGCCGTAGCATTGAAAGCGATGTTGTTGCGGATGGTGTCGTTGAACAGAACCACGTCCTGGCTCACCAGGCTCACCTGCGAGCGCAGGTCGGTCAATCGGTACTCACGGACATCGACTCCGTCCAGCAGCACGGAGCCTTGCTGCGCATCGTAAAAGCGCGGCACCAAGCCCACCAAGGTGGTCTTGCCGCTGCCCGAGCGGCCGACGATCGCGACCGTTTCGCCGGGGTGAACGTGAAAGCTCACGTCGCGCAGCACATCGCCCTTCTCGGTCCCATAGGCAAAAGACACATTGCGAAACTCGATCTCACCGCGGGCGCGCGTGAGGGTCAAGGAACCGCCGCTGCCCTCCGTCGGCTCGTCCAGGATCTCGAACACGCTCTGTCCCGCGGCGATGCCCTGTTGCAAGGGCCCGCTCATGTTGACCAGGCTGCGCAGGGGCGCGGGGATTTGAAACAGTGCAGTCAAGAATCCAAAAAAATCCGCGAACTTCAGGCCGCCCAGGATCTGCTTGATGGAGACGAACAAGACGCTGGCCAGCGCGAGTGCGGCGATGATCTGCACCACCGGATTGCTGATCGACTTGGCGCGGATCAATTTCATGTTGGAGCGCCGGTTATGCTCGTTGACCAATTCGAAGCGCTCGGTCTGATGGTCTTCGGCATTGAAGATCTTGATGAGCCGATGCGCGTCGATCGCCTCCTTGGCGACGCGCGTGATATCGCCCATCGAATTTTGTATGCGTTCGCTGTAACGGCGGAAGCTGCGGTTTGCGATCTGCATGAGCCACGCGATCACCGGAGCGGCGACGATGCAGAAGGTCGCCAATCGCCAGTTGTAGTAGAACAGCAACCCCACCAGGAATACGATGCTCAGGCTGTCGGTGACGATGGAGATGGCCGCATTGGTCGCGGCGGCGGCAACCAGCTCTACATTGTTGGTGAGCTTGGAGAGCAAGTGCCCGGACTGCTGCCGGTCAAGATAGGCGGTGGGCAGCCGCATGTAATGCGCAAACACATCGTGCCGTAGACCCTTCACGACCTGTCGGCCGACCCAGCTCGGATAATAGTTTGCAATGTAGTCGCCGATGCCGCGTACCGTGAACAGCACAATCACGCCCAGCGGCACCTGCCACAACACATCGGGATTTTTCTGAATGAAGGCGCCGTCGAGAAAATTGCGCACCAAGATGACCAGCGAGGCATTCGCTGCTGCGAACAGGATGGCGCCGAGAACCCCGATGAGGAACGTGCCCAAATAGGGCTTTGCGTATCTGAGCAGCCGGCGATAAATCAACCAGGAATCGGCAGATGCAACGCCTACACCTGGCACCACGCTCAAGGAGCTGTTTCCTCGTGCACGGTGGCGATGTTGAGCTGTGCGAATCCCAGTTTTCCGGCCACGTCCATGGCAGTCACCACCGCCTGATGCGTGGTACGTGCGTCCGCCCGAATCGTGATGGGCCCGCGGTCGGTTCCGGCTTCCTTCATCAAGGCGGCGCGCAGCGTGTCGGGGCTGGAGTTGATCAAGGTTCTCTCATTGACCCGGTACGCCCCTTCCGCCGTCACGGTGATCACCAGCGGTTCATGCGCGCCTCGCGGTATCGGCATATCGCTCGACTGCGGCAGCTGAACTTTGACGCGCCCCTCCTGATTGAACGTGGTTGAGACCATGAAGAAGATCAGCAGCACCAGCAGCACATCGATCATGTTGATCAGATTGATCTCGGGGTCCTCTTGGCGGCGCGGACGCAGGTTCATCGCCGTGCGAACCCGCCGCGCTCATCGATCGCATCGACCAGCTTCATGGCTTCCTTTTCCATGCGGATGACCAAGCGCTCGACCTTGCCTCGCAAAAACCGGTAGGCAATCAGGGAAGGAATCGCCACCGTCAGGCCGGCGGCAGTGGTGATCAGCGCCTCGCCGATGCCGCCGGAAAGCGTTCTGGGATCCCCAAGGCCGCTCGCCGTGATGGCATTGAATGCGTGAATGATGCCGGCTACGGTCCCCAGCAACCCCAGCAGGGGCGCCACCGCCGCGATCGTGCCGAGCGTGTTGAGGAAACGTTCTAAATCGTGAATCACGTGACGGCCGCCGTCTTCGAGACGCTCGACCATGATTTCGCGCGGCTTGTCGCGGTTCGCGAGGCCGATGGCCAGCAGCTTGCCCAGAGGCGAGTTCTGCTCCAGCGCGGCCACCAATTTGTCGCTCATTTGATCCGCTTCGATCCAGTTCCAGACTTTTTGAGCCAGGTCACGCGGAATGACGCGATTGCTCTGTAGAGTCCAAAGGCGCTCCAATATGATGGCGACCGCCGCGATGGAACATAAAATGATCGGCCACATGAAGCCGCCGCCTGCGCGGATGATCTCCCACATTGCGCCCTCGTTTAAGTCAAATAAAAAGCTGCGGGCATGATACTTGACCGCCGACTGTTCAGACAGTGCTTTTGGCACCCGCTACAAGCCATTGATTTACCAAATGGTCACGGAGTCGAGTGCAGCCGTCACAAAACTCGGCATAATGGCGGTTCGGGGGCGTAAAAAACTAAAACTATGAAGCGCTGGCTCAAGAGCGTCACACCGGACCGCCACACACTGGAAAACCACTGGTGCCTGAAGCATTTCACCGCTGTCATGCTCGATCGGCGATGCTGGACCTTCAATCGCGCGAACGTGACCCGTGCATTCGCGCTCGGCCTGTTTATCGCCTTTATCCCCCCGACCCCGCTGCCGGTGCATCTGGTCATGTGCGCTCTGCTCGGGGTGTACTTTCGCTTGAACTTGCCGGTGCTGGTGGCCACCGTTTTCATCAGCAATCCCTTCACCTGGGTACCGCAGGTCGCCGGCTCGCTGTGGGTAGGCGCAAAGCTGTTGGGTTTGGACCTGATGCCCTTTCTGCACGCGATCAGCCACCGCACGCTCTGGGCGGACATGGGGATACTCTGGCCGCCGCTGCTGCTGGGCGCACTGGTGCTCGGGCTCATCGCTGCCGCATCCGGGTACGTTCTGGCGCAGGCCGTTTGGCGTGCACATGTCATCTACCAGCTTCGCCGGCGCCGGGCGCGTTTAAGCGGCCGCGGCATCGCGCTCGACTAGAATTCCATCGGCCAACGTCAGCACGCGGTCGAGGCGGGCCGCGAGTCTCTCATCATGCGTCACGATCACGAGACTCGTGCCGAGCTCGCGGTTGAGTTCCAGCATCAATTCGAAAACTTGCGCCGCGTTCTTGCCGTCCAAGTTTCCGGTCGGCTCATCGGCGAGGACCAATTTAGGGCGCGTCACCAAGGCACGTGCAACGGCGGCGCGCTGGCGCTCTCCTCCGGAAAGCTGCGACGGGCGATGACTCAGCCGCTCGCCCAATCCCACGCGCGCCAGCAACGCGCCGGCTTGCTGCTTCGCCTCATGCGGGCTCATGCGCCGTACCAGCAGCGGCATGGCCACGTTCTCGAGCGCGGTAAACTCAGGCAGCAGATGATGAAATTGATACACGAAGCCCACGGCATGGTTGCGCAGGCGTCCTCGCTCGGTATCGTTCAACTGATTCATCGCCGAGCCGTCGATGCCGACGGTGCCGCGGGTGGGTAAATCCAGGCCCCCGAGCAGCTGCAGCAGCGTGGTCTTGCCGGAGCCCGAGGCGCCGACGATGGCGATGCGTTCGCCGCTGCGCACGCGGATATTCGCCCCGCGGAGCACCTGCAGCGTCACACCGCCCTGGATGAACTCTTTGACCAAGTCCGCGCCCTCGAGCACGGTGTCATTTGCAGTCGGCATCGTCTTATCCTTCAGTCATTTCGCAATGATTCGGCCGGCAACAAGCGCGCGGCGCGCACCGCCGGATATACCGTCGAGATGCACGCCAGCACGAATGCAAAGCCGCAAATGCGCAGCACGTCGCTTGAGCGGACGTGCGCCGGCAAGTCGCTCATGTAGTACACGCGCGCATCCAGAAATTTGAAACCCACCACGGCTTCCAACGCATGCACCAGCTCCTGCAGGTTCATCGCAATGACGACGCCGATCAGCACACCGACCAGAATGCCCAGCACGCCGATGAGGCTGCCTTGCACGACGAATACCGACAGAATGCTGCGCGGCGACGAGCCGAAGGTGCGCAAGATTGCGATGTCGCGCCGCTTGTCCTTCACGACCATGACCATGGTCGAAATGATATTGAACGCCGCCACCGCGACCATCAGCGATAAAATTACGAACAATATGCGTTTTGTGATCGTGATGGAGCGGAAGAAATTCACATGCTCATTGGTCCAATCTTGAATTTCGACGCCCCCGCCGATCGCTATCGCAGCGGCGCGCGATAGCCTGGGAGCGGCGTACATGTCGGCAAGATGCAAGCGGATGCCCGTCACGGCATCGCCCATCCGCAGCAGCTTCGCCGCGTCCTGCATGGCTATGATGGCGATGCGCCGATCATATTCATACATGCCGACAGAAAGTATTCCGGCAACTTCGAAGGCGCGCATCCGCGGTATCACGCCGAGCGGCGTGACGTCGCCCATGGCGACGATCAACACGACCCGGTCGCCGACTTTCGCGCCGAGCTCTTCGGCGAGCGCATTGCCCAAAATCACCCGATAACTGCCTGGGGTCAGGTCGGCCAGATGACCGCTCAGGAGATGCGGACCCAAATCGACCACACGCGACTCGGCGGCGGGAAGGATGCCGCGCAATTGCACCCCTGATGACCTGTCTCCATGAGTCATCAGGCCCTGCTCTTCAATGTAGGGCGCCGCACCGTCGACGCCCGGATAGACTTCGAGTTTTTCCAGATCCTTGCGCCATTCGACGATGCGGCCTTCTATCCCTGAAATGGTGGCGTGTGCAGTCAGGCTGAGTATCCGCGTGCGCAAAACCTCTTCGAATCCGTTCATGACCGAGAGCACGATGATCAATACCGCCACCCCGAGGGCCAAACCCACGATGGCGATGCCGGCTATCAATGACACAAAGCCGCGCCGAGGCGATGCGCGCAAATAGCGAAATCCCAAAAAGCCCTCGTACCAGTAGCGGCTCATTCGTATCTCAATGCTTCGGCAGGCTGGGTGCGCGACGCCTGCAAGGCCGGATAGACCGTTGCGACGAACGTGAGGAACAGCCCCGCCCCGGCAATCCTGACCACATCCCAAGGATGCAGCTCGCTGGGGATGCCCGAAACGTAGTACACATCCGGGTCCATGATGTGGAATCCGAACGTACCCTCGAGAAACGGCACGATCACATCGACGTTCAAAGCTAGGCCTAAGCCGAGTCCCACGCCGAGTGCCGTGCCGATCCAGCCGATCAGCACGCCCTGGGTGATGAAAACGCCGAGAATGCCGCGCGGGCTCAATCCTAAGGTGCGTAAAATCGCGATGTCGGTGCGTTTGTCGTTCACCACCATGACCAGCGTCGCGACGATGTTGAACACTGCGACCGCGACGATCAGCAGCAAGAGGAAACCTGTCATCGATTTTTCGATGCGGATGGCGCGAAAATAAGCTTCGTTCTCCTGAGTCCAGTCGCGCAGCTGCATCTTGGGCGTCAAACGCGCGGCGGCGATCCTCGAAAGTTCCGGCGCCTTGAGCACGTCGTCGAATTTCAGGCGAATTCCCGTCGGGCCATTGAGACCGCGCAACGCCTCGGCGTCGCTCAAGTTGATGAGCGCCAGAACACCGTCCTGTTCCTGCAAGCCCACCTCAAAAAGTCCCACGACTTGGAATTGCTGCAGGCGCGGCGTGAAGCCCGCGCCGTTCGACGCGGAATTGCCGGGGATCATCACCACCACCGTATCGCCCGCCCCCACTTGCAGCTGGTACGCCAGCATCCTTCCCAAAATAATGCGGTTCGATCCCGGCAAAAGATCCGTGAGCTTGCCTTCGCGCATCGCCTCGCCGATGGACGACACCTGGGGCTCCCATTTAGGATCGATGCCGCGCACAATCGCTCCGCTCATGGAGGACTGATTGCTCAGCATGCCGTCGGTATCCAGGAAGGGAGCTGCGCCGGTCAGCCCGGGCGAGCCTTGCAACCGGTCCACGCGGGCCTTCCAGTCGGTGATCGGCGCTCCGCCTGAGCTAAGCGTGGCGTGTGCCGACAAGCTCAAGAGCCGCCCGCGCAACTCCGATTCGAACCCGTTCATCACCGAAAGCACCGTGATCAATGCCGCCACACCGATAGCGACGCCAAGCAGCGACACCCAGGTGATAAATGACACGAAAAAGCTGTGCTCCCGGGCCAGCGAATACCGCAAACCCACGAAAACCGGGAGAGGTTGGAACATGCTCAGCGGCCAATCCTTACACGGACCTGTTAAATGACAACACAATCAGAGTGTTAATTGAGTCAAGTATTGGTCCATAAAGGCGGTGGTATAGTTTCAGGGGGCCCAAAGTAACCATAGGATATCGGTAACATATGAGGTACGCCATGAGGTATCGAATTCTGCTGCTAGCCACCGTGCTCGCGAGCGGCCTCGCGGGAGCCGAGACCATTGCCGTCGACAACGGCATTGCCGTCAAGCAATCCGACGTTCCGACGCCGTCGCGCGGCATGACCATGGATCAAGTCGCCGGCAAATTCGGCGCGCCTGCCACCAAGGTGCCTGCTGTCGGACAACCGCCGATCTCGCGCTGGGAATACCCGGGATTCGTGGTGTACTTCGAGCACGAGCATGTCATCCACAGCGTCGTCGTCAGCTCATAACCGCTAATCGCGCGTAACCGCACTTAGGTTTCGCGTAACATCCGTTCTGGTTGGACCCACCGCGACTCGTTCGCGGCGGGCGTTTTTTTATTTTGTTTTTTGCCAGGATGACATTACTCGATCCAATCCTCCCCAGCGGCGAAGTTTCCTTAGTCAAATGGGGCAAGCTGTATGGTGCCGCTCCGGCGCTAGCCATTGCGGAAGCCGCCCCGCTCGCGGCCGGTCCACTGATCGTCATCGCGCGAAATTCGCGCGAAGCCGAGACTTTGAGCGAGGAAGTCCGATTCTTCGCAGGCCCCGCTCTCAACGTCAGGGTGTTTCCCGATCTGGAAACGCTGCCCTACGACAGCTTTTCGGCCCATCCGGATATCACCTCCGCGCGCCTCGCTACTCTGGCCGAACTGCCGCGCGCGCGTCACGGCGTCTGGCTGGTCGCCATCGACACTCTGTTGCAGCGATTGGCGCCCCGAAGCTACATCGAGGCCTATTCCCTCAAAGTTCATGTCGGCGAGACGCTCGACCTGGAAGCACTGCGCGCACAGCTGGCGTCGGCCGGCTACGCCGCGGTAACGCAAGTTGTCGCGCATGGCGAGTTTGCGGTGCGCGGCTCCCTGATCGATGTATTTCCGATGGGCTCAGAGACGCCCTACCGCATCGACTTGCTGGACCGCGACATCGACAGCATTCGGCGATTCGATCCGGACAGTCAGCGCTCGCTTGACAAGTTGGATCGCATTCATCTGCTGCCGGCACGTGAAACGCCTCTAAACCCGGAGGCGGTGCGGGAATTTCGCCGCCGCTACCGCTTGCGCTTCACCGGCGATTTGTCGGAGCAGGCGATCTACCGCGACGTCAGCAGCGGCGTGGCGCCGGGCGGAATCGAGTTCTTCTTGCCGCTATTCTTCGAGCGCACGTCGCACCTGTTCGAATATCTGCCGCCGAACAGCGTGGTGGTGGACATTGATGACGCCGTGACCGCCGCCGACCGGCTCTGGCAGGGGATCGTCGATCGGCACGAACAGCTGCGCCATGATCGCTACCGGCCCATCTTGGATCCTGCGGAAGTCTATCTGCCGCCGAGCGAGCTTCTCGAGGTCTCGTCGCCGTGGGCCCGGGTTCAACTTCACGCGTTCGAGTGGCCGCCGGAGACGGAGGGGCGTTTCCAGAATTTTGCCACCGCGGCGCCGGCGGCGGTTCGCATCGACCCGCGAGCGGAGCAGCCCGCGGCGGAATTGGTGGCGCACATCGAGGCCTCGGAGGCACGCATGCTGATCGCGGCCGAATCTGCCGGACGCCGCGAGCTCATTCTCGATCTGTTGCGCGGCCGCGGCGTGCAACCCAAGGTCTTCGACAGCTTTGCGGGTTTCCAGGCAAGCGGGCTGAAGCTGGGGGTGACCGTCTCGGCGGCGGTGTCGGGACTCAAGCTCCAGTCTCCTGCGCTGGAGATTCTTACCGAGTCGCAATTATTCGGCGATCGTGCCCGCCAGGAACGAAGGCGGAGGCGCGCCGAGCGCGATCCGGCAAAGATCCTGAAGGAACTTTCAGATCTGCGAATCGGCGCGCCCGTGGTGCATGAGACCTATGGGGTGGGGCGCTATGTCGGATTGCAGACCATGGACATCGCCGGCTACACCGGCGAATTTCTGGTGCTCGAGTACGCGGACGGGGACAAGCTGTACGTTCCGGTTCAATCGCTGCACCTGGTGTCGCGCTACACCGGCGCACCTGCCGAGACCGCGCCTCTCCACAAGCTCGGCGGGGACCAATGGCAGAAGGCCCGCCGCAAGGCCGCACAGCGCATTCGCGACGTTGCCGCGGAATTGCTCGACTTGTATTCGCGCCGCGCGGCGCGGCAAGGCACTCGAATGCTGTCGGGCGAGGCGGAATACCGCGCGTTCCAAGCCGGATTTCCGTTTGAAGAGACCGCCGATCAGGCGGCCGCAATCGAGCAGGTGATCGCAGACTTGAAGTCCGACAAGCCCATGGATCGCGTGATCTGCGGCGATGTGGGCTTCGGCAAGACGGAGGTGGCGCTCCGCGCGGCCTTTGTCGCGGTGCAGGCCGGCAAGCAAGTGGCGGTATTGGTGCCTACGACCCTGCTCGCGCAGCAGCACTACACCACCTTCATGGATCGCTTTGCTGACTGGCCGGTGCGAATTGAGAGCCTGTCGCGTTTTCGCACTACTAAGGAAGCTGAAGGCGTTGTCGCAGGCATCGCTGCCGGCAGCGTCGACATCGTCATTGCAACGCAACGGCTGCTGCAGGGGAAGGCCCGCTTCAAGGACCTAGGATTGGTGGTGATCGACGAAGAGCACCGTTTCGGTGTACGCGACAAAGAAAGACTCAAGGCCCTGCGCACCGAAGTCGATGTCCTCACCTTGACGGCGACGCCGATCCCTCGAACGCTGAACATGGCCATGGGCGGCCTTCGCGATCTGTCCTTGATCACCACGCCGCCCGCCGAACGTTTGGCGGTAAAGACTTTCGTGCTGGAATGGAATGAAACCGTGGTTCGCGAGGCGGCTTTGCGCGAAATTCGCCGCGGCGGTCAGATCTACTTCGTGCACAACACGATCGAGACCATCGAAAAAACGGCGCAGGCCATGCGCGAACTGGTTCCCGAAGCAAACGTTGCGGTGGGTCATGGCCAGATGCGCGAACGCGAGCTAGAGCATCTCATGCTCGATTTCTACCATCGCCGATTCAACGTGCTCGTCTGCACGACCATCATCGAGAGCGGCATTGATGTGCCGACCGCCAATACCATCATTATCGACCGCGCCGACCGATTCGGCCTCGCGCAGATCCATCAGCTGAGGGGCCGCGTCGGCCGCTCGCATCACCGCGCATATGCCTATCTGATCACGCCGCCGCGCAAGGCGATGACCGCGGATGCCATCAAGCGCCTGGAAGCGCTGGAATCGCTCGAAGATTTGGGTGCCGGTTTCACCCTTGCGACGCATGACTTGGAAATTCGGGGCGCGGGCGAACTTTTGGGCGAAGAACAAAGCGGTCAAATTCAAGAAATCGGCTACAACCTTTACATGGAACTCCTGGAGCGCGCCGTCGCGGCGCTGAAGTCCGGCAAAGAAGCTGATCTCGAGCGGCCGATGGACGCGGGGCCCGAGGTTGAGCTGCATGTGCCGACGCTCATCCCGGAGGACTACGTGCCGGACGTGCATCTGCGCCTCATGTTGTACAAACGCATTGCCGGCACGCCGTCACGCGAGGAGCTCGACGAGCTGAAAGTCGAAATGATCGACCGCTTCGGACCGATTCCGACTTTCGCGCAGTCCTTGTTCCGTGCGACTTACTTGAAGCTGCGCGCCGGTGCGCTCGGCATTCGCAAAATCGATGCCGGCGCCAGCAGCGGCTACATCCTCTTCGAGGAGACGAACAAGGTCGATCCGAAGCGCGTTCTCAAGCTCATCCAAGGGAAACCGAAGGAGTACCGCCTGGACGGCCCCCTCAAGCTGCGCTTCGCGCACATCGCGCGCACTGAGGAAGCCCTCTTTACGCGCGTCGAACAATTGGTGGATCAGCTGGCATAGCGGCCGCGCGCTTGCGCGGCCGCTCGGGGCCCGTGCCGCGAAGGGCTGCTTTACTGGATGGCGCCCAAGAAGTCGCCCTTGCCGATCTCAACGCCGCTCTTGCGCAGCAGCGCATAGACCATGCTGGCATGAAAATAAAAATTCGGCAGCACGAAGTCGTTGACGTAGCCGGCCGCCGTAAATTTCCATGTTCCGTTCGGGAATTTGATCTCGATGGGCCGCGAGTCATCGCTGGAGAATTTTGCCGCGGTAACCGTCTTCAAATAATCCAAGGTCTTTGCAATGCGTGCTTTGAGTTCCGGAAGGGTGGTCTCGGTGTCCTCGTGTTTCGGCACTTCGATTCCGGCCAAGCGCCCAGCGGCCCCCTTGGCAGTGTCGCAGGCAATCTGCACTTGGCGGCTCAAGGGATGCATGTCGGGAAACAAGCGTGATTGCGCGAGCACCGCGGCATCGATTTTCTTTGCGGTCGCATAGGCTGCGGCCTTATCGAGAATCGCCGACATGTTGGTCAAGCCGCGCGTCAACGCCGGAATGGAAAAATCATACAAGGAAGTCGCCATCAATATCTCCTAAAGATCATGCAAGCCGGGGGGAGCGCCACTCTAGCTAAAGATTTCTCGTTTGGGTAGCGAAGACGCGAGTGCGCTAACATTCACCTCCATGTTGCCGATCTCCGAAGCGTGCGAGCGAAATAAGGCACCAATACTGGCCGTGCTGCGCACAGCCTTCGCCGATCGCGCGCAGGTTCTGGAAATCGGCAGCGGCACGGGTCAGCATGCGGTGTATTTCGCCGCGCACCTGACTCACCTTACCTGGCATCCCACCGAGCAGCTGGCATATCTGCCGGATCTTGCGGCGCGCGTGAAGCTCGAGGGTCCCCGCAATCTAAATCAGCCTACGGTCCTTGACGTGAATCAGGCCGTTTGGCCGTTGCGCAGCGTGGATGCCGTTTTCACGGCCAACACATTACACATCATGGCATGGGCAGAAGTGCTGGCGCTGTTTCGCGGCATCGATGCAGTGCTCTCGGCCGGCGGCATCGTGTGCGTCTACGGACCGTTTCGCTATGAGGGCCGCTATACTTCGCAGAGCAATCGCGACTTCGATCGGCTGCTTCAGGATCGGGACCCGCGCTCGGGCTTACGGGACATCACGGATCTCGTGGCGCTCGCCGAGCGTCATGAACTCAAGCTGCGCACCGATCACGATTTGCCTGCCAACAATCGGCTGCTGGAGTTCGTCCGGACTTAAGCGCGTCCGACTGCCGACTGCAGGGAAGCCTGATTCAACGGGCCTTCATAGCGCTTGCTGTTGATGAAGAAAGTCGGCGTTCCCGCAACGCCGCTGCGCATCCCGCCCATGAAATCGCGCTTAACCCTCGGCCTAAAGCGGCGCGAGTCCAAATCAGATGAAAATTGCAGGATGTCGAGCTTCATTTTAACTGCAATCTGATTCACGAGGTCCGAACCCAACTCCGACTGCTGCCGGTAGATGCCATCGTGCATCTCCCAAAACTTTCCTTGCGCAGCCGCCGCCTCAGCCGCTTCCGCCGCGTACTGAGCGTAGGGATGCACCTCGATCAGCGGCATATGGCGGAACACAAAACGCAGCTGCGCGCCCATGCTCTTCGCGATCGACTTGATCATCGGATTCATGTCCGCACAGAACGGGCACTGATAGTCGCCGTATTCGACCAGGGTGACCGGCGCATCTTCAGGACCCAAGGAATGATCGCTCTTGCCGACGACTACCGAGAGGTTCATTGGAGCAGCGCCCCGCAATCGGCATCTTTGGCCTTGCCGGGATCGACGAGCACGAACTTGGAGTCATGCGCCTCGATACCGATCGACGGTGCCTTGAGCGTGCCGTGAATCGCGATCGGCGCGCGCAACTGAAGGAACCGCACGTTCTTCGGATAACCGCGCAACACCAAATCCAAGCGCTCGGTATCCATGTGGACAAATCCCTGGCCGGCGATCAGCACGGGGTCCGTGTCGAGCACCAGGTTCTTCGCGGTGAGGGTGCCGTCGCGAGCTTGAAAACTCGCGATGCCGCAACGTACAGGAACTTCTTTTTTGTTCTTAGCAAGCAGCAATCCTAAGCCTCGAAGGTCGATCCCGGTAAGTTCCGCCAGGGATTCTCGCACCATACCTGCCGACATGCTCGCCGTGACCGTGCCGTCGATGCTCGCGGCAAACTCATGCATGGATTTGCCGTGCCCTGCAACTTCGGCGCGCACATCCAGCGCACCTTCCATGGGCGACGGGCCGCCTTTCTTGGGGGTGTACTGAGACAATTGCATGCCTGAAATGCGGGTGTCCAAATGCACAACCGGGACGTCCCGGCCGGCGTCGATCTTGAGCTCGGCATTCAACTTGCCGCCCAGCACTTCCGCAGTTATCGGCGTCACGATTTCACCGTGATCGTTCGTGAATTTCATGCTTACCGAATTGAAGGTCACGCGCCCCGCCTCCACGCGCCGTGCGCTATATTTCATGTCGGTCCGGCCTCGGCGCAGCACACTGGGATCAGGCTTCGCGTCGGACATGAGCAGCGCCTCACTTCCGGCGGGCTGCGGGTCGCGGCCGGCTGCGCGCGGGCCCAGATCCGCCAGCCGCAAGTATTGCGAATTCAATTCGCCGGCGACATTGAGCTGCGCGCCGATCCCTTCGATCGACACCGATCCGCGCACATCGCTCTGCCCGCTCGTGACGACCAGATCGCTGAACGCGGACGTATGGCCTTGGCGCACGAGTTTTCCGGAAAGATGGAAGCTGCCGGTGTCGATCAGCCCGGTGCCGGTCAAATAGTACATGTCTTTCAAATCCGCACCGGCAGCTTCGAAGGTCGCATCATAGCGCCGCAAATCGAACGCGCGGCGCAGGGAACCGTTGCCGGCCAAATGCGCGCCGCTGGACCGCTCGCTGAAAGTAAATGTGTAACGCTGGTCCCGGCTTGCGTTCCGCAATGGATCGCCGGCGACTTCGAAGCTGACGGCCCTGCCATTCAGCTTCCCCTTTCCTTCGATGCGAAACGCTTGCTCCGCTGCCGCGCCCTTCGCATCATGCGCGGAAACAGTGCCGTCGAATTGGCGGTGCTTCAGCGCATCGTCGAGCAGCACGTGCGCATCCAGCATCGAGAGCGAGCGGATCATGGGCAAGCTGTGAGGCGCACTGTTGTCGGGATTTCTGACTTGCCAGTTGGCGTGGCCCGACGCGTCGCGAAACAAATGCAAGGTTGCATGTTCGATCGTCACCTGATCCATGACGAGTTCCCGCCCCAAGTGCGGCGTAGCGAACACCACGCTGATTTTGCCGGCTTTCGCGGCAACGCCCGCGGGCGTCCACGGCGGACTGCCGATGCTGACGTCTTCGGCGAGCAGCCGGGGATTTCGCGAGAGAAGATTGAGGCGCAGGGTCCCCTCAACATGCACGGGCCGCTCGAGCTTAGACGCGATGAATTTCACCAAAACGTCGTGCAGATAGCCCGCATCCAGGGCCGCCGCGGTCAGCACCAGGAGCAGCGCCAGCGCGGCCACGGTGGAGCCGGCCCATATCAACCCGCGGCGCAGCGCAACAACTTTTTTCATGCGTCATTAACGCATGAATGGCCGTCGAAAGGCGTCATCCAAAGGCCCGTCCGCCTGTCCCAATAGACAGTTAAATCAAAGCGTTCGCCCTGGTTGTCTCCAAAAGCATTCATGCAGACAACCTCCACATTTGGTGGCATAATGACACTGAAACGTTGATTCTAGCTACGTGCGTCAAGCGCGGGCAAAACCATGGCGAACCACAGGGGAAGGTTAACGACTATGAAGAAGATTCGTACATCTGTCGCAGGCGCGGCATTGATTGCGGTCGCCACCTTAAGCTACGCAGGCTTAAGCGGCGCGACGGCGAATACGGCCGCGAAAGCTCCCGCAGAGGTCGCGTTGCCCGCGACGGTCGATGACTTCCGGCTCTCAGATCAAAATTTGCATTCGCATGAGCTGCGACAGCTCGGCGATGCCAGCGCCGTCGTTCTGATCACGCAGGAAAATAACTGCCCGGTGAGCCGCAATACCAGCGCAGCGGTCAAAGCCCTCCAGAATCAGTACTCGGCGAAGGGCGTCGAGATATTCATGCTGAACTCTACCCCGTCGAACACGCGCGACGCGATCGTCGCCGAAGCCAAGGCCTACGGTTACGACCTGCCGATTCTCATGGACACCAATCAATTGGTGGGCGAGCAGCTAGGAGTGACCCGAACCGCCGAAGTCATCGTCATCGATCCCAAGACCTGGAAAATCGTGTACCGCGGTCCGATCGACGACAAGGTCACCTACGAGCGCCAAAAGGCCGCGGCGGACAAGACCTGGGCCAAGGACGCGCTGGACTCCATGCTCGCGGGCAAACCGGTTGCAGTGGCTCGAGTCGAGCCGGTCGGTTGCATTATCGATTTTCCGGAGCGCGCGAAGATCGCCACCAGCAAGGTGACATACGTCAAGAACATTGCGCCGATGTTCGAAGACAAGTGCGTCTCCTGCCACGAGCCTGGCGGCATCGGCCCGATGCCCTTCACCAAGTTCGAAGAGATCGCCCCCTTTGCCTCAATGATCCGCGAAATGATCCGCACCCAGCGCATGCCGCCATGGCGCGCGGACCCCAGCGTTGGACATTTCCTCGGCGATCGCAGCCTGTCACCCGCACAGATCAAGACGTTGGTGCACTGGGTCGAAGCGGGTGCGCCGCGCGGAACGGGTGCCGATCCGTTGGCAGCGAAAACATGGAAGGCGCCCGAATGGCCGCTCGGCAAGCCTGACTTGGTGTTGGACATTCCCGCCTTCACGATTCCCGCCAACGGCATCGTCGATTATCAGCGCCCCTATGTCGTCAATCCTCTGAAAGAAGGCAAGTGGCTGCGCGCCTCGACTATCAAGGTCGTGAATCGCCAAACGGTGCATCACGTTCTTACGGGATACCTGGCCGAGGTGCCGAAGCCCGGTGAAGTTGCCAACGAAAGCAAGTGGGGAACCTCCTTGGGCGGCTATGCAGTCGGTGCCGAGTCATTTGTCGAGCCGGCGAACACCGGCGCGTACATTCCGCCCGGCGGCGCGGTAGGCTTTCAGGTCCACTACACGCCGTTCGGCCAGCAGGTCACCGAGCACTCGCAAATCGCACTGTATTTCTACAAGGACAAGCCGAAGTTTGTGATGCGAAATTCGGTCGTGTTGAACGCGAACATCGTCCTTCCTGCGAACCAGGAAAGCATTGAGCGTCAGGCGTACATTGATGTCCCCAAGGACATGATGCTGTACGGCGCGTTTCCGCACGCCCATTACCGCGGCGCGTCCTCGAAGTTCTTTCTGATAGAGCCGGACGGCAAGAAGACCTTGTTGGTTGCGTTGCCGCATTACGACTTCAACTGGCAGCGCGAATACAATTTCGTTCAGCCCGTCAAGGTTCCTGCCGGCTCCAAGCTGCTGGCCGTCTATACGTACGACAACTCAGTGAGAAATCCGGCCAATCCGGATCACAATCGCGTCGTGCCCTGGGGCGATCAGTCCTTCGACGAAATGCTCTACACGGCATTCCACTATGAGTGGGTCGGAGAGACTTCGGACAAGATGGACCAGTACAAGCCTTTCGACAAGGAACTGAATGAGAACCGCGTGTTCGGCATGCTCGATACGAAGATGAACGGCAAGCTGGACATGTCGGAAATGACCGGCCCGATCGGCAAGCAATTCGCCGAGGCGTTCGCCAAGATCGACAGCGACCATGACGGCTTCATCGAGCCCAATGAGCTGCAGGCGGCCCAGGCCAACGCGCAGAAGCGTCGCCAGCAGGCCGCGCAAGGACAAGCGGCGCCCGGCGCAGCGCCTGCCCAAGCGGCTCCGGAGAAGACCGGAGGCGGACAGTAATCCCCTCGTGGCGGCCCGTGTTTTCCTTTGATTCGAAGGGATTCGCACGGGCCGCCGCTTTCATGTCGATCGCGGCCGCCGGCGTCGGCTCGTTTGGCTCCGCAGATGCAACGGGCTTAAGCCGCGTCAACGTAGGTGCTCCGGCACCGGTGTTCACGGCACCCGGTGCCGACGGAAAATCGCACAGCTTGAGCGATTATTCCGGCAAGCTGGTCGTGTTGGAATGGACCAATCCTGTCTGTCCTTTCACCGCCGTGAAGTACAAGAGCGGCGCAATGCAGACTCTGCAGCGCTATGCAGCCGAGCGTCAAATCGTCTGGATCTCCATCGATACGGCCGCGCCGGACAAGGCAGGCTATCTGACTGCGGCGGCGGCGCGCGCACGCATCGCTCAAACCCACGCAACCGTCACGGCGTTTCTTTTCGACACGAGCGGCAAAATCGCGCGCAGCTACGGCGCCAAGACCACGCCGAGCTTTTTCGTGATCGGCCGCAACGGCAAGCTCGCCTATGAAGGCGCAATGGATGATCAGGTTTTCGCAGATCAACCCTTGGGGCGCGAATACATGAAATCCGCGCTGGATGACTTGATTGCAGGGCGTCCCTTGAAATATCCCGAAACCCAGCCTCAGGGCTGCGCCGTAGAATACTGAGCGATGCCACTGGCCAGCAAAAGCGCGGCGTCGGCGCGGCGAATTGATGGAGCCGGAAAATCCCGCCGTGAGCAGCTGCTCGATCAGGCTGCGCGGGAGCTGAACTCCAAGGGCATTTCAATGACGTCCTTGACGGACGTAGCCGATAAGCTTGGATTTTCCCGCGCGTCGCTCTACTACTACGTCGAGGATCGCGAGGACCTGATGTTTCAGGTCTACCTGCGCTCGGCTGAGATCATGGCTCGCCACCTTGGGGAGGCCGCGCAGCCGCGCAGCAGCGCTCTGCAAGTGCTCGGCGACTTTATCTCCAGAACCCTGGATCCCGCGGAGCCGGAGCTCGCAGCGTTGAGTGAAATCGGACTCTTGGATCAGGCCGCGCGCGAGACGGTGCTCGGCATTTTCGAGGCGGTCGTGGCGCGGCTCGCCAGCCTGCTCGAAGCCGGCGCCAAAGCAGGCAATATCCGCTTCTGCGATTTCGAGATCGTGGCGCGCACCATCATCAGCATCATTCACTCGATTCCGCTGAACTCGCCGCTGGCCCTGGCACTGAAGGTCAGCCGTCCTGAAATCATTTCAGCCGCGAAGGATATCTTGGCCGGCGGCTGGGGCGCCGACCGCACGCGCGAAGTCAATCCCGCGCCGATCGATTTCTCGCCGCTGCTCAGCCAGCCCGGCGGCCTATTCGATCGCGGCGCGCAGTTCGACGCAAAACGCGAGAAGATTCTGGCGGCGGCCTCACAGCTTTTCAATCGACGCGGCGTCGATACGACATCGCTCGACGATATCGCCTCGGCGGTCGGCGCCACCAAGCGCACCCTCTATCACTACGTCGGCGACAAGCAAACCATCCTCTCAGCGTGCTACGCCCGCACCGACCGTATTTTTTCCTTCATTCGCGAGCAGGCCGCCGCACAGGGTGGGCCCGCCATCGATACGCTGATCGCGGTGTTGCGCGCCAATTCGATTTCGCACCAACGCGACGATATCGAGCCGCTGCGCGCCTCCACCGGCTACGACTCCTTGAGCGAGGCGGAAAAGGTTCTCGCGACCGAGCGCGGCAGAGTGCTGGTTCAGGCCTATCGGGCTTTGTGCCGGGAAGCGCACAATGAGCGCTCCATGCGCGACGTGAACCGGGATTGCCTTCTGCTGTTCATGCGCGGCGCCGGCAGCTGGCTCGCCAAGGGCTTGGTACGCGGCGACGATCAACGCAAGTCGCAAATCGCCGCCGAGATCGCCGATCTCCTGCGG
>DASXOY010000045.1:0-18027 GCA_036493935.1 Steroidobacteraceae bacterium | reverse complement strand
TTGGTGAACAACGCAAAGCTTCTGGCGGTCTGTTGATAGCCGTCGTTGTAGCCGGTGCCCCCAAAGGTGGTGCCTGGTGCGTCGCCCGTCAGCTGCGAAATTAATAGAGGGTTGAAGGCCGCGCCGATCGACGCGGATGCCACCGCGCTGACATAGGTCTCGAATTGACTGCCTATCTGGCCCAATGTACGGGTCGTAAGAATTTCGTTGTTAAAGAACCCGCCCACTAACCAGTCCAGAGCCCCCGCTTTTCCGGCCAAGCGCAGCTCTTCGCTGAACTGCTTGAAGTCGGTCGAATTTGCATTGCCGTTGTCCGGGAAGGACAGCAGATCGATGCCGGTGTAATCGACATCGTTGCCGCCGGTGACTGTGTTGTCACGCCAGGCGGTAATGGAGGTCAATTTTCCAAAGCCCAAATTCCAGTTGAGCTCACCGGATATGCCCATGTCGCGAACGTGCTGAGTGATGATCTGGTTGTCATACGCGACGTAGCTGTTCGGCAGCCGAGTCACCCCCGGCTGGCCGATCAACGGCGAATCGCCGAGCGCGCCGGTTTTGCCGCCCAAAGCGGGAGTCGATGCAAATACGTTTACTAGCCCTTGAAAGGGTCCGGGGTATTCCACGACGGCGCTGCAACAGGATTCATTGCGCTTGGCGTAATCCGCAATGACCAGGAAATCCACGGAGTCGCTAGGCGTGAACAGCAACTGGCCGCGTACGTTATAGGCGTGCCGATCATTGGTGTTGTTCTGGGTGCTGGGGCCGACACCGTTGACCACTTGCAGAAAGCCATCGTTCTGCTGGAACCCGGCATACAGCCGGCCGGCGATATTTTCGGCCAAGGGTCCGGTGACCGACGCGCGCACTTCCCGGTCGTTGAAATTTCCGCCGGTCAATTCCGCGGTCGCGCCGAAGGTGCTCGATGGTCTCTTGGTGGTGATGTTGATCACACCGGCGTCGTTGTTCTTGCCGAACAATTCGCCTTGCGGACCATAGAGCACTTCGATCTGCTCGATCTCCCCGAGGTCGCCGAAGGCGACGCCGTTGCGCGGCCTATAGACACCGTCGATGTTCACACCGACCGAAGATTCCAATCCGGGGTTGTCGCCCACGGTGCCGATGCCGCGGATGCGCGCCGTCGTGATGGCTTCGTTGCCTTCCGAGGTGACTGTCAGCCCCGGAGTGAGGATGGCGAGATTCCGGATGTTCGTGATGCCGGCGTCCTGCACTTGCTGTGCATTGATCGCGACCACGGAAATCGGCACGTCTTGCAGGTTCTCCGACCGCTTTTCCGCGGTGACGATGATCTCTTCCAACACCGGTGCATTGGAGGCGTCAGCAGCTAGTGCATGCGCGCCGGCGAAAGCTCCGGACATTGCAAAGACGAGTGAAATGGCTCGTCGCGAGGTCAAGAATTGATTTGTCATAGGGTCTTAGTACCTGGTTTGAACGTTGGTTTATGCGCAACTCGCCTGCGCCGCCGCGCTTCGCCTTAAGTTAGGGCGATTCCTTAGCGTCAGAAACTTAGGAGTTCTCTGCACAGCGCCATCCTTGAGACTATGGACGCACTCCCCTCAGTTGCGTATCTTGAGCCTACGGAAACCGTGGCGCAAGCACCACGCTTTCTGCGACATTTGATTGACAAACGGCGCCACTTGCTTGATTTGACCGCTAGGAAGACTCAATTTTATTAGTGGTGTAAAAGACACATCATGAGAAATCCAGATCCCTGGCAACCGCGCGACCCGGAACCGGACCCGCCTCCGGCGACGCGCCGCGCCGCGATTATCGGCCTGGTGATGATCGTAATATTGGTGGTCGCAGGCTTAACCCTGACGCATATCTTGGGCGGGATGACGCGCCTAGAGGATTGCGCTCTGTCCGGGCGCTCGAACTGTTCCACCAGCCCGTAAGCTTGAGGGCACGCCCTAGGCGCGCAACACTCCCTTTGCCTTGGCGGCGTGCGTGGCGATCATGTCCATCAATGGCGGCGACAAGCAATCATAGGGTTCGAGCTTCAGTTCCTTGAGGCGTGAGCGGACTGCGCCCATCTGATCGGGTTTCGTGCCGGACTCGATCACCGAGGAGACAAATGCCGCAAACTCCGGCGCCGCCCAGCCTTGGCTGTCCAGCAATTCGGGGTGGATGAAATCAAAGCCGTAGATCGGGTGGCCCTTGTTTTCGATGCGGCCGTACATGTGCACGCCGCAGCCGCTGCAGGCGTGGCGCTGGATCGGTGCGTTCGCATCGACCACCTTCAATTTCTGTCCATTCGCGCCGACCGATAATTTGTCCCTCGGCACCACCGCCACCAGCGAAAACATAGCGCCCTGAGGCTTCCAGCACTTGGTGCAGCCACAGACATGATTGAATGCGACATTGCCCTGGATGCTGATGGTCACGGGGTCCTTCGCGCATTTGCACGTCAATGTACCGCCGGCAAAGGATGCATTTCCGGATTTGACGCCTTTGTCCACGGCAGGATGAATGGCTACGCTCATTTTTTGCTCCTCGCTGAAAGTTTTATACGTGCGCCCCAACGCGTAGAGTAAGTATACGCGGTCAAAACGCCTGATCGAATGCCACCTCGCCTTGTACCGCAACCTGGTAGGCGGATACCTTGCGCTCGAAGAAATTGGTCAATTCCTGCACGTCCTGTAACTCCATGAATGAGAATGGATTGCGGGCGCCAAAACGCGCGGGCAGCCCGAGCATCAGGAGCCGCTGATCGGCCACGTACTGGATGTACTGGCGCATCTCGATGCGGGTAAGGCCGATCACGCCTTCGCTCAGCACATCGTCCGCAAAGCTGGTTTCGCATTCCACCGCCTCGTCGATCATGCTGCCGACTTGCTCTGCCCAGCGAGAATCGAACAACTCCGGCTCCTCCTGGCGAACCGCGCGCAGCACTTCGTAGGCGAAATCCATGTGTGCACTCTCGTCGCGAAACACCCAGTTGGTGCCGGAGGCCAGGCCGGGGAGCAGGCCGCGCGATCTTAAGAAATAGACGTAAGCGAATGCACCGAAGAAGAACAGACCCTCGATGCAGCTCGCGAAACAGGTGAGATTGAGCAAAAAATGCCGTTTGTGTTCCGGCGTTTGGATGCGCTCGAGGTCGCGGACCGAGTCGATCCAGCGCTGGCAGAATTGCGCCTTCTTGCGGATCGAGGCGATGTTGTCGATCGCCGCAAACGCCCGAGCGCGCTGTTCCTGATCCGGCACGTAGTTATCCAGCAAGGTCAAGTAGAACTGCACATGCAGCGCTTCCTCATAGAGCTGGCGCGACAAATACATGCGTGCTTCCGGCGCGTTGATGTGCTTGTAGAGGCTCAACACCACATTGTTGGCGACGATCGAATCCCCGGTCGCAAAAAATGCGATCAGTCGCTCGATCAAATGCCGGTCGGCGCCGTTCATGCGCCGCTGCAGATGGCTAAGGTCGATCTGAAAATCGATTTCCTCCACGCTCCAGGTGTTCTTGATCGCCGCCCGATACATCTCGTAAAACTTCGGGTAGCGCATGGGGCGCAGCGTGAGATTGAAGCCCGGATCCAGCAGGCGGCTCATTGGCAGGCCTCGCAGGCTTGCGGATTCTCGAGCGAACAGACAACGGCATCGACGGGCTGAACCGTGGTTTTGGCGATGCGGGTAGCCGGCCGCGATCTTAGGTAGTAGGTCGTCTTGAGGCCGCATTTCCAAGCGTACATGTACATGCTGGAGAGCTGGCCTATATTGGGGCTGGCCATGAATAAGTTCAGGGATTGGCTTTGGTCGATATAGGCGCCGCGGTCGGCCGCCATTTCGATCAGCGCCTTCATGGGCAATTCCCAGGCGGTGCGATAAATGCGCTTGAGCTCCGCAGGCACGCCCGGAAGTTCCTGGATCGAACCGTCCGCTATTTTTATGGCATCGCGAATCTCAGGCGTCCACAATCCCAACAGCTTGAGCTCTTGGATCAGGTGGCTGTTGATCTGGATGAAATCGCCCGACAGGGTTTCGCGCTTGAATAGATTGGACAGCTGCGGCTCGATGCATTCGTAGCAACCGGCAATCGAAGCGATGGTTGCAGTGGGCGCGATCGCGATCAGCAGGCTGTTACGCAGTCCATGTGCCTGGATTTCGCGCCGCAATTCCGCCCACCGATCGGCGTTCGGCGGCATGATTCCCCAGGAATCGAACTGCAGCTCGCCTTTTGCAGCGCGTGTTTCCGCGAAACTCGGATGCGGCCCACGCTCCCGCGCCAATTCGCATGAGGCGCGCAACGCATGAAAATACACTGCTTCGGAAATGCGCTTCGACAACGAGCGCGCGGCGTCGCCGTCGAACGGCAAGCGCAAGCGGAAGAACACATCTTGCAAGCCCATGAGACCCAGTCCCACCGGCCGCCAGCGAAGGTTCGACGCCCTTGCGGTTGCCAGCGGATAGAAGTTCATGTCGATGACGCGATCCAATTGGTGCACGGCAAGCTGGACCGTCTGGCCCAGCTTCTCGAAATCGAATTCATTTCCGGCCACATGGCGCGCGAGATTAATGGACCCCAAATTGCAAACCGCGCTTTCAGCGGACCCGGTCACTTGCAGGATTTCGGTGCATAGGTTCGACAAATGCACCACCGACTGCGGCTGCGCCGTTTGATTGCAGGCCCGGTTGGCTTTGTCCTTGAACGTCATCCAGCCGTTGCCGGTCTGAGCGAGGGTGCGCATCATCCGGCCATACAGTTCGCGCGCCGGCAGCTGTTTCCGCGCAAGCCCGCGGGCTTCGGCTTGAATGTAGGCATCGGCGAACGCCGTGCCCCACAAGTCCGGAAGCTCGGGCACGTCCTTCGGATCGAACAGCGACCAGACATCGCCGCTCTCAACGCGCTGCATGAACAGGTCCGGCACCCAATTGGCGAGATTCAAGTGATGCGCGCGCCGCGCATCGTCGCCGGTGTTGTCGCGCAATTCCAAGAACGCCTCGATATCCGCGTGCCAGGTTTCCAGGTACACGCAAGCCGCACCTTTGCGCTTGCCGCCCTGATTGACCGCGGCCACGGAAGAATCCAGCGTCTTGAGCCACGGCACGATGCCGTTCGAGAGACCGTTGGTGGAGCGGATCAGCGAGCCTTCGGAGCGCACGCGGTGCCACGCCACACCGATGCCGCCGGAGAATTTCGACAGCAGTGCAATGTCCTTGTACTTGTCGTACACCGCCTCCAATGAATCGCTGGGCGAATCCAGCAAGAAGCAGCTCGACAATTGCTCATGCAGCGTGCCCGCGTTGAAGAGCGTGGGCGAGCTCGGCAAATAGTCGAGCGCGGAAAATAACCGGTACAGCTCGATCGCCTCATGCGCGGCGCTGCTCAGCGCCGCCGCGACGCGCATCCAGAAGTATTGCGGGGTCTCGACCACCTGTCGCAGCGTGGGGTGCTTCAACAAATAGCGGTCGTACAAGGTTCTCAAGCCGAAGTATTCGATACCGCGGGTGCGCTCGGTATCGACGGCATCGTTGAGCTTGCGAGCATGCGATTCGACGAACTGCAGAAGGCGCTCATTGATGAGTCCCACATTGAAGCCGGCGCGGATGGCTTGCGAGAAAGAATAGATGCCCTGCGCTTCCACTTCCTTGTCGATGTACGCCGAGAGCAGCCGGGCGGCGAGCTTGGAGTAGGCCGGGTCGTCCACCATGAAAGAGGATGCGGTGCGGATCGACAGTTCGTCCAGTTCGCGCGTGGTCGCGCCGTCATAGAGACCTGCGATGGTCTTGAGGGCAACGCGCATAGGATCCACCTCCAAAATGCCTTCGCAGCAGCGCGTCACGGCACGCACGATCTTGTTCACATCGATGGGCTCGTGCTGGCCCGAGCGCTTGGTGACCCGCATGGGGTTGCGGGCGGCCTGGGGAGGGACCAAATCAAAGGCGGGCTGGGCGATTATATTCATGTCATGGATTCCGTTGCGCGTTGATGACCCTTTGGACGGGAGCAAACGAACGGAATGAACCTGAAAGGTGCGAACCGACCTCAAGGCGATCACTCCGGCCGCTCCTCCCCACGAGAGCTCCAAAGCCGAGCAGCACTTCCTTTTTTTGAGGAAATGCAGATCGCGGCAGGTCTTCGGACTTCCCAGGCTTGGCCGATATGCTCGGCGATCTCTACTGCATGCCGCTTCCCAAACCGCCTTTAAGGGTCGGCTCAGTGCGATGGCATGGTTCGTTCCCAGTTACCGCTGCGGGACAGTTCCGGAATTGCACCGGATTCCCTCTTAGGCCCAGCTGTAGTGCCAGGCACCGCAATGAAACACAAGATATTGTGTTTTTGTGACAGCGTCAACGCCGTGGCGGGCGACATAAGCACCTGCTATTATATACAGTATCCCGGTTCTTTTAGCGAGCGGCCATGAGCGTTCTCGACACCTTTCATCCTGCCGTCGCCGCTTGGTTCTCGCGCACCTTTGACGAGCCCACGGAGGCGCAGGAGCGCGCGTGGCCGGCCTTGGCGGCGGGCGAGCATGTCTTAGTGGCTGCACCCACAGGTTCCGGCAAGACATTCGCCGCTTTTCTATCCGCGATCGACCAGCTCGTAAAAGAAGGCTTGAACGGTCCGTTGCCTGACGAGACTCGCGTCGTCTACGTGTCGCCGTTGAAAGCGCTGTCGAATGACATTCAGCGAAATCTCGAAGCTCCGTTAAACGGAATTCGCGAAGAGCTCATGGCGCTAGGGCTTCCGGATGTCGAAATTCGCGCTGTGGTGCGCACCGGCGACACGACCCAATCGGAACGCGCCGGTATGCGCCGCAGAGCGCCGCACATCGTCGTGACCACGCCGGAATCGTTGTACATCCTGCTGGGCTCGGAGTCCGGACGCGACATGCTCAAGACTTGCCGCACGCTCATCGTCGACGAGATACACGCAATCGCCGGCAACAAGCGCGGCGCGCACTTGGCTTTGTCGCTCGAGCGTCTGCAAGCCCTGACCGGTCATCCGCTCACTCGAGTGGGATTGTCGGCAACGCAGAAGCCGATTGAAGAAGTGGCGAAGTTCTTGACCGGCGCCCATCCGGTGCCCTGCACGATCGTCGACAGCGGTCATGTTCGGCGGCGCGATCTGGCTTTGGAAATGCCGCCCGCGCCGCTAGAAGCGGTGATGTCGGGCGAGGTGTGGACTCAGGTGTACGATCGATTGGCGCTGCTGGTCCGGGAGCATCGCACCACATTGGTATTCGTCAACACCCGCCGCATGGTCGAACGCGTTGCACGGCACTTGTCCGAACGAGTAGGTGAGGAAAACGTCGCCGCGCATCACGGCAGCCTATCCAAAGAACGGCGCTTCAACGCCGAGCAGCGCCTCAAGCAGGGCGACCTGAAAGTCCTCGTGGCCACGGCCTCGTTGGAACTGGGCATCGACATCGGCGATGTGGACCTGGTGTGCCAGATAGGCTCGACCCGCTCAATCAACTCCTTCCTGCAGCGAGTGGGCCGCGCCGGCCACCAGGTCGGCGGGATATCCAAAGGCCGGCTGTTTCCGCTGTCGCGCGACGAGCTGATCGAGTGCGCGGCGCTGCTGCACGCGGTGCGCCGCGGTGAATTGGACCGCCTCAAGATTCCCGAGAATGCCCTCGACGTATTGGCGCAGCAGATCACCGCGGAAGTTTCCGCTCGTGAGTGGTCCGAAGACGGCCTGTATTCCCTGATGCGGGGTGCGTATCCGTACCGCAATCTCAAGCGCGAGGAATTCGACGAGTGCGTAAAAATGCTCGCCGAAGGGTTCAGCACACGCCGCGGCCGGCGCGCGGCACTGCTGCATCATGATTCGATCAACAAAATGCTGCGGCCCCGAAAGGGTGCGCGGTTGACCGCAATTACCTCCGGCGGCGCCATTCCTGACAATGCGGACTACCGAGTCATGCTCGAGCCGGAGTCCATCATCGTAGGCTCCGTCAACGAAGATTTCGCGGTCGAAAGCCTGCAGGGCGATATCTTCCAGCTCGGCAACACCTCGTATCGAATCTTGCGCGTCGAGCGCGGCACCGTGCGCGTGGAAGATGCCCATGGCCAGCCGCCGTCCATTCCTTTTTGGCTAGGCGAGGCGCCGGGCCGCAGCATGGAGCTTTCAACGGCGGTCTCGGATCTGCGCAAGGAGATCGAAATCCGCCTCGGAAGCGAGCCACCCACGGCGCTCGAGTGGTTGACGGACTCAGTCGGCCTCGATGAAGTTTCGGCCGTTCAAATCGTGCAGTACTTGAGCGCCGGAAAGGCGGCGCTGGGCACGTTGCCCACGTTGGATACGGTGGTGTTCGAGCGCTTCTTCGATGAGTCGGGCGGCATGCAGCTCATCATCCACTCGCCGTTCGGCAGCCGCGTCAACCGCGCCTGGGGCTTGTCGCTGCGCAAGCGCTTCTGCCGGACCTTCAACTTCGAGCTGCAGGCGGCGGCGACGGAAGATCACATCGTTCTCTCGCTCACCCATGCACATAGCTTCGAGTTGGCGGAGGCGGCGCGCTACCTGAACTCGAACAGCGTGCGCCAAGTGCTGATTCAGGCGCTATGCGCGGCTCCCATGTTCGAAGTGCGCTGGCGTTGGGACGCCGGCATCGCGCTGGCGCTGCCGCGATTTCGCGGCGGCAAGAAAATTCCGCCGCAAATCGCACGCATGAATGCCGAAGACCTGCTGGCCTCGGTTTTTCCGGACCAAGTCGCTTGCGCCGAGAATCTACCCGGCGAGATTGAGGTGCCGGATCACCCATTGGTCAGGCAGACGATACGTGATTGTCTCGAAGACGCGATGGACATCGATGAATTCGAGACGGTGCTGCGCAGGCTGGAGAGCGGCGCGCTCGGCGTCGTTGCTCGGGATCTCACCGAGCCTTCGCCTTTGGCGCTCGAGGCCCTATCGGCGCGGCCCTATGCCTATCTTGACGACGCGCCGCTCGAGGAGCGGCGCACTCAGGCGGTCATGAGCCGCCGGTGGCTCGATCCCACTGAAGCTGCGGATATCGGCAAGCTCGACCCGGAAGCCATTGCACGCGTGCGCGCCGAAGCGTGGCCCGATGCTGCGACCCCGGACGAATTGCACGACGCGCTGTTGTGGCTCACCTTCATGACGGAAGAGGAGAGCCGAGCGAATCCGGCGTGGCCGGCTTTGCTGCAGGAACTTGCACTGCAGAATCGCGTGGTGCGAATCGCGCGGCAGGACCTCAGACTGTGGGCGGCTGCCGAAAGACGCGCGCTGTTCGAGTCGTTGGATGAGTCCCTGGTCGACATCGTGCGTGGGCGGCTCGAAGGCTTGGGTCCCGTGACAGCTGCGCAAATTGCGGCGCCGCTGTCGCTTGCCGAGACTGAAATCAACGCCGCATTGATTGCTCTCGAGGCCGAAGGGTTCGCGATGCGCGGCCGGTTCACGGGGATCCCGGCGCAAGAGGAATGGTGCGAGCGGCGTTTGTTGGCGCGAATTCACCGCTACACCGTCAAACGGCTGCGTGCTGAAGTCGAGCCGGTTTCCGCGCGCGACTTCTTGCGTTTTTTGTGCGATTGGCAGCGCGTGCTGCCGGGCGCGCGGATGCAGGGACCGGATGCGTTGGCCGCGGTGCTGGCGCAGCTCGAGGGATTCGAATCTCCCGCAGGCGCCTGGGAAACCGAAGTGCTGCCGGCGCGGATCACCGAATACGAACCGCAATGGTTGGACGAGCATTGCCGCGCGGGACGATTCATTTGGACGCGCATGGCCGCGCGCGGTCCGCGCGGCGACGATTCAGGCGGTCGCGGGGCTGCCCCGGTGCGCTCCACGCCCATTGTTCTTTTGGCGAGACGCAATGTTCCGCTCTGGTCCCTGTTCGCGGAGCGGTCCGATCCGGCGCAGCTGACCTCGAAGGCCCAAGCGGTGGCGGATTTCATCCGCGAGCACGGTGCGTCGTTCTTCGACGAGATCTCCGATAACGTCGGCATGTTGCCCGCGGAAGTCGAAGAGTCGCTTGCCGAGCTCGTGGCGGTGGGGCTGGTGAACTCCGACAGCTTCGCCGGCCTGCGGGTGCTCTTGATGCCGAGCGGCCGGCGCGGTGGCCGGCCTCATGGCTTCTCCGCCCGCCACAAGCGCCGGCTGGCACTGTTCGGCATGGCCGATGCGGGACGCTGGGCGCTGGTGCGGCGGCCTACGGTCGAACCCTCGGAGCGCAAGGATGAAGCCATCGAGCAAATCGTGCGGACGCTGCTGCGCCGCTGGGGCGTCATCTTTTGGAAATTGCTGGCGCGCGAAGCAGAGTGGCTGCCGCCATGGCGCGAGATCTTGAGTTGCTGCCGCCGGCTCGAGGCTCGCGGAGAAATTCGCGGCGGCCGCTTTGTAGCCGGATTCTCGGGCGAACAATTCGCAACCCCCGAGGCCATCGGTCCGCTGCGTGACGTGCGGCGCAGGCCGCTGTCCGAGAGCTACCTGTCGTTCTCCGCCGCCGATCCGCTCAATTTGATCGGCATTCTCACGCCCGGTGCGCGGCTGCCTTCCCTCGCCGGCAATAGGCTGTTGTTCAGAGACGGAATGCCGGTGGCGACGCTCGCCGGCGGCGAGATCCACTACTTCGAGGATCTGCCGCCGAAAGAACAGTGGGAGGCGCAAGTTGCGCTGCTTCGCCGGCACGTGCCTGCAACGCTCGAAGAGATGGAGTCACCGACCTCGGAGTAGGGCTTTTCGAGGCGCTCGCTTACTTTGCCGTGGCCTGCGAGGCGTCCCACCCGCCGCCCAAAGCTTCGATCAAGGCGACGCTGGCTTGCAGGCGCGAAGACAGGACTTGCAGCGCGGTTTCCTCGGCAGCCAATCGAGTGGTCTGCGCCGTTATCACGCTGCTGTAGGGCACCGTCCCAGCCTTGTATTGATTGAGCGTCAGGACTTCGGCCTCGCGCGCCTTCTTGACGGTTTCATCTTCGATCACGCCTTCCTGCTCCAGCACGCGCAGCGTGACGATTTGATCTTCGACTTGCTGGAAGCTCGCCAGCACCGTTTGGCGATAGCTGTCGACGGTGCCTTCGTATGCAGCCCGGGCGCTTCGTACCTGGGCGCGCACCAAGCCGCCGTCGAACAGGGTTTCGGCGAGCGCGGGACCCACAGCCCATATTCGATTGGAATTTCGAAACAAGCCGCTGAACGTACTGTGCGAGTACTGATCCTGGCCGCTCAAGGTCAAGTCCGGAAAGTAACCCGCTTTGGCGACGCCGATCTGCGCGTTGGCGGACGCCATCTTGCGTTCGGCCTCGGCCACGTCTGGACGCCGTTCCAGCAGTGTCGAAGGCACGCCTGCCGGCACCGTCGGCACGTCGCCGCGCATGCTTGCGACAGTGAGAGAGAATTCGGCCGGTTGCTTGCCTAGCAGCACTGCGACGGCATGCTCTAGGATGGCGCGTTGAATTTTGGCGTTGACCTGCTGGGCTTGGCTCGACAGCAGCTGGGTTTCCGCGGTAACCACGTCGGCGCGCGCGGCGACCCCGAATTTATAGCGGCTCTCGGTGATGTGCAACGACAGAGTCTCGGCCAGCACCGTGTCGTCCAAGAGCTTCTGCAATTGGTCTTGGGCGCGCAGTTCGAAGTAATCGGTCGCGAGTTCCGCCTGCGCGGACAGGCGTGCCGCGGCGAGGGCCGCTGAGCTGGCTTGCGCTGAGGCAACGTTGCTCTCGGTGTTGCGGCGAATCTTGCCCCAGATGTCGATATCCCAATTGGCCGAGACCCCGCCGGTGAAGGTATTTTGAGTGCGAGTTGTTGAGCCCGACCCGCCGATCGGTACGCCAGTGACATTACTCGCGCCCAGCGGCGCGCCCTCGCGCTGCATCCCAAGACTCGCGGCAATGGTCGGCCAGAAGCCTGCGCGCGCCTGCGAGACCAATGCCCTCGACTGCTCGAAGGCGGCCGCAGCGGCTTTGACATTTTGATTTGAGATGTCTATCTGGTCTTCCAGGCCATTGAGCACTTCGTCGTTGAATATCTTCCACCAGGGTCCGCGCGACAGCACGTCATTGGGTTCGCTGGGTTTCCAGTCGCCGCTTTCCTTGTAATTCGCGGCCGCATCAACCGGCGGCCGATGATAGTCGGGACCCACGGCGCAGGCAGCGGCCAGCGCCGCGCCGGCGCCGACGCAAAGGGCGCGTGCAATGAGCCGCATCATGTGGTCACCCCCAAAGAACCGAAGCCGTGGCCGTTATTGCCGGAGTTCCCGGCGATATCCGGCGGCGCCGAATATCTGCCCTGCTTGAGGTGTCTCCAGTAGCGGCGCATGTACAGGTAGACGACCGGAGTGGTATAGACCGTAAGCAATTGGCTGACCAAGAGACCGCCGACGATGGCGATGCCAAGAGGATGGCGCATCTCGGTCCCATCGCCGCTGGCGATCGCCAGCGGCAACGCACCGGCTATGGCGGCACAGGTGGTCATCATGATGGGCCGAAATCGCAGCGCGCACGCGTGCGCGATCGCCTGTTTGGGATCCATGCCGAGCTTGCGCTCTGCTTCCATGGCGAAGTCCACCATCATGATGGCGTTTTTCTTGACGATGCCGACAAGCAGCAGAATTCCTAAGAAGGCGATCATGCTGAATTCCGTGCCGGTCGCCATAAGCGCCAGCCACGCCCCCAAACCAGCCGACGGCAGCGTCGACAGGATGGTAAGCGGCACCCCGTAGCTTTCGTAGAGCATGCCCAACACCACGTAGATAGCTGCTATTGAAGCCAGGAACAGCAGCGGAGCGTCGCCGATGCCTTGTTGAAACAGGCGCGCCGTGCCGTAGTTGCCGCCGTGAATCGTAATGGGCATGTGTATGTCGGCCATTTTCTTGGCAATGGCGTCCTCGGCGGTGCCAATAGAGACGCCCGGCGGCAAATTGTAAGCGATCGAAGTCGATACGGAGGTGCCGGTGTGATTCACCGAGATCTGAGTTTCGCCGGTGGTGAAATGACTGAATGCCGAGAACGGCACGACGGTTTCCTTGGCGACGCTCACCGCTGACCCAGTGGAGGTGTTGCCGCGGCCGGAGTTCGCCAGGGAATTGGCGGCAAGATTGCGGGCCACGTCCTCGGCGACCGTAGTGCTCGACGAAGCCGTGCTGGGTTTCAGCACGGTGGTTCCGGCCACCGCTTGGGTTTGCTGCGTGCCGGATACCGCTCCGCCCGAGGTGCTCACGTATAGCTGCTTGAGAATTTCCGGGTTTTGCCAAAACTCCGGCGCGACCTCCATGACCACATGGTACTGCTGCGGGCTGAATGGATTGTAGATCGTGGACACCTGCGCCTGAGAGAAGGCATCGCCGAGCGTGTTGTCGATTTGTATTTCCGAAAGTCCCAGACGCGAGGCGCTGTCCCGGTCGACGATGAGGTCGGTCTCCAATCCGCCGGGCTGCAGATCCGTGTCCACATCGGTGATCTCCGGCACGTCCTGCAGCGCGTTACGAAGCTTTTGGGACCAGGTGCGCAATTCGGTCAGGTCGTCGCCGAGCAAGGTGTATTGATATTGCGCATTGGCAGATCGGCCCCCGCCGCCGATGTCTTGCACGGCCTGCAGGAAGCTGGCAACACCCTTCACTCGGGCAAGCTTCGGCCGCAGGCGCGCAATGATGAGATCGGCCGAAATGCGGCGTTCCTTCAATGGCTTGAGGCCGACGGTAACGTTGGCGCTGGCGCCGCCGCCGCCGAAGGGACCGAATCCGCCGGATCCCACCGAACCCGTCACCGTGGCAACGGCAGGATCCGCCTGAATGATGGCCGCAACTTCCTGCAGTTTCCCCTTCATCATCTGAAAGGAGCTCGCCGAGTCGCCGCGGATACCGCCGCGCAATTGACCGGTATCCTGCTGTGGAAAGAATCCCTTCGGAATCATGTACGCCAGGAAGAAGTTCAACGCGATCGTCGCCCAGAAAATGCTGATCATGATGCGCCGGTGGCGCAGCGCCCAATCCAGCGTGCTTTCGTAGTTCTGGCGGAAGCGCTCGAATCCCCGTTCGAACGCCTGCCCGATACGGGAAGGTTTTTGCTCGCGCGAACTGCGCAGCACCAACGAGCACATCATCGGCGTCGTGGTGAGCGACACCACCAGGGAAATCAGGATTGATACCGAGAGAGTCATCGCAAACTCGCGGAAGATCCTGCCGACGATGCCGCCGACCAGCATGAAGGGCAGAAAAACCGCGACCAGAGACAGGCTCATGGACAAGACCGTGAATCCGACTTCTTGGGCGCCGACGAACGCAGCGCGCGTGCGCGTCATGCCGTCCTCGATGTGCCGGGTCGTGTTCTCCATGACCACGATGGCGTCATCGACCACGAAACCGGTCGCCACGGTGAGCGCCATCAAGGAAAAATTGTCGAGCGTATAGCCCAACAGATACATGGCGCCGAAAGTGCCGATCAGCGACACCGGCACCACCAGCGCCGGAATGAACGCCGCGCGGTAGCTGTTCAAGAACATATAGACCACCAGAATGACCATGGCTACCGCGAGCAGCAGCGTCTGCTCAACCTGCCGCAGGGAAGCACGGATGGTCACCGAGCGATCGAAGCTCACGATCAGGTCTATTTTGGGGTCGATGGATTGCTTGAGGATCGGCAATTCAGCCTTTACGGCATCGATCATTTCGATGATGTTGGCGCCCGGTTGCTGGTAGACATTAACGAATACCGCCGGCTTGCCGTTGTATAGCCCATAGGTGCGGATGTTTTCCGTGGCGCCGTCCTGCATGTCCAAAACCGTCGCCACATCCCCAAGCCGCACTGTCGCGCCGTTGCGGTTGGCGATGATCAAGTTGCGATACGGGCCGGCATCGCGGGCATTGTCATTGGTGTAGATCTGGTAATGCAGATTGTCAGTCTCGATCGCCCCTTTGGGTGCGTTGGCGTTCGAATTGGAAATTGCGGCGCGAACATCCTGCAGGCCGATGCCGTACTTCGAAAGCGACAGCGGATTGATTTCCACTCGCACGGCAGGCAAGGCGCTGCCGTTGACGTTGACGCCGCCCACCCCCGGTAGCTGAGACAGCCGCTGCGAAATGACGGCGTCGGCCGCATCGTAAATCTGCCCCTGCGTCAGCACGTCCGAGGTCATGGCGATGGCCATCACCGGAAACTGCGAGGTATTGAGCTTGCGGTAGGTCGGGTTGCGGGTGAGCGAGGAGGGCAAATCGGCGTGCGCTGCCGAAATGGCGGCTTGTACATCGCGCGCGGCTCCGTCGATATCGCGATCCACCCCGAAAGTCAGCTGAATGCTGGTCGTGCCCACGCCGCTGTTGGAGGTCATGTCGTCCACATCGGCGATTGCGCCGAGATGGCGCTCCAATGGCGTGGCCACGGTGGCCGCCATTACCTCGGGGCTGGCGCCGGGCAGCTGCGCGGAGACGAAAATCGCAGGCACATCGATGCGCGGCAGCGGCGCAACGGGCAGCAGAACAAAGGCGACGCCGCCGCACAGCGCCACGCCGGCCGTCAACAAAATGGTCGCTACCGGGCGCTTGATGAAAGGCGCGGAAATGTTCACGTCGAACCCTCCGCCATCGGGGCATTGTGTTCCCCTTCAGGAAGGTGTCCGCGCACGCGCGCCGCAAGCCGATCAAACGCCAGGTAGATGACCGGCGTGGTGAACAGCGTGAGAACCTGGCTCACCAGCAGTCCGCCTACGATGCTCACGCCCAGCGGATGGCGCAGCTCTGATCCGGTGCCGGTGCCGAACATCAACGGCAACGCACCGAATATCGCCGCCACGGTGGTCATGAGGATCGGACGAAAGCGCAGCAGACAAGCCTTGTGAATAGCCTCGCGCGGCGACAGGCCTTCGTCGCGCTGCGCGACGATGGCAAAGTCGATCATTAAGATCGCGTTCTTCTTCACGATGCCGATGAGAAGCACGATGCCGATGAGCGCGATGATGGTCAGATCATCGCCAAACAGCATGAGCGCCAGCAACGCGCCGATGCCCGCTGAAGGCAACGTCGAAAGAATCGTGATCGGGTGGATGAAACTCTCGTACAAGACCCCGAGCACGATGTACATCACCAGCACCGCGGCAACCAGCAGCAGCAGCTCGTTGGTCAGGTTGCTGCGAAACGCCAATGCCGCGCCCTGGAAGGTCGTACGGATGCTGCTCGGCAACCCTAAGGTTTTCTCCGTGTCTTCGATCGCGGAGACCGCCGCCCCGAGCGAGGCGCCTTCCGCGAGATTGAACGAGACGGTAGTCGCAGGAAACTGCGCCAGGTGGTTGATGAGAATCGGACGCGACTGCACCTCGATTTTGGCGATGGATGACAGTGGTACTTGGCCGCCGCCGGCCGAAGGCACGTAGATGGAGCCGATCGAGTCGATGGACCGATAAGACCGCGGATCCGCTTCCATGATCACCCGATACTGATTCGACTGGGTAAAGATGGTGGAGACGATGCGCTGGCCAAAGGCATCGTACAGGGCGTTGTCGACGGTACCGACGCTGATACCCAGGCGCGCGGCACTATCGCGGTCAATCGTGATGTACAGGGCGAGTCCGTTATCTTCCTGATTGCTGACCACGTCCGCCAGTTGCGGCAGTTGCTGCAACGCGGACACGAGCTTCGGTGCCCAGCTCGACAGGGCAGTCGCGTCCGCGCTTTCCAGGGTAAATTGATACTGGGTGCGGCTGATGGTGTTGTCGAGGGTGAGATCCTGGACCGGCTGCATATACAAGGTGATGCCGGCGACATTCGCCGTCTCGGAGCGCAATCGTCGAATGACGTCCGTGACCGATGTTGAGCGTTTATAGCGCGGCTTCAAGTTGATCAGGAACCGGCCGCTGTTCAAGGTCACATTATTCCCATCGACGCCGATGAATGATGAAAGGCCCGAAACGTCAGGGTCGGTCAGGATGGCCACGGCGAGGGCCTGCTGGCGATCGGCCATTCCTGCGTACGAAATCGATTCGGTCGCCTCAGAGACGCCTTGAATCAAGCCGGTGTCTTGGTCGGGAAAGAAGCCTTTGGGGATGAGCACATATAAAATAGCGGTCAGGACCAGCGTGCCGATCGCAACCCACAGAGTGAGCTTCTGGTGATCGAGAACCCACGTCAGGCGCTGTCCATACCAATCGACCACCGCGGTAAACCACTTGCCGGATTCGGTCTGCGCGTGTTCCCCGGCAGGCCGATGCTTGAGCAGCTTGGCGCACATCATCGGCACCAGCGTCAGCGACACGACCGCGGAGATCAAAATGGTCACGGCCAGGGTCACGGCAAATTCCCTGAACAAGCGTCCGACGACGTCTTGCATGAAGAGAAGGGGAATGAGCACGGCGATCAGCGATACCGTCAATGAAATGATGGTGAAGCCGATTTGGCCGGCGCCCTTGAGCGCCGCTTCCAGCGGCGATTCGCCGGCTTCGATGTAGCGTGAAATATTTTCGATCATCACGATGGCATCATCGACCACGAAGCCGGTCGCGATCGTCAGGGCCATCAGCGAGAGGTTGTTGAGGCTGAAATTGGCCAGGTACATCACGGCGAATGTACCGATGAGCGACAGGGGTACCGATAAGCTGGGAATGAGCGTGGCCGGCACGTTCCGCAGAAACAGGTAGATCACGAGGACGACCAACACCACCGCGAGTGTCAGCTCGAGCTCCACATCCCGGATCGATGCCCGGATCGTGGTCGTGCGGTCCGTGAGGACCGACACGTCGACTCCGGGCGGCAGCGACGCCTGCACGGTCGGCAGCAGATCGTGGATGCGATTGACCACGTCGACTACGTTCGCTCCGGGCTGACGCTGAACGTTGACTATCAGCGCAGGCGTTACGTTCATCCAGCCGCCGAGCTTCGTATTCTCGGCGCTGGCCGCGAGGGTGGCCACGTCCCGCAGGCGGACCGGCGAGCCATTGCGATACGCGACCACGATGTTTCCGTATTCGTCCGCGCTCTTGACCTGATCGTTGGTATTGATCGTGTAGGCACGGGCGGGCCCGTCGAGTGTTCCCTTGGGTCCGTTCTGGTTTGCGACATTGATCGTCGTTCGCAGATCGTCAAGGTTCAGTCCGTACGCGGCGAGGGCGCGGGGGTTGACGATGACCCGCAC